>JAYOIK010000066.1:0-14687 GCA_038118725.1 Alphaproteobacteria bacterium | reverse complement strand
GGTGGTGCCGATCATGACCGCCGCGACGTCGTCCAAGTCACCGCCCACCGCCCCTTCGACCGTGGCGCCGAGATCGCGCAACGCGGCGCGAATGCCGCTGGTGACATCCTCGGTGGTGGCGGTCTTGACCGCGCCGATCACCGACTCCCCATCGATCAGAACCGCGTCGGTGTTGGTGCCGCCGACGTCGATGCCGATGCGCTTCATCGCGCGTCTTCCGAGAACACGGAGCGGAAATCAAGATCGAAGCCGAAAGCCCGGGGGCCGACGGTCGCCAGGCCCTCGGGGGACATGAAACAGGCCGGGCCGGGGAGCGCCAACACATCCACGCGCTGGCCATAGCGGATGACGTCGGTGCCGATACCGTCGCCGCTGACGCTGTCGACGACGCAGATGAGGTCCGGCGTCATCACAACGGCTTGGTCTCCGCGATAGCCGACCGAGAACTCGTTCTGAAAATGAACCGTGAAATGCGCGCCGGTATTCGCGCCGAGCCCCTCGATCCGGGCAAGACCGCGCAGAAATCCCTCGGTCGCCCGGCGGTCGACATCGATGACCTTGCCGGTGAACAGTCGCAGGCCGCGGCCGGCTTGCAATATCGCGGTCACTGGATCGGCATGAGCCTGTCGGGCCGCCATCACCGCCTCGCCGAGCGCGATGGCCTGGGTCGCGGTGTGGAGAATGCCATGCGCCTTGATCTCGGCCCCGGTGCGCGGCGCCATGCAGATCGCGGCGGTCGAGCCGCATTCGGCGGTGACGCGGCGGCTGATCCGCTCCACCCAGCCGGTATCGACGGCTTGCGAGATGACCACGTCATTGGCCCGGATGTCCGACAGCGCGAAGGGCGCGCAGGAAAGACCCGCGACCGCGAAACTGGTCATCTGCAACTCGGGATAGGCCCGGCCCATGCCGTCGGCGTCGACCACCGGATAGCCGGTCAGGGCGGCCACCATCATCGGATGCACGCCGTTGCCGCCGCCGATTTCCATGCTGATCACCGCGTCGAAGGGGCGGCCGAGATGCTCTTCCATGGCGCGAACCGGGCGCAGGGCATGATGGGCGTCGGGGATACGCTCCTGGGCCACCAGCGGCGCGCCCATGGTCGAGACAACCGCGACCAGGGCGTCATCGTCCAGGCCCAACGGATCGATCAGGGTCGCCGAGCCGCCAGCCTTGAACAATTGCTTGACGTTCTGGAGCTTGTGATAGGGATCGCCACCGCCTCCCGTCCCGAGGATCCAGGCACCCAAGGCCAGCGCGTCCATATCGGCAACGGAGAGATCGCGGGGCGGGTTGAGGGGGGATCTCATGTCGCGCTTCCCTCGTTCCGCTGAACGACACCCACGTGTTGAGGCCGGTTTCCGCGCCTGTCGTTCAGCCCGCCTTGGCGCGGTTACGCTCGATCCAGCCATCGACCAGCGCCACCGTGGCGTCGACCGCGGCGTTTTGTTTGCCCCGACCAGCCGCGATCGATTGGACCAGTCGGTCGACCCGCTCAATATTTGGCGCGCCGGCGGCTAGCGCCCGAGCGGCGGAGGAGGGGCTGACCAGCGACTGCGCGGCATTGGCGTATTTCTCGAACGGCACCATGTCCGAGGGACTGGCGCCAAGCTCGACGCAAAGCGCCGAGACCCATTCATAAACGCTTCTGGTCTCGTCGAGGTCGGTATGCACCGCGTCCTTGATGGTCCGCATGTCATCGGCCTGAACGCAGCGATAGTTACCGGCCAGCAGCATGCACCACTTGGCCATGGGCACGAAGATCGACTCGTGAACCCGAAGCTTCACCGGCACTTCCGCCGGCGCGCCGCCGACAGTGAAACGCGCGGCCTCGATATCCGCCTCGAGCTGGCGCAGGATCGCGGTGTGCTCGTCCGAGGCGAAGCGGGCGGATTTGAAATTCGTCGGCAGGCGGACCTGCAACACGTTCACCGGCTCGTCCGGCGGGCGGAAGGCCTGCGGGTCGGGGCTGCACAGGGTCATCAGATCCGGGTCGATATTGTCCCAGACCGTGGCGTCGGCGTAGCTCTCGCGATAGGCGCTGGTATCCAGCCCCTTGATCCTTTTCAGATAGGTGAGCGGCGGCATGTTCATGATCGACATCATCGGCACCTTGGCCGCCGACAAGCCCTCCAGCACCTCGCGCACGCCAGGCGAGCGATACTGCGGCTCCTGCATGGCGAGGACGGCGAGGTCATAGTCCGAGGGCGTCACGGACTCGGGCGAGCCGGCGGAAAGCGTGCCCGGCAGATCGGTCGATCGAATCTCTTGTAGGCCCTCGTGTCCCTTGACCGGCATCCGAACCAGGGTGCCCTCGGAATTGATCAGGTCGGCCTCGGCGGGTAGACAGATCAGCTTGGCGTCATGCCCGGCCATGGCCAGCTTGGTGGCCAGCAGGGAGCCGTAGGACGCGCCCAATGAGAGGATCTTGAGTTTCTTCGCCATGTCTTCCTCACCTATAAATCGCGGCGGTATCCGCCGACGCTTTTTGTAAATTTGGTGAAGAATGCCGCTAACGGCGGCGCGTGGGAAGACGTGATGAAACAGCTTTTCAGGATGTGGAAAACGACCGCGCGTGTTCAGGCGCCTTCGTCAGAGCCGCTTGGTCTCCGTATCATCGTCCCTTGACCCGGGAGACTGTTCGCGCGGCGTGTTCAGGGGCGGTCCGTCGCGCCGGGGAATAACGATATCGCCATTTGGCTTCATCTCCGGCTGGCCGTACCAGGGGATGGATTTCAGCAGGAGTTGCATTCCCTCGAGCAAGGCCTTGGCGCCTTCCTCGATCTTGCGCTCCGCCTGTTGCTGTTCCGACGTCGCGCCGGCGGTGCCGGCGGTCCCGGTGACCAAGGCAAAAACGACCAAAGCCCGCAAGGATTGTTTCAACATGACCGGCTCTCCAATTTCGCAACGGCAGTTAGCCAGGTGATTGCGGCGGCTTTATGACCAAGGATGGGCAAGATCCCGGCTCTTGGTTGCGATTTCTACTCGTTGCGCAAGAGTGGCGCCGCCTTGATGCCCAGGGCGCGCCAGGTCCCGAATAGGCCGAGACCGATCGTGCAGACCAGGGAAACGGCTGATGTAATGACGATGGGGCTTGGGCTCAGCACGAATTCGGAACGCATGAGTTCGGTGACGATAAAGCGGCCGATGACCGAGCCGACCAGGCCGGCGATAATCGCCGTCAGCAGGCCCAGAAGCGTGTATTCGGCGAGGTAGGAGAACACCACCCGGGATCGGGTCGCGCCCAGCACCTTGAGGATCACCGCGTCGTGGATCCGGCGATGCTGCCCCGTCGCGACGGCGCCGGCGAGCACGAAAATGCCGGCCAGCAGAGTCACCGAGGCGGTGGTTCGCACGGCCATGGAAACCGCGTCCAGAATGCGATTGGCGTTGTCCAGCGCGTCCTTCACCCGTATCGCCGAGACATTGGGGAAGGCGTCGGTGACGGCGCGTTGCACCGCTTCCTCCGGCGCGCCCGGTTCCGCGTAGACGGCGGAGATCACGCTATGGGGCGCGGCTTCCAGGGTGCCGGGGGCGAAGACGAACACGAAATTCATCCCCAAGGTCGCCCAGTCGATATGTCTGAGATTGCCGATGGTCGCGGTGATCTCGCGGCCCAGGACATTCAGGGTCATGGTGTCGCCCAGCCCGATCCCGAGGCCGCGGGCCACATTGGCGTCAAACGAGATCAGCGGCGGTCCCTGGTAGTCTTCAGGCCACCACTCACCGGCGACGACCTTGGCGCCCTCCGGCATCCGCGCGGCATAGGTGAGGCCACGGTCGCCATTGACCGCCCAGGCGATGTCCTTGTCGGGCTTGACGTCCTCGACCGGCGTGCCGTCTACCTTGACGATGCGGCCCCGCACCATCGGCGTGCGCTCCAACTTCTCGACGCCCTCGATGGATTCCACGAGCTTGGTGAAGGGCGCGACCTGATGCGGCTGGATGTCGATGAAGAAGTAAGACGGCGCCTGTTTCGGAATCTGCTGGTTGATCTGATGCGCCATGTTGGTTTGCACCAGCGCCACGGTTACCAAGACCGTCAAACCGAGACCGAGCGAGAGAATGATGCTCGGCGTGGCGCTACCAGGGCGATGCAGATTCGCGATCGCCAGTCTAAGGCCTGGATGGCGCGGGCTCGGCAGGTGGCGCATGATTTTCAGGAGCAGGCTCGTCCCGCCGCCGAAAATCAGCAACACGACAAGTGCCCCGGCGATAAAGAACCCGGCGAGCTTGGCGTCGTCGGTTGCGATGAAGGCCATGAAGGCCAGGAAAGCCGCCGAGACGGCGGTCAAGGCGATGTATCCGGGGCGCGGCAGGCCATCGGGCGGGACGATGAGCGCTCGGAACAGTTGGGCGGCCCGCACCTCGCGCGCGCGTCCCAGCGGCCAAACCGCGAAAGCCAGGGTCGTCACGTAGCCGAACAGGGCGGCGATAAGGATCGGTTTCCAATACAGCCCGAGCGGCAGATTCACCGGGAACACGCCGGCCAGTAGATGAGCGGTCAGCGGTGGCGCCGCCGCCCCGATCGCGGCCCCGATCAGCACCCCGACACTGGCCAGGATCATGACTTGGGCGAGATAGATCATGAAGATCAGGCCTCCCGGAGCGCCCAGGCATTTTAGCGTCGCGATGGTACCGGTGCGGCGGTCGAGAAAGCCGCGCACCGCGTTGGCAATACCGACGCCGCCGACCAGCAGCGCGGTCAGGCCGACAAGGGTCAGGAACTGGGTGACCCTGCCGATAAACCGATCAAAACCCGGCGCCGCGTTGTCGAGGCCGCGAATGCGCCAGCCGGCCTTTGGAAAACGATCATCGAATTGTTCCGTCCAGGTCCCGACATCGGTGCCCGGCGGAAAAGCAATCCGATGGTGATAGTTCACCAGGCTGCCCTCGGTGATTAGACCGGTGCGTTCCAAGGCGGCTGAACTGATCATCACCCGGGGGCCGAAGGTCGCGAAGCGGATGGTGCGATCCGGCTCCTTGACGATCTCGGCGCGGATCTCGAAATCATGCTCGCCGATCCGCAGCTTGTCGCCGATAGAGACGCCAAGCCGCCGTGCGAGGGACGGGTCGACGATCGCGCCCATCGTGCCGTCGCGTTCCGCCAAGGCGTCGGCGAGCGGCAGCGCCGGTGTCGATTGCACGGCTCCGATCAGGGGATAGGCACCGTCGACGGCCTTCAGTTCGACCAGGGTGCGGCGGTCTCCATTGCTCGGGCGCGCCATGGCCCGCATCGTCACCGCCACGGAGGTGCGTCCCGCCGCGTCGAATACCTGGCGAGCCTCCGCCGGCATGGTTCGGTGGGTCATGCGGATCGAAACATCCCCGCCGAGCAGTTTCCGGGCATCCTTGCTGATTCCGGTATGCATGGCGTCGGAAACCGACCCGACACCGGCGATCGCCGCGACGCCGAGCGCCAAACACGCCAGAAAAACGCGAAAATCCTTGAGACTGCCCCGGAGTTCGCGGCGCGCCAGACCGAGCGCGAGGCCGAGCTGGGTCATCACGCGGATTTCCGCTCGGCGTCGAGGGTCGCGGCGGGTTCCTCGACGATGCGGCCATCGGCCATGCGGATCATGCGGTCACAGCGCCTCGCCAGATCCTCGTCATGGGTGATCAACACCAGGGTGGTGCCGTATCGTTCCCTGAGATCGAACAGCAACTCGACGATATCGTCGCCTGTCGCGCGATCCAGATTGCCGGTCGGCTCGTCCGCCAATAGCAGTTTCGGCTTGCCGACAAAGGCGCGGGCAATGGCGACGCGCTGCTGTTCGCCGCCGGAAAGCTGATCCGGATAGTGGTCGACCCGATCGGCCAGGCCGACAAGGCCGAGGCTCTCCCGGGCGCGTTCGAAGGCGTTGTCCTCGCCCGCCAGTTCCAGGGGGATGGCGACGTTTTCCATCGCCGACATCGTCGGGATCAAGCGGAAGACCTGAAAGACAATGCCGACATGGTCGCGGCGAAACTCCGCCAGCGCGTCCTCTCCCATGGTGGACAGATCATGGCCCGCAACCGTCACCTGTCCCGACGTGGCGCTTTCCAGGCCGCCGACTAGCATCATCAGTGTCGACTTGCCGGCGCCCGAGGGGCCGACGATGCTGACCATCTCGCCGGCGTTTATCCCGAGACTAATTCCTCGCAGGATATTGACCTCACCCGCCGCGCTCCTCAGGTTTAGGCGGACATCGCTTAGATCGATGATCGGGCGGGTATCGCCGCGCGTGGAAGGGGAGGGCTCAAGAGTGGTCGTGGTCATGGCGAACCTTCGGTCGAGCGGCGATGAGCGTCGGACGTCAAAGCTATATGGGGTCTTGGGCGAGCTGATCAAACGATTTGCGCCCTTGAGGCGGAACATTTCGCGCGCGCTTGTTCTCATTACCGTCCTGTTCGCTTCGTGGAGCGCGCCGGCGGATGCACGCGAGATCAAGGTTCTGGCGCTGGGGGATAGTCTGACGGCGGGGTATGGCCTGCCGAAATCAGAGGGATTTACCGAGCAGCTGCAGGCGGCCCTGCGGGTCGAAGGGCGGGATGTTCGGGTGATCAATGCCGGGGTGTCCGGGGATACCAGCGCCGGGGGCCGGGCGCGTCTTGATTGGGCGATGGCGGACAAGCCGGACGCGGTGATTCTCGAGCTTGGCGCCAATGACGGGCTGCGCGGGATCGACCCGAAGGTGACGCGCGAGAACCTAGAGGCCATTCTCGCGCGGTTCGGAGAAATGAAACTCCCGGTCCTGTTCGCCGGCATGCTGGCCCCGCCCAATCTGGGACCGGAATACGGCGCCGAGTATGAAGCGGTGTACAGGGATCTTTCGGCGCGTCACGACGTGATCTTCTATCCCTTCTTCCTGGATGGGGTGGCGGGCAAGCCGGCCTTGAATCAGCGCGACGGAATCCATCCGACCAAGGACGGGGTGGCGGTGATCGTCGAGCGTATCCTGCCGGCTGTCCGTGAGATGCTGGCCCGGGTACCGCGATGAGACGGTTGTTTGTCGCGCTGGCCATGCCCGAGGCCGTGGGTGAAAAGCTCTCCTTGCTGTTGCACGGTGTTCCGGACGCGCGTTGGGTGGCGCCGGAAAACTTTCATCTGACCCTGCGCTTTATCGGGGAGGTGGATGGTGGCGCGGCGGAGGAGATCACCTACGTTCTGTCTCGAATTCGGGTGCCGAGCTTCTGCTTGACCCTAGAGGGGCTGGGTTGTTTCGAGACCCGAGGGCGCCTGCGAGCGATCTGGGTGGGCGCGCGGGAAAACCCGGCCCTGGCGGGGCTGCAACGCAAGGTCGAGAGCGCGCTCGTCGCGGCGGGGATTCCCGCGGAAGGCCGAAAGTTCAAGCCTCATGTAACCTTGGCCCGGTTTTCCGGGATGCCGGTCGCCGCGGCGGCGCCATATATCGCGAGCCATGCCGCGATACGCTTGGAGCCTTTCGAGGTCGAGTCCTTCTTCCTTTTTGAAAGCAAGCTTGGACATGGCGGTCCGACCTATTTTCCGGAATGCGAGGTGCCGCTGGTGCTGTCCGCGCCATCACTGTCGGATGCCGCGCTAGCCGAAAGGTGATCGGCTTGCAGCGGTTCCGGGCTGGCATCCGACGCGCGGGAGTGCGACGCTGAAGCCATGAGGCGCTTGGCGATGAAGTTTCTGATCGGTTTATCCATCTTGCTCGTCATCGGAGCGGGACAGGCGCGGGCGCAGGTTCCGGTTGACCTGGAGTTGGTGCTTGCCGTCGATTCCTCCGCGAGCGTCGATGATCGGGAATTCGAGCTGCAGGTCCGGGGGATGGCCCAGGCCTTTCGCGACCGCGCCGTTGTCAAGGCGATCAGCGGCGGCCACTACCGCTCGATCGCGGTCACCGTGGTCGAATGGGCGAGCGCTGATTTTCAGATCGTCGACATTCCCTGGATGGTCATCGACGGCCCCCGCGCCGCCGATCGCATGGCTGAGTTGTTGGAGACGATGCCGCGAACCATTCGAACCGGGGCGACATCGATCTCCGGCGCGCTTCGTTTCGCGGCGAGTCTTTTCAGGAACAACGGCTTTGACGGCGTGCGCCAGGTGATCGATCTGTCCTGTGACGGTCGTAACAATCAGGGTGCCGACGTGAGCCTCGCCCGAGAGGTCGTGATCGGCCAGGGCATCACCATTAACGGCCTAACCATTCTTAACGAACATCCGACGCTCAACTATTACTTCGAACAGAAGATCATCGGCGGCAACGGTGCGTTCGTCGAGATCGCGGAGAATTACCAATCCTACGCGGACGCGTTCCTCAGAAAACTGCTGAAGGAAGTAACGAATGTCCCGATCAGCGCCGTTCCCGAGCCTCGGCAAGGTACGCGTGTGACCGCGACCTGGTGAACCAAGGAGCGGGTGGAGGCTCTAACGAGCGCTTTCGAACCCCGCCAGGACCGCCGCCAGATTGGCGCCGAGACTGTCGGAAATGTAGCCGCCTTCCTGGATAAGCACGGTCGGCAGGCCAAACCCGCCGATCGTCTCCCCGATCCGGGCGAAGCCATCGGTGGTGATGGACAGGAAGGCCAGCGGGTCATCCACCGACGCATCCAGCCCGAGGGCGAGGACCAGAATATCGGGGTTGAAGGCTCCGATGCTATCCAGTGCCTTTTTCAACGCGTCGATATAAGCGTCATCTTTGGTTCCGAAGGGCAGCGGGTGGTTGAGATTGCATCCCTCGCCGGCTCCCGATCCGGTTTCACGCTCGTAGCCCGCGAAAAACGGATAATAGGCGGTTGGGTCGCCGTGCAGGGATACCGTCAGAACATCGGCGCGGTCGTAAAAGATTCCCTGGGTGCCGTTGCCGTGATGCACGTCTACGTCAAGGATCGCCACGCGCTCGGCGCCGCGTTCCCGGCAGATCTGGGCGGCGATCGCTGAATTGTTGAGGAAACAGAACCCGCCGGCCTGGTCGGCATAGGCATGGTGTCCGGGCGGTCGGCACAGGGCATAGGCATGGCCGCGGGCATCGCCGGCATTCCATGCTTCCATCACATGCTCGGCGCAATTCACCGCGACATCGGCGGAGGCGAGGATACCCTCCCAGGTGCCGGGGCCGATCGGACAGGCGGTATCGGCCTGATAGTGCCCCGCCAGCGCCACCGTCGCTTGCGGCGCGGCGTTCATGTTTCGACCGGGATGCACGTTCGGGACAATCTCGCCGCCGGGATTGGGTAGGGCGCTCCACAACTCCCAGGCTTGTTCCAGAAAATCCAGATAACCGGCGTCATGGATCGCGCGGACCGGTTCCAATCCGTGTGGGCTCGCCTCGACGATCTCGTGTCCGGCGTTTCGCGCCGCTTCAAGAAGAATTTCGGCGCGCCGCGGCTGTTCGGGGCATTCCGTCACCCGACCCCGAGCGATAAAGCTCTTGGGGGCGTGATGAGCATGGTTCAGGCCGTGATAGACGCGCATTGGGACTCCCGGTTGTGGTTCGGTGGTTAAAATGGGCTCGGCGAAACGCCGATTATGAAGACGTGCGCAATCCATAACACCGCCCAAAGCAAGATCCCACCGGCGACGCGAAACAGGCCGATACCCGCCCAATCAAAGCCGGTTCGGCCCTGGAGTATGGCGAGGAAAGGGACCACCGACGTGGTCAGTTCGAATGGCCCCCAGGCGGCGCCGAGGACGGCTCGTTTCTTCGTGTCGATGGCGGTCATGCCGCCGAAACTCAGCACCGCGAGCCCCCCGAACAACAACACGCTCGCGCTGTCGCCATTGGCGATAAGATGTGAGAGCGACCACAAGCCGATCGCCCAAAGCGTGGGATGCCGGGTAACGGTGACTATGCCGCGCGCCACCCGCGGGTCGTCGCTTAACACCGCCTCTTGACCGACCGCGGTCGGATTGGCGCCGGTATATCTGCAAACCAAGAGGATCGCGGAGATCGGCAGGACAATGTTCGGGACCCAAAAATCCATGCCGGACTTGGCCATAGCTCCACCCTGGGCGCGGCGCCGTAGGCCAGCAGCATCCAGGTAAAGGCGGCGGCGGATGTAAGCGCGAACAGACCCCTGAAGGGGGGCTCGCCGATCCGCTCGACCAGCGCGGCGCGAACCGACGGCAGCCCAAGCAGGAAATGCCCGCCGACGAAAGCGACGACCGCGAGGAACAGCGCTTCGATGCTTCCGGTCATGCGTCCCATACTCCGGACAATTCAGACAGACCCCACCACGCCGGACGTTGACGCGAGGCGGCTTTAACAGCATATGGTCTCGACATGACGAGAACCAAGACCGATCAAGATACCTTGCAGGCTATCACGCGCGAAATGTTGGCTGAAGCGGGGCCGGGCAAGTCGATCGCGCCCATCGATATCGCCCGTCGCGCCGGCGGTGATCCGACGGAGACGGCAAAGTGGCGACCTTTGTTGCGTAATGTCGGACGCGCCGCGGCGATGCTCCAGGACACGGGAGAGCTCCAGGCCTTGCGCAAGGGCAAGCCCGTCGATCTTCGCGAGGCCAAGGGCGTTCTTCGCTACACCTTGCCCGTTGCGGCAAGCGGGCCCAACGATACTGAAACCTAGATCTCCGGCATCTCCCAGCCGCGGCGCCGGCAGGCGGCCTCGACGGTGTTGCGGAGCAGGACCGCGATCGTCATGGGGCCGACGCCACCCGGCACCGGCGTGATCGCGCCGGCCACCGCCTTGGCCTCGCTGAACGCCACGTCACCGACCAGCCGCATCTTGCCCTCGCCGCGTACGGGCGCGGGGATGCGATTGATACCGACATCAATGACCACCGCGCCCTCGCCGATCCAGTCGCCCTTGATCATCTCGGGCCGACCGACCGCGGCGACCAGAATATCGGCGCCACGACACACCGCCGGAAGATCCTTGGTTCGGGAATGGGCGATCGTCACCGTGCAGCTCTCCCGCGTCAGCAGCGCCGCCATCGGCTTGCCGACGATGTTGGAGCGTCCGACCACCACCGCGTTCTTGCCCGAGAGATCCCCGAGCCGGTCCTTCAGCATCAACAGACATCCCATTGGCGTGCACGGCACCAGGGCATCGCCTCCGGTCGCCAGCTTGCCGGCGTTGATGACGTGAAAACCGTCGACATCCTTGGCCGGGTCGATGGCGTCCAGCACCGCCTGCGGGTCCACGTGGTCCGGCAGCGGAAGCTGAACCAGAATGCCGTCGACGCCGTCATCGGCGTTAAGGTCCGCGATCAGCTTCAGCAAGGTTTCCTGGTCGGTCTCCGCCGACAGTTTGTGCTCGATCGAGCGCATCCCGCATTCGGCGGTTTGCTTACGCTTGTTCCGAACATAGACCTCGCTCGCCGGGTCCTCTCCGACCAGCACCACCGCGAGGCCCGGCACCTTGCCGTGCGCCGCGTTGAGCGAGGCGACCGCCGCGCCAACCCGTTCCCTGAGACCGGCCGCGAAGGCCTTGCCGTCGATGATCGCCGCTTCGGTCATGCTTTCCTCACGCTCCGTCCCGTCGCCGGCGGTTGAGCCACTCAGCGAGTTTAACCGATAGCGCCCCGGTCTCGCCGGTGACGCTGAGAATCTTGCGCCGGCTCGTTCGCCCATGGGTCACCGCGATGGATGACTTGGCGACCCGCCACTCCTTGGAGAGCAGGCGAATCAACGCCTTGTTCGCGCGGCCATTCTCGGGAGGCTGAGTGACCGATGCTGTCAACCAGGCGACACCGTTTTCATCCGCCGCGACCCCGCCCACCCGATCCCGGGCCGCGCCGGGGCTAAGGCGCACCCGAACCCTGACGCCTTCTGGACCGGCTTCGAACGGCACTGTCCTAGCCGATCATCCTCATGAGGTCGACAACCACGAAGTCCCGAATGAAGATCAACACCAGGACCAGCAGAATCGGGGAGATATCAATACCGCCGAAATTGGGAACGAACCGCCGGATCGGCCGCAAGGCGGGCTCGGTGATCCGGTACAGGAAATCCATCACCAGATAGACAAACCGGTTTTGGGTATTGATGACGCCGAATTGGACCAGCCATCCTAGAATGACAAAGATGAACAGGCACCAGATATACAGGCTGATGATCGTGTTGAGCAGGTTCGCGATGGCATACATCGGCGCTATCTCTCCGTCGCGCGGCGTCTCGGAATCCTACCGGTGGCGAGGCCGCTCGGCAAGCACTGGGGCTGAGATAGGGATTTTCTCGGGGACGCGCAAGGCGGTCACGGGCGCGGCGACCCTCGCGGTCTTGGTGTTCGCTATGCTTGTGCCCCAAGCGGCAATGGCGGCGTCGGCGGGATGGGCCGCCGATGAGGCGGGCTGTAAGGTCTGGATCGGTGATTTGCGAGTTTCGTCGATTGAGTGGCAAGGCGGCTGTGATGGAGGGCGCGCCGACGGCGCGGGCCGGCTCGTCGCTGTTTTGAAGGGGGGCGCCGGAGTCGGTGATCGAGAGCTTTCCTGCGAATGTTTCGCGACGGGCGGGCGCGTCGTCGGCGACGGTGTTATCCAGGGCGCGGAGTTTGGTCGATACGAGGGTGGCCTTGAGAACGGCGTCGCGCATGGCCAGGGATCCCGGCTCTACAAATCCGGAGAGCGGTACGAGGGGGCATGGCGCGACGGCGCGCGCCACGGCGAGGGCGAGGTGACCTCGCCGCGAGGATGGCTTTATCGCGGCGAATTCGCGGCCGATGTCTTCTCTGGCCAGGGACGCTCGGAATGGCGCAACGGCGATTGGCACGAGGGCGCCTATCGTGGCGGGCTGCGGCATGGCCGGGGAACCTATGCCTCGCCCACCGCCGGCTGGCGCTACGAGGGCGATTTCGTGGACGGTGTCCGCGAGGGCCAGGGCACGCTGTTCCTCGATACCGGCCACCAATTCACCGGTGTCTTCAAGAACGGCAAGCCCGACGGCAAGGGTGTCTGCGTCGATCCGGCGTCAAGCAAGCGCGGCGCTTGTCGGTATAGTCTCGGGCGCTTCCGGGAGTGGTTGGAATAGGGCCCCGAACGTGCCGCTCCCGAATTTTGTTTCGCCGCCGTGACATTTCCCTTGAACCGAACCCAAGCTCCCCCTATTTTCCGCCGCGTCGGTGGGGCCGTAGCTCAGCTGGGAGAGCGTCGCGTTCGCAATGCGAAGGTCGGGAGTTCGATCCTCCTCGGCTCCACCAATTTTCCCAAAAAGAAAACTGTTTCCACCTCGGTTGAGTTTTCTCCCCGGGCCTCAACCAGTTTCCTCCTACGTCGGATTGCTTCCGCTTTGGGTCGCCCCTCAAACCGCCCCCGCCTCGATCATGTCCAGTACCGGTAGGAGATAGCCGCGGAACGCGTCGGGGTTTTCCGACATCGGGAAATGGCCGACGGCTTTCATCTCCTTGAAATAGGCGGCGCCGATGAGGGCGGCGAGTTCCTTGCCCATGGCCGGGGTCGCGGAGGCGTCGTATTCGCCGCTGAGCAGATAGATCGGACAGGGCGAGCCGCGCAACGGCTCGGCAAGGCCGTTCCTGAGATCGCCATCGGTGAAATAGTAATGCAGATCGCCCATGAACACGCCCGGGCCGCCCTGCATATAGTGCCACATGGTCTCCCACCGCTCGGCACTGGGAGATTGCGGAGCGGTCATGCCGGCCATCAGGGCGCCGGCAAGGGCGCCGCCGTGAATGTCCGGGCGGTGCAGCGCCTTGTCCGGCGCCTTGTCCCCCAGGCTGCGATCCTCGGCATACAGCGCCGATTGCAGGCCGATGGCGGCGCGGAACCGCGCGCCGTGACGCAGCGCCAGGTGCAGAACCGCGCGACCGCCGATCGAGCATCCCATGACGACGGGGTTGTCCAGTTTCAGGGCATCGACCATCGCCATGACGATCGCGACGTAACGATCCGTCGTGAGTTCATAAACCTCGGCCTCGAAGCCGGGTGGCGGGGATGACTTTCCATGCCACGGAAGATCGAAGGCGATGACCCGGAACCGGTCGGTGACCGCCGCGTCGTTCAGCAGATGGCGATACTGCCGGCCATCGCTTCCGGCGGTGTGAAGACAAATCAGCGGGATCCCCTGGCCCGCCTCCTCGAAATAAATCCGGTGCGGCCGCCCCTCGAAATCCAGACGCAGATAGCGGCCCGTGACCGGTTCCAGCTGGGTTTCGCCAACCGGCGCGTGGACGGCGCCCTCGTCACTCAAGTTCGAGAACAGCATCTCAAGCAACAGCATGTGCCGGTTGAACTTCACCATGTCGCCGGTGACGATGAGGTTCTGCGTGCGGCGCATGGTCGAGAGCGTTTGATATCCGGGTTTCGGTTCGGGGCTCGCGAGTTCCTTCCAAGCCGCCGCCGTGGCCGCGAGAGTGAAATCAACGCCGCCGCCGGGTTGATCGCTCAAGGCCGCGCCGTTCTCGTTTATGGTGAGATAGGTGCTTTGGCCGCCGCTTTTCAGCTCTATGGCGAGAGGCTCATACGTGCAATGCAGCGCGCGGTTCGGGTCGGCCAAGGCCCGGGCGGTCACATATTGGAACATTTCGTCTTCCCGTATCGGATCGCGTGTCATGTCATTGCGAACCATAGGACTAAACGCGGTCGCCCTAAAGCGTCTAACTTCGCCCCGCGGCGCGCGTGGATGGTTGCGTTTGGCGGGGCGGACATGGGACATAGAGCGTCAGACCGAGCAACAGTGAGTGAATTTCGCGGAAGGCGCGTGCATGGCTGAGGATTGGAGCGCGGCCGGCTTGGCCAACCGAGCGGTCGCGAAGGCTCGCGCG
>JAYOIK010000065.1:0-31149 GCA_038118725.1 Alphaproteobacteria bacterium | reverse complement strand
GGTGTGACGGATCTCTATCCCGATCCCTACGCGCGCGAGATTTTTGACCACCACGGGGAAGTTATCCGGACTGGTCGGCCCTTCATGCGGGAAGTACAGATCCCGTCCCCGCGTGGCGAGATCACGGTGCTGACCGTTCGCTTCCCGATCCGGGATGCAAGCGGCGACGTGGTGATGGTCGGGATGACCAGTACCGATATTTCCGATCGCAAGACGATGGAAGTCGATTTGCGTCGCGCCAAGGAACACGCGGAGACGGCCAATATCGCAAAATCGGCTTTCCTGGCGCGGATGAGCCACGAACTTCGAACGCCGCTGAACGCGATCATAGGCTTTAGCCAATTGATCGATCAGGAGATTTTCGGGCCGCTCGATAACCCTAAATACCGGGAGTATGTCGGAGATATCGGAAAGAGCGCCGGTTTTCTGCTCAACCTGGTTAATGACCTTTTGGATATGACCCGGATCGAGGCGGATCAGCTTGATCTGTCTCCGGTTTCCTGTGATCTGCATCTGGCCGTGGACGAGGCGTTGCGGTTGATCGAGCAGACGGCGCGGCCCAAGGGATTGGGTTTCGTTAACCGAGTTCCTCCCGAGTTTCCCGAAGTGCTCGCGGATCGCCGGGCTCTGCACCAGATTCTGATCAATTTGCTGAGTAACGCGAGCAAGTTCACGCCCGGGGGCGGGGAGGTCACGGTCGGAGCCGAGCCAATTGATAACCATCGGGTTTCCGTGTGGGTCTCGGATTCCGGGATTGGCATGTCCGAGGAGGAAATGGAAACCGCCGTCGTGCCGTTTTCCACGTCGACACTTGGCTCGGAGTTCTCGCAACCGACCGAGGGCGTCGGGTTGGGATTGGCGATCGTCAAGGGGATCGTGGAAGCCCATGGCGGGCAATTGGACATTGAAAGCGAAATGGGGCGGGGAACACGGGTTACGTTCTCCTTGTCGACCGCGACGGCTCCGGCGGAGCGGGATCTGTTCGGTTTTGATCATGACGCGCGGCGCGCGCTTGACGAGTAAGGCGAAATTAAATAGAACAAAAGAAGAACAATATGAGATCTGGCAGATGCCTGTTACCGCTCCCGTGCTTTCGCCAAGCCCGTCCATCGCTCTCGCAGAGTTGCGGGAACGCGTGCGCGCGCTTGAGCGAGGGGGCGGGCATCAACCGGCGGATGTGACACCGCTTGGCGTGGCGGCGTTGGATCGACGTCTCGCCGGCGGAGGATTGGCGCGGGGGCGAGTGCATGAAGTGATCGGCGAGGCATGGCCGGAAGTACGCGACGCGGCGGGCTTTGGCTTCACCGCCGCGCTTGTAAGCCGCTTAATGCGGGATGATGGAGATGTTTTGTGGTGCCCGCGGGGCGCCAGTATCCATGGCGGCATGCCTTGCGCGCGTGGCTTGTCGTTGCTGGGGGTGGATCCTCGGCGAATCATCATGGCCGAGGCGCGCGGCGACGTGGAACGTCTCTGGGCCATGGAAGAGGGGCTTGGATGCGCGGGGCTGGTGGCCGTGGTGGTCGAACTAGGGCCCCCCAAGGCGGCGGCGCGAACGCGGGAATCGATCAATTGCCGGCGCCTGCAACTGGTCGCGGAGGCAAGCGGCGTGACGGGTATTCTGCTGCGCCCCGACGCCGGCATGGATGCGGCGACAACGGGAACGCCGGAAACCCGGTGGCGGGTAACATCGATCCCCGGCTCGCGAGGAGAGGGGATGCAAGAAGTCCGGGAAGCGCACGATTGGAACCCTCGATGGCATGTTGAGCTCTTGCGTTCCCGCAATGGCCGTCCCGGTGAGGCACGCCTGCTCTGGGACGCGCGAGGCGGGGCGTTTCGAGCTATCGGGACGCTTGTGGAGCGGCCTTCCGAAGCCGTGCCCCAATCTCGCTCTTTTCCCATGAAGGCTCGATCGGCCGCATGAAAATATCATATGTATGCATCCCGCATAAAACGTCACGGTTGGTGAAAGAATCTGTTACCATGGGAAAATGTCGCTGATTCTGTCAGGCTAGAACCCATGAGTATCCTAGCAACGGATGCGCCGGACGATGTGCCCGCCCCATCCCCCGAGCCCACGAAGAAAGGCGGTCGGGAAAGGCGGCAGCATGGCCGATGGAAAGTCACGGGCGGTTTCGTGAAAATCGGAAACATTCGTTTCTCGCTCGTGGATATATCCATGGGCGGTTTCCAGATGCGCGGCGACAACCGCACCGTGGACGGGGAAGGTGTATTCGAGGGAACGATCATATGGCCCGATGGCGGTCGCCACGGGCAAATTGATTTCAGGGCGCGCGCGGTCCAGATAGAACCGGATAGCGAGATGATCGGCGCGGCGTTCGAGCCGATGGAAGGCAAGCAGATCGATCAATTGCTCGGCATGTTGTCGGCGATCGAGGGGAAATGGCGTTCCGAGCGAGAGCGCGCGGAGCGCTCCGAGATTTTGCGTAGACGATTACGGCGTTTGGTCGCGAGCGTTTCGATCGTCGGAATCATGGGCGGCCTCGGTTGGGTGGTCTGGGTTCTGGAACCATTTATTTTCTAGCGGAAATGCCGCGGGACGCGTTCTTGCCCAGGGGACCCGTGTTTGGTTCGCGCGTTTAAGCTTGGGCCCTTCAATTGAGGAGAGACACGTGAGCCATCCAGCACTGGAAACGGGTTGCGTCGCGGTGATCACGGGAGCGGCCAGCGGCATAGGTCTCGCCGCCGCCAGGAAGCTGAGCGAACGCGGGATGAAGGTGGTGCTCGCCGACCTCGCAGGGGACGATCTCTCCTCGGCCGCCAACGCGATCGCCGCGGATCTGGGCGCGCGCGCGGGGCATCCCGATGATATGTTGTGCCATCCGACGGATGTATCCGACCCGATATCATTGGCGGCCCTGCGCGAGGCCGTGCTCGATCGGTTCGGCGCCGTCGATTTTCTCATGAACAACGCCGTCACCCGGATCGGCGGAGCCACGACGGAGCCGGTTGAAAAATGGCGGCACGCCTTTGATGTGAACTTCTGGGGGGTATTGCACGGCGTTCAGACCTTCCTGCCGGTCATGCAAGGCCAGGGGCGGCCCGGCATGATCGTCAATGCCGGCTCGAAGCAGGGGATCACCAATCCGCCGGGCAACGCGGCCTATAACGCAACCAAGGCGGCGCTAAAGTCCTATACCGAGTCCTTGCAACACGAGTTGCGTGGCCAAAACGGCCATCGGATTTCCGCCCATCTCCTAATCCCGGGCTTCACCACGACCGGCAAGCGCGAGCACAAGCCCGGTGCCTGGTGGCCGGTCCAGGTGGCGGACTTCATGCTTGCCGGGCTGGAACGCGGTGATTTTTATATCCTTTGCCCGGACAACGAAGTAACGACCGAGATGGATCACGATCGTATCCGTTGGGCCGCCGGCGACATCACGGAGAACCGGCCACCTCTGTCGAGATGGCATCCCGAATGGGCCGAGATTTTCAAAACCCGGCATTCCTAGGAATCGGATCTCGATTTTCAACTGGCAATAATAAACTAAAAGAAGCACCGGATGGAGTGACGTGACGGTCGTATGGGCGGCATAATATGTAATGTTTTTCAATCCCGTAATTGCGACTATAGTTGTCTTGAGGATTGTAGGAATGACCGCCGCTGGAGACCAAGGCGGCGATATCTGGAACGCCCATGTCCGATGAGAAGCCAGACAGCGCCGCGGAGCCGCTCTCGGCCGAAAAATTCGCCGCTGGATTCGATGACCATATTCTCGCGCACGCCCGCTATCTTTCCAAGGACGAGGATGGCAGACGGCTCACCCTTAAGGGCTTGGATCTGACAGGGATAATACTCGAGGGCTTGGAGCTGAAACGCTCGGTCATTGTTGGATGCAACCTGAGCAAGGCCAACGGACGGGGCGCGTCGTTTGTCGATGCCGATCTCTTCGGCTCGAATTTCCAGTCCGCCGATATGATGAAAGCGGATTTCCGGGGCGCCGACCTGCGGGGCGCGAATTTCGAGCTGGTGGAACTTTCATACGCCAGCCTTCGCTCCACCGATCTGAGACCCGGGCGTCTGGCCGAGTGGGTCGGCATGGAAGAGCGTTCGAGCAATCTGTATCAGGCGAATCTGAACAGCGCGGATTTGACCGGCTCCGACATGACCCGCGCCAACCTGTCCACCGCTAGCGCGCAGAAGGCGAAATTCGCGGATGTCGAGATGTTCGTGGCCAATCTAGCCGGCGTGAACCTGAAAGGCGCGGATCTGTCGAGTTGTGCCCTCAATCAGGTGAATTTGACCGGCGCGGTTCTGGAAGGCGCGGATATGCGGGGGCGCGCCTCAGAGACGCGAATCTGCGCAATGTGGACCTGTCGACGATCGATCTCGCCAGCGTCGATCTGCGCGGCGCGATCCACCGCGGCAACCAAAAACCCCTGCCGCCGGAGATCGAGGAATTGTTGCGCCTCCATAGTCTGTGGATTGCCTCGAACGGCGATACCGGACAACGTGCCGACCTGTCCGGACGAGAACTGCAAGGACAGGACTTTTCCAGCTGTGACGTTCGCGGCGTGACCTTCGAAAAGTGCAATCTGGAAGGCGCGAGTTTCGTGCGTTCGGAGCTGTTTTTGAGCACGTTCCGCGATGCTAAGCTGGCCGACGCGGATTTCTCGTTCGCGCGCTTGCACGGCACGGATTTTTCGAAGGCTCATCTGGCTGGCGTCCGTTTTCTCAAGGCGCGGATCGAGGCGGCGGAGATCGTCGGCGCGGATGGTAAGAAGACCGGGAGGACCTACCCGGCGAGCTTTCGGTCCAGCGATTTGACCGGCGCGTATTTCTCGGGCGCGGTCGTCGACGGTGTCGATGTGACCGGGGCCAATCTAACGCCGGAACAGCGCCAGCAAGCGGATGTTCGAAAACTGATCGATCCCGGCGCGAGTTGACCGCCCCTTGCTCTCCGAGTGGGATTTAAAACGGCAGACCCACGTAGTTTTCAGCGAGCACGGTCATCGCGGCTCGGGAGGACAGGAGATACTCCAGCTCCGCGATCCTGATGCGCGCGTCGAAATCGTCGACCTCGCCGCTCTTGTGAAGCATTGAAGTCATCCACCATGAGAATCTTTCCGCTTTCCAGACCCGCGAGAGGGCGGTTTCGGAATAGCTATCCAGCCGGTGAGCATCGCCGTTTTCGTAGTGATCAAACAATGCCCAGGAGAGATACCGGACATCGGACGCCGCGAGGTTGAGGCCCTTGGCGCCGGTCGGCGGCACGATATGGGCGGCGTCGCCGGCGAGAAACAGCCTGCCGTGGCGCAATGGCTCGGCGACGAAGCTTCGCATCGGGGTGATGGATTTCTCCAATACCGGCCCCTCGCGCAACATGTCGGCGTCGTCTGGTCCAAGCCGCGCGCGAAGTTCGTCCCAAACCCGCGCGTCCGGCCAGTCCGCCAGATCCGTGTCCGGCGTGCATTGCAGGTAAAGGCGCGAGCGTGTCGGCGGCCGCATGCTGAATAGCGCGAAGCCCCGGGGATGGCTTGCGTAGATGAGTTCCTCGCTTGGCGGGGGCGCCTCGGCCAGGATACCGAGCCAGGCATAGGGATAGTTGCGCTCATAGAGCTTGAGCGCGCTGCCTGGAAGGCTTGCGCGACAGACCCCGTGATAGCCGTCACAGCCGGCGATAAAGTCGCAATGCAACTCACGGGTCTCGCCATCGTGAGTGTACAACAGCCGTGGCCGGTTGGTGTCGAGATCAACCGGCGTGACGTCACCGGCCTCGAAGACGATTTCCCCGCCGGCCGCCAGCCGGGCCTGGATCAGATCCTTTACGACCTCGGTCTGGCCGTAGACGGTCACCGCCTTGCCGCTGGTAAGATCTTCAAGATCGATGCGCGTCCGTTTGCCGGCGAGACTGATCTCGATGCCGCCATGCGCCTGACCCTCCGCCGCGACCCGCGCGCCGACACCGGCCTCCGCCAGAAGTCCGACCGTGCCTTGTTCCAACACCCCGGCGCGGATCCGTCCTTCGACATAGGCACGGTCGCGTTGTTCCAGGATCACCGAGTCGATGCCGCGCGCCATCAGAAGTTGGGCCAACAGCAATCCCGCCGGTCCCGCTCCGACAATTCCGACCTGGGTACGCTTGTCCGCCATGCCACTTCCAATCGCCGCGCCGCGTCGGGCTTTCTCGCTCCACGCGCATCCAGGTTAGTTGAAGCGGCGGCGGCGACCAAGTCGTAGCGGGCTTGCAAAGCGAATATGCGATCCCGTCATGAGCCCGCTTGGAGTGTCCGCGCGAGCCGCTATACTCCAGCGCGTGTCCGCCTTTCCTCAGGAGCCCTCGAGAATGAGTGATCTTTTTAATCTAGGCGATTTGCTCGACCGATCGGGCGATCCCGACAAGATCGCGCTGATCGATCTCGGCGCCGCGGCGGGGCCTCGGATCTACAGCCATGGCGATATCAGCGCGGCGGCACAAGCGGTCGCGCGCGGACTGGTGGCGCGTGGTTACAAACGTGGCGACCGCCTGGCGATCCTGGCGGCCAACAGCGCCGAGTTTCTGATCGCCTATCTCGGCACCATGCGGGCGGGCATGGTCTCGATCCCGATCAATCACAAGTTCCCGGTCGAGACCGTCGAGTTCATCCTTGCCGATGCCGAGTGCAAGCTGGTCTTTACCGACGCCGACCGCCGGGACGTGGTGCCGGAGGGCATCGACGTTGTCGTGTTCGGCGATGACGGCGCAAGTGGATTTGACGCGTTGCTTGACCCAGGCGACTTCGAGACCACGCGGCCCGAACCCGACGAGGTCGCGATGTTCCTCTATACCTCGGGATCGACCGGTCGGCCCAAGGGGGTTCCGCTGACCCACGCGGGCCATCTCTGGGTGGTCGAGATGCGGATCAAAAAGCGTCCGGACCCGGATCATAGGATGCTGGTGGCGGCGCCGCTTTATCACATGAATGGCCTGGCGATTTGCAAGGTGGCCATGGCGGCGCATCTGACCATCGTGCTGATGCCGCAATTCAACGCGGTCGAGTATATCCGCGCGATCGGCGATCATGGCGTGACTTGGTTGACCTCGGTCGCGGCGATGATGGCGATGGTGGTGCGCGAGGAGGCGGCCCTGACAGAAACCGATCTGTCCTCGGTCCGCATCGTGCGCATGGGCTCGGCCCCGGTGAGCAACAAGCTGGTCGCCGATATCAGGGACTGGTTCCCCAACGCCGAAATCGCCAACGGATACGGCACCACCGAGGCTGGCCCGGTGGTTTACGGGCCACATCCGGAAGGCCCGCCGCAGCCGGATGTTTCGGTCGGCTATCCCATCGCCGGGATCGCGCGGTTGGTCGATGGCGATAATCTCGACGCGGATTACGGCGAGTTGCATTGCAAGAACCCCGCCGTCACCCCCGGCTATCACAACATGCCGGAAAAGACCGCCGAGGCGATGACCGAGGACGGCTGGTACCGTACCGGTGACGTGATGCGCCGGGATGCCGACGGCTTTCATTATTTCGTCGGCCGGGTCGACGACATGTTCAATTGCGGCGGCGAGAATATCTATCCCTCGGAGGTCGAGAAGCTTCTGGAGCGCCACGAGGCGGTGGAGCAGGCCTGCGTGGTGCCGGTGCCGGATGACATCAAGGGTTTCAAGCCCGTCGCCTTCGTCGTGGCCCGACCCGGCGCCATGGTGACCGAGGATCTGATCAAGAGCTATACGCTGGCCAACGGGCCGGCCTATCAGCATCCGCGCACGATTACCTTTCTGGACAGCCTGCCGCTGACCGGGACCAACAAGGTCGATCGCAAGATGCTGACCCAACGCGCCGAGGAGGGGCTAAGCCGATGAGTGACCTGGATTTACAACTCGATCATGTCGGTGTCGCCGTCGCGACCCTGGGTCAGGCGTACGAGACCTATGCCAGGCTCGGTTTCACCTTGACCGCGCGTAGTATCCACTCAGGCTCGACCGAGCCCGGCGGGCCGGTGGTGCCCTGGGGCTCCGGCAATCACTGCGCGATGTTCGAGCAAGGCTATCTGGAGCTGATCGGCATCACCGATCCGGCGCTCTACACCTCGGTCAGCGGCTTGCTGGACAAGTACCAGGGTACCCATATCATCGCGCTTGGCGTGTCGGATTCCGAGAAGGCCTATGAAGTGATCAACGCCCGCTCCGGCATGGTTCAGCCGGCGGCCAAGCTCGAACGCATGGCCCCCTTCGGGCCCGACGATTCCGAGGAGCGCCTGGCCCAGTTTCGCAATGTCCACACGATCCGCGAGAAGGTGCCGGAAGGCCGGATGATCTTCATCCAGCATCTGACCCGCGACGTGCTCTGGCAGCCGCATCTTCTTGAGCATCCCAATGGCGCGGTGACGATGGCCGAGACGGCGGTCTGCGTCGAGGATATCGAGGCGACCTGCGCGCGCTACACGGCCATGTTCGCGATCGAGCCGGCGCGGCATGGGGCTGACATCGCGGTCTACGATCTGGGTAACACCAAACTTTATGTCCTGACCGAGGCCGGCCTCGACAAATGGGCCCCGGGCGTAACCGCGCCGACCTTGCCTTGGGTCTGCGGTTTTGGCGTGCGGGTCAAGGATCTGGCCACGACCCAAGCCTATCTTGAAAGCCAGGGATTCGAGATCAACAAGCACCCGTATCCGGCGGTTTGGCTGAAGCCCGACACGACCTTGGGCGTGGTGCTGTCCTTCATTCAAGCGTGAGATTTCAGGTCGCGAAGACCCGTCGACATCCTGGATCAGGTCCAGGACAGGTAGCGCTCAGCGGGCCTCTTCCAGGCGGGCAAGCCGCCGGACCTCTCGATTGTCGCCCGCGCAAGAACAACACGATGGTCGCCGAGGGCGAGAGACGCTGGTATGAAATGTTCAAGTCAATGAAAGAACTCGTCTCGAGGCGCGCGCGAAGCGAGCGAATTGATGGATCTCCAATGCCTTTTCATCAACCTTCAACAGCCTGCTAGACGAGCCCGCCATTGCGTATCGCGCTCGCGACCTGTCTCGCGTGGCCGGATCTCCTGGAAAGCGATCTGGTTTTGCGGGGGGCTTTGGAGAGATGTGATCACGAGGTTGTGGCCGCGCCGTGGAACGGGCCGATCGAGGCCTTCCTCCAGGCGGATGTCACGGTGCTTAGAGCCTGCTGGGACTATCACGAGAACCCAGGCGCGTTCCTTGATTGGTTGGCAACGCTGGAAACCCAAGCAGTGGTTTCGCGTAATCCGCCGGACATGGTTCGCTGGAACTTCGACAAGTCCTATCTGATCACCCTCGAGCAAGCGGGTGTGCGGGTGCCGCGGACCATCCTGGTCGATCCGCGAGATCAGGGCGCCATCGAACGCGCGCTCGGTCAAAACGGTTGGGATGTGGGGATTCTGAAGCCGGTTTCCGGTCAGAGCGGATTCAATGTCGCGAAGATCGATCGCGCGCGGCCCGACCTCTGGCATGGCAAGGCGATCGCGGGGGATCGGGCGCTTCTGCAAGAGTTTCAGGCTGATATCGGCGCCCTGGGCGAGACCACCCTGGTGTTCTTCGGGGGCGTTTTCTCGCACGCGGCGCGCCGCGTCATCGCCGAGGGGGAGTGGCGCGCGAACTCCCAATTCGGCGCGCGGGTTGAGCCGGTTTCGGTTTCGCCGGAGATCATCGCGCAAGCCGAGGCGGCGCTTGCCGTCGTTCCCGGCGTTCCGGTCTATGCGCGGGTCGACGGCCTGATACGCGGCGACGCGTTCACCGTGATGGAAGTGGAGCTAGTCGAACCGAGCCTCTATCTCCACTTGGCTCCAGGCGCCGGCGAGCGCTTCGCGGAAGCGATAGAGCGTTCGGTTTAGCGGTTAACTCACGCCTCCGCCAAGGCCTTCGCCGCGCCCTTGAGGGCTTCCAGGGTCTGCTCGATATCCGCCTCGTCATGGGCCAGCGAGATGTAGTATTTGCTGTCGCCCTTGAAGACGCCGCGCTCGCGTAGCAGGGCGGTGAAGGCGCGGCCCTTGGCGGCGTCGGCGGCGGCCATGCCGCGGTAGTTCTCCACCGGACCGTCGGTGAAGAACACGTCGAACAGGGGCGGCTCGCCGATAACCTTGGCGGCGTGGCCGTTGTCGCGCATCGCCGCCTCAAGCCCCGCCATCAAGCGTCGACCGGTTTCGAAGACCTGTTCATAGGTGCCCGGGCGGTTGAGAATTTCGAGGGTTTTCAGCCCGGCAACCGCGGCGACGGGGTTGCCGCTCAAGGTACCGATTTGCGGTAGGAACTCGTCGTCGCCGACGGATTCCTTGTCGAAATGGGCCATCAACTCGTCATTGCCGCAGATCGCCGCGAGCGGGAACCCGCCGCCGATGATCTTGCCCAGCGAGCACATGTCCGGCGTCACGCCGTAATAGGCCTGCGCGCCGCCATAGGCGAAACGGAATCCGGTGACGATCTCGTCGAAGATCAGAGGGATCTCATATTCGGTGGTCACCTCGCGCAAGGTCTCCAGGAAGCCTGGCTTGGGCGGTAGCAGGCGCTGAAACGGCTCGGCGATCACCGCGCCCAATTGGTCGTGATGCTCGGCGATGATCGCTCGCGCCGTCTCGGCGTCGTTATAGGGCGCGATGATGACATCCTCGCTGACCTTCTTGGGAATGCCGGGGGTATCCGGAATCGCCTGGGGGTAGTTCGAAAGGGTCTTCGGCGCCATGCTCATCAGCGCATAGTCGCTCATGCCGTGAAAGCCGCCTTCGAATTTCAGCACCTTGTCGCGCTTGCGATGAGCCCGCGCCGTGCGCATGGCATAGAGCGTCGCCTCGGAGCCGCTGCTAACGAAGCGGAGCTTGTCGGCGCAGGCCATGGCCTCGCAGATCGACTCGGCGAGCGCGATGCCGTGTTCGTTATTGGCGAAGAAGGTCGTGCCCTTGGGAATCTGTTCCTGGACCGCCGCGGTCACCTCGGGATGGTCGTGGCCGACGAACATCGGCCCGGAGCCGAGCAGGAAATCGACGTACTCATTGCCGCTCAGATCCCAGATCCGACCGCCCTTGCCCCTGGCGACGACGACATCGCTGGCCATGTTGCCGAAGGACCCGGCCGGCAAAACCGCCCGCGCCCGATCGATGATATCCTGTTCCGCCTTGCCGCGTTGCATTCCCGCCATGGTCCTCTCCCTCCGTGAATTTTTCCGGACTTTAGCAAGACACACGAAAAACCAAAGACCTACATCGCTTTCGGCGTCCAATGCGCTTTGTCGCTCCGCGCCGTGCCCGTACACTATCGAGGTGAATGAGGGCGAGGGCGGGACCGTGCCTACGGGAGATACCAAGCGATACCTTCACGAGACCCTGGAGCTGATTCCGGGCGAAGGGGCGGCACGTCAATGCCTGCAGGGCTTCATCGTGCTGACGATCTTGTTCACCGTCGTGGTGGTTATCGCCGGATCGATGGATGTGTTCGATGCCAGAGTCCGTCACTGGGTCGAGATGTTGACGACGCTCGCGCTCTTTCTGTTCGTGGCCGAGCTGGTCCTGAGAATCTGGCTGTATGACGCGGGTGGCGCGCGGCAAAGGGCTAATCGCCATCCGATTCGCGGTCGCCTGCGCTATCTGCTTTCGCCCGGCAATCTCCTTGATCTCATCGCGATCCTGCCCTTGTTGCTGGGGATTGAGCCGGAACTGGTGATCCTGCGCGCCTTCAGACTGATACGGGTGCTTCGGTTCACGCCCTATGGCGGGGCGGTGGAAAGCCTGGAAGCGGTTTTCTACACCGAACGCCGGGCGCTGATCGGTGTGTTCATCATGCTGATCCTGATGTTGGTGGTCGCTTCGACGTTGGTTTTCGTCGCCGAGAGGGACGCGCAGCCCGAGGCCTTCGCCAGCGTGCCGCACGCCATGTGGTGGGGGCTCGCGACCTTGACGACGGTCGGCTATGGCGATGTGACACCGGTCACGGCCATCGGTCGGATCATGGGCGGGTTCGTGACGATTATCGGGGTTGGTATGTTCGCGCTACCAGCGGCGATTCTGGCGTCGGGCTATACGCGCGAGTTTCGACGTCGCGGCTTTGTCGAGACCTGGGACCTGGTTGCCGAGGTTCCGCTGTTCTCCGAACTGCCGGCGGCGCAAATCGCGGATCTGGCGGCGATGTTGAAGCCGCGGATGGCCAACGCCGGACAAGTCATCGTTCGCAAGGGAGAGCATGCCGACAGCATGTATTTCGTTGTCAGCGGCGCCTTGGAGGTCGAACTGGATCCCGAGCCGGTCATTCTTCACGCGGGTGACTTTTTCGGCGAAATCGCGTTGATCGAGCATGGCGACCGGGTCGCGACCATCGTGGCCTTGGAAGAAAGCCGGTTGTTGATCCTCGACGCGCAGGACCTCGGGCGTTTTCTGAATTCCAACCCAGAGCTTCGCGAGACCCTGGTCCGGGTCAGCAAGGAGCGCCAGGCGGGCCACGGCGGCCAACCGGTTTGGCCGATTCAGCCACGCCCCTCGAAGCCTGAAACCCCGGAAAACTTGGCGAGGGAGGTCGATCCATGAATGTATTTTCGACATCCGCCGGCAAGGGCGTCCGCACGGGTGAGTGGCCGGAGGGCGCCGCTTTTGTCGATGGCGCCTATTGCCCGATTTCCGAGGCCAAGATCTCGGTGCTCGATTTGGGGTTTACCCGTTCGGACGTTTGCTATGACGTCGTGCATGTCAAGGGCGGGTCGTTCTTTCGCCTGGATGACCATATCGAACGCTTCCAGGCCTCGATGGCGGGATTGCGGATGCGGATCACCTTGGACGCCGATGAAATGAAAGCCGTGCTGGCTGAATGTGTCCGCCTGACGGGCCACCGTGACTCCTATGTGGCGATGGTCTGCACTCGCGGTCTGCCGCCTTATGGTCCACGGGGCCCGGTTAGTGCCTACGAGAACCGATTTATAGCCTACGCCCTACCGTGGATCGACGTGTTGTCGCCGGAGATACAAGAGCGCGGAGGCCATGCGATCATCGCCAAGACACCGCGCATTCCGGCGGATTCCGTCGACCCGACCATCAAGAACTATCATCGCGGCGACATGGTCAAGGCGATGTTCGAGGCCGAGGATGCCGGCGCCGACGCCGCGATCCTGCTTGATCACGACGGGTTCGTGACCGAGGGGCCGGGCTTCAACGTCTTCATCGTGCGCGACGGCGCGGTCCTGACCCCGGACCGGGGCGCGCTTGAGGGCATCACCCGCAAGGCGACCCTGGAGCTATGCGCGCAACTCGGTCTTAAGGCGGGCACGGGGCGGCTTCGGGTCGAGGATATGCACGAGGCGGATGAGATATTCCTGACCACGACGGCCGGTGGAATCATGCCGGTAACCCGTATCGATGGCCGTATTCTGTCGAATGACAGTCCGGGGCCGGTGTCCCGTGACCTGAAGGATCTTTACTGGAAACGCCACGACGAAGGCTGGATGGCCACACAGGTCGATTATGGAGATGAGGATGACTGAATCCGGATCCGAAGGGCGGGCCGGTCTCTCGCTGGTGGAAATGTTTGAAACTCACGCGGGGAATAAGAGCGACAAGTGGAGCCATTACCCGGAGATCTATGAACGCCATCTCGCTAAATTCCGGGGGACGCCGGTTAATCTGTTGGAGATCGGGGTTTTCAACGGTGGTTCCCTTCAAATCTGGCGGAACTACTTCGGGGCCGAAGCGGCGATTGTCGGCGTGGATATCGATCCCACCACCACCTTGATGATCGAGGACGAGGCGGAGATCATGATCGGTGATCAGGCGGATGCCGCGTTTCTGGAGAGCCTGAAAACCCGCTTGCCGCGCCTCGACGTGGTCATCGATGACGGCGGCCACAAGGCGCATCAACAGATCGCGACCTTCGAGGCTCTCTACCCGCATCTGGCCGATGGCGGGGTCTATATCGTCGAGGACCTGCATACCAGCTACTGGCCGCATTTCGGCGGCGGGTTCGGGCGCGAGTCCTTCATCGAGCGATCCAAGCGGCTCATCGATCTGTTGCATGAATGGTACTGGTATAATCCATCCTTCAATACCTACATCGTGCCCCCCGCCGAACGGCCCCAGGCGATGCCCGCCGGCGATTTCGCGAAATCCACCTTCGGACTGCATTTTTATGACAGCATGCTGGTCATCGAGAAACGGGCTCAGAGCGAACCCTGGCTACGGCTCTACGGTCAAATCAGCCGGGAAGAGGTGTTGCGCAATCGCGCCCAACGCGGGCTGGACGGCGATGACGATCCCGACATACCGTGATCCCGATACCTGAAATCGACGCGGATCACCGCGCGCCTCGCATGTGAGTTGAATTGGATATCAAGAAATGACGGACGCTCTTGTTACCTATGAATCCCGCGATCGGATCGCGCTGATCACCATAAACCGGCCCGAGAAAATGAACGCCCTGTCCAACGCGCTGGTCGCGGATCTGCGCGATGCCTTCATTCGGTTTCGGGATTCCGACGATCGGTGCGCGGTTCTAACCAGTTCCGGCGACAAGGCGTTCTCCGTGGGGGCCGATATCAAGGACCCGCCGGTCGATCCGGACCTCTGGGAATGCATGCCGGGAGTCGGCGTGATTACCGACAAGCCGGTGATCGCGGCGGTCGCGGGGTACTGTGTCGGCGGGGCGTTCTGTCTGGTTCAGTTCTGTGACGTGGCGGTGGCGGCGGAGAACACGGATTTCTTTTACCCAGAGGCCCAGTTGGGCTTCTGCGGGGGCCTGATCGCCAGCGTCGCGGCGCGAATTCCGCACAAGATCGCCATGGAGTTCATGCTGACCGGCAAGCATTTCGATGCCCAGCGCGCGTATGAGGTCGGCATGGTGAACAAGGTGGTGCCGGTCGGCCAGCAGGTTGAGACGGCGATGGACTATGCCCGCGTCCTCGCCGATAGCTCGCCAATGGTGGTGGGCATGCTCAAGCGCTTCGTGCGCGATACCGTGACCGCCAAGGGCCCCTCGGAACAGCATGCCCTGGCGCGCGGCGAGCTGCTGGCGATCCGGCGGAGCGAGGATCAACAGGAAGGCGGCGCCGCGTTCCGGGAGAAACGCAAGCCCGTATTCAAGGGGCGCTAGTGCGGCTCAACAGGGCGATGCACCTGTTCCATTCGTTATGTTCCGAGGTTTTTTACGTCTTGCCCGGCTCGGTAACCACGAACCGTCCATCCGCGATGACCACCTGTCCGACGAAGGAGAGAACGGTGAGCGGCATCCGATCTCAACGACGAGGTTTTTACTGAACATTGGAAAAGTCGAGGAATTCCCCGAAGATCGGACGCGCGAATACAGGCGCGAGCGTCACTATTCGCGAAGCTTATGGATTCTTCGCGCCGCTTATCTTCATGGCCGAGCTGCACATGTTGTCGCACGCGGTCATTTCGGCGTTTCTCGCGCGCATGCCCGATCCCGAACCGATCCTGGCCGCGTACAGCATGGCTTTTTACCTGCACGCCACGTTGGGAAGCCCCGTGTGGGCCTGTCAGTTCGTCGCGATTTCCTATATCAAGGACCGCAAGTCCGTGATCCGGTTGCTGGTTTTTAGCGTTCAGACTTTCGCCTTGGTTGGCTGGGCTTGGGCGCTTATCGCCTTGACGCCGTTGGGCATCGTCTTCTTCGGCATGGTGTTCGGGGCAAGCGAGCCGGTCGCGGTGGAAGCCCAAAAATGCATGATCGTTTCGACGCTTATCGTCCCGTGCGTCTTCTTTCGATCGATCGCCTATGCGTTGTTGATGTTGCGGCGGCGAACGACGCTGGTCACGCTTGGAACGTTGATCCGTTTGATTGGCCTGTTTGGGATTTTGGCCGCGTTGCAAGATCGGGCGAGCGGTCCGCTGGTCGGCATGGCGGCCTTAACGGCTTGTATCGCCATTGAAAGCGTGTATGCGGTAATCGTTGCTCGCAAATACTATCTGGACTTGCCCGCAAGCGGCGAACCCCCGCCGTCATATAAGGAAATGTGGCGTTTCGGTTGGCCGGTCATGTTGATGCAGGCGGCGGAAAGTGGCGTGGCGTTCACGGTGGGTTTGTTCCTGGGACGCCTGGTGCAGCCTGAACTCGCGCTCGCCGCCTTCGGCGTATTGGACGCCATGATGCGTGTCTTGCTAGGGCCGCTGAGGAACCTTACCCAGGCCGTCCAGACCTTGACGCGCGGCCGCGCCGACGCGCCCGTGATCGGGAAATTCGCCGTTCACCTCGCGATCTTGTTCGGCCTGGCGATGTGTGTGTTTCAGATTGATGTCGTGCGCCTTTATGCGCTGGAGAACGTAATGGGTTTGCCGCGCTCAATGGCGGATTACATCGCGCCCGCCCTCGCGCTATCTCCATTGTTGGCCCTGTGCATGACAGCGGCCGCCTTCGCGCGAGGGCAGTTACTGGCAAGTCGAAGAACCAACGCGATCGCGGCCGCCTCCACGGCCCGGATACTGGCGGTCGGCGCGGTCGGTGCGATAGCGCTTTCGATGTCCGATGCAAATGGCGCCGTGGTCGGTGTGTCGTCGTTGATCGCGGCATTCGCGACCGAGGCCGCCATCTTGGGGGGACGAGTTCTATACGCCGAACGGCGCCAAGGCGGATTGTTTCAATAGATGCGCCCCGTCGCCGGGCGGCGCGGTAGGGGCGGCCTAAAGCTGAACTGGCGGTAAACGGTCACGCCGACTATAGCGGATCTTGATCTTTAGGCGGTGGGCAGCGCCTCGTGGTTTGGGTTGGGCGCGAGATCGGCCGCGTTCACTGTCATTGCCAGCATCGCGTAGTAGCCGATACAAGTCGTCAATTGCACATATTGATCCGTGCCCAGGCGTGCCATGACCGCTTGCGCCAGGGCATCCTCGACACGGTTGGTTCGCAGGAGCTGACGGGTGAAATCGATGATCTCGAGATCCTCCGGCGCTATCCCGTCGGAGTGCCCGTCGCGGATCGCGTCGATTGTCGCGCGCGGAATGTTCCGCTCGGCGCCGATAACGCCCTGGATGCCCCAGACATACTGAGCGTGAAAATGACGTCCGGTCACCAGGGCCGCGAGAGTGCGGGCGCGAAGATCCAGCGTCCCTTCCCAGCGCACCAAGGTTCCGAGATGCGCGACTCGTTCGGCCCATTCCGGCGCGTGCATCCAGACAGAGAAGGGGCCTTCGAGGGATTTCCGAGTGTCGACGATTTTCTCCGCGATGCGGCGCGCCTCGCCGGAGAGCTCGTCGGGTGATTTCAAGACAGGGACGCGTGTCATGCGATTTCCTTGAATTCGTGGTCCGGGTGGGATGTCTGTTACCACCAGCATATACTAAACTAGGGTTCGCGCATCGCTAGCGCGGTATTCGGAGGTAAAATTCAATGAGTAATCCGACGGAAGATTCGCCCACGGTGGATGTCGTTGTCGTGGGCGCGGGTTTTTCCGGCCTCTACCTGCTGCATCGCTTGCGCAAGGCCGGGCTGAAGGCCCAGTGTTTCGAGCGCGGCGAGGGGGTCGGCGGGACCTGGTACTGGAACCGCTATCCCGGCGCGCGCTGCGACGTTGAAAGCATGCAGTACTCCTTCGGGTTCGACGAAGCCCTACAGCAGGAATGGGACTGGCCCGAGAAATTCTCGGCTCAGGAGACGATCCTGGAATACGCCAAGCATGTCGCCGAGCGCTTTGATCTCGCCCGGGACATCCAGTTCGCCACCGAGGTCCGCGCGGCGCGGTTCGACGAGGCCAGGCGGCATTGGGTCATCGAAACCGACAAGGGCGACACGGTCACGGCGCGGTATTTCGTCATGGCCGGTGGGTGCATCTCCACCGCCCAGGTGCCGGATTTCCAAGGACTGGAAGATTACCAGGGCGAGACCCATCACACTGGTCGCTGGCCGCGCGAGCCGGTCGATTTTCGCGGCAAAAGGGTCGCGGTGATCGGCACCGGCTCCACCGGCATCCAGGCGATACCGGTGATCGCCGAGACGGCGGCGCATCTGACGGTCTTTCAGCGACAGGCGAATTTCTCGATCCCGGCGCGTAACATGCCGATGACCGAGGAATACGCGAACTCCTGGAAACACGGCTACGCGGAAAAGCGCGCGGAAATGAGGTACATGCCGAACGGCGTGCTGCGCGAGGTGAACGACAAATCCGCTCTGGAAGTGAGCGAGGAGGAACGCCAAGCGACGTTCGAGGCGCGGTGGGAGGCGGGGACCGGCGCGTTCCTCGGGGCGTTCAACGATATTCTCACGAACCAGGCGTCCAATGACACGATGGCCGAGTTCGTGCGGAACAAGATCCGCTCGATTGTCGAGGATCCGGTGACGGCGGAGATTCTCTGTCCCAAGACCCATCCCATCGGCACCAAGCGCATATGCATTGATAACGGCTACTACCAGACCTTCAACCGCGACAATGTGGATCTGGTGGATATCAGCGAGACGCCGATCCAGCGATTTACCGAGACGGGTCTTTGTGTCGGGGAGCGCGAATTCGCGTTCGACATGGTTGTTTTCGCGACCGGCTTCGACGCCATGACCGGCACCTTGTTCAACGTCGATATCCGGGGTCGTGACGACTTGGCGCTCAAGAAGAAATGGGAGGCCGGACCGCGGACCTATCTGGGGCTGATGTCCGAGGGATTCCCGAATATGTTCATGGTCACGGGGCCCGGGAGCCCCTCGGTCAAGGGCAATATGATGAACTCAATCGAGCAGCATGTGGATCTGATCGTCGACACGGTCATCCATATGCGCGAGCGAGGAATGGCGCTTATCGAACCGGAGCGCGCCGCCGAGGATCACTGGGTCGACCATGTGCAGGAGGTCGCCCACCAGACACTCTTCCCGCGCGCGAATTCCTGGTACATGGGCGCCAACATCCCCGGAAAACCACGCCTGTTCATGCCCTATATCGCCGGTGTCGGCTCCTATCGCCGCACCTGCGAGGAGATCGTCGCCGACGACTATCGCGGGTTTCGTTTTGAAGCCGGACGGCCGGCGCTCGCGGCGGAGTAGAGCCGAAAAACGGATGGGTGATCCGTCCGACCGCGCTTGCTCGCCGCCTCAGTCGTGCGGGCGTCGGGCGGTGATCCACATGTGAGACGACAAGCCGGTCTCGGCGAGAAATCGTTGGAACGGCCAGCCCAGGTCTTCCCATTCATCGATGAGAACCCGTCGCAGGAAGGGTTGCTCCGACAAATCGAACTCGCCGGCCAAGGCCGCCTCCCGGACGATTTCCGCGTCCAGGCGGCCAGGGGTCGACACCGCGATATCAGCGAAGCCGTTGGCTCTCAGAAGGGCTTCCAGGGATCCGGGGTTGAACAGATTGACGTGCTCCACGTCGATCGCCTGGGACCCTGGACCGAGCGTGGCGATATCAAAGCCGTCGCCGTTGGGGCCGGACAGGATCAGCAATCCCCCTGGTTTGAGCAGGTCGGCGCAACGCGCGATGAAGACCTTTGGATCGAACAGATGCTCGATGACCTCCAGGGAAACCACGACATCCGCCGCGTGGGTGCCCTCGGGAATATCCTCGATCCGGCGCTCTCGGTGACGTCGAGCCCCGCCGCGCGGCAAGCCTCCGCCATCTCGGGCGTGGGTTCCACGGCGACGACATGGTTAAACCGCTTGCTCGCCAGCGCAAGCGCCCCGAAGGTCCCGTATCCCGCGCCGACTTCGAGCAGCGCGCCGGTCGGAACGTCATGGCGATCGCAAAGGTCCAGCACTCGGTCGAGCCGTCCTAGGTGGATCTTCTCCCGCCGCGCCGCGTCGGTCGCGGGAAAGATATGCTCGCTCCAGAACGCGTAGTTTTCCGAGTTCGCGTAGTAGTCGGCCATGAGGCTTTCGGAGGGCCTGGGCGTCATGAACAGGGTTCGGCATTCGGCGCATCGAACATAGCGAAAGCCGTACTTCTCGAAAGCCGGTTCACGCTCGTCGCCATCGCAGGCGGGGCAGTCGACATCCACCAACCGGTCGGTGGCCGCGTTGAGGCGCTTTACGTCGCGCATGAACGCGGCTTCCCATCCCTCGATCAGGTCCTTGGGGCAGAGATCGTCGACCGAGAGCGGCTCGCCTAAATCCTCGGCCATTTGATCCATCCTTTCGCGTGGCCAAGGCTCGGCCCGGATATCGGACGGTCGATGTCAGGAAACCTCATGGCGTTTCCATTCCCCGTTCTCCATCCACCAGACGCGCGGATCGCGGAACGTATCGGCGAGCCTGTCGAACCTATCGGCATCCATGCCCACATAGTCCAGCCACCGGTCCAAGTCCTTCGGCCGCACATGATCATAGCGCTTGATCAGTTCAATGCCTTCCTCGCGGGTCATCAGGCCGGCGCGGATGTCCTTGCAGACATGGTCGGTGCAGCGTCCGTAGCCGAACTTGATGTATTTCAGATAGTCATGCGCGCCGTTCTCGTGCATGTCGTCCAGGTTGGACATGCGCCGATAGGTCCGGTCGAAGGGTTCCTTCGGCAGTTCGAAGCCGTATTTCTCGATCATCAGCTCGACATGCCGGTTGGCGTCCCAGAAAACGTAGTTTCCGAGATAGATCCCTCGGCAATCCAGGTCGTGGAGCGCCTGATCCGAGGGGTACCGCCAGTGGATGAGGTCCCGTTCCTCCAATTCCTCGCGACCGACGAAATAGTTCCACTCATAGCCCCGCGCGAAATGTTCGAGCCGGTCGCGATAGCTCATTTCCGGAAAGTCGTTGAGATCGAACTGGCCGCACAGGTCCTGATAGCCGTGCTCGCCCCAGATCACGATCGGTATCTGGTTCTCCACCGCGACCCGAACTGGAACCGTGGTAATCCCGACATGGGCATGCCAGCTCATGTCGCCGAGAATCTCGACGCCGAGACGGTTGAGTTTCTTCAGCGTATCGGTCGAGGGCGAAACGACAATGTGGTCGCATCCGAAGACCTCTTTCATGCGCAGGAGGTTGCGCCAACCAACCTCCGTCCAGTTGTTGCCGTCATAGGTGACCAGGAGCGGGTTCAGCCCGAGTTCGTTCTTGATCACATGGATCTGGAACCAACTGTCCTTGCCGCCGCTGACCGCGATGACGCAGTCATGACGCGAGCCGTCGTGGGATCGGTTGCTCTCCAGGATGTCGCGCAGGAGTTCCTTGCGGCGATCCCACTCCTGGGACGTGATCGTGTCCTTCAAGGCCGACATCTTGCACCCCGTGCAGACGCCGTCGTCGTCGAACTCCATCGGCGCCGCGCTGATCGAGGGATACAGGCATTGGGTGCACCACTGGATCGGCGGCCTCGGGCCCGGTGTCGCGGCCACGAAGTCGCTGTTATCGGCGCGGGTCAGGCGCGCCTCCACGCGTGTATCCTCCGCCGCGTCGTCATAGATCGGCTCGCGCGGGAACCAACGGCTGTTCAGCTTGACCGGGCGCAAGGGAACACCGTCGTCGATCATGTGGCGCTTGGCGGTCGGGTATGACAACTCACAGAAATGAAAGATATTCGCCGCCGCCACCGCGCTCGCGCCGGCTTGGGTGATCGCCGGTGACAAGTGCTCATAACGCCCGACGCCGCCGCACGCGATCACCGGCACATTGACCGCCTCGGTGATGTCCTGGATCAGTTCCAGATCCAACCCGTTGCCCTGGCCATCCCGGTCGATCGAGTTGAGCAGTATCTCGCCGGCCCCAAGGTCCTCGACCCGGCGGGCCCAATCGGCGGGCGCGAACCCGGTTCCCCGTTTTCCGGCCTCGACCATCACTTCTCGCCGGCCGTCCGGGTGAAGAAGAACGTCGATGCTGGCGACAATGGCCTGGCTGCCGAAGTTTTCCGCCGCGATACGAATGAAGCCCGGATTATCGACGCTGGCGGTGTTGATCGCGACCTTGTCGGCCCCGGCGCCCAGGCGCATCTCGATATCGCGCGACGTACGAATCCGTCCTCCGAAGGTAAGCGGCATGAAGCAGACCTTGGTGATCTCGGCCAGAACGTCGAGGACGGTTTGCCCGGCATAGCGCTGTTGCAGATCGTCACGCCGAAGATCATGGAAATCCGAGTCGCTGATATCGATGACGATCAACTCATCCGCGTTCCAATGAGAAAACCGACCGATCGTGCTTATCGGGTTGCCGATGGCCTGGTGGGTTTGGAAACCGGAGCTTCGCACCACCAGGCCTTGCTTCAGAAGCACCAGGGGGATGAGGCGCGGGCGGTTCACGGTGTTTGTTCCACGTCGCCGCGCATCGCCGGCGCGTCCATCACGGCCTTCAAGATCTCCAGCCCCACATCCAGGCTTTTTTCGGGATGAAACTGCATGCCGATGATCCTGTCACGGGCGACAACCGCCGTCACCGGCCCGTCTCCATGGGTAATCGTCGCGACCACGTCACCGTCGTCCTCGGGGATGAAGTGATAGCTGTGCGCGAAATAGGCGGCCTCGCCATCGAACATCCTAGGGATGAAGGGGTTTTCCCGGGGAATGGCCAAGTCCGACCATCCCATGTTCGGCACCCGGTCTCCCGCGCCACTGCTTGTAAGCTTTCGAACGACGCCTGGTATGATGCCGAGCCCTTGATGCCGGCCATGCTCGGTACTTGCATCGGCGAGCAACTGCATGCCGAGGCAGATGCCGACTAGGGGGCGCCGCCGCTCCAGCGCATGGCGTCTCAGAGCCTCCGGCAACCCTGTGTCGTTGAGCCTCGCCATCGCCGTTTTGAAGGACCCGACCCCGGGCAGGACAACGATATCGGCGGCGTCGATATCGCTCCGTGATGAACCGAGCGTTACCGACACGCCGATCCGCTCAAACGCGAGCTCCACGGATTTTATGTTGCAGAATTCAAGGTCCAACAAAAGTACCATGCTGTTTTACGCATGCCCTTGACGGGGGGGCGCTGACCGGACCGTGACATGGGGCCGGTGTGGCATGGGCTTTACGAGGCGCGCGCCGGAGTTTTCGAAACCATGGGGAGATGGCGCCATTGAAGTCCTCGGCGTTGATCCGCTCGGCGAATTGTATCCCGTCGCGGGATCGTTTCCAAACAAACTTGTCGCGTCCGATGATGCGGCGGTCGGCGTCGGCGGGCGCGGCTTACCGGGCGGAGGGCGATGGGTTACACTGTATCGGGTTGTTCCCATTTAAGACCCGCGTGAAGAACACCTCGGACCGGGATTGCTTCCACGATGCCAAGTCAGTCGCCCGCGAATGCCGAGGAGTTGATCCACGCCCTGCAACAAGGTTTGGCCCATCATCAAGCGGGCAGGCTGGCCGAAGCCGCTGATATCTACGCGCTCATCCTACAAGCGCAACCGAATCAACCAGAGACCCTGGATCTCTACGGCGTGCTGCTTCATCAGACCGGCGATGACGCCCGGGCTTGGGAGTTCTTGAACCGCGCGGTGACGTTGCGGCCGGAATCGGCGACTTTTCGAAATCATTTCGGCGCGGTTCAGCGGGGTCTCGGGGATCTCGACGACGCGGTTGCCTCCTTCGAGACGGCGTTCAGGCTTGAGCCCGCCATGCATGAGGCGGCGCAGAATCTCGCCGCGTGCCTGGCGCAGATGGAGCGGTACGAACAAGCCCTGGAAGCGGCCCGCGTGGCGGTTGGGCTGGCCCCGGACAATCCCGAATACCGGCTCGTTTTGGCGCAATGTTGCCGGCGCCTTGATCTGGATGACGAAGCCGTTGCCGTGCTTCGCCATGCCGTTGCCGTGGCGGGTCCCCAGGCGCGCTTCCAAGTCGCGCTCGCCCGTTCCTTGATGAAGACCGGAGAGGCCAGGGACGCGCGTCGCGAACTCAAACGCGCGATTCTGGTACAGCCGGAAGGAGCCGATGCCTACGGCGTCCTGGCGTCCTCGGACGGGCGGATCGATACCGCGCGCAGGAACGTGATCGTCTCTCCTGGCGATGGTCTGGCTTGGAGCCTCCATGCCAGCGGGCTCTGCCGCGAGGACGAAGGCGCCGATGCAATGCCGTCCGCCAGAAAGGCGATTCTCCTGCGCCCGGATCTTTTGGCGGGATATCTGATCTTCTGCGATTGCGCCAACCGGGAGTACCGTTTCCAACGCGCCTTCGACGCCGCCGGGCGAGGGCTGATCATCAACCCTCAATCGCACCATCTGGCGGTGTCGGCGGGGTTCGGGGAGCTCCTGCTGGGCGATGTCGCCCGGGGGTGGGAGCTTTACAAGCGACGCCGTTTCCTGCCCGAGGAACTGCCGCGGGTGGGCCTGCCTCCGGAATGGAGCGAGGCGGAACCCCGAGACGGGCCGTTGATGGTATGCTCCGAACAGGGGCTCGGCGATGAGTATCTGTTCTTGAGTTGCCTGCCGGATCTCCTGCGGATCAAGCCGTCCGTCGTCGTGGAATGCGACGCCCGGAACCTTGATCTATTGTCGCGCTCTTTTCCCGATATCAAATTCTTCCCTCGCACGGTCATTCGAAAGCCAGGCGACGGCCCGGTTTGGGACTATCACGAGATCGTCGAGACCTTGCGTCCGACGCACTACACCCTGGCCGGCGATCTCATGGGCCGGTTCCGGGTGGGGGACGGACGGCCGCCGCCCGCGGACGGGTATATCAAGGCGGATCCCGAGGAGCGTCGGCTCTGGTCGGATTGGTTGGCCTCGTTGGGCGACCGACCAAAAGTCGGGCTTTCCTGGCGCTCGGGCGACCCGGATGCCGTGCGCGCGGATTTCTATTTCGATCTTGAAACGGTCGTGACGTCTCTCGGGCCGGACCAGGCGTCCTATGTGTCCGTTGTCTATATCGACGCGCGGGAGGAGATCGCGGCGCTGTCCGCCTCGCGGAACATCACGGTGCATGACCCGCCAGGGCTGGATCAGCGCAACGAGTTGGACCGGGTGGCGGCCTTGATCTCCAGCCTGGATCTGGTTGTCTCGGTGGATAACGCGGTTGCCGCGATCGCGGCGTCATGTGGAGTCCCGACGATTTTGCTGGAGCGGGGCATGTTCCAGATCGCGGGCGAGGGTGACGCGCTCTACGGCAATGTTCATCCTTGCCTGCGGGGCGCTGAAACCTTTGACCGAGGCAAAGCCCTGGCGAGGGCTGGAACGACTCTGAAACAACTGCTGGCGCGATAACCGCAGGCCCGACGATAATCCCGTTCGAAGAATCGCCGCGCGAAAATACTCGGAGATCGAAATGACCGAATCAGATCGCCTCGCCATGCTCGAACGCCGGGTTCGTCTGTTTGAGGACAAGGATGAGATCCGCCGTCTGCGCGACGACTACCATGGCTGCATCAATGACGGCTGATTCGACGAGATCGTCGACCTGTTCACCGACGACGCCCATGTGGAACTCGGCTATCTCGCGACCTATGTCGGTCGCCAGGCCATCGACGCCGGGTTTCGAGGCATGGGTGAGCGGGAGCGCTTCTATATCAAACAATTCATTCATAGCCATCGGATCAACGTGGACGGCGACGGCGGAACCAGCGTCAGCTATCTGGAAGCGCGCTATGGCCGTTTCGGTACCTCCTATCTGGTAAGCGGCCGCTACGACGATATCTATCGCCGGGTGAATGGTGTTTGGCGGTTTTCCTCGATGATCGCGGAGTTCTATTACACGGTTCCGGATGGCGTCGGATGGACCGGGGACGAGCTGCACTATCTCAAGCCAAAATCCTAGAGCACCATATATGTGTTAGCGTGAAATATCACGAGATTTCCATTTAGGTCGCATTGACTGACCCTTTGTGCGATGCAATATGAAGGTAAGTCTTCCTTACCTTTTAGGCGCCTGTCGATGATGAACGTGGTTCGCAATACCTCGATGGTTCTGCTGATGGCCATCCCCTTTATATGGGCCATGTCACGTTTGTGCTGGAACTGCTGAACACGCCTTCACAATAGGGTTCAAACCACGGTTTTCGGCTTGCGGAAGCGCCGCGCGAAGGTGACACTCGCGGCACGCGAAACCGTGAGGTCGTCGGCGATTTAGTCGACGCGAAAGGGCCCGATCATGCCGTTGGATCAAGACTCGAAACCCTCGAAACGTGACTTCAAGGTTGTCGGCACGCGGCCCACGCGTCCGGACGGTGTCGATAAGGTAACCGGCCGGGCGAAGTATGGCGCCGATCTCTATGCCCCGGGCATGCTGGTCGGGCGCGTTCTGCGTAGCCCGCACGCGCATGCGCGGATCAAGGGAATAGACGCCTCCAAGGCCCTGGCGGCGCCGGGAGTGAAGGCGGTGGTGACGGCGGCGGATTTTGGGTCCGTCCGGCGGAGCTTGCGTGACGTGCTGGAGAATTGTCTGGCCCAGGGCAAGGCGCTCTATGAGGGACACGCGGTGGCCGCGATCGCCGCCGTCGATGTCGAGGCCGCGGACGCCGCGCTCGCGCTTATCGAGGTGGATTACGAAGTCCTGCCACACGTGACCGATGTCGAGGCCGCGATGGCGCCCGACGCGCCTCTACTGCGTGAGGACATGATCACCAGCGGCATGGACCCGGCGCCAACCAAGCCCTCCAACATCGCGAGCTTCATGGAACTCGGTCACGGCGATGTCGCCAAGGGCTTCGAGGCCGCCGATGTGGTGGTTGAACGCTCCTTCAAGACCGAGGCGACCCACCAGGGCTATATCGAACCCCATGCCTGCCTGGCCAGCGTCGCCCAGGACGGATCGGCTGAGTTGTGGTGCTGCACCCAGGGGCATTTCGTTGTCCGCGATACCTGCGCCCAACTCTGCGGGATGGAGGTTTCGCGCTTACGCGTGACCGCGTCGGAGATCGGTGGCGGCTTTGGCGGCAAGACCACCGTCTTCATTGAGCCGGTCGCGCTCATGCTTTCAAAAAAGGCGGGCCTGCCGGTCAAGATCGTCATGGACCGCGCCGAGGTCTTCAAGGCGACCGGCCCGACCTCGAGCACGGCGATGAAGGTCCGTGTCGGTGCCACCAAGGACGGGCGGATCACCGCCGGAGCCGCCGAGCTCTGCTATCAGGGAGGGGCCTTCCCAGGCTCGCCGATCGAGTTCGGCGCCATGTCGGCCTTTGCCTGCTATGATCTGGAGAACCTGCATGTCTCCGGATATGACGTGATCGTCAACCGCCCGAAACAGGCCGCGTATCGAGCCCCCGGCGCGCCGATGTCGACCTTCGCGGTGGAAAGCGTGATCGACGAGGTCGCCGACAAGCTCGGCATGGATCGGATCGATTTCCGCCTCAAGAACGCGTCCCGCAATGGCAGTCAATCCGCCTATGGCCCGAAATTCGGCACGATCGGCCTGGTGGAAACCTTGGAAGCCGCCAAGGCGCATCCCCATTACAGCGCCCCGCTGGCGCCCGGCCAGGGCAGGGGGGTGGCTTGCGGTTTCTGGTTCAATTTCGGTGGCCAGACCAGTGTGTCGCTTAATGTTCAGATGGACGGCACCATCGGCCTGTCGCTGGGCACGCCGGATATCGGCGGGTCTCGGGCATCCATGTGTCTGATGGCGGCAGAGGAACTCGGCATCCCCTATGACCGGGTGCGCGCGATCATCACCGATACCGCCTCGCTCGGGTACAACGATACCTCCGAGGGCAGCCGGGTGACCTTCTCGGCGGGCATGGCGACCATCGCCGCGTCCCGCGACGCGGTGGTCAAGCTCTGCGAGCGGGCGGCGAAGATGTGGGGTATTCCGGAGGACGCGGTTGTCTGGGAAAACGGCGAGGCCAAACCCTCGGGCTCCAATGCCGGAGACTTCGATCCGCTTTCGCTTGCCGATATCGCGGCCAAGGCGGGCAACACGGGCGGGCCGATCGCTGGGCATTCCGAGATCAACGCCGATGGCGCGGGGGTCAGTTTCGCGACCCATTTGGTGGACTCGGAGGTGGACCAGGAAACCGGGCAGGTGAAGATCCTGCGCTATACCGTGATCCAGGACGCCGGCAAGGCGGTTCACCCATCCTATGTCGAGGGACAATTCCAGGGCGGCGCGGCCCAGGGGATCGGCTGGGCCCTGAACGAGGAGTATATCTACGGCGAGGACGGCAAGCTCCAGAATGCCGGGTTCCTGGACTATCGCCTACCGGTCGCCTCGGACTTGCCGATGATCGACACGGTGATCGTCGAGGTGGCGAATCCCGGCCATCCCTATGGCGTGCGCGGTGTCGGGGAAACCTCGATCGTCCCGCCGCTGGCGGCGGTGGCCAACTCGGTCTCGGCGGCGGCGGGCGTGCGGCTGACCCATTTGCCGATGTCGCCGCCCCGGGTCCGCGCGGCGATCGATGAGGCGCGCGGCGAGGGAAAGCTGGCGGCGGAGTAAGTCTGGATAGGGGAGGCGGCCCGTGACGAAAGTCGTGCTTTCCGGCTCGCTCAAGGCCAAGGCGGGCGGCTCGCCTGAACTGGAGGTCGAGGCGCGCACCATCCGGGAACTGCTTTCCGTCCTGGAAGAGCGGTTCCCAAGGCTCGCCGATGATCTGGAGCAGGGTGTCGCGGTGTCCATCGACGGCCAGATCTTCCGCGACGACTGGTATCGCGAGATCCCGCCGGATGCCGAGGTCTTCGTGCTGCCGCGACTGGCCGCGGGCTGACCGCGACGCCAGGCGGGGCTCATACCGAGTTGCGGTAGTGAAGACTCACGCCATGATGCCTGTTTACCGTCGCCCTGGTGAAGGCAAGCTACCGTATTTTTCATGCGCTTGAGGCTTGAAAAGCTCCCGCGTGACCGACGTTCACGGCAAGAGCCCTTGCCTTCGCAAGGGCGACGGGGCTTGGAGGCGACCCTCTCTCCATCGTCGCCCTGACGCAGGTCAGGGCTCTTGCCGCCGGCGTTGGCGAGCGACGAGCGATCGATCCGCTCGGAAATCTCCCGCTTGATCGACCATCACGGCAAAAGCCCTTGCCTTCGCAAGGGCGCGGGGGAGGGAAGCGACACTCTCTCCGCACAGCCGCCCTGGCGACGGCAAGCTTGAAGGGGACGAACGGCACGTGGGGTCTCGTCGACGCCATTTGGCTCAACCCTGGATAACACTCCCCAAACCGGCTTGTCGCGCCACCTCCAGCGCCAAGGTCGCGACGGTGGTGTCCTGCGCTCCGGTACCGGTTAGATCGGCGATCGTGATATCCGTCGGCGCGCGCCGCCCCCGGACGCTCCCCGAGACGACATCGCCGAGCTCCGGCGGGTCATCCGCCATCAAACCGACCTCGCGCGCGCCTCTCAGCTCGCCGAGCGTCGCGCATTGCGTCAACCGGTCCACTACATAGAGATCGGCGGCGGCAAGCGCGGCGGGCTCGAGTTCCTGCTTGCCGCTGAAGTCGGACCCCATCGCGGTTATATGCAGACCAGGATGCAGCCAGTCACGTTTCAGAATCGGTTCCCGGGCCGCCGTCGCCGTAATGACCAACTGGCTTTCGCGGACCACCCGTTCGGCCTCGGGTTCGGCGCGCGCGTCAAGGCCGAGGGCCCGAAGTTGGGTGGTGCATTCCTCGGCCTTGGCCTTGTCTCGTCCCCAAACCCGTACCCGCGAGAACGGCCGAACGAGAAGCGCGGCCTCGACTTGTAGGCGCGCTTGTTCTCCCGTGCCCAGGACCCCGACGGTCTCGACACCTTCCGGAGCAAGATGTTTCGCCGCCACCGCGCCCGCCGCCGCCGTGCGAACCGCCGTCAGGTAGCCGTTATCCAGCAACATGGCCTGGAGTAATCCGGTTTCGGCCGAGAACAGCATCATCAGACCGCTCAGATTAGGTAACCCCAGCGCCGCGTTATTGCCGAATGACGACGCGACCTTGAGCGCGAAACCGGCATAGCCCGGAATATAGGCGGTTTTCATATCCATCTCGGCATGAATGTCCGGTACCTCCACCGACATGATGCGCGGCATGATCACCGTCCCACTGGAAAGCGCGCGAAAAGCGTCCTCGGCGACTCGGATGGCGTCCGAGTCGATCCTGACGCAGGCCCGCAGATCTTGTTCAGTAAGAATGAGAATGTCGCGCATCTGATCTCTCGGCTTGATTGTGCCGCCGGAGCCTAGCATCGTGGCGGCAACCGAAACTAGGTGCCGAACATGCCGCACGTGGAACTCGAACAAACCCGGTCGCTCTTGGGCGACCTCATCGGATTTCCGACGGTTTCGTCGGATTCAAATCTGGCGCTGATCGACTTTTGCGCCGATCGGCTGGAGGCGCTTGGCGCGCGGCTCGAGGTGACTCGCGACGAGACCGGGGCCAAGGCCAATCTCTTCGCCACGATCGGACCGGATGTCGACGGCGGCGTGGTGCTATCAGGGCATACCGACGTGGTCCCGGTCGCGGGCCAGCCCTGGACCGGCGATCCTTTCAAGGCTCGCGACGATGGCGAGACCATCACCGGGCGCGGGGCCTGCGACATGAAGGGGTTTATCGCCGCCGCGCTCGCCATGGCGCCGCGGTTCGCCGAGAGCCGGCTCACCCGTCCCGTGCATTTGGCCTTCACCCATGACGAGGAGGTCGGCTGTCTTGGCGTGGGGCGGATGCTGGAGGCCCTGGTCGCCACCGGGAGGCGCCCCAAGGTCTGCATCATCGGCGAGCCGACGGAGATGCGGATCATCGAGGGGCACAAGGGCGGCCATGAATACACGACGGAATTCACCGGCCTCGAGGGTCATGCCTCATTGCCGGACCAAGGGGTCAACGCGATCGAATACGCCGCCCGCTTTATCGGTAAGCTGCTGGAAACACAGGAAGTATTGAAAGGGCGCGCGCCGGCGAACAGTCGCTTCGAGCCGCCCTATTCGACGATCCAAACCGGTGTCATCGAGGGCGGGATCGCGCGGAACGTTATCCCCCGACATTGTTCTCTCGATTGGGAGATGCGACCGGTCAACCGCGATGACGCGGATTTCGCGCTCAGCACGATCCGCCGCTACGCCGCCGAGGAGCTGTTGCCGAGAATGCGCGCGGTCTCGCCGGATGCCTCGATCGTGACCCATGTCATCGGCGAGATACCCGGGCTTGAGCCGATGACGGAGTCCGAGGCGGTCGCGCTCGCCATGGCGCTGACCGGAGAGAACGCCTCGGAAGTCGTGTCCTTCGGTACCGAGGCCGGGCTGTTCCAGGCCGTGGGCATCGACACGGTGGTCTGTGGCCCCGGCTCGATCGAGCAGGCCCATAAGCCGGACGAATTCGTCACCTTGGATCAGCTGGATCAATGCCTCGGGATGATCGAGAGATTGATCCCGAAACTGTCTGGTTAGTTTTGGTTTATCGACCTGTTTCCAAAAAAAACGCCCGCTTTCTCGGTAGAGAATGCGGGCGTTCCCGACAAACGCCTTTATCTGCCGCAAACGGAGCAAGA
>JAYOIK010000064.1:14154-31197 GCA_038118725.1 Alphaproteobacteria bacterium | reverse complement strand
TTCCCGTCGCCGAAAACCGCCTTCAATCGATCGGCCGCGGCCATCGCGTCCGGGTCGCGGAGGAACTCCAGCAACAAACATGACGCGATCTTGGCATCAGGGCCGCGGATCGCTTCCTCCGCCATCGCGCCCTCGCCGGGCTGCTCGTCCGAGGTCCAGAATTCGGCCCGCGCGAGGCTCGCGGTCTCGCTCAAGCCCTTGATCGCCTCGCGCACGCTCTCCGCGTCTCGCGCCTCGGCGAACCTTATCGCCACCGCCGCCGCGCCGAAAACCTCTCCGGCCAGCACCTCGCGTCGGCACACGGTTCGGCTGGCGTCGGTGAAGGTGCCGGACATGATCCGTTGAGTCCACGGCGTGGGATTGGCGAGGCACTTCTTGTAGGGCTCGGAGCGCAACACCGCCGGGGAAGCCACCTCGTACCAGGTGAAAAACTCGAGATCCCCGACCACCGCCTGGTACCGCCGTCCACGAATAAAACCGGGCACGCCGAGCCGCTCCGGCAGGTGCTCGTTCTGGTACCAATTCTCGTAATTGTCCTCGTCTTCCTTGATCCGGTTGTTCCAGACCGCCAGCACGCCGGTTCCGACCATGCCTCTCCCCCCGTCTCCTGATTGCGTTTCGTTCACCGAATGGTCGCGAAGAACGCCCTGATATCCGTCGTGAAGGCCTCGGGCTGTTCAAGAGCCGCGAAATGGCCACCGCGATCCATTTTGGTCCAGTGGATGATGTTGTAGTGATCCTCGCACCACTCCCGCGGCATCCTCAAGATCTCCTTGGGAAACGCGGCGACGCCGGTCGGTACCTCGACCTTGGCCTTGCCGCGGCTCTTCCCGAAACTCTCCCAGTAGAGCCGCGCCGAGGATGCCGCCGAGCCGGTCAGCCAATAGAGCATGATATTGTCCAGCATCTCATCGCGGCCAAGAGCGTTCTCGGGATGGCCGTCACAATCCGTCCAAGCCCAGAATTTCTCGAGAATCCACGCCATCTGCCCGACCGGCGAATCGGTCAAGGCATAGCCGAGGGTCTGAGGCCGCGTGGCCTGTTGTTTCGAATATCCGGAATCCCAGTCCTGGTAGTATTTGAACGCGGCCAGCGCGTCCCGGTCCTCGGCGGTCGGGTTCTCGCGCGCGGCCTTGGTGGGCGCGCCGATCGGCATGTTCAGGTGAATACCGGCGCAGGCGCCGCCGTTTCGCCCGATCTGGGTGGCCACCGCCGCGCCCCAGTCACCGCCCTGGGCGCCAAAGCGCCGGTAGCCGAGCCGATCCATGAGCACCGCCCAAACCTCGGCGATCTTCTCGATCCCCCAGCCCGCCGCCGTCGGTTTTCCGGAAAATCCATAACCGGGGAGTGTCGGGCAAACCAGATGAAGAGCCTGCCCCGCGAGACCACCATGAACCGCCGGGTCCGCCAACGGCTCGATTACCTTGTGAAACTCAACCACCGAGCCGGGCCAGCCATGGGTCATGACCACGGGGAAGGCATCCGCCTCGGGCGAGATCTGGTGGATGAAGTGAATGTCGACGCCATCGATCTCGGTGGTGAACTGCGGGAACCGGTTGAGCGCCGCCTCGGCTCGCCGCCAGTCGTAGCCGTCTGCCCAGTAATCCGCGACCTCGCGAACATAGGAAAGCGGCACGCCCTGGGACCAATCCTCGACGACCTCGGCATCCGGCCACCGGGTCGCCTTGATCCGACGTCGCAGGTCGTCAAGGTCCGAATCCGGTATGGAGATTCTGAAAGGCCTGATCTCGGTCATGGTGATTCCGGCACTGTTTCACGCGCGATGATAGCCTAGCGCCCGTCCCCACTCCCAGCCGGAAGACCGCCTTTGCCCAGCCCTAGCATGGTTTCATCGCGTTCGGGATTGCGCGACGACGCGGCAAGCTTTTCTATGGGCGCCGGATACATCAAGCAGCCGGGAGCCCAGGGATGGAACGCCGTAAGTTCAAGGACCAACGCTATTTCGAGGATTTCGAGATCGGCGAGACTTTCTATATCGCCTCGCGGACCCAGACCTCGGGCATCTTCGCCGCGTTCCAGGCGGCGAGCGGTGACAACCACCCGATCCACTATGACGTTGAGTTCTGCAAGGCGCATGGCTATCCCGACCTGCTGGCCCATGGCATGCACGTCCTCATCCAAGCGGCGCCGGGCGCAGGCGACTTCCCGTTCCTGGTCGAGGATTCCATCATGGGCATCGTCGGTATCGAGGCGAATTTCGGCAAACCCGTGTTCCGCGGCGATACAACCTACCCCCAACTCGAGACCATCGCGTTGGAACCGAACCGGAGCACCGGCGTGATCGTGCTTCGCGCGACCGTCCACAACCAACGCGACGAGCTCTGCATGGACGGAAAGATCCGCCTGCTGCTGCGCAAACGCCATCCGCACAAGGACTAGGCAACTTCGCGCGCCAGGGCGCGAGCCTTTTCGGTTGCACCCAATTCCTTCTAGATCACCCAATGCCACGGCATCCGCGCAAACCGCCGGTTCAGTAAATGCATCAAGCCCCCAATGGAGTCGCTCCGCCATGACCAAGGACAACCCAACCTCGCACCGCGTGCCCGATCCGGGCGTCAACGCATTGCTTACCCTGGACGCGCGCTGGCAAGCCTGGCTCGATGTCGAGGCGGCGCTGGCCAAGGCCGAGGCGGAACTGGGCATGATCCCACCCGAAGCGGCGGAGGAGATCACCTCCAAATGCGATCTAACGCTCTTTGATCGAGATCGTTTGACGGAAGGGTTCACCCGGACCGGCCACACCCTCGTGCCCCTGGTCTGGGAGCTGGCGCGGATCTGCGACGGGGACGCCGGAAACTATGTCCATTGGGGCGCGACCACCCAGAACATCACCCAGACCGGCGACCTCCTACAGCTTCGCAAGGTCCATCGGGTTTTCCTGCGGCAGATCGCGGCGATCCTTGGTCCCTTGGCCGATCTGGCCGAGCGGTCCAAGGACATGGCCCTACCCGGCCGCACCCATGGCCAGCACGCGGTACCCGCGACCTATGGCCTGAAGGTGGCGATCTGGATCGACGAGTTCGCCCGACACGTGGAGCGGCTGCGTGAGTGCGAGCCCCGGGTTTTCCAGGCGCTTCTCGGCGGCGCCGCCGGCACTGTCGCGTCCTTCGGCGATGAAGGCCTGGAGGTTCAAGCGCGCATGGCCAGGCATCTGGACATGAAACCCATGGCCGTTCCCGCGCGCAGCATCATGGATCACATGGCCGAGCACATCATGCTCCTGGCCCTCTTGGCCTCCAGCTGCGGCAAATTCGCCAACGAGATCTATACGGGCATGAAGCAGGAATTCGGCGAGGTCGAGGAGCCGATTTCCCCCGGCACCGTCGGGAGCAGCACCATGCCTCAGAAGCGCAACCCGCATATGAGCCAGGACATCATGGCCTATGCGGCCCAGATCCGCGCGATGGTGCCGCTGGCGCTGGAAACGGTGATGACCGAGCACGAGGCGAACCGGCAGACATCCCTGATGATCCGGCACGCGCAAAACCAAGTCTGCGGCCTCCTCGGCGATACCCTGGAGCGGGTCCGCATCCTGGCCGAGGGACTGGTGCTGAAGCCCGAGCGGATGCGCGCCAACCTCGATCTGACCGACGGGCTTATCATGGCCGAGCCGATCATGCTGGCATTGGGCGAGCATGTGGGCCGCCAGGAGGCTCATGACATCATTTACGACGCCGCCCAGGCCGCCAGTCTCGGCGGCGGTTTCAGTGATCTTCTCGCCGCCGACCCGCGTTTCACCGCGCATCTTTCGGCTGATCAGATCGACGTCATGCTCGACCCGACGCAATACACAGGTCTTTGCGCGCGCATGGCCGAGGAACAGGCGGCGCGAGCCCGAGACCTGGCGGCTCGGATCATGGAAACGGCGGCGGCAACCGGTTAGGCCGGCGACGCCTGGCAAAACCTATTGATAAATCAGCGTGTTCCGCCCCGATCGATCAACGCCGCGCATGTGGTAGATCCGGCGCTCCGAGTGGTCGGGCACCCGCATATTTTTATACTGCTCGCGCGCCAGTTGATGGTCGAAGACACTTGTGGTGGGCATGAAGCGCATGGTCATGCCGCGACGCGGGTTCGGTGAGGTATTCGGCTCCGAGCCATGCACCAGAAACACGTCATGCAGGGAAATCTGGCCGCGTTTCAGAACCAGGTCCACGGCCTTGGACTCGTCATACTCGGTTTTGAGCAGTTCCTGGTTCAGGGTCAGATTATCGCTCGGATTGGTCTCATGCTTGAGCAAATCCTTGTTCTTGTGGCTGCCCTTGATGATCCTGAGGCAGCCGTTTTCCGGCGTCGCGTCGTCAACCGCCAGCCAGACGGTGCAGGTGGCCAAGGGCCGGATCGGCCAATACTCGCCGTCCTGATGCCAGGGCGTCGCCTTGCCGTTACCGGCGGGTTTGGCGAAAAAGCTCGAATTCCAGAGCGCGATATCCGGACCGATAACCTGTTCGACCATGTCCAGGATCTCGTCGTTACGGCAATAATCCGCGAAGCCCTCGTCATATTGCAGGATCGCCGGGCAATAGTCCCGGAACTCCGGATGCTTTTCCAGGAGCGCCGCGTGCCGCGTCTGAATGGATTCGATGACGTCATCCGGCATGACAAAATCCGGGATGACATAACCGTCTTCGTGATACTGCGCGACCTGAGCCTCGGTCAGCATGGCGGGCCTCCTGGCGTGTTTCCCATCTCGTCTCCAGTGTAACGCGAGATGTCTCCGACCCCAAACTCCTTGCGCGAGGCTCGGCGGCACCAAAAAACCACCAACCTGTCCCCGTCGCGCCATCCAATCCGGGGCGGGTGGCGGTTTCAGGGTAGAGCCCCCCACGCCGGTGAGCGCAGGATAGCGTTCCGATAGACAGACTGGCCCGGACCCTCATGACCGCCGATCCCGCCCACGCCCACTCGCTAGAGCTCGCCGCGCGCTACGCGCCGTCACCGACCCTGGACGATTCCCACGGCTATCAGCCCGACATGACGCGCATGCGCCGCTACAGACTTGAACGGGTGCGCGAAAAGCTCCGCCGGGCCGATGTCGCCGGTATCGTGCTCTACGACCCGATCAACATCCGATACGCCACCGGCAGCCGCAACATGACGGTCTGGACCATGCATAACGCGGCCCGGTACTGCTTCATCCCGACCGAGGGGCCGATCGTGTTGTTCGAATACAAGAACGCCGATCATCTGAATGCCGGGCTGGAAGCCGTCGACGAGATCCGCCCGACCAAGCCCTGGTATTTCTTCGGAGGTGGCCAACGCTATCGCGAAAGCGCCAGGGAATGGGCGGCGGAGATCGCCGATCTGGTCAAGGCTCATGGCGGAGGCAACACCCGCTTGCTGGCGGACGTGATCAACCCGCTCCGGGTTAGCGAGCTCGCGACGCTGGGCGTGTCCGTCGACGAGGGCATGCCGTTGATGGAACTGGCGCGGGAGATCAAGTCACCCGACGAGATCGCCTGCATGAACCACGCGATCACGGTCTGCGAGGCCGGCATGGCCGCGATGCATGACGCGGTCCGGCCCGGCGCCACGGAGAACCAGATATGGTCGAAGCTGCACGAGGTCAATATCGCGATGGGCGGAGAATGGATCGAAACCCGCCTCCTCGCCTCGGGCGACCGGACCTGTCCCTGGTTTCAGGAATCCTCGGACCGGGTGGTTCGCGCCGGCGAATTGGTCAGCTACGACACCGATCTGGCCGGCCCGTTCGGGATGTGCGCCGACCTCTCGCGAAGCCTGTTCTGCGGCCCCGGCAAGCCGAGTGACGAGCAACGCCGGCTCTACCGCCTTTCGGTCGAACAGATCGAGACCAATCTCGCCAACATGAAACCGGGGATGAGCTTTCGCGAACTTTCGGAGATCGCCTGGACGGTGCCGGAATCGTGCATGACGCTACGCTACGGCTCGCTCTATCACGGCGTCGGCATGTGCGACGAGTTCCCCAGGATCGTGCATTTCGATCAGTTCGACGGCTACGGCACCGACGGTGTTCTCGAGCCCGGCATGTGCTTCTGCGTCGAGAGCTATATCGGCGAGGTCGGAGGCCATGAAGGGGTCAAGCTCGATGAACAGGTGCTGGTGACCGAAACAGGTATCGCGCGGCTAACGAGTTTTCCCTACGAGGATAATCTACTCGGCCGAGAGGTCTGACAAACCGCTCCACCACGGCGCGATCTGACTTTGGTCTCCCCACACACTCTTGAATTCAAGCCGCGCGTTACCATCTGAATGTTAGCGCATCGGCGGATCGGCTGGGCCACCCTCTGCCCCCCAAATCAGACGGCCCAGCCGGACTGGCGCGCGGCGGTCGATTCAAGGCCAAGGCGCGCCAGTCACCGCTCTCGCGCCTCTACGAGCCGACCTTCTCCATCAAAAACCAGGTAATATCGTCCATCGGGAAATGCGCGTCCCGATGATAGCAAAAACCGTAGTCGACAAGACGCAGATCCGCGTGCCGATCGAGCATCTCGCCCGCGAAATCCCGCTTGAACAGCCGGTCGCCATGGCCCCGATACGGGATCGTGACCGGGCTCGGATTATAATACTCCGCGACCATGACATAGCGATCGCTGGCGGCGTGCAGGTTGTCGTAAACCGCCGGCAGCGCGTCGGGGTTGATGTGTATCAGCACGCCCACGGTGAACGCGATGTCGCGGCGGCGGTCGACTTGAGGCTCCAGGATCGAGCCGTGATGCACGGCAAGCCCGTCAATCCGGCGCAGCGCCGCCACGGCCTCGGCATTGATCTCGATCGCGGCAAGCTCGGCCTTGGGCAGCAACCGGCGCAGCGCGTGAATGTTAAGCCCGATATTCGCGCCGAATTCCACCGCCGAACCGATGCCGCCGGCCCGGCCCAGGATCATCGACCAGAGATGTGTCCGTCCCGCCAAGGCCTCGGCGTCTCGGTTCCGGTTGATATACTCATCGCCGAAAGACCCGGCCCAGAAAGCCTCCTGTGGGGTTTCATTCGCCTTGGCCATGGATCACTCCCCCTTGAAAACAACGTTCTCGACGACCCTGGGTTTTTCCCTCACCGAACCGTTGAACGCCCGCCAGTCCGGGTTCTCGTCCAAGATCCGGATAACATCCCGCATCCGAAAATCCGGATTGGTAGGATAAAGCCCCTCAAGAACCCGGCGGATCAACTCGAAATCGCCGGGCTCGTCCAAGGTCCAGCGTTCCCAAGCCAGGCTGGGTTCGAGAACCACGCTTAACAGACGGAACCGTTCGGGATTGCGGTAGAGGAACGGCGTCACATGCTCGCGGTCGTAAGGGTCGCGCGCCTCGGCCGCGGCGGCCTCGAGAGCCGCGCGCCCGATTACCTCGACGTCCAGTCCCGCCGGATAGCTTCGGGGGATCGCGTTTGTCACGTAGTCGCAGCTGGGATCGGCGGTCTTGTAGCGCTGGATCACTTGTTCGATCACGTCCGGGTCGGTCAACGGGCAGTCGGCGGTCAGGCGCACGACATTCTCGGCGTCGCTTTCCGCCAAGGCGCCGGCGAACCGGGAAAGTACGTCATGCTCGGAGCCCCGATGAATGCCGTAGCCCCCCTCGCGCGCGAAGGCCTCGACGGGATCATCAGAGACATTGGTCGTTGTCGCGACCACAATGGCGTCGATCGAGGGAACCCGGGCGACCCGCTCAAGCTGATAGGCCAACATCGGTCGGCCCATCGCCTCGAGCAACACCTTGCCGGGAAGACGGGTCGAGGTCATGCGGGCCTGTACGACGGCGAGGGTACTCAAGGGTATGCTCCGGGCGAATCAGGGCGTGTTCATTGTAGCACGGGACCCGCGCCGCTCACTTGAACGCCGGCATGACCTCCGAGCCGAAGCGGCGGATCGATGTCATGACCCGCTCATGCGCCATGTCGCCGAAGCCGGTTTGACACAGCAGATGCCGCACCCCGGCATCACGCAATTCGGCGACCTGTTCACGCACGCGCTCGGGCGTGCCGAATATCGACCCGGTTTCCATCGCCATCGCGACGCCCTCGGAATGCGAGACATCCGGGTCGGTCCAGGCGTTCAGGGTCGCGGGATCAATGACGAAATCGCTGGGATTGAGGGACTTTCGAACATGCATCATATGCTCGCGAGTCTGGGTCAGCAGTTCCGCCAGTTCCTCCTCTGCCTGGGCGTCGGAATCCGCGACATAAACATTGCGCCAGAGCGCCGATTGATCGAGCAACCGCTCGCGGGTCGCCTCGTCATGGCCGCCCTCCTCCAACCCCGTCCGATAGAGGTCCCAGCGCTCCTTGATGCGCTCCACCGGCAGCCGGGCGGTCAGGATCGGCAGGCCAAGGCGTCCGCACTCGGTGAAGGAACCGGGCGAGATCACGCTACGCCATAAGGGTGGGCCCGGTCGCTGAACCGGCTTGGGACGGATCTCCGGGATCTCCAACTGGAAGAACTTGCCGGAATGGGTGATCGGCGCCTCGGACCAGCACCGACGAAGGATCTCGACGGCTTCCTCCATCCGCTCGCGGGAATCACCGCTGCGAAGACCATGGCCGACGAATTCGTACTCGTTGTAGACGGTCCCCTTGCCGACCCCGACATCGATCCGACCGCCGGACAGGTTATCGAGCAGCGCGAGCTGCGTGGCGAGACGCACGGGATGATGAAACGGCATCTGGACCACCGCGAAACCGATGCGGATGCGGCTGGTCTTCATGGCCAACGCGGAAGCGAAGAGGATCGCGTCGTTGTAGACGCTCTCGCCGGTGAAATAATGCTCGGTCAGCCAGGCGTCCTCGAAACCCTGACGCTCGACTTCCTGGACCTGTTCCAGAATTTGCGCGATTCGCGCGGAATCCTCCTCCGGTGACGGCGAAAGCGACAGGGTTAGCCAGCCAAAGCGCATGACGGTCTCCGAGATCTGGAAAAAGGCCTCGCCAAGAGTGAGACGGCGTCTCGACCGGGTCAAGCCGGGCCGGGTGAGATAGCCAGCATCTGTTCGACCACCCGGCGGGCGCCCCGACCGTCAACCAATCCCCCCGCCGCGTCACCAAGCCGCTTTCGCAATGCTGCGTCGGCGAGCGCTTGACCAAGACTCGCCACGAGATCCTCCACATCCAAATCAGCGAGCCGACCGAGATGCAGGGCCGCGCCGGCCTCGGCCAGGCTTCGCGCCACCGGCTCCTCGACCTTGGAAGCCGTAGCCAGCATCATCGGCGCGCCGAACAAAGCGAGCTCCCATACGGTCGAGCCGGCCGCCGACAAAGCCAGGTCACACCACCGCATCTGTTTTCCCATGTCGCGGACATCGCTCAGAATCTCGACCTCCGGCGAGGTCGTGAAGGCCTCGCGCAAGGCCTTTAACCGGGGGTTCGCGGCGCCGACAACCACCCGAACCTTTGGCGAGGGCGCGCTGTCGCGGGACGAGAGCACGCGAAACGCCTCGACAAGCCGCCCAGTGTGACCACCCGGATCCGCCCCGCCGAGAGTCACCAGGACCTTGCCCGCGACGTCCGGAATGCTCCGCTCCCAATCCTCGGCACAACGAAACTCCGAGCGAATCAACGCGTATGACGGACCGAGCAATAGCGGCGCCTCGGTCTTACCGTCGTAATCCCCGAGCCTTGCGTGCAGGTTCTGATTGAGGACCAGTCGCGTCGGATAGGTCCCGTGGCGCGCGTCATCGTCAATCGCCAGAACCGGCGTCCCGGCCTCTGAAACCGCCGCCAGATAGTCGGTGTCGAAGCGGTATCCATCGATGACGATCCAGCAGGCCCCAAGAGCCGCCGACCGCCGGATCAACCAGTCGGCATCTTCCATGTCGGCTGGAACGCGCTCCATATCAGCGCCGACCAACGCGACCCGGGTGGCGAGCCCCTCCGGAACATTCGAAGGCACGGCGACGGTTACGCCGCCGCCGCCTTCGATCCAGCTCTCGGCCAGCGCAAGACAGCGCATCAGATGCCCAGCGCCGACCCCGGCTCCAGCATCAGCCCGGATCAAAAGCCTCCCAATCGTCATTGCATCACTCGCTCGGTCGTCCGCGGACGCCTCGGCAAGGGAACGCCCACGCCAATGCCGCGCGCGGGTGGGTTTATCGAATGAAGGCGCTCTACTATCTTCATGATCACGAATCCTGCACACTTTCGTGTCTCGACAGCGACCTCCGGAGCGGACATCACCATGGCGGCATCGTTCAGTATCGACGGGCGTCCGATTGGACCGGACCATCCGCCCTATATCGTCGCCGAGATGTCCGGCAACCACAATGGCGAGATCGATCGGGCGATCCGGCTGATCGATGCCGCCAAGCAAGCCGGCGCGGACGCGGTCAAGCTGCAGACCTATACCGCCGATACGATAACCATCGACCATGACGGGCCGGGCTTCGTGCTCGAGGGTGGGCTTTGGGACGGTCGGCGTCTTTACGAGCTTTACCAGGAGGCCCACACGCACTGGGACTGGCATCCCGCGCTTTTTGAACACGCGCGCCAAATCGGGATCACGATCTTCTCCGCGCCCTTCGACGCGACCGCAGTTGATCTACTGAAGTCCCTGGACGCGCCGGCCTACAAGATCGCCTCGCCGGAGATCGTCGATCTGGCGCTGATCGAGACCTGCGCCGCGACCGGCAAGCCTCTGATCATCTCCACGGGCATGGCGTCATTCGAGGAGATCGAAACCGCGGCCGCGACAGCCCGCGGCGCCGGGGCGACAGAAATTCTGATCCTGCATTGCGTCAGTTCCTATCCGACGCCTCTGGAACAGGCGCATCTCTCGACCATCGGGGATTTGTCCAGGCGGCTCGGCGCGCCGGTCGGATTGTCCGACCACACGCTCGACACCTTCGCCGCCGGGGTCGCCGTCGGCCAAGGCGCGGTACTGATCGAGAAGCATTTCACCCTGGCCCGCGCCGATGGCGGCGTCGACAGCGCCTTCTCGCTGGAGCCCGAGGAGCTGAAGCGTCTGGTCGATGACAGCCGCGCGGCCCACGCGGCCCTGGGCCGACCCAACTATCGCCCAAGCGAGGCGGAGCAAGGGATGCTGATCGCGCGCAGAAGCCTGTACGTGGTCGCCGATGTCGGCGCCGGGGAGCCCTTTACACCTGACAATATACGCTCCATCCGCCCAAATATCGGCCTCGCGCCGCGGCATCTGAAGGCGGTCTTGGGCGCCCTGGCCACACGGAACATCAAACGCGGCGAGCCCCTGGCCGCCGACATGATCCAGGGGTTCAAGGCTTGAGCACCGGCATGAACGCGCCTGATCTGCGGCAGGGGTTGCAAACCGCTCTCGCTCTGCATCAAGGCGGCCAGATCGACCAGGCGATGAAACTGTACGAGGCGATTGTCGGGATTGATCCCGGTCATGCCGACGCCTTGCATCTGCTCGGGGTCGCGCGTCACCAGACCGGAGATTCCGAAGCCGGCGTCACCCTGATCCGCAAGGCGATCGCGCGATCTCGCAAGCGTCCCGAGTTCCACAGCAATCTGGGCCAGGCCCTGGAGGCGGTGGGCCGCTTGGCGGAGGCGGAGAAAGCGTACAGGCAGTCCCTTTCCCTCGACAGCGACATGACCGACGCCCTGTCCAATCTCGGCGCGCTTCTTTTGGCCCGCGGCAGAACCAGTGACTCCATCCGCGCCTTGAGCAAGGCGGTGCGGCTTGACCCGCGCCACGGAACAGCCCGCATGAATCTCGGCAACGCCAAGCGCGCCGCCGGCGCGCCGGGCGAGGCGGTGGAATTGCACAGCGACGCCGCGCGCTTGATGCCGCTATCGGACAAGGCCTGGGTCAATTTGGCAACCAGCCTGATGGACCTTCAGCACCTCGATGAAGCGGAGTTGGCGCTGAAGCGCTCACTCGCGCTCAGCCCGGCCTTGATTGAATCCCTGAACAACCTCGGATTTCTCTATATCAATCAGCCGGACTACGGACGCGCCGCGCGCTGTTTCACCGCCGCCATCAATACCGAACCGCGCTATGCCGCGCCGCACGCGGGCATGGCAGAGGTGGATTTTCTCCAGGATCGCGCCGAGGCGGCGTTGCAGCATTCCGCTCGGGCGCTACGGCTCACACCAGACGATCCACAGATAAGGAGCCGCCGGGCGATCCAGTTGCTGACCACGGGCCGCGTTCACGAGGGCTGGGTGTTGCGTGACGCCCGCCTTCAAGCCAAGGACGCGATCGAGCATCGCCGCCGCCCGCGGCGTTGGGCCGGTGAGCCACTCGCGGGCCGGAGACTACTGATTACCGCCGAGGAAGGCATCGGCGACGAGATCCTCTTCGCCAGTTGTTTTCGCGACGCGATCGCCGCCGCCGAGAAATGTGTTCTGGAATGCGACGCGCGGCTGGTTGATGTCTTCCGGCGCTCGTTTCCCGAGGCAACTGTCGAGCCGGTCCGTAGAAGCGGCGATCGCTTCAAACCGGTGCAGGACTACGGGTGGCTGCCCAAGAACCCGCCCATTGATCTCGCGATCGAATCCGGCAGCCTGTTCCAGCATTTTCGCCCCAGTCTCGACGCCTATGCGAATGTCGGTCCCTATCTCGGCGCGGACCCGGGACGGGTTGAGGACTGGCGCGCCCGCCTGGGGGCGCTCGGCCCTGGACTCAAGGTCGGTTTCTCTTGGCGAAGCAAGGAGTTGAGCCGTTTCCGCAACACTCACTACACCACCTTGGACGACTGGTCCGAACTGTTCCAGGTACCCGGCGCGCGGTTTATCTCGATGCAATACGGCAATGGTTGGGCCGAGGAAATCGCCGAAGCGCAAGCTCGGTTGGGATGCGAGATCGCCGTGTTCGAGGACGCGGATCTTTCCGACGATTTCGAGACGATCTTCGCGCTCTCCCAGGCACTGGATCTGATCATCTGCCCCAGCAGCACCGTAAGCTGGGTTGGCGGAGCGCTGGGTAAACCCACCTGGGTCGTGCATCTAAGCCCCAATTTCACGCGGCTCGGCACGGATCATTTCCCTGGCTTTCCATCGATGCGAAGTTTCCCAAAGCGCGTGCTTGAGCCGTGGTCGACATGCTTCGAGCCGGTGCGCGACGCCTTGGTCGAGCTTGTCGCTCAAGGCCAACCGGGCGACGCGCCGTGAAACAGGCTCTTGCCGCCGCCGAGCGCGATCCGGCGCTGGGCGCCGCGCTCTCGCTGCATCGCGCGGGTAAGCTTGCCGAGGCGATTACCGCCTATCGCGACATTCTGACGGCGAATGCCGGGAACGCGGATGCCGCCTTTCTCTGCGGCATGGCGGCGCTGCAAGCCGGCGCCTTCGAGGCCGCGGCCAGCCTGTTTACCGGCGCGATACAGATCGATCCGGCGCGGGCCGACTTCCACGCCAATCTCGGTCTGGCGCGCGCCCAAGCCGGGAATCTGGCTGGCGGACGGCGGCCTCTAACCCGCGCGGCGTTGCTGGACCCCACAACGGCGAGTGTCGCGTTCAATCTTGGGCAATTGCTGGACCGGCTCGGCCTCACTACAGCGGCGGTTACCGCTTTTCGAGCGTCGACCCGGCTTCAACCCGAACATGTGGTGTCATGGATCGAGTACGGCGCCGCCGCCCGCGCGGCCAAGCGCCCCTCGGAGGCCAATATCGCGCTTCTCACCGCGCTCGAGCTGGACGATACCGCGGCGCGCGCCTGGTTCAACATTGCCTTGCTGCGCGCCGACCAGAGTCTGGACGAGGACGCCGAGATCGGGTTTCGCCGCGCCGTCGAGCTCGACCCGACCTATATCGAGGCGATCGGCAATCTCGGCAATCACCTGCGTGGCCTGAAACGCCGGGACGAAGCGCGCGCGGTGCTCAAGGACGGGGTCGCGCGGCATCCAAGCTCGGCGCGCCTTTGGGCCGGCCTATCGGCGGTGAGTTTCGACGACAACGCGATAGACCGCGCCCTGGACCAGGCGCGGCGCGCGTCCATTCTCGAGCCTGGCTTGGCCGACGCGACGGCGAATCTCGCGCAATGCGGACATCAATCCGGCGCAAGCACGGAAGCAATCCGCCATGGCGCACGCGCTTGTCTGATCGCGCCCGACGATCACCGCTTGCGTTTCAATCAAGCCACCTACCTTTTGGGCAACGGGCATCTGGTCGAGGGCTGGCGCCTGTACGAAACGCGGACAGAACAGATCCCGGATCCAATTCGCCGCCTGTATCCAGGCCCTCTCTGGTCGAACGGGTCGCCGCCCGGACGCGATCTTCTTGTGATCGCGGAACAGGGGCTCGGCGACGAACTCCTATTCGCCACCTGCTTCGCGGATTTGGATACTCTCCTGTCGTGCGGTGCGTTGGATAGTGCAACGATCCAATGTGATTCTCGCCTCATTCCGCTTTTCGAACGGAGTTTTCCCGCCTTGGCGTTTGTGCCTCGCGCGCGGCGCCAACGGCTCGACGACAACGCCGCGCGACCAGGGGGTGGTGAGCGGGCGGACTGCCACGTCCATGCAGGCTCCCTGCCGCGGCTGTTTCGCCGAGGTCTTTCCGATTTCAGTGCCGCGCCACGCGGTCTCGCCGCCGATCCAGACCGCGTGGCCCATTGGAGCGCTTACCTGCGAGAGCAGTTCGACGGCCCCATCTATGGCCTGACCTGGCGGTCCATGAGTCGGCGGGATCGCGGCGAGATCTATTACCCGCCGATCGAAAGCCTCGCCCCGATCATGGAAATCCCGAGTATCCGCTTCGTCACTCTGCAATATGATGACCCGGAGCCCGATCTGCGTGACATCGAGGCACGATACGGCGTGGAAATCATCCGCCCGCCAGACCTGGACCCGATGAACGACCTGGATGATATCGCCTCGCTTCTCAAGGCTTGCGACGGCATGGTCAGCGCCTATACGGCGGCGCTCAATCTCGCCGGCATCCTCGGCATGCCGAGCTATACCGCGACCTATGGCTATTACTGGCCGACCCTGGGTACCGGCGCCCTTCCCTGGTATCCGAGCGTGCGGATCGAGATGCGCCTGGGCACGGAGGGCTGGGAGGCGCCGGTCCGTCGCCTCGCCCGGCGATTGATCGACGATCTCAGGGCTTGAAAACGCCGCGCGCCAAGGTCAGCAGCATGGCATTGACGCCGGGTTTGTTGATGGCGCCGCGATCACGAAAACCGACCCGCTTGAGCGCGATGTTCGCCGGCCAATTGTCGCGCGCCGGGTCGGCGACGATCCGGTCCACCGCCGGGTCCTCGAATATCCGAATCACGAAAGCCCGGATCATCGCCCGGCCGAGTTTCCCGTTCACCCTATCCGGCATCCCGATCAGAAAGTCCAAGGCCATCGTTTTGTCGGTCACATTCTCAATCCCGAACCAGAGGCCGTTTGGATGCGACAGAGCGGGGTATCCGCGGATATAGCCAAACGCCTCGCCGTCATCCTCCACCATGCAAGCACCGGTCTCCGTCTCCCCCCCCATGGCAGCGCTGATCACACCATCGGTTCGGTCGGCGTTCCACCATCGCCTAACATGTGGCGCGTCGAGCCAAGCTCTCAGCGTATCGATATCGTTCACGCCGAACGGGCGGAGGGAAAGATTGGGGTCGGACATGGCGCGGCCCGGCGAAAGTTTATAGGATCACGACAACGCGATTAACGAACCTAGACGCTCCCTAGCCCTTTGGACACGGCTTTTGACGGCCTATGTTCGGATTATCGCGATACGGAGATCGAGATGCTCGACGATACGGCCAAGCGCCGACAGATGGAGGCCTTCGAAGCAATGGCGGGCCGGTGCCGCGAACCCTCGGCGCCCGCAACGCCCGAAGCACCATCCAAGCTTCGCGCGGTCAAAACCCGTTGGGCCGGCGAAGGCAAGGGACTTACCGGAGAACGCGCGAGCCCCGCCACCCGCCGGCTCCCACCCGGCCAACATCTTGTCCGGGATTTTCCGGTGGTTGACCTCGGCGTTCAGCCGCATGTGACGCCGAAGGATTGGTCCCTATCGATCACCGGGGCGGTTCATCATCCCGTGACCTGGAATTGGGACACGCTGTCGCGTCAGCCCCGCGAGGAACGGGTCAACGACATTCACTGCGTGACGTTCTGGTCGCGATTCGACAATGAATGGAGCGGCGTGCCGGTTCGCCATCTCCTCTCGACGGTCAAACCGCGCATCGAGGCGCGATTCGTGATCATCAGGGGCTTCGACGGCTATACCACCAACCTGCCGATCGAGGTTCTTGATGACGACGCCGTTTTGCTCGCGACCCATTGGCAAGGCGCGCCGCTTACCCGCGAACACGGGGTCCCGTGCGTCTGGTGGTACCGGGTCGATACTTCTGGAAAAGCGCCAAATGGATACGGTCGATGATGTTCGCCGACCGAGATCTCAAGGGATATTGGGAGTCCCACGGCAATCACAATCAGGGTGACCCGTGGTTGGAACAACGCTACGGCTGACCCGGCGCGGCTTGCCCGATTGGAAAACGCGCCTTGCCGATCACCCTCGACGGGTGGTTAGGTGAGCGGCTTGGCCATTTTCTCGGGTTTTAGACTTTGAACGACGTTCTCGACTCCCTGAACCGCGCCCTGATCCGACAGAAATGGATGCTCGGCGACCGCTGGAACCGTATCGGTCATCCCTTCATCTGGGTCGACGGCAAGCAACAGCAATCCAGCACCCTGTTCATGGACGGTCCCGGCGCCGTCCTTCAGGCGCTCTCGATCTACTACGAGGAATATCCGACCCTCGACGACGTGCGCACCGACGATCACGAAAAGGTCTTCGAAAATCTGTCCGAAAGACTCCGTGAGTTCATGCGCCGCATGGGCATGGGCGGCTTGGTTGAGGAGTACGCCAACTATATTCACGTCACCGCGCTAACCCGCGCCCAGGACTACAGCTTCATCAAGCGATACGCCGCCGACCTCGCGGGCGAGCCCGCGCATCTGGATATCGGGCCGGGTTTCGGGTCCCATGCGTTTTACAGTCTTTTCCATCTCGGCGGCGGCTACACGGGCGTGGAGGCCTCGGATTTCTATTACAACGTTCAGCGCCACACCTATCGCTATCTCGGCGCCCATTTCACCGGTTACCACGACCCCGTCATCGAGGAAGCGCTCGGCGCCT
>JAYOIK010000064.1:0-14054 GCA_038118725.1 Alphaproteobacteria bacterium | reverse complement strand
TCGGCGCCTTGCCCGATCGGTCACGCGACCTGATAACCGCCACCTTCATGCTGAACGAGGTGAGCCCTTCCGGCATTGCCTGGCTACTTTCCCACGCCAACCGCGTGCTTCGGGAAGGCGGTTATTTTTATATTCGCGATAGTCACAGGGTGAAACCGAACCGGCATCAGTTGCGCTATGACGAGGTACTCGGGGAACTTGGCTATGAACGCGTCCGCCATCTCGACGTTCAGAACCGCGTCGACATGTTCGGGATTCCGCGTATCTACCAGAAGACCCGACACGATGCGCTTTCCTTCGACGACATGTTCGAACGGTATTTCGGACATTTCGCGATGGCGGCCTTGCTTGGCGAGTACATGCAGAACGTCAAATAGCCGGACACCTCGGGCGCCATGCGCGCGTTTAAGGGTAAACGGTGGGGCCGGCCCCGAAGTTGGGGTACCATGCGAGAACAACCATGTGTCACCGGGTCCCCGTGAATGACCGATCCCTCCCCGTCACTGCAAGCCATGACTGTTCCCGATAAAGCCGAATTGGATCGGCTATTCTCGCCGGAAACGCTGGTCGCGCTGCTACGCCTCGTCCTACCTCATATGCAAGGTGGAAAGCGCGCCTTGGTCTATGTCCTACCGGCCTCGGGAAAGTTCGCGCAGATGGCGTTGGAGCCTTGGGCTCTCGCGAACCTGTTCGGCGACGACCACGACCGAATCCTCGTTGTCATTCCCGATTGGGACCGCCTCCCTCATAGCCAGGGCATGCATCGGGTGTCGTCGGAAAACGTGACCTTCGTGGAAACCCCGGACGAGGTGATACCTCTATTGGGGCACTGCGACGGCGCGTCTCACGAGGCGGGGCCGTTTCATGTGTATCTTCAATCCGCGCCGAACCTGCTGCGCGATCTCTGGCGTCACGTCCGGACGGGAAAAGCGCTGAAACATCTGGCGCTCCCCGCCGCGATGGAGCGAGAAGCGGACCGGTTTCTCGAACAGATCGGCCTATCGCCCGAAGATCGGTTCGTCACCGTGCACATGCGCGAGGAGGGCTATCTCCCGGGTCATGGTTATCACGGGTTTCGAAACATGACGCCGGAGAACTACAAGCCAGCAATCAACAAACTTCTTGAGCAAGGCATTTGGGTTTTCCGTCTCGGGGACGAGGGGTCGACGCCGCTGGAGATAAACCACCCGCGTTTCGTGGATCTTCCCACCCGCGCCGATCACGCGGACTTCATGGACGTGGTCTTGCTGGCCCGAGCCTGGTTCGCGATCTGTTGTTCCTCCGGCCCCCTGGGACCCGCGCTCGCCTTCGGAACGCCGGTGGTTCTGGTCAATGGGATCGTCGAGCAGCAGAGCTTTTTCAACCCGCGCGACATCATTCAATTCAAGCGCTATGTCGACGAGGAAACCGGCCAACCGATCCCCTATGGCGACTTGCTCCATCGCGGGCTTGCGGGTTTGTCGCTCGCCAAGGAATTCGAGGAAAGAAGGGTGAGGCTCGAGGAAAACACAGCCGAGGAGATCCTCGACGCCGCCGGCGAGATGGTGGACCGGTTGAACGGAAAATTTGAACCTCAAACCGCCCTGGACGAGAGTTTCCGGAGCGTCGGCGAGGCTTACCTCGCAAAGCTCGAAAGCGACGACGCGGGCCCTCACCAGCCCGCTCCCTTGGACCAGGCGTTCGGCTTGGCATTGCCCTGGACCAATATCTGCCAATCCTATTGCCGGACCAATCCATGGTTTCTCGGAGTCGCGTTCTGATGTCGGACACGCCTCAAGCCTTTGACGCCCCACCGATCCTTGATCTGGAGGAAAGCCGCCGGGTTTTCTCGGCTGAAACCTTCCAGCGCCTGATCCAGCTGGTGGCGCCGAAACTCCAATCGGGCAAACATACCCTGGTCCATATCATGCCGGCATCATCGCGCTTCGCCCATATGGTGCTCGAACCATGGGCGCTGAGGGCCATGTATGGCGCGGAATTCGACCAGATCGTGGTGGTCATTCGAGACCGGCGGCTACTCCCCTACGGAAAGGCGCCTCATGCCGTGGCCTCGGCTCTGGTCGACTTCGTGGAAACCACCAATGATTTGATCGTCAAGCTCGGCCATTTCGACGCGCCGCGCATGGAGAACGGACCGCTTTACGTGCAACTCCGCTCGGCGCCCGAGCTGTTGAAGGATTTTTGGCGGCATGTCCGCGCCGGCGGTGATCCGCGTCATCTCGACCTTCCGCCCGAGATCAACGGCGCGGGAACCCGCTTCCTCGACACTCTCGGGGTCGCGCCGGATGATCGCGTGGTCGCGCTCCACATGCGCGAGGGAAGCTATCTTTCCAGCCATCGGTATCATGATTTTCGGAACACCACCCCGGCGAACTACGTGCCGGCGGTGAACCGGCTTTTGGAGGACGGCGTCTGGGTGTTTCGGCTCGGCGACAAGGCGTCCAGCGCAATGGATATCTCGCATCCCAAATTTGTCGACCTTCCGACCTTGCCCGAGCACGAGGACTTCATGGACGTATTTCTGCTCGCCAAGGCATGGTTCGCGATCTGTTGTTCCTCCGGCCCGCTGGGTCCGGCGCTCGCGTTCGGCACCCCGGTGCTCCTGGTTAACGGCATCCTCGAGCAACAGACTTTCTTCAATCCACGCGATGTTATTCAATTCAAACGCTATATTGACCAGCAGACCGGGCATCCGATCGGGTATCACGACCTCCTGGAGCGCGGTATCACGGGACTGTCCACCGCCAAGGAATATGACGCCCACCAGGTCCGGGTGGAGGAGAACACCCCCGAAGAGATCGTTGGGGCGGTGGAGGAGATGATCGCGCGCCTGCGCGGCGGATTCGCACCGTCCACCACCACCGATCAGGCTTTTCGAGGAATCACCGAACGGTTCCTCGCCAAACTGAAGGCCCAAGCGCCGGCGCGCAACCAGACCGAACCATCAGAGGATTACTTCGGTCTGGCCCTGCCCTGGACGACGATTTGCCACCGGTATTGCCAGTCCAACCCGTGGTTCCTCGGGGATTAGGCACTCCACATCGCGCCAGAGTGAGACGAGGTTACCGAAAAAACACTTGATGCGGCGGGCCATCGCGATCAGATCATAGTCTCGCTTAATGTCCCGCCTTACGGGCCGGATTGAATGGAGTTAGCGAATGATTGTCACCGCAACGCGCGCACGCGCCGTGATCGTCGCCTTGGCATTGCTTTTCCTGGCGGCGCCCTTGTCGATGCAAGCGGTTGCCTTCTCTTCCGGTGGAAACAGTTCCGAGGGCAACGATCCGGATATCCGAAAGGGCGATGCCGCGGTTATCGAGCGGCGCTTCGACGAGGCTCTGACATCGTATATGCGCGCTCTCGACCGCGACCCTGAAAACGCCGACGCCTGGAGTCAAGCGGGATTCGTGCACCGTAAACTCGGCAATTTCGAGAAATCGCTGGAAGCCTATCAACAGGCGTTGGAGATTCACCCCTTCCATCTCGGTGCCAACGAGTATCTGGGTGAGTTGTATTTGCAAACCGATCAGGTTGAAAAGGCCGAGGAAATGGCCGCCATTCTTCGCCGCGCGTGCCCGACCGGCTGCGAGGAGTTGGACGCGCTCGATAGCGCGATCGAGGCATATCGCAAGTCCGGCGGCGAGGTTAAGTGGAACAAATAAGGATTATGCCGGGCCGGTAGGGTCAATCATGGATCTCACCACCACCTTGACCGGCATGGTCGTCGCGGGCGCCATACTCGGTTGGGCGAATTGGAAGCAACGCAAGGAGCGGGACAATATTCCGGGCGAGGTCAGTCTTATCCCTCTGACGCTCATCCAAATGGCCGCCGTTGTCGCCGTGGTGGTTCTGGCGGGTCATCTTATCAGCCTCGCCACCGGCGTGCCGTTCCAGGGCCGCATGAGCTACTGATTGACGTCCATCGCCTCGATCCTGGCCCGCGCGGCATCCGCCTCGGTGCTGCGTGGCGCGGTCGAGATAACCGCCAGCCAATCCTCGCGGGCCCCCAGGTCGTCACCATCGAGCTGGTTCAGAATCCCTCGTTCCAGCAGCGCCGCGGGAAGACCGGGCTCCAGGGACAAGGCATCGCTGACATCGATCCAGGCGCCACCGATATCACCGGAATACCGTTTCGCCGTGGCGCGATAGAGATAGGCATCCACGAAATCCGGCGCGATGGCCAGAGCCTGGTTCAGATCAACGATGGCGGCGGCATGACGCTTGGCGGTCATGAGACTAACGGCGCGATCCACCAGGAGCGTCGGGTCGGCGGGGCGTAGCGCGATCGCCGCGGCCTGAACCTGGGAGGCCCTGACCGGACGCCCGGCGAGCAGCCACGCCTGTCCCGCGTGTCCGAGCATCTCGGCGCGCAGATCCACCTGGCTCTCGGCCAGCTCGCGGGCGAGGGTCTCGAAACGGGTTGCCGCCGCCTCATGATCACCAAGCCCTATCAGTGAAACCGCGACGCAATGCCTTGCCGGCAGGCCGCCACCCGCCTTGAACCACGCAAGCCCGCTCCGGTAGGCCTCGGTTGGATTCTCGTCCGCGAGCGCCAGGCAGGCCTCATACTCTAAACGATGATCGATCTCGCGCTGTTGCGCCGGCAAATCGAGAGGATACACCCCCGCCACCCCCAAGACGGCAATCGCGATGACAAAAGCACGTTTCATCAGGCGTCCAGCAAATCATCAATCGTCGAGGTCAGGATCGCCAGATCGCGCTCGGTCGATAGCCTGTGGTCCCCGTCCTTGATCAAGCGGACCTGCACATCCGGACACGTAACATGCTCGGCGATCCGAAGTGACAACTCGTACGGCACATCCGGGTCCGCCATGCCGTGCAACAATCTGATCGGCCCGTCCACCACCAGCGGTTCACGCAACAGGAGATGGTTTCGCCCCTCCTCGATCAACTTCATCGTGATCGTATACGGCTCGTCGCTGTACTCCGAGGGACGCTGATAGATTCCGTCGCGTTCGAGGGTCTCACGGACCTCGTCGGTGAAGTTCGGCCACATCAGATCCTCGGTGAAGTCCGGCGCCGGCGCGATCCCCACCAGGCCCGCGACCCGCTCCGGTCGGCGCGCGGCGGTCAACAGCATCATCCAGCCGCCCATGGACGAGCCGACGAAAATCTGCGGCCCCTCGGTCACGGCGTCGATGACCGCCAGCGCATCGGAATGCCAAAGCCCGATGGTGCCGTCGGCGAAGTCGCCCGAGGATTGGCCATGCCCTTGATAATCCAACCGAAGAAAGGCTTGTCCCCGGCTCTTGGCATGGGCATCGAGAGTCAGAGCCTTGGTTCCCGTCATGTCCGAGGCGAATCCGCCGAGAAACACGATTCCCGGTGCTCTTCCCGAGGTCCTGTGGTATGCGAGTCGCGCGCCGTCGGGCTTGGTAAGAAACGACGGTATCCGATCCGGTGAATCGTGAGGGATTTCGGTCATTGTGCTAGTCTTTCAGCCAGAAACAGCGACACGGATGAAACGCCAGTGAACGAGGCGCCAATCGAGGCCATGCCGGAACGCCCGGTCGGCGGAGCCGATCCTAACAGCACCAGCGGTGATTTCGAGGCTTTCCGCCCCGCGCCCGACGGCAAGGCGCCGACGGTCATGCAAATTCTCCCGGCTTTGCGTTCGGGCGGTGTCGAGCGCGGCACGGTCGATGTGGCCCGGGCCTTGATCTCGGCGGGTTGGAACGCGATCGTCGTTTCCGGTGGCGGGCCGATGGTTCACGAGCTGGAGCGCGCCGGCGCGACCCATATCACCCTTCCCATCGGCGCCAAGAACCCTCTGAAATGGCGGGCGAATTTCGACCGGCTGGTCGACCTCACCTTCAAGAACAACGTGGATATCCTGCATGCCCGCTCCCGGGCGCCCGCGTGGATCGGCTGGCGCGCGGCGCGCAAGCGGAACCTGCCGTTCGTGACCACCTTTCACGGTCGTTACAGCGACTCCAATCCCTTGAAGAAAGTATACAACGCGGTAATGAGCCGGGGTGATCGGGTAATCGCCATCTCGCATTTCATCGCCGAGGAAATCACCAGGCGCTATGGACTTGGCGCGGATCGGTTAAGGGTCATTCCGCGCGGCGTGGATCTTGGCCTACATGATCCCGACAAGGTCTCCGCCGAACGAATGATCAAGCTGACCAACGAGTGGCGCCTGCCCGACGGCGTGCCGGTGGTCATGCTGCCCGGCAGGGTCACGCGTTGGAAAGGCCAGGAGCTTCTTATCGATGCGCTGGCGAAGCTTAAGGATCAGTCGTTTCATTGTCTGATCGTCGGCGACCACAAAGGCAAGGAAGCCTACAAGGCCAAGCTGGAAGCGCGCATCGCCCGGCATGGCTTGACGCCCTATGTCCATCTCGTGGGTAACTGCACGGACATGCCGGCGGCCTATAAGCTGGCCGACGTGGTGGTGTCGGCGTCGCTGGACCCGGAACCCTTCGGCCGGGTGATCATCGAGGCGCAGGCCATGGGCCGGCCGGTCGTCGCCAGCAATCACGGCGGGGCCGCGGAATCCATGCTGGAGGGCCAAACCGGCTGGCTCGTGAAGCCCAAGGACGCCGACGCTCTCGCCGACGGCATCCGCGAGGCCTTGAATATGAGCCAGGAGGACCGGTCCCGACTGTCCGATGTGGCGATCGCTCATGCCCGCACCCATTTCTCGCGCGAGGATATGTGCGCGCGCACCCTCGCGGTCTATTGCGAGGTTCTCGGCCTCACGCCACAGGGGGGCTAGGGGCGCTCGTGTCCGAGGAAAGAATTCTCGTTATCAAACTCGGCGCGCTCGGGGATTTTCTCTACGCGCTCGGCCCGATGCGAGCGATCCGAGACCATCACCCCGACGCCTTCATAACCCTGATGACCCGCGTCCCCTATCTCGAGTTGGCCGATCGCTCGGGACTGTTCGACGAGATCTTTCTCGATCCGGCGCCACGGCCATGGAACATCCCGGCCGCCTTGAGCCTGCGGCGGCGCATGCGCGAGGCGGGCGCCGAAAGGATTTATGATCTGCAAACCTCCGACCGAACGGGTTGGTACTATCGCCTCCTGGGTCCGGGCGCGCGGCCCGAATGGTCCGGCATCGTTCCCGGTTGCAGCCATTATCACCACTACAAGCGGCCGACCCTGACTCACACGATTGACCGGCAGACCGAACAGCTTCGCATCGCCGGTATCCGCCCGGTCCCGGCCGCCGATCTTTCCTTCATGGAAGGCGACATCACGCGGTTTCGGTTGCCCGACAAGTTCGCGCTTCTGGTCCCCGGCAGCTCGGCGCGGATGGCGGTCAAGCGCTGGCCGGCGGCCTATTACGCGGACTTGGCGGCGCGTCTGGTCGAACGCGGCGTAACCCCGGTTATTCTCGGTGGCTCGGAGGAGGCCGACGCGATCAGGGTTATTACGGAATCTTGCGCCGAAACCGTTAGCTTGGCGGGAGAGACCTCGATTTTCGACATCCCGGCGCTTGGCCGGGCGGCTGTCGCCTGCGCCGGCAACGATACCGGGCCCATGCACATGGTGGCGATGACCGGTTGTCCGACGGTCGCGATTTTCAGTACCGGTTCATTTCCCGACAAGGCCGCGCCGAGAGGAGACCGCGTCGTTGTTCTGTCGCGCGACACGCTTGCCGATTTGTCCGTGGATGAGGTCGACGACGCGCTGCTCCGACTATCGAAACCGTCGGCGGACTAAGTTTGCTCGTCGGTCTTGCGGGCGGTGAAGGTCTTGCCGTCGGCGCCCCGGACCAGATCGACAATCTCGGGCTCATCCTTGGCGCCGCCACGCTTCATGCCGGGGAAGCCGAAACGGCGCGGCTTACGGCCCCGGGCCTTGTCGAGACGGCCAACGAGTTTGAAGCCGTACCAGACCGCCGCCAGGATCGCGATCAACATCAGAATCTTGTTTACACTCAGCAACATGCCCCTTTTTAGAATAGATCGGACACAAGGGGAACCGTCCACGCGACGGGCGCGCGACGCCCCGGATTTTTGAGCGACGGGGATGGTCAAAACCCGCGCCCTTCTCTAGAACCTCGAGCCATGCTGACCCAACCACCTAGCGCGCCCGTCGAGGCGATGAGCGAAGAGGCTCGTGCCTCCAGCCTCGAGCGGACGATGGCCGCGCGTCCGGAGGGCGAGCCCGTGCGGGTCTTCGCCTATGGTTCGCTGTTATGGGATCCTTGTTTCGAGTTCACCAGCAAGAACCCGGCGCGTTTGCCGGGATGGGTGCGTCGGACCTGTTTGTGGACCGTTCACGCGCGCGGTTCGCTCGAATGCCCGGGGCTTTTCTACGGCCTCGATTCCGAGCCGGGTCGCGCCTGCGACGGGGCGGTGTACGAGTTGTCGGCCAGGTCGCTGGATGACGGGCTTGAACGGCTCTGGCAAAGGGAAATGCACGCGGGTGTTTATGAGCCGCGTTGGCTCGACCTGGAGACCAACGGCAAAATCACGCCCGCGCTGACCTTCGTGGTGAACCGGGATCATCCGCAATACACCGGCCCGATCGATCTCGAGACCGCCGCGCGCTTGATCTCCGTCGCGCGCGGCAAGTTCGGGACCTGCGCCGAATACTACACAGCGACACGGGCATCGCTTGGGGCAGAGGGTTTCGCCGACCCGGAGATCGAGGCATTGGTGGCGCTGATCGACCCGCCCGCGAGCAACCTCTCCTAAGCCCTACTCCCGGCGATCGACCCGATCGGCGAACGATAGGGCAGATGGCCGATCAGCAAATGCCGCGCCTCGCCGTTGCCGTCGCCGAAGGGAAGAATAAGCCGCTGGCAGTCATTCACGGAAGAATCCATTGGCGGCAGATGGCGCGTATAAAGCGGGTGCCGCTCCCTCAACACCGCGCGAAACGCCGCGCCGAAAAAGCGCGCCAGGGTCTCGGCCGATTCCGAGACCTCCGTTCCCGTAAGATCCCGCTCATAGCGCTCCGCCAGCGCCGTGCCGTACAACCGGTATCGAAGCCCGCCCGACTCCCGGCACAAATCGATCAGCGCCAGATTTCTGAGCATGTAGGAGACATTCTCCGGGTAGAAGTCCGCGCGGACGGGTAATCCGTTCTTGGCTAGTTCGCGCCAATGCGCGTTCAACCTTCGCAGCTTTTCCGACTCGAAGCTTTGCGGCGAGGGATCCCATTCAAGGCGCGGCGTCGCCGATCCGAGATCCTCGAAAAGCCGCGTTATCTCCCTATCTCGTCGGCCCAGGATCCAATCCAAGATTTCCGCCGGCGTGGGCAATATCTTGGCGCAAGGTTGCGGCATGTCGATCTCGCCAAATAAACGATTCCATCATCATGCTCGCATAGTCCCCCTAATGTATTAACAGAAGGTTTCCGCCCCGCCCCCAGGCTCACACGATGGTGACGGACCGTGAACTCAACCGGCGCGCCGCGCCTCGTAACGCACAACGCCATGGGCGCCTCGGTCCTCGCGGCCCACGAATGTCATGCCGATTTTCTCCAGAACCCGATGCGACGCCACATTGGTCGATCGGCTGAACGCGACGATAAGCGGCAGTCGGAGGGTTGAGAAACCATGCGCGAGACAAGCGCGCGCGGCCTCGGTGGCACGCCCTCCCCCCTGGTAACGCGGGAAAAGCCCGTAGCTCACCTCAACCAGGTCGCCTCCATCGACATGGCGCAAGCCGCATTCTCCCATGAATTCATCGCTCGCGCCGTCATGCACGGCGAAAAGCCCAAAGCCATGCTCGCGCCAGTGCTCCAGCGCCACATCCACGGCGAGGCTGGCGGCGACGGGATCACGGGCGCCGTATTTCCGGATCGCCATCACCTTGGCGTCGCCGTAGAACGCGATCATATCCGCGCGATGGACCTCGCTAAGCCGCTTCAGGACCATGCGTTCGGTTCGCAACTCCATCGCTCAACCGCCAAATTCCGCGGCGTCGAGCCGGCGGCGGCGCCAAAGATCCGAGCGCGCGAACCGGGTCACGAGACCATGCATCGGCATTGGCCTCGGCTCCATGATCGGCAAGGGCGCGGCCTCGGGTGCGCCACCGCGCGCAAGTTCCGCCAGGACCGGTCCCATCGCGGTGGCCAGCGCGACGCCCCGCCCATTGCAACCGAGCCACGAGAACACCCCCGGCGCCAGGACGTGCAAGCGCGGCAAAAAGTCCGGCGTCATCGCCAGGAAGCCGCTCCAGACATAGTCCCACTCGACCTCGCCAAGCTGCGGAAAGTTGCGTTTGAGCCGAGCGCCGACCATGGATTTAAGACGCTCGTCGGCATTGACGTCGAAAATCAGCGACGCGCCGCTGATCAAGCGCCCCTCCCAATCGTAGCGCGCGAATTGCAGATCACCCCGCGTGTCCGACAGAGCATGACGGCCCGGCAGGACGGATTTACGCACATTGTCCGAGAGCGGCTTGGTCGCCATCTGCCAGGTCTTAACCGGCACGAAGGTCCGACGCAGGCGTGGCCACAAATCATCGGAATAGGCGTTCGTCGCCAGGACCACCCGCTCGGCGGTGACGGATCCGTTGGGGGTGCGAATTCTCCAGCCCTCGGGCGTATGCTCCAGCGCCGTCGCCGGGGAGCGGGTGTGAATCCGCGCGCCCTTGCCAGCCGCCGCCTTGGCGAGGCCCCGCGCATAGGCCATGGGATGAACCGTGCCGCCTTCATGGGCGATCCAGCCGCCATGCCAGGCGTCGCTTCCAATGAGATCCCGAAGCGCCTCCCGGCTCAAGAGATCGGCCTTGGCGCCCCGGCTGGTCCACTCCTGGAGGCGCCGCTCAACCAGCCGCATCCGACCGGGAGAATGCGCCGGCTGTATCCAGCCGTTCTGCTCGCCCGCCTTTTCCATGTCGTGTTCGCGGATCAACTTGAAAACCAAATTGGCGGAATCCCGGATCAGCGCGATCGTCGCCTCTCCCTTTTCGGGCCCGAAGGTGCGTAGGATCTCCTCGGGGTCGGCCTTGGCCAGGGTCGGGATCGCCAGACCGTTGTTCCGACCGGATGCTCCAAAACCGATCTCGCTGGCTTCCAGCACCACCGTGTCCACCTCCGGCGCGAGATGCAGCGCCGTCGACAGTCCGGTGTATCCGGCGCCCACCACCACCACGTCGGCGGTAACATCTCCCGCCAACGGATGCGTTTCGATCGGCGGCGGCGCGGTCGCGGCCCATACCGAATTCGGCAGCTCCGACGGGGTCGATATCTTGGCCACTCTATCCTCCCGCGATCACGCCTGTTTCATCTTGCCAGCAGGGTTTTGAGATTCAGATCGGCATCGGCGATCCGATCGGGCGACGGGCTTTGGCCCGCTTTCAAGAGTCGGCTGGCGATCATATAGGTCGCGCCATCATTCATCGCGTCCACCGCGAGCAACTCGTCGCCCTTGTAGTACCAGACCGATAGAGCTCCGTCGCGCTTTCCGGGGCGCGTTACGGTGGTCTCATAGCCGGTGTTGAGGCCCGCGATCTGAAGCTTCACATCGAACTGATCCGACCAGAACCAAGGCGCCGGACGATAATCGACATCGGCGCCCGCGAGAGCCTCCGCCGCGGCCTCGCCCTGATCGACCGCGTTCTGGACCGACTCCAGCCGTCCCAAACCGTCATTCAGGGGAAAACGCGCGCAGTCGCCCGCGGCCACGATCGCCGGGTCCGATGTCCGGCACCCCGCGTCGACCAAGATTCCATCATCGACCGCGAGACCGGCGGCCTCGGCCAACTGATCGTTGGGCCGAATGCCGATCCCCACGACGACGAAATCGGCCTCGACGACCTCTCCTCCCGCCAGTCTTGCGCCGGTGACCCGGCCCTGTTCGCCGACCAGGGAGTCGAGGGCGGTGGACTCGCGGATTTCAACGCCGTTCGCTTGATGGAGCGCGCGGAAGTAGTCGGAAGTCGCCGGCGCGGCGACGCGTTGCAGAATTCGGTCGGCCATTTCCAAAACCGTGACCCGCAGCCCCAGTTTCGCCGCGACCGCCGCCGCCTCGAGCCCGATATAGCCGCCACCGACAACCAGCACCGACCAGCCCGGCGCGAAATCCCGGACCATGGCATCGACATCCTCCAGCGAGCGAACGGTGAAAACACCGGCCAGGTCTCCACCGATCGCGGCCGGCAGGGACCGGGGCGTGGAGCCCGTCGTCAGCGCCAAACTCTCATAGGCGAGGCTCTCGCCGCCGGATAGGACCACGCAACCGCCGTCGCGGTCGATCCGCTCAACCCGCTCCCCCAGACGAAGCGTCACGTCGTGCTCGCCATACCAACGCTCCGGACGGATCAGCAGGCGTGCCAGATCGATTTCGCCGAGCAGGTATTTTTTTGATAGCGGCGGGCGTTGATAGGGCGGAACAGCTTCTTCGGAGATCAGGGTAATCGGCCGGCTATCACCGAGCTCGCGTAGCTTGCCGATCAGCGAGACCGCGGCCTGGCCACCGCCTATAACGATCAAGGTACCGGACAATACCGTCTCCCCCCACTCCACGCGGCGCGCCTCGCCTACAGACCAAAGCGGTTCCACATGGCCCGCGCCTCGATACCGGCCAGCAACGCCTCCGCCCAACCGGCGCCCAAACCCTCGCCGTCACCCGCCGACAGCAAGCCCTTCGGACGCAGCCCCAGGCGGCTCAACATCCCCTCGCGCGGACCATGGACGCGAAACCTGACATTCTCGCCATAGCGTTCACGCATGACCCCGCGCACATCACCGAAACCATCGATCAAGCCAAGCTCCAGCGCCTTCGCGCCGGTCCAAAACGCCCCACCGAACAGCTCCTCGGGCTCCCCGGTCAGGCGGGCGCCGCGGCGCTCTCGCACCCAATCGCGAAATCGTGCGAAGATATCCTCCTGAAGCGCGCGCAGATGTTCCACATGCGCCGGATCCTCGGCTTGAAACGGGTCAAGCATGGCTTTCTTCGCGCCGGTGGCGTGCAGCCGGCGCTCAATGCCGAGCTTGGCGATCGCCGCCTCGAAGCCGAAGCCCGAGGAGATCACCCCGATCGACCCGATGATCGAGCTGGGATTGGCATAGATCTCGTTGCCGGCAAGCGCGATCCAATAGCCGCCGGAGGCCGCGACATCCTCGCAGAACACGAAAACCGGCTTCTCCTTTTCGCGGGCCAGATCGCGTATCCGCTGCTGGATCAGATCCGACTGAACCGGCGAGCCGCCGGGAGAGTTGACGATCACCGCCACGGCCTTGACCCGGCGTCCGGAAAACGCCGCCTCCAGGCGACCGGCGACACCGCGCAGACCGAGACCACGACCGAAGGGCACCGCGTCGCCGATCACCCCGCTCAGACGGACGACGGAAACCACCGGATCGCGGCGACGGAAGGGGTTGAGTTTTTTCAGAATTTCCATGCCCCGAAGATAAGCATGAGATGCCGGGACGCCAAGTGGGAGCATCAAGTAAGTGCGTCGGGTATCGGCGTTATTCGCTTGGTGGAACAAGACTTGGCGGAACAGGACTTGGCGGAACAAGACTGGGCCGAACAAGACTGGGCGCGCCCACGGTCATCCCTTGAAGAGATCTCCATGAACGCCGTAACGGCGGCGACGCGCCAAATACGCCAGAAGCCCGCCGGGAATCGCGAAGATCACGAAGGCCGGCGCCAGCAATATCGTCGAAATCACCGGATGCCACAGGATCGGGTGCAGATACCGCGCGATCGCCGGCTCCGCCAGTTTGAGGCTGGTCTCGTGGACCGCGAACCAGAAGGACCCAGCGTCGATCAGCGCGAAGGACCCCGTCAGTAGCCATTTAACCAGGTCGTGGCACAGAACCGCCACGCCCAGAGCCAACAGAATCCACCCGATTCCCGCTATCACCACGCGCATCGCCTCGACCACTTCCGCGCTTCCCCGAGCCCCACATGGGCTGGTCTTCCCGACCCGCACATTAGGCCAAGCGGGCGGGTCCGCGCAAACCATGGAAAACCGGTTTCGGAAAGTTGCAATCGTCCCCCGGCTTCGCTAATGTCCGCCGCCCGACGGAGGGATGGCCGAGTGGCTTAAGGCGCACGCCTGGAAAGCGTGTTCACCGAAAGGTGTCGGGGGTTCGAATCCCCCTCCCTCCGCCAA
>JAYOIK010000063.1:0-31594 GCA_038118725.1 Alphaproteobacteria bacterium | reverse complement strand
ATACGCTATATAAACTACATAATGAATGGCATCGGTGCGTATTACACGCTGTGGCTTGGTTTATCCGCGGCCGTGGCCGGATTCTTTACCAGTGTGTTCGCCATGGCGGCGTTTACCTGGAGCGGCGAAGCCGGTGGCTATGGCGCCGCCGGTTATGGCGAGATCGTCATGCGCGCGATGATCTGGGGATTCGCACCAAGTCTGTTATGCGCGGTTTTGACCTGGAAACTCCTGTCGATCCATAGAATTCAGCGCGAAGTTTTACTCGGCAATCACAATGTGACCTTCAATGAACCACCGAGGCGGGCGAAACCCCTGCTGGCTCAGCAACGCGAGAACGCGGCGCTCCTAAAGCACGACGCGGAGCGGGAGGAGGCACGGAGCGGAGCCGCCGAGACCTCGACCGCCGAAAACGACCATGCGGTCGACGGCGCCAAGGGCATGGCCGCTCGTCGAGGGAATGGCGGTAAGAATTCGGGCGGCTCACATATCGTGCTCTTTCAGCCGCTAAGCCTGGCGCTTCGCTTCGGCGCCATACATGGTCTCGTTGTTGGGGGGCTGATGTTGGCCCTTAACTTCGTGCCGACGCTTGATATGGACCGCGAGCAGCTGTTCCCGGGAGCCGGACCGAAACTCCAGGATACTTTGGTGAAGTTCGCGATTTTCAAATCTGTTGATGAAGATCTGTATGACCGTTGGGTGAAGTGGAAGGCTGGAGGGCCGCCGTTATGGGACCAAACGCACCTTGACCATGCCGTAGCCGGGTTCATTGAGACGGACTTTCCAGCCAACCGCGGTTTTTCAGTGAAATTCCAGGAAACCCTCGGCCTGACGGAGCCCCGCGATCGGGCCGATGCGAAACCCCTCGTAAAGGTTCAGATTTTCATCACCTCGTTCCTCGTGGGTTTCCTACTGATGATGGCCTGCGAGGTCTTCAACATAGGCTTGAAGCCGGAGACGGTTTCCAGTCATCGCAAAATCGATACGCGGAAAGCCACGTTGCATCAGGCATTCGAGGACACCGCATAGCCATCGTGGGGAGATATACAAACCGATGAAGGATACGGCGGAAAAAGGGGAAGTGATCTTCAAGCAAGGGGATATGGCGGATTGCGCCTATTTCATAATCAAGGGCGCCGTGGCGATATCGCACGACGGCAACAAAGCCACGGTGCCCCCGTTCGCCAGGCTCGGCGAAGGGGAGATTTTTGGTGAGTATGCGCTGGCCATGATCCCGGGCGAGAGCGGAAGTATTCCGCGCCGCTTGGCCACGGCGACCGCTATCGAGAATTGCGAGTTCAGGGTGGTGACCCCGCTTGAATTTCAGGACCGACTTCGAAAACTCGATCCCTTCATGCGTCAATGGATTCATCGCATCATTCGTCGCAGCATCAATGTCTCCGAAATGCTTCCCCCGGACACCTCCATCGATTGACATCCCCGCCGGCATGCCTATAGTGCGCGTCTTCATTGCCGGGAACGTGGGGCGCTCAAGGCGAAGTGTCCCCGGCTAGTTGGTCCTACCGGTACAAAAACAACAATGGATCTTGGAGTCCACGCATGAGCAATCGCATCGCCGCGAAGCATAAGATCGACCGCCGTCTGGGCGTCAATCTCTGGGGCCGCCCCAAATCTCCTCACAACAAGCGCGAATACGGACCCGGCCAGCACGGCCAGCGCCGCCGCAAGCCGTCCGATTTCGGCATTCAGCTGATGGCCAAACAGAAGCTCAAGGGCTACTACGGCAATATTGGCGAAAAACAGTTCCGCAAATACTATCGCGAGGCCGTGCGCCGCAAGGGCGATACAGGCGAGAACCTGGTCGGTATTCTTGAGTGTCGCCTGGACGCCGTCATCTATCGGATGAAGTTCGTGCCCACGGTTTTCGGCGCGCGTCAGTTCGTCAGCCACGGCCATGTCAGCGTGAACGGCCGCCGGGTGACCATCCCGTCCTTCATGTGCAAGCCCGGCGACGTGGTCACCGTCAAGGAAAAATCCCGCGAGATCCCGATGGTCCTCGAGGCCGTCGCCTCTTCCGAGCGCGACGTGCCGGACTATGTCCAGGTCGATTTCGGCAAGATGAGCGGCACCTTCCTGCGCGAGCCCAAGCTTGAGGATGTGCCGTACCCGGTGCAGATGGAACCGAACCTGGTGGTCGAGTTCTACTCCCGCACATAGTCGAACCGAGTTTCGGATTACCCGAACGCCCGCGCTCGTCGCGGGCGTTTGCTCTTACCCGAACGCCCGCGCTTGTCGCGGGCGTTTGTGGTTTCAAAACTATTCCATGGGTTTAGCCAATCCTTCGACGATCTCGGCGTTCGGGGTCGCCTGGAGCAGAGCGGGCAAGACCTTGAGCTTGGAGGAGCGGTTACCGCCGCCGAGGATCACGAAGTCGCGGCGCATCACGTCGCCGTCGATCCACAGCGGCAGGTCCGGCGGTAGGGCGAGCGCGGTGACACCGCCGATCTCCATGCCGGTCATCTCCCTGGTCTCCTCGGCGCTGGCGAAGGAAACCTTGCGGGCGCCGAGCTTCTTGCGGACGGTATGGTTGACGTCCAGGCGATGGGTCGCCAGCACCACGCAGGCCGCGAATTTCCGCTCCCCGGTTTTCGAGCGCACCAGAATCGTATTCGCTGAATCGGCGGGTTCGACGCCGTATTGCTTGCAGAACACCGCCGTGTCGGCGAGATCCGGATCGCAGTCCCAAACCTCGAAATCAAGTTTCGAGGCTTCGAGGATCGCGCGGATTTCGGGTAGGGTATCGGTCATCTATTCGCTTCGAGGTTTGGTTTCCAGCCGTGTTGGGATATTGATAGCACGCTCCCGGAAACTGACAATGGGAGCCTGGTCCAGACCGGGAGAAACGTATGCTGAGCGCCGATCAATTGAGGGAATTCGAGGAAAACGGCTTTCTCGTTGTCGAAAACCTTATCGACAAGGAAACCGTGCTGGACCCGCTGATCGCCGAGTACGAGGAACTGCTTTTGGAGTTGCGCGCCAAATGGGTGGCGGAAGGTAAATTGGACGTCGACGCGCCGGCGGAATCCTTTCAGGACCTGATCAAATCAGCGTATCAGGCCGGGCTCGACTATTTCCAGCCCATGGATATCTCCTTGCCACCGGGCAATATCCCGCCGGATCTGCCGTTCCATGCCGGCCCCGCCGTGTTTCGGATGATGACGGACGGGCATCTGTTGGATTGCATCCAGTCGATCATAGGCCCGGAAATCACCTCCAACCCGATCCAGCATGTCCGCCTCAAGCCCCCGTCGACGATGCTGTACAGCGACGAGACGCGGGCTCATATCACCGCCACCGAGTGGCATCAGGATCGCGCGGTTACCCTGGAGGAGGCAGATCGCACCCGCATGGTGACCTGCTGGTTGGCGATCACCGACGCGACGGTGGAAAACGGCTGCCTGCAGGTCGTGCGCGGCAGTCATCGCGGTGACATGAAGCCGCATTGTCCGATTCCGCAGCCGGCTATCCCCGATGATTTCCTAGATCACGACGCCATAACCCCTCTACCGGTGAAGGCGGGCGGCGGGATCCTGTTCCACCCGCTCACCATTCATGGCTCGCTGGTTAACCATACCGATGACGTGCGTTGGAGTTTCGATCTCCGTTACAACGTTACCGGGGAGCCTACAGGCCGGCCATTCTTTCCCGACTTTGTCGCCCGCAGCGACGCCGCGCCGGATACGGTGCTCGATGATCCCCTGGAGTGGCGACGGCTGTGGGAGGAAACCCGGGCCACGCTTTCGGCCCAGGACCAGGACGTCAAGATCCACCGCTGGTCCGCCGACGCCGCTCCCTGCGCCTGAAAAGGCGAAGGCGTTAACGGATTGCCGATCCCCACGGCTGCTGTAAGCTCTACCGAGGCTGGGCCATCGGGGACGGGCCGGGAATGCGGGTAATCTGGGTTGCATGGATGTGCGTGGCGGTATTTGGCGCCGTGGTTTTCACGCGCGGTCCGGCGATGGCTCAACCCGTTCCGGTGGACCTGCGGCTTGTGCTGGCCGTCGACGTATCCCGGTCCATGAACGCCGAGGAACAGTATCTCCAGCGCATCGGCTATGTTCAGGCGTTCCAGAACCCCGTCGTTATCGAGGCGATTCAGCGCGGGCCGCGTGGTCGGATCGCCGTTACCTATGTTGAATGGGCGGGCGACCAGCACGTGGTCGTCCCCTGGACCTTGCTGGATGGCAGGCGTTCGACGGAGGCTTTCGCGGAGCGCCTTCTGGACGCGCCGACCCGGGTTGCCCGGCGTACCTCGATATCGGAAGCCCTGGTCTTCTCGGCGAGCCTGTTTGACGACCCGGCGTTCCGGGGACAGCGGCGGGTCATCGATATCTCCGGCGACGGGCCGAACAACTTGGGGCGGAACGTGGTCGCCGCCAGGGATCTGGTGATCTCCAAGGGTATTACCATAAATGGCCTGCCGATCCTGGCCCGGAGCGACAGCCTCGCCGGGTTCTTCGATGTCGCGAACCTGGATCTTTATTACGAGGACTGCGTGATCGGCGGGCCGGGCGCGTTCATCGTGCCGGTGCTGGAGACCGGAGGTTTCGCGGCGGCTATTCTGCGTAAGATCATCCTGGAGATCGCCGGCCCGGCACCGCCGCCGACACCGGCGAGGCCGCGCGTTCTTCCGGCCCAATTCTCGCGAGACGGCGGACGCTTCGACTGCCGTATCGGCGAGAAACTGTGGCGGGAATTCATGGATGGGCGGGGTTTCGAGCCCTGACCGTTCCGCCGCGCCGGCTTAAACGTCGGCGTAGCGTTCCAGCGTATCCTTCAGGGCCAGGACTTCCTCCGGCTTGCTGGCATAGGTCGTGGTGCCGCCCATCGGGCTTGAGGGGATGAGAATGCGATCAACCCCGGCCTGGGCCATCGCGGGGATATCCTCGAGATTCTCCGGTACCGAGGCGATGAACTCGATCGCGTCCGGATCACGGCCATGTTCCTCCGCCGTGCGCCGCGCCAGATCGTAAAGCTCGGTCGACGCGCCACGCGCCGGAAAGAACCCGTCGCCCAGGCGCCCGGCGCGCCGGGCCGCGGCCTTGGAATGACCGCCGACGATGATCGGCACCGAACCGTTCACCGGTTGCGGACGGCAATAGATCGGATCGAAATCCACCAGCTCGCCATGATATTCCGCGACATCCTGAGACCAGAGCGCCCGCATGGCCTCGATGCATTCATCGGTGCGCTGGCCGCGATCGTCGAAGGGCACGCCGATCGCCTTGAATTCCTCCTCCAGCCAGCCGACGCCGATGCCGAGATCGATGCGCCCGCCGGACATGGCGTCCAGGGTGGCGATCTGCTTGGCGGTCACCACCGGGTTGCGCTGGGGCACGATCAGGATACCGGTGGCCAGCCGGATGGTCTTGGTCACCGAGGCGATATAGGCCATGTAGATCAGCGGGTCCGGGAGCTGCAGGTCCTCGCTTCCGTCACCCATGCGGCCCGAGGCGGCATAGGGATAGGCGGATTGGTAATCCTTGGGCACCACGACATGGTCCACTGTCCAGATACTGGTAAACCCGGCTTCCTCGGCGGCCTGGGCGATGGCGACGGCCTTGTCGGCCCAGACATTGCGGCCGGTATTGGCGTAGCGCAGACCAAACTTCATCGGACTTCCTCCCGGAATTGACGGATCATTGCCCGAGAGGCTCCGATCAGGGGACCGGCTTGTCAATGGCCGGGGGCGGGGAGTGGGGCCGACTGCGTGTTTCATCAACAGTCTGGTCGAAACTTCGGACTTGCATCGAGAGGCGGTTATGGCTTAGAAAGCCCGACCTTCCGCGACCCCTTCGTCTAGTGGCCTAGGACAACGGCCTCTCACGCCGTAAACACGGGTTCGAGTCCCGTAGGGGTCGCCAAGGTTTTCCGCTTCCGGCAAGATCCTCCGTACACCAATTTCGGCATGTCGCTGAACTGGTTCGAGCACGCTTTCGGGTGCGCGAAAACGACGGGGGATCAACCGATGCGCTTCATCATCTCGGTTCTGGCGATTGCGTGGGTGCATTTCGGGATCATTGGCGGTACCACCGCCCAAACCGCGCGTCCGGCGCCGGAGCCGGCGACGGGGCGGGTCGAGCATCCGCCGGTCATGGCCGAGAAATTCATGGTCGCCGCCGCGCATCCGCTGGCCAGCCGGGTGGGGCACGCGGTGCTCGCGGGGGGCGGGAACGCCATGGATGCCGCCGTGGCGGTGCAGATGGTGCTGAACGTGGTGGAGCCGCAGTCTTCCGGGATCGGCGGCGGCGCCTTCATGCTCTACTGGGACGCCAAGGCCAGGCGCCTCATGGCCTTCGACGGGCGCGAGACGGCGCCGCGCGCGGCGGGGCCGGACTATTTCAAGCTGCCCGACGGGAGCTTCAGGTCGTTCTGGGGCGCGGTAAAGGGGGGCGGCTCGGTCGGGGTGCCGGGCACCCTGGCGATGCTAGAGCTGGCGCATCGGATGCATGGCCGGCAATCCTGGGCCTCCCTGTTCGAGCCCGCGATCCGGCACGCCGAGGAGGGGTTCGAGATTTCCTCGAGGCTGGGGGCCTCGATCGCCCTGGCCGAGAGCAAGGGGCTTGGGAGCTTTCCCGAAACAACCGCGTATTTCTTCAACCCCGACGGCTCGCCCAAGGCTCCCGGCACGCTTTTGAGGAACCCGGTTTTCGCCGAGACCTTGACGACTATCGCGAAGGAGGGAGTGAAGGCCTTCTATACCGGGCCGATCGCACGGGACATCGTCGCCGCCGTGAGCGCCACCGCCGATAATCCGGGGCTGATGACACTTGAGGATTTGGCTTCCTACAAGGCCAAGATTCGCGCGCCGGTTTGTATGACCTATCGCGGTCACGAGGTCTGCGGAATGGGGCCACCGAGTTCCGGCGCGCTGACGGTAGGCCAAATCCTCGGCATGCTGGAACATTTCGATCTGCCCGGTATCGGCCCGACGCCTGAGGCCGCGCATCTTTTCGCCGAGGCTTCCAAGCTCGCCTATGCCGACCGGGGCCTCTATATGGCGGATAGCGATTTCACGCGCATGCCGACCAAGGGGTTGCTTGACCGCGGGTATCTCACGATCCGGGCCCAGCAAATCAGCCGTGACAAGGCGATCGAGAAGGCCGAGCCCGGCAACCCGCCCTGGCGCGACGCGGCGCTTCGGGCACCGGATACCCAACTTGAACGCCCCGGCACCAGCCATTTCGTCATTCGCGACACCGAGGGTAACGCGGTCTCGATGACCACGACCATCGAAAGCGGTTTCGGCAGCCGGGTGATGGTCAGGGGCTTTCTGCTGAACAACGAATTGACGGATTTTTCCTTCCGACCGTCGCGGAACGGCAGGCCGGTGGCGAACCGGATCGAGGGGGGCAAGCGGCCCAGAAGCTCGATGGCGCCGACGATCGTGCTTAGGGACGGGGAGCCCATGCTCCTGGTCGGCTCGCCCGGCGGCTCACGGATCATCGCCTATGTGGCGCAAACCCTGATCGGCGTGTTGGACTGGGGCATGAACCCCCAGGCGGCGATCAATCTGGGCCATGTGGTGAACCGCAACGGGGCGACGGACCTGGAGGCCGGAACTGGGGCCGCGGATCTGGCCGAGGCGTTGAACGCGCTGGGTCACGAGACGCGGGTCCGCGATCTCAACAGCGGCCTACACGCGATCCTGATCCGCCCCGACGGCACCCTCCTCGGCGGCGCCGATCCCCGGCGCGAAGGGCTTGTGCTGGGCGATTGAGTTAAGCCGCGACCCTCGTCGCCCTGGCGAAGGGTGGGGCCTTGGAACCGGTCAAGTGCTTGAACCGGTTGCGTAGGGGGATCCGTCGCGAGGTCCTGCCTTGCGCCAGGACGACGGAGTAGGGGTAGAGGTTTAACCGTTCCGGAGGCTCTCGACCGCCCATCGCCGTCGTCGCCCTGGCGAACGGCAGGGCCTCGTGCCGCCTCGAGACTCTGGCTTTCGCCAGGGTTTCGATGTTTCGTATCGCTTGATACTCGAACAGACGCCTAGAGCCCGTGCTCGTACAGCCGTCCCATGCCCGCGATCGGCTCGTCAATGCCGGCGAGCCTCAGCATGTGCCAGGCGAGCGCGTGGTTGCTGCTCGTCACCGGGATGCCGAGCGACTGTTCCAGTTCCGGAATAACCGTCATCGCCCTGAGCGAGGTACAGGAGATGAACACCGCGTCCAATCCCTTGTCCTTGAAGAGATCCAGCGCCGCGTCCCGGATCGAGGCCGGGGTGATCATCCCCGCTCGGTTGTCGTCCGGTTCGGAGAAAGTCGCGGCGATGGCGATCTCAACCCCGTGGCGCCGGAAATGCGCGCGCAAGGGGGCGTTGACCTCCTCGACATAGGGGGTGAGAAGCCCGATCCGCCGCGCGCCGAGCCGGGCGAGGGCGACGATGCCGGCGGTTATCGGGGTGGTCACCGGGCAATCCGGCTTCTCGGCCTGGATCGCGGTGGCCACCTTGTCCTCGCCGATCACCACCGAGGCCGAGGTGCAGCCATAGCCGATCACCGATAGCGGTACGCCCGGCAGCAGGGTCGACGCCGCCGCGCCGAGCCGGGCTTCCATCGAGGCCAGACTGTCCGTGGTGACGATCGGATCCATCGGCACCCTTGTCGTGTAGAGTTGCGTGCCCTCGATGCCGCCGAAGGCAAGCGCCAGCTCGTTGTCCACCACATGGTCCGTGGCCAGCGCGATCAGGCCGAGCCGGGCGCGGTTGGCGATGATGTTCTCGACCGCGTTGGGCACATTCTCGACGATTTGCATGGCGCTGATCTCCTCCGCCGCCTCGCTCAGACCTGGACCGACAGCGCGACGCCGTCATGGCCCGGATCGGCGCCGCCATCCATTACCCCGTCGGTGATCCGGATGCCGTGCACCGCCGCGATCCCGAAGGTCAGGGCGCTGCGCGCCACTTCATAGCCCTGACCCTCCAGGTGATTGGTGATATAGCCGGGAATCCGGTTCATCACGTCGATTATATCGCTGGTGGCCGAGAACCGGGGCGCGGAAACCGCTTCGAGCATGTTCATGTCATGATCAATGACGTTGAGGATGGCGTGGAGAACGCCCATGGCGATCTGGGTTCCGCCGGGGGCGCCGAGCACGATCCTGGGCGCGCCGTCGCGCGAGACGATGGTCGGTACCACCGAGGTGAACCGGCTCTTGCCCGGCGCGATCGAGCCGGCCCGGCCGGGCCTCGGATCGAAGACCGCCATGGCGCCGTTATACATGAAGCCGAGCCCGTCGGTGATCACCCCGGACGGCATCCCGAGGGAATGGGTCATGGTCACGCAATTGCCCTTGGCGTCCACCACCGCGACATGGGTCGTGTCCTTGGGCTCGCCCTGGCCGAGCCGTGTGACGTGGGTCTTCTCGCCGGCCCTGATCCTGGCGGCGGCCTCGGCGGCGTAGTCCTTGGAGGTCAGCCGGTCGAGCGGAATATCGACGAAGGCCGGATCGCCCACATGGGTGTCCTTGTCGACGGTCGCGCGCTTCATCGCCTCGACGACGATACGGATATATTCCGGCGTGTTGTGACCGATGCCCCGGAGATCGAAATTCTCAAGAATGTTTAGCATCTCGATCAGCATCACCCCGCCGCCGGGCGGGTGATTGGCGGCGATGTCGTGGCCGCGATAGCTGCCGCGCAGCGGATCGGTGCGGGTAGTCTGGTAACGCGCGAGATCCTCCATCGAGAGCAGCCCGCCATTGGCCGCCATGTCCTCGGCGATGCGCTCGGCGATCTCGCCCTTGTAGAAGATATCTGGGCCGTGCTTGGCGATCTTGCGCAGGGTCTCGGCCATGTCGGGGTTGTGGACATGCTCGCCGATCTTCTTCACCCCACCATCGGCGCGGAAATAGATCTCGGCCCCGGTCTTCGAGAAGCGCAGGCGTTCCTCGATCTGGACCCGTCCGTGATCGGCGCCGTGGGTCCACCAAAAATGCACATGCGGGCGCACCCTGAAGCCGTCCTCGGCCTGGGCGATCGCCGGGGCCACCACGTCTGCCCAATCCCAGGTCCCAAATTCCTCGATCGCCTCGGCATAGGCCTTGAGGCTGCCCGGGGTGGTGATTGAGCCATGGCCGAGATCGTTGACATTGCCCTTCAAGACAAAGCCGAAGCCGTCGCGGGATTCGCCCTCGACCAGGTGCTCCCACATGTCCGGCGTGGCCGAGAGCGGGGTTTTGCCGTGAAAGTCGATGCAGGTGTGCACGTTGCTTTCCGGCATATAAATCTGACAATTGCCGAAGCCGGCGATGCCGCACATCTGCGGGTCGACCACGCCTTGCACCAGGGCCGCGGCCATGGCGGCGTCGACGGCGTTGCCGCCCGCCATCAGCACCCAAGCCCCGGCCTCAGCGGCTTCCGGCTGGGCGGCGACGATCATGGCGTTATCGGTCATGGCAAGCTCCTCGGTTGGCTTCCCCGGGTTATGCCAGTTTTCGGCTTGTGGGAACAGATGCCCGCCCGTTCGTCATCCCTGTCGCCCTGGCGAACGGCGGGGCCTTGGCATCGGCACGATGAGCCTCCAAGCATCTTCGTCGCCCTGGTGAAAGGCAGGGCCTTGGTATCGATCGCGTGATTGAAGCGATCCGGCTCCGGCGCCGTCGCGAGGTCCTGCCTTGCGCCAGGACGACGAGGTAGGAGGGGGTTCTTTTCTTTTTCGAATCCCTGGCCTCAATTCAGGGCCTCTTTCCGGTTGCCCGACCCTGGCTTTAACCCGGGCATCGAACGGCCGCTAAATCGGCAGCAGCCGCCGGTCCTGCATTTCGCGCAGCAGCTCCAGGATCAGCTCCTCGGTGTCGATGCAGGCCTGAAAGCCGTGCTGGCGGATCTTGATGGTGCTCATGTGATGCGGGTTGGGGCGCTGGCCATGGCCGAAAAGGAAATCGGCGAAGCTCCAGGCCGGCACGATCTGGTCGAGCGCGTAGGGAAGCAAGCCGTGGCGCGCCACCACCCGGTCCCAGACATCGGCGTTTTGCGGCATGACCCGGTTCAGCGACATCGGCTGAGGCGCCGCGTGTTCCATGTTGAAGAGATCCGCCACCCTGGGCCAGAGATGTTGCCAGATATACACGTCGCCATTGGTGATGTTGTAGATCTGGTCACGGGCGATGGCGGTGGTGCCGACCCATTCCATGGCCTGGGCGATCAGCCGGGCGTCGGTGGCCTCGCCGATGCGTTCCGGCCCGCCTGGAAAGCGCAGGGGAATGCCGCTCTCGCGGCTGATGGCGGCGAAGGCGCCGATGGCCGAGACGATGTTCAGCGGGCTACCGACGGCGATGCCGCAGACCAGTTGCGGGCGCAGAATGGTCCAGGCCCAATCCTTGCCGGCCCCATGCTCGGCCAGCCAGTCCATCTGATCGTGATAGAAGTTCGGCCCCATCGAGCGCGCGTCGGTCTCCCGCGCCGGCATCTTGAAGGGACCGAGATGGCCGCCATAGGCCTTGGTGCCTTGCATGAGCGTGATGTGCCCGAGATTGGGAGAGGCGCTCTCCACCACTTCCACCAGATTGCGCAGCATTTCCAGGTTGGTCGCCGCGTGATCGGCCTCGGCCCAGCCGCGGGTCACATCCGGTTTCTCGAAGACCGCGGCATGGGCGATATGGGTGACAGCGGAGAGATCGCCGAGCTTTGCCTCGCAATCCCGGCGGTCCCGCAGATCCACGCTCAGCCACGTCGCGTCGACCTCGAAATCCGGCGCGCGGCGGGACAGGGCGATGACATCCCAATCCGGCAGGGCCGCGAAATGTTCCACCGCGCTTCGCCCGACAATGCCGAGGGCGCCGGCGATGAGGATGGTCTTCCTGGAGGCGGTTTCCGACATGGCGCGCACCGATTCCTTGATCCGTTGTCCGAGTGTGTTCTGTTATCCGATCATCGCGCGCGAATGTCACGACCGGCGCGTGGGAGCGAACCGTCTGGCCGCGATCCATCCTCGTCTCGATAACCGCGCCGGCGGCGGCGATAGCGCTTTGACGCAATGACGGCTGTCCCTACCATCGCCGACCTATCGTTGATTTCATTGGTTAGATCACTCGTTCATGAATTCCTCTCCCCAGACCGCGCCCGAGACTCCGTCGACAGCCGGGGCCAAGGTGATGCTGATCGGTGTTTCGATCGTCGGGTTCTGCCTGATCATGGCGGCGGTCGGCCGCGGCATGGGCGAGACCTATGCCGTGTTCCTGCTGCCGATCACCGCCGAGATGGGATGGGACCGCGCGGGCGTGGCCTCGGTCTTCGCGGCCTTCATTACCGCCATGGGATTGTTCTCGCCCCTAAGCGGTCATCTGTTCGACCGGTTCGGCGCGCGCTTTGTCTATGTGTTGGGCGTGGCCTGTCTCGGGCTCGGCTACTATCTCGCGGGCGAGATCACCACGCTCTGGCAGTTCTATCTCTGCATGGGACTGTTGAACGGCTTTGGTGGGGCGTTGATTTGGCAGGTCCCCGCCCAAAGCCTGATCAGCCGCTGGTTCGACAAGCACCTGGCCACCGCGATCTCCTTCGCCTACGCGGGATACGGCTTCGGCCTGCTGACCCTGGCGCCTTTGTCGCAAGTCTTGATCGAGGCCCGCGGCTGGCGGGTGACCTATCAGGATTTCGGCATCGCCTTCCTGATCCTGATCCCGATCATTGTGCTGCTGCCGTGGAAGCGGATAGAGCAGGGGGCGCCAGGCAATCCGAGGCGCACCCGGGCCGGGCGGGCGGAGGGCGGCTACAGCCTCGGCGAGGCGCTCAAGACCCGGGTGTTCTGGGCCATGTGGTTCATCTATTTCATGACCGCCTTGGCGATCTTCGGGGTCAGCGTGCAATCCGTCGCCTATCTGGTGGAGCGCGGTTTCAGTGAGCTTGAAGCCGCCGGCTCCTTCGGCATCGCCGGCATGCTGTCCTTCGCGGGCATGTTCCTGACCGGCGCGGCCGCGGATCGCTATGGCCGCTCCCTGGTGGCGACGGTGAGCTATGTGCTGACCATTGTCGGTGTTTGCGGCCTGGCGCTGTTGCAGCTGTTTGACGCGAAGTATCTGGTATTCGCCTGGATCATTCCCTACGGACTCAGCATGGGCGCTCGCGGGCCGATCATCACCACCTTGCAAGCCACGCTGTTCCATGGCCGCGGTCTCGGCGCGATCTACGGCATGACCATCCTCGGCCAAGGCCTCGGCGCCGGGCTAAGCGCCTGGGGGGGCGGCCTGATCTTCGACCTTACCGGCGGCTATAACCTCACCTTCGCGATCTCCATCGCCTCGGCGCTGATCTGTATCGCCTTGTTCTGGCTGGTGCCGGAGGTTAGTCACGGGCGCATGGACGCGCGGAAATGAGGGGCGTGGTAAAAATGTTCGAATCCCCGACCGAGGTCGGGGCCGACACCTGAGACTGCCGTTTCACTGAGATAGCGGAGCACTTTCAAGGATCGTGAGTCATGATCCTAAACCCACCACGATGAAAAATTTCAGGCGTCGGCCCCGACCTGCGTCGGGGATACGGCGCAATCTAAAACATAGAGCCTTGATCCCGTGGTTTTCATGCCTCAGGCTTCGACGATCCTCACGCTGAAAGCAATGACATGACCGAACTTCATTACCAAACCGCCACCGAACTGGCCAAGCGCGTCCGGGACAAGGAAATCGGATGCCTGGAATTGTTGGAAATCTTCCTGGCGCGCGTCGAGAAGCATAACCCGGCCTTGAACGCGATCATCGTGCTTGAGGCGGAAAAAGCGCGCCAGCGGGCCCGCGAGGCCGACGCGGCGCTTGCCAGGGGCGAGGTTTGGGGGCCGCTGCACGGCGTGCCAATGACCATCAAGGAAAGCTTCGATGTGACGGGCACCCCCACCACCTGGGGCGTCGTCGAGCACAAGGACAACGTTGCCACCTCCGACGCGCTGGCGGTCACCCGGATGAAGGCGGCGGGCGTGACCCTGTTCGGCAAGACTAACGTGCCGTTCATGCTCTCCGACTGGCAGAGCTTCAACGAGATATACGGGACCTGCAACAATCCCTGGGACGTGACGCGCTCGCCCGGCGGCTCCTCCGGCGGCTCGGCGGCGGCGTTGGCGGCGGGGATGACGGGGATCGAGGCGGGCAGCGATATCGGCGCCTCGATCCGCAATCCGGCGCATTATTGCGGCGTGTTCGGACATAAGCCGACGATGGGTATCCTGCCGCCCACCGGTCAGGCCCTGCCGGGGAACAACGTGCCGCCGGATATCGCGGTGATCGGCCCGCTGGCCCGCGGCGCCGACGATCTGGAGGTCGCCGCCCAGGCCATGGCCGGGGCCGGGGGACGAGATGCCGCGGGCTGGATCCTGAACCTGCCGAAACCGGCGAAGACCAGCTTCAAGGACATGAAGGTCGCGGTGGTGCTCCAGGACGAGAATTGCCTGATCGATACCGAATACGCCGACCAATTGCAGGCATCGGTGGAACGGTTGGCGGCGCTGGGCGTGACCGTCGACGACAAGGCGCGTCCGGTGAAGGACAGCAAGCGCGCCCATCTGGTCTATCTTATGCTGCTGCGGGCCGCGACGGGTGGGCGCCTACCCGACGACGTCATCGCCGAGCATCGGGCCAGGGCCGAGGCCGCCGCGCCCGACGATATGAGCTACAAAACCATCGTCGACCGCGCCGTGACCATGAGCCACAAGGAATGGCTGGCCTGGAACGAGGAGCGTGAATTGCTGTGCCGGGAATGGGCGGCGTTCTTCGAGGATTATGATTTCGTGCTGACCCCAATGGCCTCGTCGGCGGCCTTCCCGCATGACCAAGTGGGCGACCGGGCGGACCGGACGATCCCGGTGAACAACACCCGCCAATCGACCTTGGATCAGCTGTTCTGGGCCGGCTATCCGGGCGTGGTGTTTCTGCCGGGAACCTGCGCGCCGATTGGTCTGACCCGCTCGGGCCTGCCCTGCGGACTCCAGATCATTGGACCGCAACTCAGCGACCTTTCCACGATCCACTTCGCGCGCCTGATGGAGCGTGAAATCGGCGGTTTCGTCGCGCCGCCGGGTCATGAATAGGGCGGGCTATGAATAGGGGAGTGGGGGAATGACTAAGATCACCCGTGTCGAAGTTCACGAATTCGGCTTCGATGCCCATAACCTCGGCAATCTCACCGGCGCGGACACCGTCGGCGCCATGGGCTATGCCAAGGGCGCGACCTCGCGCTTCAGCAAATATGCCGTGCGGATCGAAACCGGGGACGGATGTCGGGGCGAGTATGTCACCCATTGGGTTTCCTCGCCCTCGGCGCTGGCTCAGACCAAGATGCTGGCGCCCAAGCTGATCGGTCGTCACGCCGAGGAGCGCGAGGGGATCTATGATGATCTGAAACGCGAGATCCGCCAGTTCGACCATATGGGGCACGGCCCCTTGGATATCGCGCTTTGGGATTGGGCGGGCAAGCAGCTGGGCTGTTCGATCGGGGTGTTGTTGGGCGGCTATCGCAAGCGTTTGCCCGCCTATGCCAGCACCTATCACGGCGACCGCAGTGGCGGGCTTGATTCCAAGGAGGCTTTCGCCGCCTTCGCGGAGCAGTGTTACGACCTCGGCTATCGCGCCTTCAAGATCCATGGCTGGAACGACGGCGACGCGCGCGAGGAAGCGGCGAATGTCCTGCATGTCGCCAAGCAGGTCGGCCATAAGATGACCCTGATGCTGGACCCGGCCTGCGAGCTCAAGACCTTCGCCGATACGCTCTATGTCGGGCGGGCCTGCGACGAGGGTGGCTACTTCTGGTACGAGGACCCGTATCGCGATTCCGGTGTATCCGCCTTTGCCCACAAGCGGCTGCGCGAGATGATCAAGACCCCGATCCTGCAAACCGAGCATATCCGGGGCGTGGAGCCCAAGGCGGATTTCCTGATCGCCGGCGGCACGGATTTTCTACGCATGGACCCGGAATACGACATGGGCATTACCGGCGGCATGAAAATCGCGCATCTGGGCGAGGCCTTCGGCATCGATGTCGAGGTTCACGCCTGCGGCCCGGCGCACCGGCATTGCATGGCGGCAATGCGCAATTCCAACTTCTACGAGGTCGCCCTGGTCGGGCCGGACTGTCCGAACGCGGTGCCGCCGGTCTATGCCTGCGGTTACTCGGACCTGCTGGATTGCGTCGATGCCGATGGCTGCGTCGAGGTGCCGGACGGGCCAGGCCTGGGCGTGGTCTATGACTGGGATTTCATCGAGGCGAACCGAACCGGACTGACGGTTTTCGGCGACGGTTGAGGCGGGCCACTCTTCCCGACTTCGCTCTCCCTTACATTGTCGCGATCCAAGTTTCGGAGAATTCGAACCATGAGCACCCAATCATTCCGCGACCGTAAAATGCCGTTCCTAGCCTCCAGTGGTTGGCATTCACTTTCCTATCGGGAATGGGGCAATCCCAGGAACCAGAAGGTATTGATTTGTGTCCATGGACTGTCGCGCAATCGGCTGGATTTCGACACCATCGCCGAGGTGCTTAGCGACCATTATCGAGTGATCTCGGTGGATATGCCGGGCCGGGGGCTCAGCGATTGGATGCCCAATGCCGAGGATTACAACTACCCGTTCTTTCAGGGCCTTCTGGTCTCGCTGATCGCTGTAACCGGCGCCAAGCAAGTCGACTGGATCGGCACCTCCATGGGCGGCATTCTCGGCATGGGCCTGGCCAGCAAGCCGGGCTCGTTGATCCGGCGCATGGTGATGAATGATATCGGTCCCTTCATCAGCGCCGAGGCGCGCGCCGCCAATGCCGGGCTTGCCGACGCGGCCCTGCCCTTCGCGAGCGAGGAGGAGGGAGTCGAGTTCATCGTCCGGACCCGCTCCGCCTTCGGTCCGTTCGCGCCGGAGGGCGCGCGCAAATTCGGGCGCGACAGCCTTGCCCGAAGCGCCGACGGTAAGTGGCGGGTGCATTATGACCCGCGCATCACAGCCGACAGAGGCAATGACGCCGATGTGATTATGTGGGACTTGTGGAACCGGATATCGATCCCGGTTCTGACGCTCTGGGGCACCGAGTCCAAGATCCTCGCCGCCGACACGGTGGAGCGCATGCGCGCCACGGGACCGCGCTCCGATGTGCTCGCCATCGAGGGCGTCGGCCATTGTCCGGGCTTGACCTCGGACCGGGAAATCGACGCGATACGGGAATTTCTGGTCAACTGAGGGTTTTCGCCTCGGGGAGATCCGCCGCGATTGGCCTTGAAGATCGTGATGGCGATCATATCTAGATTTTTTCTGGCACTCTTTATTCTTGAGTGCTAACACACGGCCTCGCGATTTCAACAGCCAGTAGACCGGGAGCGATCCATGGCCTTTCGTCCGTTGCACGACCGTGTTGTCGTCCAAGCACTTGAAGCCGATACAAAAACCGCGGGGGGAATCATCATTCCCGACACCGCCAAGGAAAAACCCATGCAGGGCAAGGTTGTCTCCGTTGGCGCCGGCGCCCGCGACAGCGACGGCAAGATCGTCCCGCTGACCCTGAAGAAGGGCGACGTGGTGCTGTACGGAAAATGGTCCGGCACCGAGGTGAAGATCGACGGCAATGACATGCTGATCATGCGTGAGTCGGACGTCATGGGCGTTCTCGACTAACAGAATCATGGGCTCCGTTGGTGGCGCCGCGAGGCGCCGCGTCTTTGGAGCCTTACCGGAAATAAAGAAGGAGAGTTGGCATGGCGGCCAAGGACGTAAAATTTGATACCGATGCCCGCGACCGGATCCTTAGGGGTGTCGACACCCTGGCGGACGCGGTGAAGGTCACGCTGGGCCCGAAGGGGCGCAACGTGGTGCTCGACAAGGCATTCGGCGCGCCGCGGATCACCAAGGACGGTGTCTCGGTGGCCAAGGAGATCGAGCTTTCCGACAAGTTCGAGAACATGGGCGCCCAGATGGTGCGCGAGGTGGCCTCCAAGACCTCGGACGAGGCCGGTGACGGCACCACCACCGCGACGGTTCTGGCTCAGGCGATCGTGCGCGGTGGCATGAAGGCGGTCGCCGCCGGCATGAACCCGATGGATCTGAAGCGCGGCATCGATCAGGCGGCGAGTGCCGTCTCCGAGGATGTGGCAAAGCAATCCAAGAAGATCCGCACTTCCGAGGAAATCGCCCAGGTCGGCACGATCTCGGCTAATGGCGAGGCGGAAATCGGCCAGTTGATCGCCGAAGCCATGGGTAAGGTCGGCAACGAGGGTGTGATCACCGTCGAGGAGGCCAAATCGCTTGGCACCGAGCTCGACGTCGTCGAGGGCATGCAGTTCGACCGCGGCTATCTCTCGCCTTACTTCATCACCAACGCCGAGAAGATGATCTGCGAGGTTGAGAACCCGTATATTCTCATTCACGAGTCCAAGCTTTCCAGCCTTCAGCCGATGCTGCCGATCCTGGAAGCCACGGCTCGCTCCAGCCGTCCGCTGCTGATCATCGCCGAGGACGTGGAAGGCGAGGCGCTGGCCGCCCTGGTGGTCAACAAGCTGCGCGGCGGCCTCAAGGTTTCCGCCGTCAAGGCGCCGGGCTTCGGCGATCGCCGCAAGGCGATGCTCGAGGATATCGCTGTTTTGATCGGCGGCACGGTGATCTCCGAGGATCTCGGCATCCAGTTGGACACCGTTACCCTCGACATGCTCGGCACGGCCAAGAACGTTTCGATCACCAAGGACGAGACCACGATCGTCGATGGCGCCGGCAAGAAGAAGGACATCCAGGCCCGTTGCAACCAGATTCGCGCGCAGATCGAGGACACCACCTCGGACTATGACCGCGAAAAGCTGCAGGAACGTCTGGCCAAGTTGGCCGGCGGTGTCGCGGTGCTGCGGGTCGGCGGTTCCACCGAGGTCGAGGTCAAGGAGCGCAAGGATCGTGTCGATGACGCGATGCACGCGACCCGGGCCGCGGTCGAGGAAGGCATCGTCGCCGGTGGCGGCTCGGCGCTGCTCTATGCCAGCAAATCGCTGGATAAGCTGAAGCCCGAGAATGACGATCAGCGGGTCGGCATCGATATCGTGCGCCGGGCGCTCCAGGCTCCGGTGCGGCAGATCGCCGAGAACGCCGGCTCCGACGGTTCCGTCGTCGTGGGCAAGCTGCTGGAAGGCAAGAACACCAAGATCGGCTTCAACGCCCAGGACGGCGCCTATGTCGATATGGTCAAGGCCGGCATCATGGACCCGACCAAGGTGGTGCGCACCGCGTTGCGCGACGCCGCCTCGATTGCGGGTCTGCTGATCACCACCGAAGCCATGGTCGCCGACGCGCCCTCCGACAATGCCGGTGGCGGCATGCCGGACATGGGTGGCATGGGCGGAATGGGTGGCATGGGCGGAATGGGTGGCATGGGTGACATGGGCTTCTAAAAGCCTTTCTCCTTTGCTTCCCGGGCCATCGGTCCGGTATCAAGACGGGGCCGCGGGGTGATCCGCGGCCCCGTTCGGTTTGTCCCTGTCCCATATCGAGGCGCCCGATGCCCGAAATGCCATCCCCCGAGGCCGTCGCCCAAATCATGCGCGAGACCGCCGAGAGCGTGATCATGCCCCGCTATCAGGCATTGGGCGATGACGAGGTCCGCGAAAAAACCGGCCCGAAGGACTTGGTGACCATCGCCGATATCGAGGCGGAGCATCGCATGACGCCGCTGCTGGAGGCACTGTTGCCGGGCTCGGTGGTGATTGGCGAGGAAGCGGCGTCGGAAAATCCGGCGATCTTTGACCTGCTCGACGGCGACGCGCCGGTCTGGATCATCGACCCGGTCGACGGCACCAGCAACTTCGCCAAGGGCGGCCGGCATTTCTGCGTCATGGTCGGACTGGTGCGGAGCGGTGAAACGCTGATGGGTGTCATTCTGGATCCGCTTGGAGAGCGTTGGGTCGGCGCGGAGAAGGGGGCGGGGGCTTGGTCCCATGAATTTTCAGGCGGCGCGACGCGCCGGCTTGAGGCCTTGGCGCCCGCGGCCCCGATCGAGATGCGGGGCGCGCTCAATTTCCGCTTCCTTGATAGTCCCCTCAAGGAGGATATGCGGGCCCGCGCCAATGACGGCGTCTCGGACCATTTTCGCATGGGCTGCGCCGGGCACGAATATCTCAGGATGGCCGACGGCAAGGCACATTTCGCCATGTACATTAAGAAGATGCCTTGGGACCACGTTCCGGGCTGCCTGATTCACGCCGAGGCCGGCGGCTATCAGGCCTGTTTCGACGGCACGCCCTATCGTCCGAATGAACTCGACCGCGGCATCCTCGCCGCTCCCGACCCGGAAAGCTGGCGCGCGCTGCACGCGGTCCTGTTCGGCGAGTAGGGTTTCTCTTGCATGCCCGTCCCCGTCGCCCCAGCGAAAGCTGGGGCTTGAAGCTGCTTGCCATAAGCCCCGGCTTCTCCCCGGCGCGACGGAGAAAACGGGGGCCGAGCGATTGTGCGGTGGATCTCGGGAGGCCGGGTCTTCTCGTGGTCCTCGCGCAAGCGGGGACCTCTCGTCGATTAGACTGGTCCCGGCTATCTTCTCCCCTGAGCGGCTCCTTAAGTTCACGAAGGCGACGGCCGTGGCGGAATCGGTCTAGCGCCTGTCGTAGCCGTGCGCTTCGAGTTGTTCACCGCATTGTTGCTCGGCGAACGCGATTTGTGAGGCTGTCAGGGTCTGCCGCCAGTCACCGGCTATTCCCTTGCGAAAATAGCTGTTCGGGTCGGCCTCGCCCGGCGCGCGACCTCCCGATAGCCGCTTGAAATCGGTTTCCCGGCGCAAATGCTCGATGGTCTCCCGACTGGCATCCACGCCAAGGAAGGAAAGCAGCGCGCCGACCGCCATGGGAAAATCGGCAACCAAGTCCTCGAAGCGAATATCGTGGACTTGCCGGGGAAACCGACGTCGCGCGCTATCAACCATCCGAAGATGCCTGAGCCAAAGGAGGTAAACGTCCGCGGCAAACGCGTCGTCGAGCTCGGTTTCCGTGCCATCGACCCGTCGGGCATGTGCCTTGGCGGAAATCGCCACGTCCCTTGGATCGCGAATGACGTTGATAATATGGGCATTGGGTAGATATTCCAGGAACCCGCGGTTGCTGAGGACCAAGTCCTTGATGCCGGTGCACGCGGTGCCGGGAGGGGCCTTGTCCATCGCGATTTTGACCATCGAGAAAAACAACTTGGTGGCATCATCCTTGTTCAGCGCGTCGATGCCTTGCTGGTCACGCTCACGGTCGCGTTGCATGACAAGGTCGTTGTAGTCCTCGGTCAGATCGTTTACGCGCCCCCAGAATTTCGTGAATTGATCCTCGGCTCGGCAATGCATCTCGGGGTGAGCGTGGCAAATCCGTTGCACCCAAGTGGTGCCGCTTTTCGCCAGGCTGGTGATCAAAAAGTATTTCATTGACGCGCGGTCTCTCTGGTTTGGCCCGATGATGTTGCGGCTTTGGACCCAGGCTCGTGCGCTGTAAGGTCAAGGTGTCGATGTAACCGGGGAAGCCATCATGGCGGACGATCTGCGGGAAGCCGCGCTCTATTATCACCGAGTTCCAAAACCGGGCAAGCTGGCCATTGAGGCGACCAAGCCGCTGATGACCCAGCGCGATCTATCGCTCGCCTATTCACCGGGCGTGGCTTTCGCTTGCAACGCCATCGCCGACGACCCATCTCAAGCCTCGAACCTGACGGCGCGCGGCAATCTGGTGGGGGTCGTGACCAACGGTTCCGCTGTTCTTGGTCTCGGCAATATCGGTCCGTTGGCCTCCAAGCCGGTGATGGAGGGCAAGGCGGTTCTGTTCAAGAAATTCGCGGATATCGATGTCTTCGATATCGAGCTCGCGGAGTCGGAGCCGGCCAAGATCATCGATATCGTCGCGGCGCTGGAGCCGACATTTGGTGGGATCAACCTCGAGGATATCAAGGCGCCGGAATGCTTCATCATCGAACGTGCCTTGCGCGAGCGGATGAACATCCCGGTTTTCCATGACGACCAGCACGGCACTGCGATCACCGTGGCGGCGGCGGTGGTCAACGGCCTTGAACTGGTGGGCAAGAAGCTGGGTGACATCAAGCTGGTTGCCTCGGGAGCCGGGGCGGCGGCTTTGGCCTGTCTCGATCTGTTGGTCAGCATGGGACTGCCGCGAGGCCAGATCATCGTGACCGATATCATCGGCGTGGTTCACGAAGGCCGGAACGAACTCATGGACCCCTATAAGGAGCGTTATGCCGTCGATACGGACGCGCGCACCCTGGGCGAAGTGATCGGCGGAGCGGACGTATTCCTCGGTCTGTCGGCGCCCGGTGTCCTGAAGCCGGATATGGTCGAGCGCATGGCCGAGGCGCCCCTGGTTCTGGCGCTCGCCAACCCTACGCCGGAGATCATGCCGGAGGAGGTCAAGGCGGTTCGCGCCGACGCGATCGTGGCGACCGGGCGCACGGACTATCCGAACCAAGTCAACAACGTGCTCTGTTTTCCCTATATCTTCCGGGGCGCGCTGGATGTCGGGGCCACGACCATCAACGAAGCGATGAAGATCGCCGCCGTTGAGGCCATCGCCCATCTCGCGCGCCAGGAAAGCTCCGACGTGGTTGCCCAGGCCTATGGTGACGAGGCTCTGGTCTTTGGACCGGAGTATCTCATCCCCAAGCCCTTCGATCCGCGCCTGATCCTGGAGATCGCGCCGGCGGTGGCGAAGGCGGCGATCGCGACCGGAGCCGCGACGCGCGAGATCGAGGATTTCGACGTTTATCGCCAACGTCTGGCGCAATTCGCGGATCGATCCGTGCCGGTCATGCGGCCGGTGTCCCTGCGCGCGCGTAACGATCCGAAACGCGTGGTCTATGCCGAGGGAGAGGAGGTGAGGGTTCTGCGCGCCATCCAAACCGTGGTGGACGAAAATCTGGCTCGACCGATCCTTGTCGGACGACCGGATATTATCGAGCGACGAATTCACGATCTGGGTCTCCGCCTGAAACCGGGTGTTGACGTGGAGATCGTCAACCCGGCCAGCGATCCCCGCTATGACGACTATTGGCGGACCTACCATCGGTTGATGGAGCGGCGTGGCGTCTCGCCGGCGCGTGCCCGCGAGGTCATGCGTACCCGCACGACCTCGATCGCGGCGATGATGGTGCGCAAGCGTGACGCGGACGCGGGCATCTGCGGCGCCCATGGCCGTTATACCGACCATCTCGACAAAATCATGGATATCATCGGCAAGCGACCCGGGGTGGGGGTTGTCGCGGCGGTCAACTTGCTGATCATGCCCCAGGGATTGTTTTTCCTCGTCGACACCTTCGTAAATCCGAACCCGAGCGTCGAGCAGATCGCGGAAATGGTTGTTTTGGCGGCGCACGAGGTTCGGAGCTTCGGCATGGAGCCCAAGGTCGCGCTGTTGTCGTCGTCGAATTTCGGTACCCGCGACATTGAGGACGCGGGCAAGATGGCGGATGCGGTGGCCCTGCTGCGCGAACGCCATCCGGAGATGGAGGTTGAGGGGGAGATGCACGCCGACGTGGCGATCAGCGAGGTCGTGCGAAATCGGGTGTTTCCGAACTCACGGCTTTCCGGAACTGCGAATCTTTTGGTCATGCCGAACCTTGATGCGGCCAATATCAGCTACAATCTGTTGAAGTCGACGGGGCGGGGACTTTCTCTCGGACCGATCCTTGTCGGAACGGCGAGGCCGATGCATATTTTGACGGCCTCGGAAACCGCGCGCGGGATCATCAACATGACCGCGGTCGCCGCCGTTGATGCCCAGGAACACGAGAAAGCACGTCAAAAGGCGGGATGAGTCGTGTCGGAAACTCCAAGCGATCCAGACGATGGGGGAAATCGAGGCAAAGTAAAGAGGTCGCGCAAGACTCGCGATAACGAGACGGAAAACCATCTCAAGCAAAGAATTAGGGATCTCGAGGCCGAGGTGGAGGAGTTCAAGGCGGCCGAGGACATCAAGCTCTATGGCCTTACGCCCGAAATTGAGCAAGCGGTCGCTCGGGCGATCGAGGAGGAGAACGGACGGCGGCTCTATCGACTGATCCGGCCACTGCATCCCGCCGATTTCGCCGATCTGATCGAACGCTATTCCGGCGAGAACCGCCGGTTGCTGGTGACGGTTGTCGGGCGGTTCTTCGACCCGGAGATCCTGATCGAGCTGGATGAAGCGGTTCGCGAGGAGATCATTCCCTATCTCGGGGATGAAATTCTCGCCAACGCCGTGGCGTCCCTGCCAACCGATGACGCCGTCGAGGTTTTGGGCGAGCTAGATCAGGATGACCAGGCGAGGGTGCTTCAGGCCATCCCAGAGCGAGATCGGATACTCGTCGAGGAAGGCTTGGCCTACGCGGAAGAATCCGCCGGCCGTCTCATGCAACGCGAGATTGTCGCGGTCCCGCGCCATTGGACGGTCGGTCAGACCATCGACTACCTGCGCACGGTCAAGGATCTGCCGGACGATTTCTACGACATCTTCGTCACCGACGCCGAGCGTCGACCGCTGGGCAAGATGGCGCTGAGCCATCTTCTGCGCTCGAAACGTCCGGTCCTGGTCGCCGACATCATGGAAGAGCGCTTCCACAACGTCCTAGTGCACATGGACCAGGAAGATGTCGCAATGCTGTTCCGCCAATACGCCCTGGTTTCCGCCCCGGTGGTGGATGAACAGGGGATACTTGTCGGCATGATCACCGTCGATGACGTGGTCGATGTCATCGACGAGGAGGCGGAGGAGGATCTGATGCGCCTCGGCGGTGTCGCCGAGGATGATCTCCATGGTGGGCTGATGGAGACCACGCGCTCGCGTTTCTCCTGGCTCGCGGTGAATTTGCTGACGGCGATCGCCGCATCGGCGGTGATCGGGGCCTTCGGGGCAACGATCGAGAAGATGGTTGCGCTGGCGGTACTGATGCCGATCGTGGCCTCCATGGGAGGCAATGCCGGAACCCAGAGCCTGACCGTCGCGGTGCGGGCGCTTGCGATGCGCGAGCTGACCGCGACCAACGCCATGAAATTCGTGCTGAAGGAAACCACCGTCGGCTCGTTGAACGGGATCGCCTTCGCCGTGCTTGCAGGTCTGGTAAGTTGGGCCTGGTTCGGGGATCTCCAGATTGCGTTGTTGCTCGCGACCGCAATGGTGATCAATCTCGTGGTCGCTGGATTCTGCGGCACCATGATCCCGATTGGGCTCGAACGCCTGAAGCTTGATCCGGCGATCGCGTCGACGGTTTTCCTGACAACCGTGACCGATGTCGTGGGTTTTTTCGCCTTTCTCGGGTTGGCGGCGTATTTCCTGGCATAAGCAAGCCGTTGTCGGCGCGAGGCGCACCGGGACAATTGACGTCTGGGCATATGGATCTCGGACGGGTTAAACTAGTTGCCGTTCAGTCAACGCCTCACCCGCCGGGAGGATCCTACCATGCCCGATCCCTTGCTCTCCAATTCGCAGATCGTCAGCGCGTATCGCGAAAAAACCCCCGGTTCGGAAGCCCTCGCGGGCGAGGCCGGTGATGTTTTGCCGAGCGGGATCACGCACGATTCCCGCTACCTGAAACCCTACGCTCTTTACATCGATCGCGCGTCGGGGCCGCATAAGTGGGACGTCGACGGCAACCGCTATGTCGACTATTTCGGCGGTCACGGAGCGCTGTTGCTAGGGCACGGTCACCCCGAGGTGATGGCGGCGGTCGCCGAGGCGGCGGCGGCGGGCACCCATTTCGGCGCCAATCATCCGCGCGAGGTCGAATGGGCCAGGCAGGTGATCAAGATGGTCCCCTCGGCCGAGAAGGTTCGCTTTACCTCTTCCGGAACCGAGGCGACCCTGATGGCGCTTCGTCTAGCGCGAGCCTATAAGGGGCGGGCGAAATTCGTGCGTTTCAAGACCCATTTCCACGGCTGGCACGATCACATGGCCGGCGGCTACGCCAATCATTTCGACGGTACACCCACGACGGGCGTAATCCAGGGTATTTCCAACAATGTGGTGCTGTGCTCGCCTCAGGACATCTCCGAGGTTCGCCAGGTATTGGAGACGGATGACGATATCGCCGCGGTCATTTGCGAGCCGACGGGCGCGTCCTTCGGTATGGTGCCGATGTCGGCCGAGTTCACCGCCGAGTTGAGGGAGTTGACGTCCAAGCACGGCGCGCTTTTGATCTTCGACGAGGTGGTGACCGGTTTCCGTTGCTCTCCCGGCGGCGCGCAACAGGCATATGGCGTCACGCCCGACCTCACGACCTTGGCGAAGATACTCGCCGGCGGCCTGCCGGGCGGCGCCGTGGGCGGCAGGCTGGATATCCTGGAATACCTTGATTTCGAACGCTCCGCCGAGCTTAAGCGCGAGAAGGTTCAGCATCCCGGCACCTATAACGCCAACCCCGTCTCGGCGGCGGCGGGTATCGCCGCGCTCAAGATCATCGAAAACTCGGACGCCTGCGACAAGGCGAATGCGTCGGGCGCCTGGTTGCGCGGTCGCTTCAACGAGATCCTGGAGGCCGAGAACGTTCCTTGGGCGGCCTATGGCAGTTTTTCCGGCGTGCATCTGTTCATGAACCCAGAGGGCGCGTCGATCCGGCCGTCGGAGTTCAAGGCCGAGGAAGTCGACTATCAGACTCTGAAGAACAAGCGTTCGGATCTGGTGATGAAGCTGCGGCTGGCCACGGCGGTGAACGGTGTCGATTTCAACAATTCCCCGGGTGGCCAAGCCTCGGCCATGCATACTCAGGAAGATTTGGACCTGACGGCGGACGCGTTCCGCGAAGCGCTTCGCATGCTGAAGCGCGACGGAGAGCTATAGGCCGGTCGCGACCAACCACTTTTCAGGGTGGATCAAGCTTCGATGACCGAAAGATCCTTCGAGGAGATTTTTCGCGCCCATTCGAGGCGCCCATCGATGAAATGGGGGCATTATTTCGAGATCTACGATACATATTTTTCAAAGTATCGGGGGCGGCCACTAAACGTGCTGGAAATCGGGATCCGCAAGGGCGGCTCTCTACAGATCTGGCGCGAGTACTTCGGAGACCGGGCGCGCGTGGTCGGCGCCGATATAGATCCCGACTGCCGTGCCCTTGAGGGTGATGGGTTCGAGATCTTTATCGGGGACCAGGGCGATCCGGATTTCCTGCGCGAAATCAACGAGCGAGCCGGGCCCTTCGATATCATCATCGATGACGGCAGCCACCGGATGGAGGACCTCAGAACGTCCTTCGCGACCCTGTTCCCAGAACTCAACTCCGACGGTCTCTACATGGTCGAGGACGCGCATACCTGTTATCTGGCGGAATATGGAGGGGGTTATCGCAAGGCGGGCTCCTTCATGGAAAACGCCAAGGCGATCGTCGATCAGATGCACGCCTTCTACTCGGAGGATCGCGCCGCCTTCGCGCCGAACGGCCTGACGGTGACCGTCAACGCGGTTCATTTCCATGACAGCATCATCGTCATCGAGAAGCGCAATCGCTTCGATCCGATAACCGGCGCCGTCACGAAACGCGAGGGGCGACGCTCCGGGACGGGTTAGTCGCGACAACCGAAAGCCTTATTCGCTCCCCCGCTGGCCCGCGAAAACCGGGCGTGGCTCGGGGCGCGTCCCATTCTCCCAGGGCATGGTTTTCTCTATCACCGCGACACTGTCGTGGAAATACATCCCCTTGACCGTCAGGGTAAAGGAACTCACGGGGAAGGTTTCCGGATCCTCGGAGTGAAACGCGTGCATGTGGTCGATCACGCCCTTCAAATTCTCCAGGAAACTCTCGGGGATCCGGTGTCCGCCGCCGTATTTTCGCCAGTAACAGGTATGCAAGTCCTCGGCCATGTAAAGACCGCCGGGTTTGACCGCGCCGAACAGCGTAAGGAAGGAGGATCGAAGGTCACCCATCCGATGGCTACCGTCATCCAAAATCACGTCGAAGGGCCCGGTTTTCTCCGCCACGTCCAGCATGAAGTCGGGATCGCCCTGGTCGCCTATGAAGATTTCAGTTCCCTCTCCGCCATAGGCTTTGCACGCCGGGTTGATATCGACACCGACCAGCTTTGCTTGGGGCCCTAGAAAGTCCCGCCAAAGCTCGAGAGAACCGCCGTGCCCGACGCCGATTTCCATCATCGTCACGGGGCGGTTTCTGAAGGGCCCGAGATAGCGGTCATAGAGCTCGAAATAGTGTTCCCACTTGGTAACATCGCGGCCTGCATGGGCCTCGAACAGCTCGCGGTAGGTTTGTCGTGTCATCTGGCGTTTTACCTAACCGATGGAAGACTGAAGCGCCGCCGCGTGCACGCGCGGTCTTCCCTTGGCGCTCAATCGCCAGAGCAGACGCGCGTTATCGGCTTCCTCGGATTGGGCGGGGTCGATTTCGCCCTTGGCGCGATGAAGTGTTGAAAGAGTATCGAAAATCAGGACGTCGCCGACTTCGTACCGGTGCTCGTAGACAAATTTCGGGTCCGTCGCGTGGGTTTTCAGTCGATGCAGAATTGCCGCGCTCTCGGCTTCCGACTTGCCCTCCAGTTTGAAGGGCGTTTGCGCCACCGCGTATAGCGCTCGGTGTCCGGTGATCGGATGTGTGAGAACCAGTGGCTTCGCCACGTCCTTGGCCGCGCGTTTCGCCTCTTGTGTCATGGGTACGGCGGCAAGTTCGTCCTCGCCGACCGCGCCGCCGCCATAAAGATGGCGCGCCACGAGGCCATCGACTTCCTCCCTCGCGGCTGGCTCGAGCGCTTCATAGGCCGCGACCATATCGGCGACAAGCGTTTCTCCGCCGTTCTTCGGCGCCCGTCGGGCATGTAGCATCGTCACCGTCGTCGGGTCCTCGATATAGCCGCCATCGGTATGCCAGGCGACGGCGCCGTTGCGCACCTTGGGATCGCGATCCTTGGCCTCGGTATTGCCGATCGTCATCATTTCCGGGTAGCCGGGCGTGCGAAGCCGGTCCACGACATGCCGTATGAGCACGCCCCATTCCCCCGCGAAGCGATAATAGGCGTCCCGTGTCAGGTTTTGGTTCTTGATCACGATACAGCGGTATTCGTAGAGCGCGTTGGTCAACTCCAGCATCAACGCGTCGTCGGGCGGGCGCGCCAAGTCGATGCCCGTAACGATGGCTCCGCACGCCCCGCCGGTTGGTCGAATGTTCGGCATGTCCGGGAATGCTCCAGTCGATGCGGCGTTGGAGGTTTAGGCGGCGATATGCTCATACACCCGGGGGAGGCCACGCACGCTGATTCGCCAGAGCAGACGCTTGGTGTCTTCGGCGCTCGGATTCGCGGCCTCGATCGGGGTCGCGGCATGCATGGTCGACAGGGTGTCGAAAATCGCGATATCGCCGATTTCGTAGGTGTGGGCATAGACGAAGCGATCCTGGATCGCGTGCATCTTCAAGCTCCACAACAGCTCAACCGCCTCGGCGTCGTCCATCCCCTTGATCGCGAAGGAGGATTGTCCGGTCGCGTAGAGCGCCTTGCGACCGGTGACCGGGTGGCGCATCACCAGGGGGTGATAGCAGGTCGGCACCCGGCTGACCTGGTCATCCGTGGCCAGCGGATTGGCACGAAATTCGTCGTCCAGGAGCTTGCCCGCGCCGTAGAGATGGGCCACCTCGAGATCGTCGATCCGCTCCTTGGTGGCGTCGTCAAGCGCGTCATAGGCGGCCACCATGTCGGCCAGCCGTGTCTGGCCGCCCACTCTGGGGGTCAGGATCGAGTACAACATGGTCGCGCTGGCTGGTTCGGCCTCGTAGGACTGGTCCGTGTGCCAAAGCGCGGCGCCGTTGCGGATCTCGACCTTCTTGTCCTTTTCCTCGGTATTGCCGACGGCCAACAGCTCCGGATAGCCGGGCATGCGCATATGGTCCAGGACATGGGGGATCGGCTTGCCCCACCAATAGCCGAAGTTGAGATAGGTATCCTGGTCCAAGGTCTGGTTTTTGATCACCAGCACCCGGTGCTCATAGAGGGCATCGGCCAGGGTTTTCATCAAATCCGCGTCCAGCGGCTTGTTGAGATCCACGCCCCAGGCATTGGCGCCGTGCGGCGCGCCGTTAATCGGTGAGATATCGACCATGATCCGTCTCCTCTTGAAGCATGGTATTCTCCCGCTTTTGGACCGACGTCTCAAGGTTTTCGAAGACACGCGCGGAACATGAGCATGATCACGCTGGCCTTGATGGTTGCCATGGGCGGCGGCAGGGCGCAGAAAGCGTGTCCGTCCGCCACCTTATCCGCCAAACCGGGCCGCCCGAATGTCCGACCCCTCGACCCATGCCGGCGCCATCCTTCGGGACCGGAAGTTTCTGCTGTTCATTCTCGCCCGCACCGGCAACGGGATGGGGGTTCATATCCTGACCGTCGCGGTAGCTTGGCACGTCTACGAGCTGACCAAGGACCCGCTGGATCTCGGCTATATCGGGCTGGCCCAGTTCGCGCCGCATTTCGTGCTGTTTCTGGTGGCCGGGATGGCGGCGGACCGTTTGGACCGCCGCGCGATCCTGGCGGCTTGCAATGTGATCCATCTCGTCGTGGTCGCGCTGTTGACCATCGTTCTATGGGGGGACATCGGCGGCGTTCCGATGGTGCTGGCGATCCTCGTGGTGCACGGCATCGCGCGCGCGTTCTTTCATACCGCCAGCCAGGCGATCCTGCCGAATCTGGTCAGTACCGCGCTGTTTCCCAAGGCCGTCGCCTATTCCTCCTCCGCCAACAAGGTGGCGCAGCTCGGCGGCCCGGCATTGGGCGGTCTTTTGGTCGCTTACGCGGGCGACTGGGCCTACTACACGGCCGCGATCATGTTCGCGCTCGCCGGGATTGGTTCGGTCATGATCAGGGGCGCCCTGCATGTGCGTTCCGCCGAGCCGATGGGATTGGCGACCCTGCTCGGCGGTTTCAACTATGTTTGGAGCAACAAGGTGGTGCTCGGCGCGGTCTCGATTGATCTATTCGCCGTACTTCTCGGTGGCGTCATGGGATTGTTGCCGATCTACGCCGCCGATATCCTGAAGGTCGGCGCCGAGGGGCTGGGTCTTATGCGGGCGATGCCGGGTGTCGGTTCCTTGATGATGGGCTTGGCGCTTACCCGGATCGCCGCGCCGAGCCGAATGGGCCCGGCGTTGTTCGTGTCGCTGGGTGTGTTCGGCGCCTCGATCGTGATATTCAGTCTGTCGGAGATCTTCTGGCTGTCGTTGGTCGCGCTCTGGATCTACGGTGCTTCCGACATGGTGAGCGTGTATATCCGTCTCACCTTGGTACAGATCGCCACACCCGACGCCATGCGCGGGAGGGTAAGCGCGGTAAACTCCGTTTCAATCAATGCTTCCAATGAGTTGGGTGACTTTAGGGCGGGATTGACTGCGGCGTTTATCGGCACGGTTCCCGCGGTTCTCGTTGGCGGTATCGCGACGCTTGCCGTGACCGCGCTGTGGGCGAAACTTTTCCCCGCGATGCGCCGCATTGATCGTCTGGACGACCTCTCCAAGGGATAGCGACGCGACCCAGGGCCGGCGATGATGGTCCTTCAAGTGAGTGGTTTGCGCGCATCGCTGAAAATATGATAGTGTTTCCGTAATTTAGAGAGATTTTTTGAGAGTTTGGTTCGAGCGAAGAGGGGAACACCATGGGAATGCGGGTTCGCGAGGACTATCGAAACATCACCGGGCCTGAGAAATC
>JAYOIK010000062.1:0-33073 GCA_038118725.1 Alphaproteobacteria bacterium | reverse complement strand
CGGCCTTTTGCGGGTATTCGATTTGCAGGAAATGCCAAAGCTGTTCGTAGCTTAGTTTCGCCAGCGGTATCTTGACCGCGGTATCGCCATCCGGGCCCGGCGGGCCGACCGGGTTGTGGTTCGGCAGGGGCGTCGGATAGGGGCTCGGCGCCCGCTGATACAGAACCGGCATGGTGCCCAGGGAAAACAGAATGTTCGAGGAAAGCGACATATGCAGCATCTCCTCGACCGCGACGCTCATGATATTGCCGGCGGTGGTATTGCCGAACATGAACGCGTCGTCCTGACCGCCGGTATTGGCGGTGTCCTTGACCCGCAGGATTGAATAATAGGTGTAGAGATAGATCGGGATGGTCGCCAATTCGATCTGGATCGCGGTCTGCAGATCGCTCTTCAACCGGGCCATCACCGCGTCGCGGCCCTCGGCCTCGAGTTTCGCGATCAGCGCCTGCTCGCCGGGAGTAAGGGGAGGAACAGGGTTCGCGTCGGTCATCTCGAAACTCCAATCATCGATCCGCCTGGGGCCGGCGAGGGCTTGATCGCTCGAGCCATTTCAATGCCAAACGGAAAGAATTGGTCAAGCGTTCACACCATATTTAACCATTTTGCATGCAAATCACACAACTTTATCGACGAAAATTTTATAACAAGTCGCCCCGATACAACCAATAGTATCGAAATAATGATTCTTTTCTTACACCAGTATACTCGGCAAATTCAGTTGGTGCTCGCGGGCGCAGGTGATGGCGTCTTCATATCCGGCATCGGCGTGACGCATGACCCCGGTGGCCGGATCGTTCCAGAGCACGCGTTCGATACGCCGGGCCGCGTCTTCGGTGCCGTCGCAGCAAATCACCATGCCCGCGTGCTGGCTGAAACCCATGCCGACGCCGCCGCCGTGATGCAGGCTGACCCATGTCGCGCCGGACGCGCAGTTCAACAAGGCGTTCAGGAGCGGCCAGTCCGACACCGCGTCGGACCCGTCTCGCATCGCCTCGGTCTCCCGGTTCGGCGAGGCGACGGAACCTGAATCCAAGTGGTCACGACCAATCACCACCGGCGCCGATAACTCTCCCGACGCGACCATCTCGTTGAACGCGAGGCCGAGCCTGTGTCGATCACCAAGCCCGACCCAACAGATCCGCGCCGGCAAGCCCTGAAAGGAGATCCGTTCCCGCGCCATGTCGAGCCAGGTATGCAGATGGGTGTTGTCGGGAAGCAGTTCCTTCACCTTGGCGTCGGTTTTGTAGATATCCTCCGGGTCACCGGACAGCGCGGCCCAGCGGAACGGACCAATGCCCCGACAAAACAGCGGGCGGATATAGGCCGGCACGAAACCCGGGAAAGCGAAAGCGTTCTCCAGTCCCTCCTCCAGGGCCATCTGGCGAATGTTGTTGCCATAGTCCAGGGTCGGGACACCGGCGTTCCAGAAATCGACCATCGCCGCCACGTGCTCGCGCATGGACGCGCGGGCGGCCGCTTCCACGCCGGCCGGATCGCTTTCGCGCCTTGCGCGCCAGTCCGCGAGGCTCCAACCCTTGGGAAGATAGCCGTTGATGGGGTCATGGGCCGAGGTCTGGTCGGTCACCATGCTTGGCCGGATCCCCCGGCGATAGAGTTCAGGGAAGATTTCCGCCGCGTTGCCAAGCAGGCCCACCGATTTCGCCTCGCCGGCTTTTGTCCATGCGTCGATCTTGGCGAGAGCCTCGTCGATCGTATCGGCGCGTTCGTCCAGGTACCGGGTGCGCAGACGAAAATCGATACTCTCGGGATTGCATTCAACCGCGAGACAGCACGCTCCCGCCATCGCCGCCGCCAAGGGTTGAGCACCGCCCATGCCACCGAGCCCGGCGGTCAGGATCCATCTCCCCGTCAGGTCTCCACCATAATGCTGTCGTCCGGCCTCGACGAAGGTTTCATAGGTGCCTTGGACGATGCCCTGGCTGCCGATATAGATCCACGAGCCCGCCGTCATCTGGCCGTACATCATCAGGCCCTTGCGGTCGAGCTCGTTGAAATGGCTCCAATTGGCCCAGTTCGGAACCAGGTTGGAGTTGGCGATAAGCACCCGGGGCGCGTCCGCATGGGTGCGGAACACACCGACCGGTTTACCGGATTGCACCAAGAGAGTCTCGTCACCCTCCAACCCGCGAAGCGTCGCCGCGATGGCGTTGAAATCGTTCCAGGTCCGCGCCGCCCGACCGATGCCGCCATAGACCACCAGCTCGTTGGGATTCTCGGCCACCTCGGCGTCCAGATTGTTCATCATCATCCGAAGCGGCGCCTCGGTCTGCCAGGACTTCGCGGTGATCTCGGGCCCTCGCGGCGCGCGCACCCGCTTCGTGTTGTGCCTCGACGTGTTATCCCTGGAGGATTGCATGGCGGTCTCCCAACGAATCAAGCCTAGAGTTGCGGCAGTATTTCGGCGCCCACCGTTGCGGTGACGTGCCCTTTCCCGACCATCTCCGCGGCGCGTTCGATATCCGGCGCCAGGATCCGGTCCTCGTCGAGGCCGGCGATCTCGGCGCGCACCCGGGCGACAACTCGGGCGAGCCGCTCGCTGGTCGACAGCGGCGCGCGAAAATCCACGCCTTGAACGGCGCAGAGAAGTTCGATGCCGATGATTCGGGTCAGGTTCTCGTTCATGTCCATCAGGCGGCGCGCGGCGTGAGCCGCCATCGAGACATGATCTTCCTGATTCGCGGAGGTAGGGGTTGAGTCCACGGAGGCCGGCGCCGCGCGCTGTTTGTTCTCGCTCATCAGCGCGGCGGAGGTCACCTCGGCGATCATGAAGCCGGAGTTCAATCCAGCCCCGGGAGACAAGAACGCCGGCAGGCCGAAATTCATTGCCGGGTCGACCATGAGCGCGATCCGGCGCTGAGCGATCGAACCGATCTCGACGATGGCGAGCGCGATCTGATCGGCGGCGAAGGCGACCGGTTCGGCGTGGAAGTTACCGCCGGAAATGATCGAGCCGTCGCTGGTGACCACCAGCGGATTGTCGGTCGCGGCGTTGGCTTCGATCTCCAGCGTGCGCGCGGCTTGACGCAGCAGGTCCAGACAGGCACCGGTCACTTGAGGCTGACAGCGGATACAATAGGGGTCCTGAACCCTCGTATCGTCCTTGCGGTGGGACTCTCGGATTTCCGAACCAGAGAGGAGCGCCCGGATCGCGGCGGCGGAATCGATCTGCCCCGCATGGCCGCGCAGCGCGTGGATTTCCGGCCGGGTCGGCGCGGTGGAGCCCATGATCGCGTCGGTCGACAGCGCGCTGGTGATCAGGCCCGTCACCGCCAACCGTCAGGCCTCGAAAAGCCCGACCAGCGCCAGGGCCGTGGAGAACTGGGTGCCGTTGATCATCGCCAGACCCTCCTTGGGGCCCAGCGAGATCGGCGAGAGACCCGCCTTGGAAAGCGCGGCGGCCGCCGGCATGGTCGCGCCCTCGAATATCGCCTCACCCTCACCGGTCATCGCCGCGGTCATATGGGCGAGCGGGGCAAGATCGCCAGACGCGCCGACCGACCCCTGACCGGGGATGATCGGGGCAACGCCCCGCGCCAACATTTCCTGCAGCAACTCGATCACCTCCCATCGCACGCCCGAGGCGCCCCGTCCGAGGGAAATAAGTTTTAACGTCATGGTGAGTCGGGTGATCGCCTCGTCCACCGGGGCTCCGACACCACAGCAGTGGGAGCGGATCAGATTGCGTTGCAGGGCCGCCGCGTCTTCCGGCGCGACCCGCACCGAGGCGAGCTTTCCGAATCCGGTATTAACCCCGTAGACCGGCGCCTCGCCCGCCGACGCCTTGGCGATGATCGAGGCCGACGCTTCGATGCCGGCGCGGGTGTCGGGGCTCAACACGACGCCGACGCCCTCGCGATACAACCGCTCAAGCTGGTCGAGGCCAACCTTTCCTGGATTGAGCATCATGGGATCGTATGTCCGGGGCTCGGTCATGGGTAGGGTCCGATCGGGTGTTTTCATAATGTATATACAATATTTTCAAGACCCGTGCGAGTCTCTCCTATCGAGCGCATTCCCGCTTTGGTCCAAAACGTGGAAGGTCGCCGAGGGCTTGGGACCGCGATCGCCGACAAGGCGGACTATTCGGTGTGTCCGAGCGGCGTATCGGCGCCCTCCAGAAGGAACCGGCCCGCGGGAGAAGTCAGGGTGACCGCCGTCAAGGGCGTATCCTGGTGCCGTGTAACTCGGTGAATGCCGAGACAAGGAGTACCGCGGCGAACCCCGAGGAGGTCGGCCAATCCCGCGCCCGCGCCGACCGCGCCGATCTGGTGTTCGGAGGCAGACCAGGGCACATGCCGCAGCAGCCAAAGCCCCGGCGGCGTGGTCTCGAAACCGGCGGTCGCCGCGTCCGGCACGGCATCCAGATTGATCAAGCGGCGTTCATGCTGAACCGGCACGGAATCGCCGAAATGCAGGCATTCAACCAGAAGAAGCGAAATGTCGGGAGGAAGTCCGGGCCAGTTCAGGCCGTCGTCGCCATTGCGTCCCTCGGTTCGGTCAATCAATTCGAACCGATAGGCCTGTCCCCGGTCACGCACATAGCGCGAGATATCCAGAATAGGGAGCCAGAACGCCGACTGCGCCAGAACGATGGTCCCGGCTCGCTTGCGCCGCGCCACCAAACCATCCTTTGCCAGGGATGCGATTGCCTTGTTGACCGTCGGGCGCGAGGCGGAGAAACGCTCGGCGAGTTGTTCCTCGGTCGGCAACCGGTCGCCGGGTTTGAACTCTCCACTCGCGATCGCTTGGGTCAGGGTTCCTCGAATGGTGTCGAACAACGTACGAGAACGCTTCACGGGGCGGGCTGTCGGGCGTTGGCAGGTTGCAAGGCACGGGCCTGGGTTGGTGGCGAGGAACGAAAGTTTAGTAATGTATATACAAAAAGCAAGAGACCACGGGATCAGACCCGTGAAAATTTAACGCGGCGGTCTCGTCGAGTCCGGAATGGCGGGGCCGATCAGCGACGCCGATCCGCTCCAGCGAACAGCACCGCGTGCTGGCGCGCCAGGGCATCAGCGCGCGCCGCCAGGCCAACGGGCTCGTAATCTCCCTCGGGCCTCGGCTCCAGATCAAAATGCCCGTGGGTATCCTCGCCCAGCGCCAGGGTCGCGGTGGTGCGTCCTCCTGTCTGACGCACATGGCTCGCGATATAACGGATGGCGAAGCCGATTCTGGGGACAGTGCTGGTATTCGGGTCCGAGCCATGCACGATGCCCACATGATGTAGCGACATCTCGCCGGGCTCCAGGACGATGTCGACGGCTTGGTCTTCTTCGACCTCGACGGCGATTTCCTGCCCCCTGGTCAGGAGGTTGTCCTTGTGGAAGGTGTCTCGATGCTCGAACGCCTCGGCCTGACTTCCCGGCACCACGCGCATGCAGCCGTTTTCCCGACGGCTGGGGCTGAACGCGATCCAGGCCGTGAGGATCTCGTGTGGCTCCAACCCCCAATAATTCGCATCCTGGTGCCAGGATACGAAGCCGGGATCACCGGCCGGCTTTGCGAAGAAACTGCTCCCCCAGGCAAGCAGATTCGGGCCGAGAATGGCGCTGACCGGACCGGTCACCCTGGGATCTCGGGTGAGATCATAGAGCCAGGGGAACGCGAGATGTGGCTTGCTTCGCAGAACCGCCGCGCCATCCGCTTCGCCTCGCGCCTTGAAAGCGTCATACCGCGCGAGAAGGTCCGCCGCGTGTTCGGAGTCAATGGCGCGAACCGGTGCCAAGTAACCGTCCCGTCGGTAGCGTTCCACGTCGGTTTCAGCGAGGTCGACGGCCATGATCGATTCTCCGACAAAGGCATATGGTTGGGATTGAGAGAGAAAGCCTATTGGTCCAGCCGCGCCGCCACAAGCGGCGGTTTAGGCGTTATCGCCAAGGCGAGGTTTCCAGATCGTAGTCCCGCGAAACCTCGGCGACCCGGATACGATAGCGCTTGAACAGTTCGTTTCGACCGCGATCCTGGGCGGCCCGATGCGCCTCGCGTTCTCGCCACCGCTGGATCGAGGCTTCGTCGCGCCATGTGGACAATGAGAGCACCTTGCCCGGCGTCACCAGGCTCTCAAACCGTTCGATCGAAATGAAGCCGTCGATGGTTTCAAGTTCCGCCCGCAATTGCCCCGCGATCTCCAGGTAAGTCGCGCGGCCTTCCTCGGTGGGCTCCACCTCGAAAATCACCACATGCATCTTCGTCTCCCGATCGATCTGTCACGCGGCCAGACTAGCGCCGGCGCGACGACTTGACGATACCGTATGGTTCAACAACCCCATGCCGGAAATCATCCTTGACGACTTACGGTTCACGAAATTATATTATGCGCCATGTCACGGGCTCTCTCATACCGCCGCGTCATCGGTCGGCGAATTAGCACCCCGGTTCTCCTGGAGAACCGGAGCGAAGCTGATTCCCTGAAAACCGATACGGGCGGAGTGATCCCGACATGCGACAAGAACGACTGACATCCCCGTTTTCCCATACCGACCATCCCTCTAATTTCGAAGCTGACGCGACGGCCTGTTTTTCGATCCAGGCCGAGGCGGATCCCGGTGTCATGCCGAGAATTCTGGAGCTATTCGCCAAGCGCGGCCTGATCCCCAGCCGCTGGCACAGCGACCTTGAGGGAACCGCGACACACCGCGCCTCCTTGACCATCGACCTACAGGTTAGAGGCCTCGATCGCCAACAGGTCGAGCATGTCTCCAACAGCCTACGAGGCATGGTCTCTGTCAACAGCGTGCTGACCAGCGAAAAACAATTCGCTTGAGGTCTGAATCACGACCGACGGTCACGGAATAGTGCTTCGGGGATACCCGAGAAAAGACCTTCCAAACAAAAAACCGCGGCTCCTTCCCATCGGAAGAAGCCGCGGCCTTACGCGCCAGGAGTTGGCGTTTATCGAGTGGTTACGCCCATTCGAAATTATCGATGTAACCTTCGCCGTTGCTGGTGAACCGAATCCAGGAAACGTCGTCGAAGGTCGATCGTCGCGGACTCGCCGACCGCCAGACCGTTATAAGCGGACGGGTCGACGCTGAGACTGTTACCGTTACTCGTAACGCCGCTGTCGTCGACGGCAATTTGTAGATTGGCGACGCTCAACGTGTCGCTGGCATCGATATCGGCGGCGTCGGCAAGCAGATCGACCGAGAAACCGGCGTGATCCTCGCTCGCGGTGACCTCGATCGGACCGGCGATCCGCGGCGCGTCGTTGACACCGGCGATCGCCCCGGGGGTCGTCAGCCACAAGGAAAACAGCAGGCGGTTCAACATCCGGAAGGCGGCATCGTCAGTGCCATTCACGTAAAAGAGGGAAGCCACGCGAACGCCGGCGATGCCCTGGCATCGCAGGAGAAAATTCTCAACCAACGGCTCGCCCAACTGCGGTCGGAAATCGACGGCCTGCGGGCACAGATGAAAGCCCAGGCCCGCCAGGCGGAGCTCGTGCGCAAGGAGATCGCGAGCGTCGCGGCGCTTGTCGAGAAGGGGCTCGAGCGGCAGCCCAGACTGCTGGCCCTGCAACGCACCGAGGCGGATACCGACAAGGCCCAGGCCTTGGCCAGCGCGTCAATCGCCAGAGGCCAGCAACGGATCGGCGAGACCAGTTTGCAGATCCAGGACTTGCGCATCCGATTCCTGAGCGAGGTCGTCGCCGAGTTGCGAGAGGTCGACGATGAAATCCTCGATTATCAGGAGCGTTTGAGGGACGCGGAGACGACGCTTGAGCGCACCCGCATCGTCGCCGGCGTCGACGGCGTGGTCGTGGGCCTCAATGTCTTCACCGTCGGCGGCGTGATCGGCCCTGGAGAGCGCATCATGTCGCTGGTGCCGGACAACGACCTTCTGATAGTCGAGGCGCGGGTGAATCCCAATGATATCGATGTCGTGAGAACGGGGCTTTCGGCTCGGGTTCGCTTGACCGCCTTCAGTCAGCGGTCGGTCGACATGATTCCAGGAGAGGTCATAACGGTTTCCGCCGATCGGCTGACGGATCCGGCGACCAATGTTCCATATTATCTCGCGAAAATCAGGCTCGATGAAACTGCTCTATCGGGGGGGCTCGCCGAGCAAATCACTCCGGGAATGGGCGCGGAAGTGATGATCCGGACCGGGGAGAGGACATTGTTCGAATATCTCACCAAACCGCTTAGCGACTCCATGCAGCGGGCACTGACCGAGGAATAGGTGCCGGTTCCGACGACGTCCAGCGCCACGAAGATCGTCGCAAGCACCGCCGAAATCAGCTAGACCGTTTCCGGTCATTCAGCGAACGAACCCAATGGGCCTTGGTGATGCGCTATCTCGATCATATCCAGCGTTGCAATCTCCATGACATGTCCGATTACATGCCTTGGGAGATTAACGGGCGCCGGGTCGGATTTCTGCGACCGGCCCTGGCCGAACGGCTGGCGGCATTCCCAAATGTCTTCACCTCCGCCGCCGATGGTCTCACGGTCGTCCCGAAACTGGATACGCCGGAGCGCCGAACCGAGGCGATGGCCGAGGTTCTGACGCGGCTTCACCAGGAAGGTCTGTGCGGCGCGGCGCGAAACGAGCCCTACGCGGTGGTGGAGCGGGTCGGCGGCCCGCATTTGATGACGGTCGACCGGGTCGCGGCGAGCATCCTCGGGATCATCAGCACGGGGTTTCATCTCAACGGCACGGTGGGGACCGGGACCGATCTCGCCATGTGGGTCGCCCGCCGGTCCCTCACCAAGATCACGTTTCCCGGCCAACTAGACAATATCGTGGCCGGCGGTCAGCCGGCGACGGTCTCGGTCGCCGAAAACGTGATCAAGGAATGCCAGGAGGAAGCCGATATCCCGGAGACGCTCGCCCGCGAGGCAAGACCGGTCGGGCTAATCAGCTACACCATGGCGGTCGAGGACGGGCTGCGGCGGCACGCGATGTATGTCTATGACCTTGATATGCCCCATGACTTCACGCCCCGGCCATTCGACGGCGAGGTCGAGGAGTTCCGGCTCCGTCCCATCGCCGAGGTCGCCGCGATCGTTCGCGACTCCCTCGACGAATTCAAATTCAATTGCAGCCTGGTGATCATTGATTTCCTGATCAGACACGGCCTGATCACACCCGAGGACCCAGACTATTTCGGTCTGGTGACCGGGCTAAGAGGCGCGATTCCGCGTTAGCCTGGGCGCGGTTTTGAATACTCTCGCCATGACGCCTGTTTCTCGTCGCCTTGGCGAAAGCCAGGGCTTTTGCCGCCGCCGTTACGAGACCGAGATCGGTGGAAGCAATCACATTTTTCAGAACTTCAGGCACCCTCGCCAAAAGCCCTAGCCTTCGCCAGGGCGACGGAAAGCTTGAGGGGCAAACGGACGCGGGTTTTGATCAACGCATTTGGTATTCGTCCAAGCGAAGGTTACTCCACCACGAAACCGGACGGCTCACCGATGATCGTCGCGCGGAGCATGTGCCGCGGCTGGTTCTGGTCGAAATCCGTCAGCGCGACATGCATGGTCGTCCGGTTGTCCCAGCACACAAGATCACCGGGCCGCCAGACATGGCGATAGACGTTTTCCGGTCCGGTCGCGTGCTCGCAAAGAAAATCGATGAGAGGCCGGCTCTCCGCCGCCGTCATGCCGTGGAAATAGGACACGCGTTCGCTAACGTATAGCGCTCGGGTTCCGCTTTCCGGGTGCACCTTGACCGCCGGATGGGCGATCGGTGGATTGAGACGCTTGGTTTCGGCCACTTCCGCGGGGTCGCGCTCATAAAAACCGGCCACCAGGGAGATATCGTAAACCGAGTGCAGTCCGTCTACGATGCCGCGCATGGTATCGGACAATGTGTCATAGGCCCGCGCCATGTTGCAGAACATCGTATCGCCACCGATTGGTGGCTTCTCGACGCAATACAACATCGAGGCGGCGGCCGGTCGGGGCGTGTAGGCATAGTCGGAATGCCAGTTGCGGCCGACATTGCGGGTTTCCGACGGCTTGCCGTTCTTGGGCTTGGTGGTGATCTCAAGTAGCTCGGGATAACCGTCCTTGCGGTAGAACGGCGTCTGGGCATGATCGTCGAGATCCCCAAACCCCCGGGCAAAGCGCAGGATGTCGTCCGGCGAGGCGTTCTGATCCCGCAGCACGATGACATGATGCTGATGCCAGGCTTCGCGGATCGCCGCCACGGTTTCCGTGTCCAGCGGGTCGCGCATATCGACGCCGATGATCTCGGCGCCCAACGCGTAGCCGAGTGGCCTTGCCTCGATCACGGCATTGCGCCGGGGATGTTCTCGCGCGCTCATGGCTCAGTCCACGTAACGGGTTTGCGAGGAGGCCATCATCTCGGCGATGTAACCGGGCTCGCTCATGCCGGCCTTCACCTTGGCCTCGACCTCGGCCTCGGCGGCGACCAGTTTCGGCAGTTGCGCCGCCACCGCGTCGATCTGGTCGAATGGCACCACGACAACCCCATCTCGATCGCAGACGATCATGTCGCCGGTCTCGACGGTCACGCCGCCAATGGTTATCGGCAGACCGACCGTGCCGGGACCGGTCTTAGCCGGCGAGTTTGGCGTGATTCCCTGGTGAAACACCGGGAGCTTCCACGGCTCGATCCCGACCTGATCGCGGATCATGCCGTCGGTAACCAAGGCCGCCACCCCCTTGTTCTTCATCATGCCGCAGACAAGATCGCCGACCAGCGCCGTGGTGGTATAGGCGTCATTGGCGCAGACGATAACGTCGCCCGCTTGCGCCAGATGCATCGCCGCGATCACGCCGAGATTATCGGCGGGATAGGCAAAGCAGGTCAGCGCCGGGCCGCAGGTTACCGCGATCGAGGGATCATGCGGCTTGATGAAATGCGCCATGGCCCCGCGACCACCCATGCAGTCGGCGACATTGCCGGTCATCGCGCCCTTGAAGGCGTCGATCTGCGCTTGGGTCGGGCGGCGGCTAGGGCGTTTCACGGTGAGAAGTGGCGGATCATCGAGCATACCGGGTGTCCCTTGGTTGGATCATCGGGAGCATGGTAGCGGCAGAAAGGCCTTGGAGGAACCTGTCACGCGATATCACGTGGACCAGGGTAGTGGAACCCATTGACTAGCTTTGCTAAGACTCGGGGCAAGTCGCGCTCTCCATCTCTAACAACACGGTTATCCAAGACCGACGCGATGGAAAACACAGGGAAAGGGAAACGGCATGCTGCATCAGAGCTATGTACACGGCGCCAGCGAAAAGCCGCTATTGGGCGAGACCCTGGGAGAGAACTTCGACAAGGCGGCGGCGCGCTGGGGTGAGCGCGATGCCCTCATTGTCCGGCATCAGAACATTCGCTGGACCTATGCCGATCTGAAACGCGAGGTCGATGCCTTCGCCGCCGGATTGCTGGCCCTCGGCCTCGAGCCCGGCGACCGGATCGGCATCTGGTCGCCGAACAACGCCGAATGGGTGGTCGCGCAATACGCCACCGCCAAGGCCGGTCTTATCCTGGTCAATATTAACCCAGCCTATCGTGTTTCCGAATTGGAATACGCGCTGAACAAGGTAAGCGCCAAATCCCTGATTCTCGCCAGCACATTCAAGTCCAGCGACTATGTCGCGATGCTCCGCGAACTGGCGCCGGAGATCGACGGTTGCGCGCCCGGCGCCCTGAAAAGCGAGCGACTGCCGCATCTGTCGAGCGCCATTCAAATCGGCGACGAAACAGCGGCGGGCTTTTTTAACTTCGCCGATATCGCCGGTCTGGCCAACCAGACCCATCCCGCGCGGATCGAGGAACTCGCCGGCCTGCTGCAGTTCGACGACCCGATAAACATTCAATTCACCAGCGGCACCACCGGGTTCCCGAAGGGCGCCACGCTGAGCCATTTCAATATTCTGAACAACGGCTATTTCACCGGCCAGGGCTTGAAGTTCACACCCGAGGACCGGCTCTGCGTGCCGGTGCCGCTATATCATTGTTTCGGCATGGTGCTCTCGAACATCGCCGCCCTAACCCATGGCGCCGCCCTGATCTATCCGGGCGAGGCGTTCGAGCCGTTATCGGTGCTGGAGGCGGTGCATGAGGAGCGCTGCACGGCGCTGCATGGGGTGCCGACCATGTTCATTGCCGAGCTAGCGCATCCCCGATTCAGGGAGTTCGATCTTTCATCCCTGCGCACCGGCATCATGGCGGGGTCGCCCTGCCCGATCGAGGTTATGAAACAAGTCGTCGACGACATGCACTGTTCGGAGATGATTATCGGCTACGGCATGACCGAGACCAGCCCGGTGATCACGCTATGCGAAACCGATGATCCGATGGAAAAGCAGGTCTCGACCGTCGGCCGGGTTTTCCCTCATGTGGAAGCCAAGGTGGTCGATGAGAACGGTCGGATCGTTCCCCCCGGCGCGACGGGAGAGCTGCTGGCCCGCGGCTACAACGTCATGCACGGCTATTGGGAAGATGAGGAGCGCACCGCCGAGGCGATCGACGTCGCCGGCTGGATGCATACCGGCGACCTGGCGACCATGGATGGCGAGGGCTTCGTCAACATCGTCGGACGGGTCAAGGACATGGTGATCCGCGGCGGCGAGAACATTTACCCCCGCGAGATCGAGGAATATCTCTATCGCCATCCCAAGATCAGTGACGTTCAGGTCTTTGGCGTGCCGGACCCTCGCTTTGTCGAGGAGCTATGCGCCTGGATCAGACTGGTCGACGGCGAGACCGCCGACGAGGATGAGATCCGCGCCTTCTGCCAGGGCCAGATCGCGCATTACAAGATCCCGCGCTATATCCGTTTCGTCGACGAGTTTCCGATGACGGTTACCGGAAAGATCCAGAAATTCGCGATGCGCGACGTGATGATCGAGGAACTGGATCTGAAGATCGCGGCCACGGCCTGATCCTAGCGCCGATTATTTGGCGGGTGAGGGTTGAGTCCCCGCCCGCCGGTCCCTATGACTGTGCCGCATCAGGGCCGTGTCGGCCCCTTAGGTACGGGGGAAAATCCCATGGCGCGACGCAAATCAAGCGGCAAGGCCGCCGCGTTCATGATGTTCAACGTCACCTATGAGGACGGCTTGGTAACGTCCAACCGCCGGGTGCCGAGCGAACAGCTGGACGAATCCTATGGTGACAGCCTCCAGGACCTGGCGCGCACGGCCATTGAATCCCAGGACAACGAGATCGCCCAGCGATCCGGCCAGCGCCGTGCCAAGATCAAATCCATCGTCAAGATCTAGCTCAACCGCACGGTGAAAAGCCTTCTCGTAAGGTCTTGAATTCGATAATTGAATCTCCCCACGTTTCCAATACTCCTTGACTTTGACGGCAATCGACCCCTTATATGCGCTTAGCGATGCACCTTCAGGGTCGATCTCGGATCGATCGCCGCGCGGGCGGGTTTCCGCCGCCGGCCATGTTCACACCGACGGATGTAGGCGTTTCGTTAGGCAGGCTGCCAGTAGAGCGAGCCGTGCCGCAAATGCTTGCATCGTGCTCGCGCGCCCAGCGCTCCCACTTGGGAGAAGGGCCATTTACCTATTGAGAAAGACAACACTGAATGACTGAGTTTTCGGGCTTTGACCTAGCCCAACCGATTCTTCGCGCGATCGCCGAGGAAGGCTACACCGCGCCGACTCCGATCCAGGAGAAATCCATCCCGCCGCTTCTGGAAGGCCGCGACCTGCTCGGCGTCGCCCAGACCGGGACCGGCAAGACCGCCGCCTTCGCGCTTCCGCTTCTGCATCGCCTGGGCCAGAACCCGGGTAAACCCGATCACCGGCGCCCGCGGGCGCTGATCCTGGCGCCGACCCGCGAGTTGGCCGTGCAGATCCATGACAGTCTGCGAACCTATGGGCGACATTTGGGCTTGCGCGCGGGTGTCGTGTTCGGCGGCGTGTCCATTAACCCGCAGATCAAGATGATGGCCAAGGGCGTCCATATCCTGGTCGCCACGCCGGGCCGTCTGTTGGATTTGATGGAACAAGGGCATATCAAGCTCGAGAATGTCGAGGTGTTCATCCTCGACGAAGCCGACCGGATGCTCGACATGGGTTTCATCCCGGACGTCAGAAAAGTCGTCAGCCATCTGTCCATGCGCCGGCAAACCCTGATGTTCTCGGCGACCATGCCGGGGCCCGTCGCGGCGCTCGCCGCAACGATGCTCAAGGAACCGATTCGGGTCGAGGTGACGCCCGCCGCGACCACCGTCGAAAAAATCGAACAACGCGTCCTGTTCGTCGAGACAGCCAAGAAACGACAGCTTCTAATCGACCTGATGAACGACGAGTCGATCGAAAGGGTTCTGGTCTTCACCCGCACCAAGCACGGCGCCGACCGGGTCGCCAAGCAGTTACAGAAGGCCGGTGTGGATGCCGACGCGATCCACGGCAACAAGGCTCAGAACGCCCGACAGAGAGCGCTCGACGCGTTCCGCAAGGGAGATATCCGGGCTCTGGTGGCGACCGATATCGCGGCCCGGGGCATTGATGTCGACGGCGTCACCCATGTCGTGAATTTCGATCTGCCCAACGATCCGGACAGCTATGTTCACCGGATCGGGCGCACCGCGCGGGCCGGCGCGGCGGGTGTGGCCATCGCGTTCTGTGATCTCGACGAGAAGTCCCTGCTACGGGATATCGAGAAAACCATTCGCCAACCCGTGCCGGTCTTCGCGGATCATCCCTACCATTCCGCCGAGATCGCCAATGATCCGGGCACGACCAAACGCCCGAGGCAGCGGGGCCATCAAGGACGCGGGGCCAGGCAAGCCAACGCTCCCGCGACCCCCAACATGCCAAGAAAGTCCGGCGGTCACCGCCGCGTTCGCGGACCCTCGGGCCGCGCGGCCTAAAGTCTGTCTCCGGGAAGTGACGCTGGGAAAGCGGACCCGGCGGCACCCCAGGGCCGTTCAGCCGACCGACAGGGTGATCTTGCCGAAATGCTGGTTCGCCTTCATGCGAGCGAGCGCTTCGGCGACGTCCTCCATCGCAAAGGTGCGATCCATCGGCAGCGATAGCTCGCCCCGCTCCACGGCGTCGCCGAGGTCCTCCCAGGTCAGCCGCACGATCTCGCGGATCTCCTCGATTGAGCGTGTGCGGAACGTCACGCCGATATAGCTGATGCGCCGAGCGGCGTGCAGATCGAAGTTAAAATCGCCGGAAAACCCGCCGAGGCGACCGACATTGACGATACGACCCAAGATCGCGGTAGCCGCTAGGTTTTGGTTCGCGACATAGCCGGAGACCTGGTCGACGATGGTGTCGACACCCCTTCCGTCGGTTGCCTCCAGCACCTGATCGACCCACGCCGGATCGCTGGGATCGACGGCGAGATCGGCCCCGAACTCGGATAGACGCGCACGGCGTTCCGTGTTGGTCGAGCTTCCCACCACCAGCGAGGCGCCTTTCAGCTTGGCGATCTGCATGCCCATGATACCGACGCCGGAACTGGCGCCCTGGATCATGATCGTTTTTCCGGGCGTCAACGCGCCATGGGTGACCACCGCGTCATGCATGGTCTGCAAGGCCACGGGAAGGGTCGCGGCTTTCTCGTAGCTCATGTTTGAGTCGGGGATCTTGACGGTCCTGCCATGGTCGGCGACGGCGTATTCCGCCCAGGCCGAGGCGGTGGAGCACATCACGCGGTCCCCGACGGCGAAGCCGGAAACCTCGGAGCCGACCTCGGCGATCTCTCCCGAAACCTCCATGCCGACGATGGTTCCGGCGCCGCCGATCGCGCCATGCGCCATGCCGCTCGCAACCATCAAATCGGCGCGGTTAAGGCCACAGGCCCGAACCCGCACGAGTACCTGTGTCGCGCCGGGCTTCGGTGTCGGCGTGTCCAGAATCTTGACGCCATCATCGGTAACGGTAACGGCTTTCATCTTGTCGTCTCCCTATTCATGCAATCTCGTTGAGCGCGGTTTCAGCCGCCGCGCACCACGAACCAACCATTGAGAAATTTCGGTTTGCCGTAGCGGAACTCTCCGCCCTCGAACATTTCCATCGAGCCGCCCGCCGCCAACAACACGGCATGGCCGGCGGCGGTGTCCCATTCCATGGTCGGACCAGTGCGGGGATAGAGATCCGCCTCGCCCCGGGCGACCAGGCAGAACTTCAAGGCCGAGCCGCGCGAGATCGACTCCTTGACCGGGCGGGCGGCGATATAGTCCTCAAGCTCCGGGCTGCGATGCGAGCGGCTGGCGACGACGACCAACGCCTCCGGGTCTGGAACGCGCGCCGCGATTTGCTTTCTGGTTCCGTCGGCGGCTTCCTCGAAGGCGCCCTCCCCCACGATCCCGGCCCAGGCGAGTCCATTCACCGGCGTCATCAGCACGCCGAGCTTTGGCACGCCGTCGACGATCAGGCCGATATTGACGGTGAAGTCGCCATTGCGGCTGATGTATTCCTTGGTACCGTCCAGCGGATCAACCAGCCAGAAAGTACCTCCGGAGACATCGGGTACATCGCCCGCGTCGACGCTTTCCTCCGAGACAACCGGGATGTCCGGAGTCAGTTCCTTAAGCGCCGGTACGATCACCGCGTCCGCCGCCCGGTCGGCGGCGGTGACCGGAGAGCCGTCGGATTTTTCATCCACCTCGATCTTGCCTTCGTAATACTCCATGATCACATCACCGGCGCGGCGGGCTATGGCGACGACGGCGTCGAGACGGGCTTGATCGGTCATGGAGACTCCCGGTTAAACTGGGGGTTGGCTGAGTGGCGCGCATGCTAGTCGGTTCGCGACGGCACGCCAATCAAGGATGTGACGAAACATGTGCGGACGCTATAGCATCACCACCTCGACCGAGGCCATGCGGCGGTTGTTCCAGTTCGACGACCGCCCGAACCTGCAACCCCGCTACAACCTCGCGCCAACGCAATTGGCGCCCATCGTGCGCGAGCGTGACGGCGCGCGCCGGCTCGACATGCTGCGTTGGGGACTTTTGCCGAAATGGTCCAGGGATGCCTCTGGCGCGGCCAAGATGATCAACGCCCGCTCCGAGACCATCGCCGAGAAACCCGCCTATCGTGAAGCCTTCCGCGCGCGCCGCTGCCTGGTCCCGGCGGATGGCTTTTATGAATGGCAAGTCCGCGGCAAGACCAAACAGCCCTACCGTATCAGCCTGGCGGATGGCGGGACCTTCGCCTTCGCCGGTCTCTGGGAAAGCTGGGCCGACCCGAAGGACGGCGGAAGGATCGTAGAGACCTATACCGTTGCCACAACCGTCGCCGCCACCTCTATCGCGCATATCCATCATCGCATGCCGGTCATCCTCCAGGCCGAGGACCATCAGACCTGGCTAACCGCCGATATCGAGGCGGCGGGAGCGCTGTTGCGACCGCTGGATGACGAAAAGCTCCAAAGCTTCGAGGTTTCATCCAGGGTCGGCAATGTCAGGAACGACGATCCGGAATTGCTGGAGCCCCATGTCGAGCGCGAGCCGACCTTGTTCTAGCCGTCGGTCCCCTCAAGGGCAGCGACTATAGATCTCAACCTTGCCGGAACTTCCGAGATAGCCGCTCTCCGTGGTGGCGCCGGCGAGTTGAATGTCGTTGTCGGTTACCTTGCGGAAATGCTCGACCAACTCAGGCGAGCGTCGGAGGTAGTACACAAAGTCGTCTTGCAGGGTTTCGCTGATCTCCGTCTTCTCGGCGGCGGCCTGTCCGTCAATGCTCCTGTTATACCCGTCCTCGTCAAACTCAATAAACGTGGTGTCGCATTTTCCCGGCGACCAGCGCCCCCGCAAGGCAGGGGCGACGCCGACGAAGCGAACCACCTGACCGGTGGTGAGCGGTTCAACCAGCGTTCCCGACGCCGTGCTCATCGTGTCCTTGCCTTCGCCCGTGGACATCTCGGCGCCATCCTCATGTGATCCCAGACGAAGGTAGGAGCCGATGCCGAACCTGTCGGCCGCATCCAGAATCAACGGGTGCTGAAGATAAACCAAGGCGCCGACCACAACCCAGGCAGCCAAGAACAGCGTAGCGAATATCGCACCGATTATCTTGCCGATCGGGAACTGACGTCGCGGCGGCGGCGTGGTATCGAAGCGAAACGGCTCGGGTTCATCGGTATCGACGCTCACTTCCGGTTGTTGCGCGCGCAGCCACGGAACCTTTTCATCCATGGGCTCGTTATCGATCCCACCATCATCCTTATCGTCATCGAAACCACCCCACGGTGGCGCACCATCATTCTCCGCGGAGTCTTCATCCGCGGAGTCTTCCGGCGCGTTCATCCACGGTGGCGCTTCGTCGTCCTGATCTTGCTCCCTACCGGCGACGGCGTCGTTGAGTTCCTCTCGTTCCCGCAACAGCGCCGAAACCGCCGGCCCAGGCTCGGGTTGGAGACTCTCGATTTCCGATTCATCGCGCGACATCCGGTCGTCGGCGCTCCCCGTCGACACTGGGATGGGGTCGGGATGGAATGCCGGCGCCGCGAAAGTGTTCGCCTCTTCATCCTCGACCTCGTCGGCAATGCCGAGATCGATGCTGGACTGGTCGATATAGAACAGCTGCTCATAGGCCCATCGCTCCGACGTCTCGTCGAAATTCGCGCCCACGATACGAATTTCCGCGTCGGTCGGCGAGGCGAGCTGATCAGCCAGACCCGATGTCAGAACCGCGACCGACTCGGACTGTTCCAGGGTTTCCCATGCCTGTCCGGTATTCACTTGTAGATAATAGTACGAGAAACGTTTGGCCATGCGGGTACCTGGTCGGTGCTACCAGCGCCGGTCTTCCTGGATCAGGCGGGTCGCCTTCTCCACGTCGAGCGGTCGGGAGAAATGGAATCCCTGGGCGAACTGGCACCCCAGGGCGCGAAGTTGAGCATGTTGCTCGGGTGTCTCGACACCCTCGGCGATAACATCAAGGCGAAGATTGCGAGCCAACATCGTGATGGTGCGTACGATCTCGAGGTTCTGATAATTCCGGCTCATATCGCCGATGAACGACTTGTCGATCTTGAGAGTGTCGATCGGAAAGGTGTGGAGATAGCTGAGAGACGAATATCCCGTCCCGAAATCATCGACACAGACCTTGATATCGAGTTCCTTTAACTGGTTGAGCATCGCGATCGAGCGCTGGGCGTTCTCCATCAGAACGCTCTCGGTGATTTCCAGTTTCAGCGACGCCGCGCCGAGACCGGAGCCGTGAATGCCGTCCAGTATTCCAGTGACGAGATCGGCGCGCGCGAACTGGCGGCTTGAAAGATTGACGCTGATCTCGAGCTGGTTGTTGACCGGTCGACTTTCGTTCCAGACCAACATCTGCCGACACGCCTGCCGCAAAACCCACTGACCCAGCGAATCGATCAGCCCGGTTTCCTCGGCCAGCGGAATGAAATCGGCTGGTGAAATCGCGCCCAGCTCGGCGTGTTCCCAACGCAGCAGGGCCTCGAAGCCGCTGATTCTACCATTCGTCAATGAGACAATGGGCTGGTAATGGAGGCTCATCTCGTCGCGTTCGAGCGCGCGGCGCAAATCGGTGTCCAGATCAATCGGCGTCACCGGAGACTTTCGCAAGCTCGGATCAAAGATCACGCTGCGCGCCTTGCCCAACTCCTTCGCCCGATACATCGCGAGCTCCGAATCCCGAAGAATGTCTTCCGGACGTTCATAGTCACGCTCGGAATGCGCGATTCCCATCGAGGCGGTGGCGTAGACCTCCTTACCACGTAGGCTAAAGGGGCTGGACAGGGTCTGTTGCAGGGATTCCGATATGTTCTTCGCGTCCCCCGGTGTCGCTACCTCCTCCATGAGGATGGCGAATTCGTCGCCACCCAACCGAGCCACGGTGTCGCCGAATTTGAGGCTTTGCTCCAAACGCCTGGACGCGGCGATGATCATATCGTCGCCATGCACATGGCCGAGGCTCTCGTTGACCAGTTTGAAGCGATCCAGATCCAGATAGATCACCGCGAAACGAGTGGAAGAGTGCCGTTTCCGCCGGGCCAGGGCCTGACGAACGCGTTCCAGGAACAGGGTGCGGTTCGCCAGCCCCGTCAAGGTATCGTGCAGAGCATCATGAACCGCCTGCTGTTCGGTGCGCTTGCGATCAGTGATATCGGTCTGCGAACCCGCGACCCGGTAGGCGACGCCGTCATCGCCACGCACCGCCAAGCCACGAATCAGCATCCAACGGTGATCATCATCGGCCCGGCGCATGCGGTGCTCAATCTCGAAATGCGACACCGCCCCCCCGATATGCGCGTCCAGCATGCCCTTGACCCGCTCGGCGTCGTCGGGGTGGATCCTACCGAACCACTCTTCCGGTGAAGAACCGATCTCCGATTCACCGTAGCCCAGCATTTCCTTCCAGCGATGCGAATAAAAGACCGTGTTGTTCGTCAGGTCCCAGTCCCACAGACCGTCATTGGCTCCGGCGGCGGCCAGGGCATAACGCTCCTCGCTTTCACTCAACCGACGGGCGGCGCGCCGGGACTCGGTAACATCATTATAGGTCGCGACGAAACCGCCACCCACCAGGGGGCGCACGCGAACCTCGAGAATCGTGCCGCTACTGGTTTCACGATCAAATTTCACGGGTCCGCTGGCGGTGCCTTGTTCGAGCGCGCGTTCAACCGCGGCACCCGGTTCACCTTCACCTAGATCACCACGCGCGGCGATAAATCCCAAGATATCCCTGAGCGGCGTCCCGACCTGCGCGAATCTGTGCGGCAGGTCCAGCAATTCAAAATACAAGCGGTTCCAGGTCATCATGCGCAGATCGGCATCAACCGCGACCAGACCTTGGGGAATGTTCTCCAGGGTACCGCGTAACAGGGCGTTGCGCTGTTCGGCGCCGTCACGCTCCTGCATCAGCGCCGTGACGTCGCTCAGGAAAACAACGGTGGAGCCGTCCTCGGCACGAGATATCCGGCGCTGGACCCAGCCGCCTCCGGGTTGTGGCTCCTCGACGGGAACGCCCGCCTCGTCATGAGCCGCCCGCCGCGCCGCCCGCCACGCCGTTCCGTCGTCGATCAGGCCGGCATCTTCACGCCAGCGGCCCTCGGCATCGAGGATCACGTCCAGCGGTTGGCCGACCCGGAACAGATCAGCGATCGATCCATGCATGTCCCGAAAGCGTTGATTGGCGTAGAGCAGCCGCTCCTCGGCATCGAAAACACAAAACGCCTCGCCGGCGGAGTCGAGAACCCCCTCGATGCTCGGTTCCGCGGGCACGAACGCGCGATTTGGCTCGGCGCTCATGACGAGTCTCGCCCCACGGGTAAGCGCGCCCATATCGGCGGGCCCGCGAAAAGAGAGGCGTTGGTATCGGACCTCACGTCTTGGAAACTCCGATGCGCGTGAACCCTTGAACAGTATCAGGACGTTAACGCGATTGTCACTGAAATCCGTCGACGCCGGTCGTCGCCCCGGCCTTGACGACGTCGCGATAATATCGCCACAACAAATGCGCCGCGACACTACGCCAGGGCCGCCAGGGCTCGGCGATAACATCCAGCGTGCTTGGATCCGGCCGTTGGTTCAGGCCCTTGATGACTCGAGCGGCCTCCTGCAGGGCAATGTCCCCGGCCGGCCAGATATCAGCCCGACCGAGGCAGAACATCAGGTAGATCTCGCCGCTCCATCGCCCGAAACCGAGCAGCGCCGTTATCGCCGCCATCGCCTCCTCGTCCCTCATCGCGGCCAGATCGGCGGGATTGAAATCACCTCGCACCACCGCATCGGCGAGGGCCAGGGTGTAACGAATCTTCGGGCGGCTGAACCCGACACCGCGGAGGCCTTCCTCGCCCAGGGCCAGGACCGTCGCGGCGGTGACCGGCCCGGGCGCGGACAGACGATTCCAAATCGCGGCGGCGGATTGTAGCGACACCTGCTGCGAGACGATGATGTTGACGAGCGCGGCGAAACCGGGCGCCCGGCGACGCTGTTCCGGCGCGCCGACCCGCTCGATCGCCTTGTCCATGTCCGGGTCGACCGACGCCAGATGCGCCAGTCCGGCATCGATATCGAGACGGGCCGGTCCGTCAGGCATCGCGCCCCGCGCCCTCGCGGACCGCCTCGTCCGCGGCCTGCTCCATGGTCATGAAAGTCGCCCCACCGTTCTTCAAGTGGCGGATCAGCCGATCCATGACCTTCATTCGGTGCCCGCGCCCCGACACGAAGGGATGGAAGGTATAGGTGATCACCCCCCAATCCAGGATTTCTGTCATGTAGTCATAGTCGTCGGTCCAATTCGCCAGCGCGTCGGCGCCAGGCCGTAATCCAGGAAGGATACCCGCCGGGCCGATCAGATATTCGAAATAGGGAAAATCATCGAGGCTCCAGCTGATCGGCATCTCCAGCAGATTCGTAACCTTGCCGAACCGGGCCGGCTCGAGCAGCGGCGCCTCGTCGCCGGAGCGCGCGTAATACGGCAGATAATCGTGCCCCATCAAACTGCTGTCATAGGTGAAACCGTTAGCGATCAACAGATCCAAGGTATGCGGGCTCAAATCCCAGGACGGTGAACGATATCCTCGGGCCTTGCGTCCGGTAAGCTTCTCGATCTGCTCATTGGCGCGCAACAGCTCGGCTTCCTCCTCGTCACGGGTGAGGTCCGATGGCTTACGGTGCGTCCAGCCGTGATGGCCGATCTCGTGGCCTTCGTCGTGAACCCGCTTGCAGATATCCGGAAAGCTTTCGAGGGTGTGGCCGGGAATAAAGAACGTCGCCGTGATGTCGTAGCGGGCCAGCAGGTCCAGGATCCGCTGCGTGCCGGTGATCCCGAACTCCCCTCGGGATAGCGGCGTCGGCGTGGTCATGCCACGGGCGATCCAAAGGGACAAGGCATCGAAGTCATAGGTGAGGCAGGCGATGTGGCGGGCCATGGCGGGTTCCTCTTCGCGGGCAAGCTACGGTATGCCCTTCACGATACGGTCGTTGCATGGCCAAGAACAATGCCGCAATCTCCGGCCCATTGATGCAATGGCCGGTTGGCGGATCCAAAGGAGGCGGGGATGGCCGAGTTGAACGAACTTTCGGCGATAGAGGCGGCACGGCGAATCGAATCCGGAGATCTGACCGCGGAAGCGCTGATGCGTGCTTGTCTTGAACGGGTGGCCGAGCGTGACGAGACGGTACGCGCCTGGGCGCATCTCGATCCGGACCAGGCGATCGCCGGCGCCATGGCCGCCGACGCGGCGGGCAATCCCGGACCGCTGGCCGGCCTGCCGGTCGCCGTGAAGGACATTATCGACACCGCCGACATGCCGACCCGGCATGGCTCGACCATATATGGACTCAACCGACCGAATGCCGACGCCGCCGTCGTGACCCAGACCCGCCAACGGGGCGGCGTGGTGATGGGCAAAACGGTTACAACCGAGTTCGCCTGGCGAAATCCGGGGCCCACCGGCAACCCACACAACGCCGCGCACACGCCGGGGGGCTCTTCCAGCGGTTCGGCCGCGGGGGTCGCCGACTTTCAGTTTCCCCTCGCCTTCGGTACCCAGACCGCCGGCTCGGTAATCCGTCCCGCCGCCTATTGCGGCGCCGTCGGATTCAAGCCCAGCTTCGGGACCCATTCGCGCGAGGGAGTAAAGGAACTCTCCAGCTATCTGGACACCGTCGGGTGTTTCGCGAGAAGCGTCGAGGACGCGGCCTTCTTTGACGCGGCGTTGCGCGGCGGCGCGCCGGCGGCGCTTGACGGTTTCGATACCACACCACCCAGAATCGGCGTGATGGTGCCGTTCCGGATCGAAGCGGAAACCGCGGCGCTGGATATGCTGGAGACCGTCTGGCGTCGCGCCGAGGCGGCGGGAGCGGCCATCAGGGATGTTCCCTCCAGCACCGATTTCGAGGCCTTGGCGGATTTGCAGACCGTCGTGATGACCGGCGATTCCGGGCGCGCGTTGGAATGGGAGTACGCGCGCCATCCGGAACGACTGACCCGCTTTTATCGGGACAATATTGCGCTTGGCCTCGCCATGGCCGATGACGCCTTGGCGGCGGCCAAGGCCCGCGCCGACAAGGCCCGCGAGGAACAAGCGGCGTTATTCGAGGGCGTTGACGTGCTGCTGACCCTCCCGGCCCCGGGCGAGGCGCCGCTGGGGCTGGGCTTCACCGGTGATCCCTTGTTCAACCGAGTGTGGACGATCCTCGGTTGGCCTTGCGTGACTATCCCGGCGGGGAGCGGTCCCAACGGTCTGCCGCTCGGCGCGCAGATCATCGCGCCGGCGGGCGAGGACGCGCGGGCCCTGGCGGCCGCGGCCTGGCTTGAGAAAGCCCTGGATTGACCACCTTTTGACTCGGAGATACGCGATGCGACTGCAATTCATGACCTGGGCCGAGGTGGAACGGCATCTCGAGACAAGCAAGGGCATCGTCATCCCGATCGGCTCGACGGAACAACATGGCCCGATCGGGCTTATCGGTACCGATGCGATCTGTCCCGAGGTGATCGCCGATCTCGCCGCCGAAAGCTCGGAGCTGCTGATCGGCCCGACCATTTCGGTCGGCATGGCCCAGCATCACCTTGCCTTTCCGGGCTCCATCGCGCTTCGACCCACCACCCTGATCGCGGTGATCAAGGACTATGTCCTCTCATTGGCGCGCAACGGGTTCGAGCGGTTCTATTTCCTGAACGGTCATGGCGGCAATATCGCCACCATTGGCGCGGCGTTTTCCGAAATTTACGCCGAGACAAGTTTCGACCGTCATTCGAGCCGCCCACCCATCCGCTGCAAGCTGGCCAATTGGTTCGGCTTTCCCGATGTCGCGGACTTGAGCAAGGAGCTCTATGCCGGTCGCGACGGACGCCATGCCACGGCCTCGGAGGTGGCGGTGACACAATACGCCTATCGCGAGCATATCAAGCATGCCGAAATGGACCCCGCCCCACCGGCGCCAAGGGCGTTTTACGATGCCGAGGACTATCGCCGACTGTTTCCCGACGGTCGCATAGAAGCCGATAGTTTCCTCGCCACCCCGGAGCACGGCGAACGTTTCGCGAGAACCAGCGCCGCTTGCGTGGCCAAGGACTTCGCCGCGTTTCTGGCCGAGGACTAACACCCAGTTGCGGCACTGAAAACTCACGTCACGATACCTGTTTAACGTCGCCCCGGCGAAGGCCAGAAAAAATATACAAGGACCTCGCGATGCTCGCACTTTGCCTGAAGGGTCGGATCACGTGGTCAACGCCGGGGCCCTGCCGTTCGCCAGGGCGCCGGGCATGGGTGGGGACATGAACCGAGGGAAGAAGGAAAACCTTCTTTTCTCCCGCTACCCCCTGGCGCGTGGGCGTGTCGGGCATTATCTAGGCTGACATGGATTCCCTGACCCAGGCGGTGCTGGGGGCGACCGTCGGCGTGGCGGTGGCCGGCCGGCGGATCGGCGCGCGCAAGGCCGCCGTTATCGGCGCCGTGCTCGGGACCGCGCCGGATCTCGACGTTCTGATCACCCATGGCGACCCGGTCTCGAACTATGTGATGCATCGAGGCGCCACCCACTCGCTGATCATCCAGGCGCTGGCGACGCCGCTTTTCGCCGAGCCGCTATACCGGCTGTTCAACGGGCCGCGCGGGCATCGGGTGACCGTTTACGCGATGGTGTATCTGGTCTTCGCCACCCATGCCCTGCTCGACGCGATGACGATCTACGGCACCAAGCTGCTCTGGCCGCTCACCGATCATCCCTTCGGGGTCGGCTCGATGTTCATCATCGACCCGCTTTATACCCTGCCGCTGGTGCTGGTGACGCTGTGGAGCCTATTCACCTCGAGCATGAGCCGGCGGCTCGGGCGCTGGACGGCGGCGGCGCTGGCGGTCTCGACCCTTTATCTCGGCTGGTCGGTGGTGGGGCAGACGATCATCACCGCCCGGGCCGAGCGGGTACTGGAGGCGCGGGGCATCACGGCGGAGCGGCTGGCGATCACGCCGACCGCGTTCAACACCCTGTTCTGGCGCGGCATCGCGATTGTCGGCAAGGGCGATGGGGACCGGGACCGGCAAGGGGACCGCTATCTCAATCTCTATATCCCCATTCTCGGCGATGACGCGGCGGTGGCGGTGCATTCCCATGACCGGGGCACGGGCCTGCCCTTCTGTCTCGACTCGCTACCGGCGGCCCGCGACGTGCTCGCCTTTTCCGGCGGTTTCGCGCGGTTCGAGCGGCGCGGCGAGGACTTGATGGTGGCGGATCTCAGAATGGGGATCGAGCCGGGATACGCCTTCGACTTCGCGGTGGCGCGCTGGGACGGCCGGTTCTTCACCCCGATCGAGCCGCGCCGGGTCCGCTCGCCCCGCATGCGCGAGGGCGATCTGGCCTGGCTCCTCGCCGGCATGCGCGGCAACCCACCGGTCCGGCCCGCCGAGATCGCCAGCCACCTGCCGGCGAGCGCGACCGGGGTTGCGAAAGCGGAGGCGGACCAGCCCGCCTGCTGAGTGCCTGTCCTCGGCGCCCCCGCCGTCGCCCTGGCGAAAGGCAGGGCCTCCGGATGCTTGCGCAAGGCCGAGTGGGTCCGATCAAGCGACCAACGTCGAGGCCCCGCCGTTCGCCAGGGCGACGGCTAGACCGGCAACCAAAACCCTGACGTTGGCGCGTCACTTCCACCATCCGTCACACTCGAACGCTTCGGGAATCGGCCCCCCACCCGCGTCGGGGTATGATGACGGTTAGCGGGATCGTCCGCCCCTAGGCGTTGAACCGCGGCATGAAGGGGATGTCGGTGGTGCCGATGTCGAGACCCATCTGGGAGAGCAAGGTGGTGATCTGGCCCCGGTGATGGGTCTGGTAGTTCAGCATATGCACCACGACGGCCCAGCGCGGCAGGGTTCGGGTGACATTGTCGACCTTGCTGTCGAAGGTGAGATCCGTCGTCAGCCAGTCGGGCCCGAGACCCGCGCCCCAGGCGACCATGCGCGCGTCCAGCGCCAGGCGCGCGGTCTTCAGATCCTGGAAATCGTCATGCAGGTCGACGCCGATCGGCGGCACCTCCGCCGGATCGCTGGTGAAGCGCGACATGAAGGCGAGATCGCCGTAGAGGATATGATTGAGTGTCGAATGTATCGAGCCGAAGAACGCGCCCCGGTCTTGCTTGCGCGCTTCGTCCCCCATCGCCTCGCAGAGGTCGTAGAGGCGCTGGTTCATCCACTGATTATATTCGGCCATCAGCCGGACATGCTCGGCGGTTATCATGGGGGGCTCCCGACGCTTATCCGGCGCGCGCCAGTTCGGTTTCGACCAGACGCGACCAATAGCTGGCGCCGATCGGCAGGGCTTCGTCGTTGAAGTCATAGCCCTGATTGTGCAGCTGCTCGCCAGGCCCGGCGGGGCCGTTGCCGATCCAGACATAGGAGCCGGGCTTCTCCTGGAGCATGAAGGCGAAATCCTCGGCGCCCATGCTCGGCTCGGGATCGCGGACCACGAAATCCGCGCCGCTGATCTCGGCGGCGACGGCGGCGGCGGTCTCGGTTTCCGCCTCGGAATTGATCGTCGGCGGATAGCGCTTCTCGTAGCGCAGCTCCGCCGTGGCGCCGAAGGCCTCGGCCACGTTCTCGCAGATCTGGCGCATCCGGGGCTCGATCTTGTCATGCACCTTGGGATTGAAGGACCGGCAGGTACCGGCCAGCTTCACCTGCTGCGGGATCACGTTATAGGCGTCTCCGCCATGGATTTGCGTCACCGAGACGACAACGGATTCCATCGGATTGACGTTGCGGCTGGCGATGGATTGCAGGGCGACGACGATCTGCGAGGCGACCAGGACCGGATCGACGCCGAGATGCGGCATCGCGCCATGGCCGCCGATGCCGGTCACGTCGATCTCGAACATGTCATAGGCCGCCATCATCGGGCCGGAGCGCGCGGCGAAGGTGCCGACCGGCATGCCCGGCCAGTTATGCATGCCCCAGACGCTTTCGGCGGGGAATTTCTCGAAGAGGCCTTCCTCGACCATCCGGCGGCCACCGCCCTCGTTCTCCTCGGCGGGCTGGAAAATGAAATAGACCGTGCCGTCGAAGTTCCGGGTCTCGGCCAGGTACTTCGCCGCGCCAAGCAGCATCGTGGTGTGCCCGTCATGGCCGCAGCCATGCATCTTGCCGGGGTTCAGCGACTTGTGCTCGAAGTCATTGGCCTCGGTCAGGTCCAGCGCGTCCATGTCGGCGCGCAGGGCGATCTTCTTGCCGCTGTCGCTCGCGCCCCTGAGTACCCCGACCACGCCGGTCTCGGCCAACCCGCGATGCACCTCAATGCCAAAGGATTCCAGCCGCTCGGCGACGAAGTTCGAGGTCCATACCTCCTCGAAGGCGGTCTCCGGATGCTTGTGCAACTCCCGCCGCCACTCGGTCAGCTCGGCGTGAAAATCGGCGATGCGGTTGATGATGGCCATGACTGTTCTCCTCGAGAAGCGGGATCGGGTGAAGCGCGCGGCGGGCTCAGAACCCCGCGCCGGCGGCGGTGGCGAAGCGGGCGGCCAAGGGGGTGGCGGTTTTGCCGTCACCGCCAGCGGCGCGGTCGCGGGCGACGATGCCGTCCTTGATGACCAGGCGGTGATTGGCGGCTTCCGCGGCCATCGCGATGTTTTCGACCGGGTTGCCGTCGACCACCAGCAGATCCGCCTTGTTGCCTTTCTCGATCACCCCGCGATCGTCAAGGCTCAAGAGGTCGGCGGCGTTGCGGGTCGAAATCACCAGCGCGTCGGAGGCCGGGATGCCGATATCCACCATGTAGCCGAGCTCAAGCGCGTTCGCGCCGTGCAGGTTGAAGGGCGTGCCCGCGTCGGTGCCCATGGCGATCAGACCCCCGGCGGCGTGAAAGCGGCGCACCGAGTCCTTGTGCACGTCGAGCACCCGCGTCGCCTTCTCGATCACATAATCAGGAACGCCCTTGTCGGCATGGCCGGTGATGTTGCCCACCGCCGCCAGGGTCGGCACCAGATAGGTGCCCGCCGCCAGCATTTCCTCGATGCATTCGTCGGTCATGAAGATGCCGTGCTCGATTGAGGTGATGCCGCCGCGCACGGCGTTCAGAATGCCTTCCGATCCCTGGGCGTGACTAGCGGATTTCCGGTTGAAGCGCTTGCCCTCGGCGATCCCGGCGCCGATTTCCTCGGCGGTGTAGTGGGCGTCCTCGGGGTTGACGCCGGGGGTCATCACCCCGCCGGTGGCCATGATCTTGATCTGATCGGCGCCGGCGTGGATCTGCTCGCGCACCGCCTTGATCACTTCCTCGACACCGTCGGCGACCCGCCCGATCCGATTGCCGTGCCCGCCGGTCATGCAGATCATCCGACCGACGGCCCGGATCGTCGGGCCGAGATGGCGACCGGCGTTGACCGCGTCGCGGACCGCGAATTCCAGATAATCCTTGCCGCCGCAATCGCGGATGGCGGTGATCCCGCCGGCCAGGGTCGCCTGGGCGTTTTCCAGGGCGCGAATGGTGATCTGACCATCCGAGAGCTTGACCTGCGCGGCGCCTGGATCGGCCTCGCCGCCATAGACGAGATGCACGTGACAATCGATCAGTCCCGGCAGCAAGGTTCCGCCGGTTGTGTCCACCCGGGTCCCGGCATGGCCGGAGAACTCGGCCAGCGGCGCCACGGCGATGATCGTGTCACCGTCGACCATGACGCCGTGATCGGCGAGGACCCGACCGGTGCCGTCAAACACCAGGCCACCTTCGTAAAGCACGGACATTTCAGAGTCTCCAGGCGCGCGAGCGCGGTTGCAAAGGGGATGATCGGGCTTAAACCAGCAAGGTGGCCGACGCAAGCCGGGGCGTCACGCTTTCAATCTCCGCCAGGGTCGGCAGACCGCTCTGCGCACCCTCGTGAAGACAGGCGAGACCGCCCGCAACACTGGCTTGGCGCAGGGCATAGCTGATCGCCGCCCCGCCATCCAGGCTGGCCGCGAGCGCGCCGACAAAGGCGTCGCCCGCCCCGACGGTATCCACCGGATCGATCTGGAGCGCGCCGATCCGGAACAGCATTTCCTCGCTGGCCAGTACCGCGCCCGCCGCCCCGAGGGTGACGATGCAATCCAACGAAAACCGATCGGCGAAGGCCCGGGCATGCGTTTCGGCGTCGCCGGCGGCCCCGGCGAGCGTATTCGCCTCGCCCTCGTTCAGAACCAGGACGTCGCAGGACTCCAGCGCCGCCGGGTCGATCGGGAGCGCCGGCGCGAGATTCAGGATAACACGCGCGCCTGCGGCCCGGGCCCGATGAATGACCTTCTCGACTTCCGCGACCGGAACCTCCACCTGGAGCACGACCGTGGTCTCCGGACCGAGCAAGGCGTCGGGAACCTGATCCGCCGTCACGGCGGTGTTCGCGCCACTGGCGACGACGATCTGGTTCTCGCCGCTTTCCTCGACCATCACCGCCGCCGTGCCGGTCACCCCGTCGATCGCCTCGATCAGGTCGATATCGACACCGCCCTCGCGCAGGGCTTCCAGCACCGGGCCGGCATAGGGGTCCTGACCGACCCTGCCGATCATCCTTGTGTGGCCACCAGGCCGGGACGCCCTGGCCGCCGCCGCCGCCTGGTTGGCGCCCTTGCCGCCGGGGCGAAAAACATAGGTCGGGCACAACACCGTCTCGCCCCGCGCCGGCAAGCGCGCGACATTGAGGAACAGATCCGCGTTCACGGAACCGAACACCAGGATCATCGCCGCCCCTTTCGTCCGTCGAGAATAGCTGGTAGAGCCTGGGGTCGAGGCTGCTTCCGGTCAACCCCGTCTATTGCGAAGGACCCATGGCGACGCTGTATCCGGTGATCCTTTCCGGCGGGTCGGGCACTCGGCTCTGGCCGGTTTCCCGCGCCCTGTTTCCCAAGCAATTGCTCGCCCTTGCCGGCGAGAACACGATGCTTCAGGAAACCGCGCTCAGGGTCCGCCACGGGGATGGCGAGGAGAGCCGCTTCGCCGACCCGATGATCATCTGCAACGCCGAGCACCGCTTTATCGTCGCCGATCAGTTGCGGCGGATCGGCGTCACGCCGTCGGATATCATTCTCGAACCCGAGGGCCGCAACACCGCGCCGGCGGCGGCCCTGGCGGCGCTTCGCGTGGCGCGAACCGATCCCGACGGGCTGGTTCTGCTGCTCGCCTCGGATCACGTGGTCACCAAGCCGGAAGTTCTTCGCCAGGCGATCGTCTCCGGCGTCGCGGCGGCGGACCGGGGCCGTCTGGTTACCTTCGGCATTCGACCGCATCGCCCGGAAACCGGATACGGTCATATCAAGGTCGGGGCGGCGATCTCGGGCGCCGAGGGCTGTCACGCTGTCGAGCGCTTCGTGGAGAAGCCCGATTTCGAGACCGCCAAGGCCTATGTTGCGTCCGGCGAATATCTCTGGAACGCCAGTCTGTTTCTCTTCAAGGCGGGGGTTTACCTGGAGGAGTTGCGGCGTCTGGCGCCGGAGATCGAGGCCACCTGCCGGGCCGCCCTGGACGGCGCCAGCGAGGATCTCGATTTCCTGCGCCCGGATCCCGACGCCTTCGCCCGCGCGCCATCGATTTCCATCGATTACGCGGTCATGGAGAAAACCGACAAGGCGGCGGTCGTGCCGGTCGATCCAGGCTGGAACGACGTGGGCTCCTGGACCGCGCTCTGGGAGATCCTGGATCACGACCAGCACGCCAACGCCTTGATCGGCGATGTCGCCGCCCATGACGTGCGCAACGCCCTGATCCGCGCCGAATCGCGCCAGGTAACGGCGATCGGGGTCGAGAACGTGATCATCGCCGAAACCTCGGACGCGGTTCTGGTCGCCGGCATGAACCACGCTCAGGACGTCAAGCTGGCGGTCGACGCGCTGAAGGCGGCGGGACGCTCCGAGGCGACATCGCACGCCCTGGTTCACCGGCCCTGGGGAACCTTCGAAGGCATCGATTCCGGCCCGACCTATCAGGTCAAGCGGATCACCGTCACGCCCGGCGCGGCCCTGTCACTGCAAAGCCACCAACGACGCTCCGAGCATTGGGTGGTCATCGCCGGCACCGCCAAGGTGACGCGCGGGGCGACGCGCGACTCCCTCGAGGAAGCCATGCTGTCGAAAAACCAGTCGATCGACATCCCGCTCGGCTGGGTCCACCGGCTCGAGAACCCCGGCGAGACGCCGCTGATCATCATCGAGGTGCAGTCCGGGGACTATCTCGGCGAGGATGACATTCAGCGCTACGACGACGTCTACGGACGCGGGTGACCACACCGTGCGGTCAGGCGGTCATACCGATGCGATATAGGTCCGAAGATCCGAGGCTTCGTCCTCGAGTTCCCGCAGGCGGTGCTTGACCAGATCGCCGATACTCACAATGCCGGCCAGCATGTTCCCGTCGATGACCGGCATGTGCCGAAACCGGCGCGCCGTCATGGTCGACATCGCCTCGGTGATCAGTTCCTCCGGGCCGCACCCGATGACCGGCGCGGTCATGTTCGCGGCAACCGTTTCCGCCAGGACCCCGGGGCCCCGATCCGCCAGGGAACGCACGATATCCCGCTCCGACAGGATGCCCCTTACCGCGTCGCCGGTGCCAGGAATGACCAGGGCGCCAACATTGTGATCCCGAAGCAGGCCCAAGGCTTCCTCGATCGTCGCGCTCGGCGCGATGGTGGCCACGTCGGCACCCTTGTGCCGCAAAATCTCCCTGATTTTCATTGTGTTGTCCTCCGCTTTCCTATTCAGGGTACGAGGACCACGAATCCTATCACGAAACCGACGCCGGTGACAGAATTCACGCGTTGCAGGGATTCCGCTCTTCCTGGGGAACCACGGACGCGGCGTGCGGGATGATCGGGCAATCCGGCATTACGCTTTCGACCGATGCGTCGAGCGCGATCTTCATATGGGCCGACAGGACATGGGTAACCCGGCCGCCCTCGCCCATCGGCATATCCAGGCCGATCACCCTGATAAAACGGCGCTCGTGCTGTGAGAGATAACCGGACGCGACGCCGATGAAGGGCGCGCGCGCCATGTCGTGGAAATACGCCAATTCATCGCGCCACCGCTCTGGCGCGATCGACTCCTCGCCCAAGGTCTTGTTGGTGTAGTCGACACCCCACCACTCCGTCAGAGTGGTGCCCCACAGGCTGAAGCGCAGGTTGAAAGGCTCCGGCTCGATCCGGGCGATGAAGATCCGGCCCATCCA
>JAYOIK010000061.1:0-33133 GCA_038118725.1 Alphaproteobacteria bacterium | reverse complement strand
GATGGCCCAAGTGAATCAGATCATGGCCGAAATGACGAGGTTTTTAGAGGTGTCCTCATGGAAGCCGTGAAGGCGCGGGAGCGCCGGGGGCTTGGCCCGTCGATCCCGATCGGGGCCAAGGACATCATCGATGTTCTCGGCATGGCGACCATGATGGGGGTGGAGTTTCACGATCCGCGCCCGGCCATTCGCGAGGGCGGCTCGGTCTCGATCCTGCGCGAGGCGGGATGCGTGTTCATGGGCAAGACCGTGACCGCCGAGCTTGGGCACCGGCATCCGGGGCTGACCCGTAATCCGCGTGATCTCGGCCATACGCCCGGCGGCTCCTCCTCGGGCTCGGCGGCGGCGGTGGCCGATTGTATGGTGCCGATCTGTCTCGGCACCCAGACCTCGGGCTCGGTGATCCGTCCGGCGGCCTATTGCGGGGTGCTGGGTTACAAGCCGACATACGGGGATTTCGACAATACCGGCATCCTGGCCAACGCGCCGAGCATGGATACGCTCGGCATTCTGGCGCGGTCGGTGGACGATATCGGCTTGATGCGCCGCCTGTTGCTCGAAGAAGAGCCGGCGGGCGAGGTCGCGGCGGCGCAGCTTTCGACATTGCGCTTCGGCATCCTGCGCGCGCCGCCCTGGGAGACGGCGGAAATCGAGGTGCGGGACCTTATCGAGGGCTTTGCCGGCACGCTCTCCGCTACCTCCAATGGTGGCGCGCGCGTGGTCGATATCCGGCTCGACGAGGAGGTGGCGCGTCTCGCGGCCCTGCACCGGCTGATCAGCGGCTATGAATTCCGGCGCAGCATCGCCTTCGAGCGTGTCCATCACCGGGAGAGCTTGAGCGCGGTGTTGCGCGAGGGCCGGCTCGCCGATGGCGAACGGATGAGCCGAAGTGCCTATCGGGACGCGCTCCGGGAGGCGGAAGAGCTTCGCGCGCGCCTCGCTCAGGCCTTCGAGGCGGTTGATATTCTGATCACGCCCAGCGCCGCGGGCCCGGCCCTCGCGGGGCTCGAGAGCACCGGCGACGCGGCCTTCAATTCCGCCTGGAGCCTGGCCGGCAATCCGGTGATCACGCTGCCGCTGTTCACGGCCTCGGCCTCGGGCCTGCCGATCGGTTGCCAGTTCATTGCCGATCTCGGCGCGGACGACCTGCTGCTATCGACTTCCAAGAGGATCATGAATCTGTTCGGCCCCGCCACCGTCTAGCCGTGAAGCCATCCAGGGCGGCGCGCGCCCGAACCTGTGGCTTCGACCCATCTCCTGAACTACTCTACCCCCATCACCAAACCGCTCGGGAGGAACCCCATGGCCATTACCCTGATCAAGGATATCGCCTGGCTCGTGGCCTGGAACGGCGAGGGGCATGTCTATCTGCGGGACGCCGATCTCGCCTTTGAGGATGACGCGATCCGGTTCGCGGGCAGGGGCTATGACGAGCCGGCGGATCGGGTGATCGACGGGAGCCGGCGCATGGTCATGCCTGGCTTGGTGAACGTGCACTCCCACCCCTCCCACGAGCCGGCCTATCGCGGCATCCGCGAGGAGCATGGGGTCGCGAATATGTACATGACCGGGCTCTATGAGCGCGCCACCGCCTTCGATAGTAGCGCGCTGGATCTGCGCCATGCCAGTCTGGAGGTCGCGCTCGGCGAGTTGCTGAAATCGGGAGTCACGTCGATTTGTGATATCTCGCCCCGGTTCGAGGGCTGGACCGAACTCTACGACCGGGCGGGAATCCGAGGGTTCCTGGCCCCGGGTTTCTCCTCGGCGCGGTGGCGGCTGGAGAATGATCACGAACTCGGCTTCGAGTGGAGCGCCGATGGCGGCCGCGCCCAGATGGACAACGCGCTGGAATTCATTGATAGCCTGGCAAAAGGTTCGGAGCTTCTGTCCGGGGTGGTCTCTCCCATGCAGATTGAGAACTGTACCGACGATCTGCTGCGCGACGCCTTCGAGGCGGCCGAGGAGCGCGGCATTCCCTATACCCTGCATATCGCCCAGGGGGTTCCAGAGGTCCATGAGATGATCCGCCGCCATGGGCGCACGCCGATCCAGCATGCCGCCGATATCGGGATCATGGGGCCCAACGCGGTATTCGGCCACGCGATCTTCATCGACCGGCATTCCTGGATCAATTGGTGGACCAAGAGCGATCTTGACCTGCTGGTCGAGTGCGGGTGTTCCGTCGCGCATTGCCCGACGCCGTTCTCGCGTTACGGCCAGACCCTGGAGAGCTTCGGCGCCTATGTTCGGGCCGGGGTGAACATGGCGCTCGGCACCGACACCACGCCGCACAACATGCTGGAGGAAATCCGCAAGGCCGGCACGCTCTCGCGGATCGCCGCGCGGGATATCCACGATGTCTCGACGGGAATGCTGTTCCACGCCGCCACGGTGGGCGGGGCGAAGGCCATGATGCGCGAGGATATCGGCCGGCTCGCCGAGGGCTGCAAGGCCGATATCGTCGCCGTTGATCTGGAGTGTCCGGAGATGCTTCCGGCCCGCGACCCGCTGCGCTCGTTGATCTTCCACGCCGCCGATCGCGCGGTGTCCGAGGTCTGGGTGAATGGCCGTCAACTCGTCGCGGCGGGAGAGGTCACCATCTTGGACACGGTCGGGGCGGGCCAGACCTTGGCCGAGGCCCAGGCGGCGATGATGCGAACCGCACCGGGCCGGGACTACAAACAGCGCTCGGCGGACGAGATCACTCCGCTCAGTCTGCCGATGGGATCGTGATCGGTCCTTGCGCGAGGACGCCGGAGGCCGGACACTAGGCCTTGTGTCGATCCGCGTTGGGAGGGCGGCTCATGGCCGGTATCGTCGTCATTGGCGGAAGTATCATGGGACCCTCGCTCGCCTATCACATGGCGATGGCGGGACATGCGGGCGACTTGGTCATCGTCGAGCCCGACCCGAGCTATGAATGGGCCGCCGCGCCGCGCTCCGCCGGTGGGGTGCGGCGGATGTACGGCATTCCAGAGAATATCGAGATGTCGCTCTACGGGCGCGCCTTCTATCAGGATTTCGCCAGTCTGGTGGACGTGGACGGCGAGCCCGGCTCCTTCGCGTTCCGGGAGTTGGGGTATCTCCATCTGGTGGCCGGCGCCAAGGAAGTCGCGGAAATCGAGCACAACTGGCGTATCCAGCGAGCCAATGGGGGCGCCAACGACATCCTGGACCGCGCGGCCTTGGCGGAAAAGTTCCCGTTCCTGAATGTCGAGGATATCGACGCCGGCTTGCATGGTCCGCGCGACGGGTTCGTCGACCCGCATGCCGCGGTGATCGGGTTGCGCCGCAAGGCGGTCAGCCTGGGCGTCGAGTATATCCAGGACCGGGTGGTCGGGCTCGAGCATGACGATGTGGCCGTGCGCCGGGTGGTGCTGGAATCCGGGCGTGTTCTGGAAGCCGACACGGTGGTGAACGTGGCCGGCGCCTGGGCCCCGGCGATTTGCCGGATGGTCGGCATGGCAGTGCCGGTCGCCCCGCTGTCGCGTCCCACCTTCTACTTTGAAACCGCCGAGGCGGTCGGCCCGACACCCCTGGTCAAGGACCCGAGCGGGGTTTCCTTCCGCACCGAGGGTGGCGGTTTCGCCACGGGTCTGACAAGGATGGACGTTGCGGGGGAATTCGAGTGGGAGGTCGGCCCGAGGGAGTACACCTATTTCGAGGAGGTTGTGTGGCCGGCCCTGGCGCACCGGGTGCCGGCTTTCGAGACTCTCAAGATGCAGCGCAGCTGGGCCGGCATTACGCGATGAATCTGCTCGACGGCAACGCCATCATTGGTCCGTGGGTTGGTGGGCTGGAGAATTTCATCGTCGCGGTCGGGTTCTCCGGCGCGGGTCTCCAGAAAGGGCCGGCGGTCGGCCGGGCCCTGACCGAGCTTCTGCTGCATGGTGAATATCAAAGCATCGATCTGCACCGCCTGTTCTACCAGCGCATTCTCGACAACAAGCCGCTGCTCGAGGTTGGATTCAAGGCATAGCTAGGGGCGCTAGCCCATGCCGCGACAGGTGTGTCGGCGCCCGCCCGCGCGCGCAACCGTGATGATCTTGCCGGGACCTCCGCGCTTGTTTGACCCTCCCCGAGGCCTGTGCCAAGTTCGGCGCAACGCGATAGATAATGCTGGCCGCGGGCGGCTTGCGAGGGATCTCCAGGGAGGACGAAATGACCCAGGCTTTTATTTGTGACGCGGTTCGCACCCCCATTGGCCGCTATGCCGGCGCGCTGTCCAAGGTGCGGGCGGATGACCTCGCCGCCATTCCGATGGCCGAGCTGATGCGTCGCAACACCGACATGGATTGGAGCCAGATCGACGACGTCTATTACGGCTGCGTCAACCAGGCAGGCGAGGATAACCGCAATGTCGCGCGCATGGCGCTTCTGCTGGCGGGGATTTCGCCGGAAGTGCCGGGGGCGACGGTGAACCGGCTCTGCGCCTCGGGCATGGAGGCGGTCAATGCCGCGGCCCGGGCGATCCGCTCGGACGAGGGCTCGCTCTATGTCGCCGGCGGCACCGAAAGCATGAGCCGCGCGCCCTTCGTGATGGCCAAGGCCGAGACCGCCTTCGCGCGGACCTCCGAGATCTATGACACCACCATCGGCTGGCGCTTCGTCAATCCGAAGATGGAGGCGCAGTACGGCTCGGACTCGATGCCCGAGACCGGAGAGAATGTCGCCGAAAAGTATCAGGTGCGCCGCGAGGACCAGGACGCCTTCGCCCTGCGCAGCCAGCAAAAGGCCGGCAAGGCGATCGAGAGCGGGCGGATGGCCAAGGAAATCGTAGCGGTCGAGATCAAGGGCCGCCGCGGCGCGGTCACGGTGGTCGATACCGACGAGCATCCGCGTCCGGAGACCACGATGGAGGGACTTGCCAAGCTGCCGACCCCGTTCCGCAAGGAGGGCGGCAGCGTCACCGCGGGCAACGCCAGCGGCGTCAATGACGGCTCGGCGGCGATGATCATCGCCAGCGAGGAAGCCGCCAAGACCCACGGCCTTACCATCCGCGCTCGCGTCGTGGCCTGCGCCACCGCCGGGGTAGAGCCTCGGGTGATGGGTATCGGTCCGGCCCCGGCCTCGCAGAAGGCCCTGGCGCGCGCCGGTCTCACCATTGCCGACATGGACGTGATCGAGCTCAACGAGGCCTTTGCCAGCCAGGCGCTTGCCACCATGCGCGAGCTGGGTCTCGCCGACGATGATCCTCGGGTAAACCCGAATGGCGGCGCGATCGCCTTCGGCCACCCACTGGGCGCGTCCGGCGCGCGGCTGCTCATGACCGCGACCCAGGAGCTGGAGGAAACCGGCGGCCGCTACGCGCTCTGCACCATGTGCATCGGTGTTGGCCAAGGCATGGCCACGATCATCGAGCGGGTCTAGGGGCGGGGGCGCTCGCCCTTCTCGCCGCCCTGGTCACGGGCGAGATTTCTTGAAGAACGGGGCACGACCCCTCTCTCTCGTCGCCCTGGCGAACGGCAGGGCCTCGCGAAGGTCGGGGCGCGTTGCGAGCTGGCTGTGTCTTACGCGAACCGAGGCCTTGCCTTGCGCCACGGCGACGAGGGATGGGGGCGGATGATGACGAAATGGCGGAGGAACTGGAGAGACCATGAGCGGAAGTTTTGACGCGAGCCGCGAGGACCTGATTGTCGGCGTGATCGGCGCCGGCGCCATGGGGCAGGGCATCGTGCAGGTGTCGCTGCAAGGCGGCATGCGGGTGGTACTGTTCGACGCCAAGGAGGGCGGCGCCAAGGCCGGGGCGGATCTGGTGGTACAGCGCCTCGACCGCTCGGCGGAGCGCGGACGTCTGGAGCCGGACGCGGTCGCGGAGATGAAGACCAGGCTAACGGTGGTGGACGATCTTTCCGGCTTCGCGCCCTGTCACGCGGTGGTCGAGGCGGTGTTCGAGGATCTCGACATTAAGCACGCGGTCTATACCGAACTTGAAAAACATATCGCGCCGGATTGCATCATCGCGTCCAATACCTCGTCGCTGCCGATCAGCTCGCTTGGCCGGCCTTGCGAGCACCAGAACCGTTTTGCCGGTTTTCACTTCTTCAACCCGGTCCCGCTGATGCGCCTGGTCGAGGTGATCAGAGGTTCCTCGACCGAGGATTGGGTTGTGGAGGGGTTGGTGAAACTGGGTGAGCGCATGGGGCGCACGCCGGTGGTGGTGCGCGATCATCCCGGATTTCTGGTCAATACCGGCGGCCGGGCCTTCACCACCGAGGCGCTTCATATCCTGCATGAGGGAGTCGCCGTCCAGGCCCAGGTCGACGCGGTAATGCGGGATTGCGCGCATTTCCGCATGGGGCCGTTCGAGCTTATGGATCTGACCGGCGTCGACGTGAACTATCCGGCCTCGCTGATCATGCATGAGCAGAATTCCTACGATCCGCGCATCCGTACCGTGCCGTTTCACAAATCCTTGCATGACGCCGGACGCTTTGGCCGCAAGACCGGGCACGGCAACTATCGCTATGACGAGGCGGGCAAGATGATCGATCCGCCGAGCCCTGATCACCTCACCGACGCGGCGCCGGCGGAGCGGGTTTTCGTCTCTGAGGGGGCGGAGATCTTCGCCGATCTGCTCGCCGGCACCGCCATGACCGAGATCGATGAGGGCGAGAGCCCGATTGTCGCGGCGCTTTACGGCGAGGATTGCTCGACCTTCGCGGCGCGGCGCAGTCTGGATCACACGCGCCTGGTGGCGATCGACCCGACCGGGGACCTTTCCAAGCGGGCGACGATCATGACTCCGCCCGGCGCCGATCCGGCGGCCCGTGACGCGGTTGCCGCCCGGCTCAACGCCAACGGTCGCGCGGTTGTCGCGATTAAGGATTCCCCCGGTTTCATCGCCCAGCGCATGCGCGCGATGATCGGCAACCTGGGCTGCGAGATGGCTCAAATTCAGCTTGCCACGCCGGATGATATCGACCTCGCCATGCGTCTCGGTCTGAACTATCCGCTGGGGCCGTTGGAGATCATCGACGATTTCGGTACCGCGCTGGCCTATCGCATCATGTCGACCATGCAGGAAATCACCGGCGACGACCGTTACCGCCCGAGCCCCTGGCTCCGGCGTCGGGCCTTGCTGGGGCTTGGGGCCAAGGTGCCGTCTTAGAGGGACTGGCCGAAACAGGAGCGCCTACTTCCGCTCCTTTTTGTCCTGGCCACGGTGAAGTAGTGGCGTGAAAGGTTGCGACCCCATCCCCAGTCGTCCTGGGGCAAGGCAGGACCTCGCGATGGATGCCCTGGACGGAATTCGTTTGATCACATGGAACCATCCGAGGCCCTGCCGTTCGCCAGCGCGACGGGGGGGCAAAATGTTAACTCCTGATTGTGTGGCTCTTTCAAAGATCGTCGTCCTGGCGCAAGGCAGGACCTCGCGCCGACCGTTCGGGAGCGGTAAACGGTAGATCACGCGGTTGGTATCAAGGCCCTGCCGTTCGCCAGGGCGACGAAGATAGGGATGAATTAGTGCTCTTCCTGGGCCGATGTAGGTCCCGCCCTTGCGTGGTCATGACCCAGGCTTTTTAATCGTACCGCCGATAGTCACCCGCCCGGAGTTCCCGCATGCCTCTCCTCGGTCCAGACGACCCAGCGCCGTTTCTCGAGCGCAATCCGGGGGGCGCGGCTCCGGTGCTGTTTACCAGCGATCATAACGGCATGGCGGTTCCCGACGTTCTGGATGGTCTCGGCGTGCCCGTGCATGAGATGCGGCGGCATGCGGCCTATGACATTGGCATCAACGCGGTGGCCGAGGTTCTGTCGGACCGCTTCGACGCGCCGCTGGTCACTTCGAGCTATTCGCGGCTGGTGATCGATTGCAACCGTCATCCCGGCGCGCCGGGCTCGATCCCACCCGTCTCGGACGGCACGGTGGTGCCCGCCAACGCCGACGTCTCGGACGTGGATCGTGAGGCGCGGGAGAACGAGATTTTCCATCCCTATCACAACGCCATCGCGGCGCGGATCCAGGCGATGCGCGCGCGAGACGGGGGCGTGGGACCGATCATCGTCGCGCTGCACAGCTTCACGCCGGTTATCGGCGGTGCGTTCCGGCCATGGGATATCGGCATCCTGTGGAAGGACGACCAGCGGCTCGCCCGCCCGATCATCGAGGCGCTGGAAGCCGGCGGGGACATGGTTGTCGGCGACAACAAGCCCTATTCCGGGAGCGATCCCGCGGGCTACACCGTCGATTTTCATGTCGCGCCGCTGAATTTGATTTCGATCGGCGTGGAGTTTCGCCAGGATCGGATTGAGTTCCAGGCCGGCGCCGAGGAATGGGCCGGGCGTTTCGGCGATGCGCTGGAACGGGTGCTGGCGGCGCGGCCTTGGGAGGGGCGCCAGGTCGCCTAGGGACAGTCGCCGAGGGGAGGTCGCCCATGGAGCCGCGCGCGGAATAGGGGGCCGAGCGATGGCCGAGGCACGAAATTTCACCGTTGGGATCGAGGAGGAGTACCTCCTGGTCGACCGCGGCACCCGGGACCTGATCCGAGAGGCCCCGTCGGCCATGCTGGCGCGCTGTCAGGCGCTGCTCGGCGATCAGGTCACCACCGAATTCCTGCAATCCCAGATCGAAATCGGCACCAAGGTCTGTGGCTCGATCGCCGAGGCGCGCGAGGATCTCACATATCTGCGCGGCACCGTCGCCAGGGCCGCGGCCGAGGACGGCATGGGCCTGATCGCCGCCTCCACCCACCCCTTCGCCTTGTGGAGCGACCAGAAAACCACCGAGAAGGACCGCTATATCGAGCTCGCTCGGGATATGCAGGCGGTGGTCCGGCGGATGGTGATCTGCGGCATGCATGTCCATGTCTGCGTGGTTGATCCGGACGAGCGGATCGATCTGATGAATCAGGTGGCGTATTTCCTCCCCCATCTCCTGGCGCTCAGCACGTCGAGCCCGTTCTGGGGCGGTGACGATACCGGTCTTGCCTCGTACCGGCTGGCGGTATTCGACAATATGCCACGCACGGGGCTGCCCGGCGCGTTCGATAGCTGGGCCGAGTATGAGCGGCATGTGAACATGCTGGTGAGAACCGGCGTGATAGAGGATACCAGCAAGATCTGGTGGGATATCCGCCCGTCCTCGCGGTTTCCGACCTTGGAGATGCGGATCTGTGACGTGTGCACCCGCCTGGACGACGCGGTGGCGATCGCGGCGCTGTTCCAGTGCCTGTTGCATATGCTGCATCGTCTACGCCGGATGAATCAGCGCTGGCGGACCTATGCCCAGATGCTGGTCGCGGAGAACCGTTGGCGGGCGCAGCGCTATGGTGCCGAGCAGGGCCTGATCGATTTCGGCAAGGCGGAACTGGTCGCGTATTCGAATCTTCTGGACGAGATCATCGAGTTGACCCTGCCGGACGCCGATGAGCTTGGATGCACGGACGAGCTTTTGCGAGCGCGGGAAATCCTGACCCGCGGCACCAGTGCCCATGGCCAGCGCCGCGCCCATGCGGATGCCGTCGCCGGTGGCGCGAGCCCGGGCGAGGCCATGAAGGCGGTGGTCGACATGCTGATCTAGGAAACCGCGAGAGGCGTGTGACGGGCACGAGCGCTTCGGTGTTTACTTTCCTCGTCCAAGGTCCCAAATAAGACCAAACCACAACCCGCCGAGTGGAGCCGGATCATGAGCAACCCCGCCGAGAAGTTCGACGACCAGACCCGTCTTGAATTGGAAGCCGCCGCGTTTCGCCGTCTGGTGGCGCATCTGGACGAGCGCAAGGACGTGCAGAATATCGATCTGATGAACCTGGCCGGGTTCTGTCGCAATTGCTTGTCGAAATGGTATCGCGCGGCGGCCGAGGACAAGGGCGAGGCGCTGGATTACGAAGAGGCGCGCGAGATCGTCTACGGCATGCCGTACTCGGAATGGAAGTCCAAGTTCCAGGCGGAGGCGAGCGCCGAGCAGAAGGCCGCTTTCGAGGCCAGCCACAAAGGCCACTGATCGCCAAATCGGCTTATGAGCGGGCCTCGGTCGCCAAGGCCCCGCGTGGCTTACTCCGCCGCCTCGTTCTTGGCGGCTTGCTTGTCGATCTCGGCCTGCACAGCCGCCGCCGCCTGACCGACAAAGACGTCGCGGTTCTCGTGGCTGTACTCGTAGCTGGCCCGGCGCAGATCGTTCAGTCCTTGGAAATGCGGCGCGACATAGCGCGACATCAGCTCGTAATGACGCTTGGTGGCGGCGAAGTCGGCCCAGTTATGGGCGAGCTCCAGGAAGGCCCCGAATCCACCGGTGCCCGCCTGCAGGCTCTCGATATAGCGGATCGCGTCATCGGGGGTGCCGATGCACGCCATGTTGTTCTCCATGAGATAGTTCGCCGCGTCCTCGATATCGTCCGGGACGATCGGGAAGGTGGCGATCTCGCGGAAATACTTGGCCCATTTCTCCAAGCCGAACTTGACGTTTTCAAGCGCCTGTTCGCGGGTATCCGCGATATGGGCGAGCGAGACGACGCGCCAGTTCTCTCGGCTGACCGTCTTGCCGTTCTCGGCGGCGGTCTGCTCGCACAGCTTCCAGTTATTGGCGTGGTGTTTCAGCGCCTCGTCCGAGGTGCCGCCGATCGACAGCATGCCGAGCCCGTGCTTGCCCGCCGCCAGCGCGCCCGAGGGTGAGCGCGCGCAGGCCACCGCCATCTCGATATGCGGGCGGGTATAGCAGGGCAGCTGAATCCGCGCCTCGCGCATCTCGAACCAGTCGGTCTTGGCGGTGACCGTCTCGCCGCGCACCAGAGGCATGATCACATCAAGCGCCTCGTTCATGTTGCGACGCTGATTCGCCGGGTCGATCCCCATGCGGAAGGCGTCGCCGACCAGCGCGCCCGGGCCGACCCCGAACATCACTCGGCCCTTGGACTGATGATCCAGCTGGATCATCCGGTCGACGGTCATGAAGGGGTGGTGATAGGGCAGCGAGACGACGCCGGTGCCAAGCCGAATATGCCTGGTCCGCTCAACGGCCGCGGCGATGAAGACCTCCGGCGAGGCGATAATCTCGAAGCCGCCGGAATGATGCTCGCCGATCCAGGCCTCGTCATAGCCCAGATGGTCGAGATGCTCGACCAGTTCGAAATCCCGATCCAGGGCGTTGGTCGGGTTCTCGTCCATGGCGTGAAACGGCGCGAGGAAGATGCCAAAGCGAAGACGATTGCTGGCCATGTGGGCCTCCTGATCGGAATCGTGACGGATGATTGCCGTTAGCCTAGCGTCCTTGAGCGGTATCGCAAAGCGGTGATGCCGCCAGGGCGGTGGAACCAGATAGGCGATGCGGGCGGGGTCCTCTACTCCGCGCCCGCCGGTACGATGAGTGCATCCACGGCGACCGCGCCGCTTTCCTTCACGATGAACGGATTGACGTCGATGCTGGAGATCCGGTCGGCGTTGGCGGCGGCGAAGACCGAGAGCTTGACCAGGGCGTCGGCCAGCGCGTCGAGATCCGCCCGCCGCATGCCGCGGGCTCCGTGCAGCATCTTGATGCCCTTGATCTCATTGATCATCCGATGCGCCTCGTCGATGCCGAAGGGGGCAAGTCGGAAGGTGACGTCTTCGAGAACCTCGACGAAGACGCCGCCGAGGCCGAACATGACGGCTGGACCGAAGACCGGATCGTTGACCACGCCGAGCACCGTCTCGACACCGCCGCTTACCATCTCCGAGACGATGACGCCCTCGAGCGTCGCGTCGGGGTGATGCTGTTTGCCGGCGGCCATGATCGCCTCGAACGCCGCCGCGACGTCGTCCTCGCCGTTGACGCCGAGCTTCACGCCGCCGATCTCTGTCTTGTGCAGGATCTCGGGCGAAACGATCTTCATGGCGACGGGACCGCCGACGGTTTTCCACGCCGCGACCGCTTCCTTTGCGCTGGTGGCAAGATGGGTGCCGGCCATGGGAATGCCCGCCGAGGCGAGGATCGCGCGCGCCTCGGCCTCGCCCACGGTTCCCGACGGCGCCGGTTTCGCGCTGCTTGGGAGCGCCGGTGGCGGCGCGCCCAGGCCGCGCTCGAAGGACGTGCCGAAATGGATCAGGGCGGCGGTGGCGCGCACCGCGCGGGCCGGGTCCTCCAGGATCGTGTAGCCCTCGGCCTCATAGTTCTTGACGATATCCTCCGGCGCGACGATCGACAGCACCATCGGGGCGTCCGGGTAGTTCTTGCGGATATTGCGCAGGGTCTCGATCAGCGGTTCGGCCACATGCTTGTAGCCGGCGGCCACGGTGAAGAAAGCGACAACGGCGTCATAACCGCCCTTGTCCATCATGCTTTCCATGTATTTCTTGATGAGGGTGAGGTCGTTCAGCGCCTGCGCCGTCACGTCGACCGGGTTGCGCACGCCGGCGAAGGGAATGAGCTCTTTCAAGTATTTCTGCTGATCCTCGGGCATCGGCGCGACATTCAGGCCGCAGGCTTCCGCCGTGTCGGCCATCTGCACCCCGGCGCCGCCCGAGATGGTCACAAGGCCGATTTTATCTCCCTTCGGCATGGCGCCCGCCTGACAGGCAAGCGCGATGTCCAGCAATTCCTCGATCGAGTCGACCCGGAACACGCCGTACTGGCGGAACAACGCGTCATAGATCGCGTCGGACCCGGCCAGCGAGGCGGTGTGAGAGGCCGCCGCCTCGGCGCCGGCGCCACTGCGGCCGACTTTCTGGAAGATCACCGGCTTGTTGTTCTGGTAGGCGAGTTCCAGGGCCTCGCGTAGGCCCGGGCCGTTTCGCACGCCCTCGGCATAGACCGCGATGACCTTTACCTCGTCGGACTGGGCGTAATAGGCGATGCATTCCGACAACTCGACATCGGACTCATTGCCGGTCGTAACCCAATAGGTGCAGCGGATGCCGCGTTTCGCGGCGACGGTGTAGAGATGGCTGCCGAAGGCGCCGCTCTGGCTGGCAATGGCGATCGGGCCGGGCTGAACCGGGTACTGATCCACGCTGGTGGTGAAGGTCGCCAGCCAGCCGGTTTTGGCGTTGAAGGTGCCAAGGCAATTCGGGCCGAGGAGGCGAATGCCGGTACGATGTGAGATCTCGGTGAGTTGGCGTTGCCACTCCGCGCCCTGTTCGTCCTGTTCGGCGAAGCCAGAGCTGAAGATCACCGCCGCGCCGACGCCCTTGGCCGCGCAATCCTTGATGGTCTGCACGACCACATTGGCCGGAACCGCCACCACCACGGCGTCGACCGGGCCGGGAACATCCAGGATCGATTTATAGGCCTTGGCCCCTTGTACCGTGTCACGGTTCGCGTTCACCGGGTAAACCGGCCCCTCGAAGCTGCCGTTGAGCAGGTAGTGCAGTGGGCGCCCGCCGATCCGGGTGGGATTGTCGGACGCGCCGATTACGGCGACGGATTTCGGGTCCAACAGCTTGGAAAGCGGGCGCCGGTCAACCGTGGATGAGGCATTCATTGCATCTCGCCAGTTTGGTTTTCCTTGAAGGGATCAGACCGTCGCGATCGGCGAAGGCGGAGAGCCGACGGCGCCGGGCAGGCGTAGCGGCGGGGCGGTCAAAAGGAAGCGATGCCGCCCGTTCGCCGCGAGCCAGTCGCGCAAGGCCGTCAGATAGAACATCTCGCCGATATGGATGCCGAGCTTGAAAATGCAGAGCTCATGCAGCGGCAGCATCGGGATCGGGTTGTCGCCGGCGGGCAGCGGCACGCCGGTATCCTCGATGCCGTAGTTATCCGCGATCATCACCGCCACGCCGGTATCGCGAATCCAGTCATGCAGCTTTGGATCGCGGCCATCCAGACAGGCATAGGTGTTGTGCAGGTCATGCTCGTTGGGAGACTTGTTCATGTCCAGCAGGCCCTGGGCGAAACCGGTATGGAAGCAGACCATGTCGCCTTCCTCCACCTGAATACCGTCTTCCTTCATGATCGCGGCGAGCTCGTTATAGCCGACCTGGACCCGCGCCTTGCCGTGGCGTTTTTCAAGATCGATCAGCACGCCGCGCCCTTGCGGGCAGGCCTCGGCCATGTTCTCGATCCCCAAGGGGCCGCCGTTCGAGCCCTCGAAGCGGGTATACTCGTCGGCTTCCTTGTTCTCCGTCGGGTCCTTGACGTGCTCGCCGCCGCGCCAGCCGTTGTAGTAGACGACCTCGGGCTGACCGTCGCCGTCGGCGTCGAACCAGCCGCCGACATGGCAGAGGCTGTCCCACTGGGTGGAATATTGCAGGCAGATCAACGCTGAATCATCGCAGACCACGTCCGTCAGCCGCGGATCGTTGAAATGCAGCGGCAGGTTGAAGTTGGCGAGACCACCGCGCTGGGTCGTGAACAGCCGAGGCGGAAACCGCCGGGGGTTCAAAAGTCGGCCACCGGGATAATCCAGGGGTAGGGATAGGCAGAAACGCTCTCCGGTCTTAACCTCCTGGACCGCGCGTACCACGCGCTCGGGTGTCAGCAGGTTGATCCGGCCGCGCCGGTCATCCGGGCCGAACTCACCCCAATTTGATCCTTCCGGTCGGTTGACCCAACGTTGCGCCATGATCTGTCTCCCCCTGGAACGCGGTGATGGCTTCCCGGCGCGCGCGCCGATGCCGTTAACCATTTGTTAACCAACCAACTATCCGGTGGCGGTTGATTTCATAATTCGAATTGTCCGGCCTCGCCGTGGGCCTGACAAGACGCTATTGTCTGCATTCGGGCCCCGTTGTTCTCTCGGGTGCCACATATCCAGCTTGGGATGAGCCTATTGTCGGATACCGAACCCGGCGCCTTGCGCCCCGCGATGGGCATCGCCATCATGGTTGCCGGGATGATCGTACTGGCGAGCACGGACGCGGTCTCCAAGCACCTGACCCTGAGTTTCGCGGTCATTCAGATCCTGTGGGTTCGCTTCGTCGTCTTCGCCGGTGTGGGAACCTTTCTTGCCCTTCGCAAGAACGGGATCCACGGACTGCGGACCAAGCGACCGATGGCCCAAGTGGCCCGCGCGGTGATTCTCAATCTGGCGAATTTCATCTTCGTCTACTCGCTAAGCCAGATGCCGATGGCAGATGCTCATTCGATCATGGCGATCGCGCCGTTGTTGATCGTGGCCGCGTCGGTTCCCTTGCTTGGAGAGACCGTGGGCGCGCGCCGCTGGGTGGCAGTCGCGGCGGCGTTCGTCGGCATGCTGATCATTCTGCGTCCCGGAACCGGTGTGTTCGACCCGGTCTCGCTGGTGCCGCTGGCCGGCGCCTGCTGCTATGCCGGTTACACGATCCTGACCAAGGTGATCAGCCGTGACGACGCGCATGAGACGACCTTGTTTTATACCGGGATCATCGGTTTCGTGTTGATGAGCGCGTTGGCGCCGCTGGACTGGAGGCCGCCCTCAAGCATCGACTGGTTCTGGCTCGCCGTCGCGGGGATTGGCGGAACACTGGCGCATGTCCTGATTATTATCTCGCTGCACATGGCGCCCGCGAGCACGCTTCAGCCGTTCAACTACACCATGCTGGTCTGGGCGACGGTTCTAGGTTTCCTGGTTTTTGGCGATCTTCCGGATACCTGGACGGTGGTCGGCGCCTTGGTGATTGTCGCCAGCGGCCTCTATTCCTGGCACCGCGAGCGGTTGGCGCAGGCGGAGGGCGAGGCGAGACAGTCCCAGGGTTGACCGTTAGCCCGCCAGCATGCCCTCGATAACCCGCTGGACCGACAGGGCATCGCGAGCCGAGGGCAGGGGATGCGGCTTGCCGGTCAGCCAGAGGTCGACGTTGCTCAACTGGCGCCGTAGGGTCGTCGCGCGCGGGTCGGCATCCGGTGGTAGCGCATCGACCCATTCGCCGCCGTCGCTGGTGGAAAGGAAATAGAAATCGCTGATCCGGTGGCTTTCCTTGGAGCCCCAGACCGTTACTTCCTGGCGGTCCGGGCCGACACCACCGCATGAGCCGAAAATATTGACCGGGATACGGCCGCAATCCAGGCGTGCCACCAGATGGGTCTCGCACAGCGCTGGATCACTCGGATAGCGCGGCTCGCTGAAGACCAGACGGGCGGGGCCGAACAATCTTTCGGTCAGGAATATGAAGTGGGAGACGACTTCACGGACATAGCCGCCGGCGTCGCGAAACCGCAGCCAGTCCGCCGCGACCTGCCAGTCGCGCGGCCATTGCTTGTACTGGACGATAATGTCGACGCCGCTTATCTCGCCTAGCTGATCCTTGGCGAGGGCGGCTTGCGTGATCTCGAGCGCCTCGCAGCTGGCCTGCACGAAATTGACCACGTTCGGCGCGCCGGCGCCTTCCAGACGCGCCACCAGGTCCTCGCTCTCGGCGATGTCGACACCGAGGGGTTTTTCGGTGAAGACCGCAACGCCCGCCTCGATCGCCATCAGGGCGTACTGCTTGTGCCATTCCGGTGGACAGGCAATGTAAATCACATCGGCCACGTCTCGGTCGATCAACGCTTGCGGCGAGGCCATCACCGGAATCGAAGGAAACGCCTCGCGCGCCGCGCGGGTCGAGACGTCGGAAGGGTCCCACATGCCCGCGATCTCGAACGCCGGGTGGCTATCGAGGTTGCCGAGCATGCGCCGACCCATGATGCCGAGGCCTATGACGGCCGCCCGATGTTGGCCCATGACTACTCCTCGGATTGTGTTTCGCGCGGTGTTGTTCGTGCCATGGTTTGACGGGCTCAATAGCCCATCGCGCAGCCGTCCTTGCGGGGATCGGAGGCGCCGGTCAGCGTGCCGTTCTCGTGATCGATCCACACGCATTGGCTACCGCCCAGTGGCGCGATCGGGTTGACTTTCTCAAGCGTATGACCACGACGCTCGAGCTCGGCGTAGGTCTCGGGCTCGAAATGGTCCTCGACCTGCAACACTCCCGCCGTCGCGAAGCTGCGCGGCGCGTCCATCGCCTCCTGAACATCCATGCCCAAATCAAGAACATTGGAGAGGAAGTTGCTGTGCCCCACGGACTGATACTGGCCGCCCATGACGCCGAAGGGCGCGATCGTCTTGCCCTCGCGCATCAACATGGCCGGTATGATCGTGTGCATCGGGCGCTTGCCGCCCTCGATGCGGTTGACGTGATCGTGGTCGACCCGGAACGAGGAGCCTCGGTTCTGCAGCATGACGCCGGATTCGGGCGCCATGATGCCGGAGCCGAAACCGGCGAACAGCGAATTGATGAACGAGATCGCGTTGCCGTCCCGATCGACACAGCAGAGATAGGTCGTATCGGTATGGGTCGGGAAGTCGGAGTTATGGAAGTTTCCGGCCTTGGTCGGGTCGATCATCTTGTCCAGGCTGGCGGCATGCGCCTCGGAGAGCAGCCAGTCGACGGGGATATCGCTGAAGTTGGGATCGCTGATGTGCCGGTCGCGCTGGTGATAGGCGAGCTTGGCGGCCTCGGCCAGTAGGTGAACGCGATCGACTTCCGATAGCGAGGAGACGTCATGACGCGACAGGATGTTCATGACCATCAGCGCGCAGATGCCCTGGCCGTTCGGCGGGCATTCATGCACTTGGTGACCGCGGAACGTGGTCTGGATGGGATCGACATACTCCGCCTCGGCCTCGGCGAAATCATCAAGGGTATGCAACCCACCCATGGCCCTGAGGCGGGCGACGATATCCTCGGCGACATCGCCCAGATAGAAGGCGTCGCGACCCTCGCGCCCGATCTTGCGCAGCGTCGCGGCGAGCCGGGGTTGCTTGAATACGCTGCCGATCGCGGGCGCCTTGCCGCCGACGGTCATCTGCTCGCTCGACACCGGGTCCGCCATGAGCTTGGGTAGGCAGGCTTGCCAGTCACTGCCGACGCGGGCGGCGACCGGGAAGCCGTTCTCGGCGTAGCGCGCCGCCGGGGCCAGAAGCTCGTCCATTCCCTTGGTGCCGTGATCCGCGTTTAGCTTGGTCCATGCGGCGATGGCGCCGGGAATCGTGACCGCGTGCGGGCTCTGGACCTCGATCTCCTCGACCCCACATTCCCTTAGCGCGTCGACGCTGGCGGCCTTGGGGGCCCGTCCCGATCCGTTGAGCGCGATTGGCTTCGCCGCGCCTTTCGGGGTGTAAAGCGTGAAGCAGTCACCGCCGATGCCAGTCATGGCCGGCTCGACCACGCAAAGTGTCGCGCAAGCGGCGATCGCCGCGTCGACGGCGTTGCCGCCGGACTTCAGGATATCGATACCCACCTGGCTCGCCAGTGGATGGCTGGTGGCGATCATGGCCTCGGGCGCGATGACGGGGGAACGGCCGGGCCGCTGAAGATTGCGCATGGGAAACTCCCGTTGAAAGCGAAGCGCTAGGTTTATGAGCAAGCCGGGCCAGCGGCAAGCTCTAAGAGTGGTGTCCGGAAACGACCGGGGCGCCGACGGGAACACAAAGGTCCCGCTCGACGCCCCGGTTTGGGCTGAAAGGCAGGCGCGACTAAGCCGGAGCCGCCACCTTTCGGAAGATAAGCGCGACAACGGTCGCGCCCCCGGTAAATGCCGCGCCGAGGATGAACAATTCGAGATTGTTCATGCCCACGACATCGTTGCCGGGCATGGCGAAGGCCAGCGCGCCGATCAGAAGCGCGGCGCGTATCGGCCACTGCATGGCTCCCATGGTGGTCAGATCGCCGACCCCATAGAGATAGCCCTGAAGGCTGGTGGAGAGCACCACCACGCCGAGGATCGCGCAGCTGAACACCGTCAGAATGTGCAATGGTTCGCCCTGCATGATCAGGCCCGGATCGAGCACAAAGAAGAACGGCACGAAATAGATGATCGTGCCGAGCCGCATGGACTCGAGACCGGTCCGCATGGGATTGGCCTGCGCCAAACTCGCCGCCGCGAAGGCGCCGAGCGCCACGGGTGGCGTGATGTAGGACAGCATCCCCCAGTAGAGCATGAACATGTGCACGCCCATGGCTGACAGTCCGCTATCGGTGAGCGCCGGCGCCAGGGTCAGGGCCAGGATGATGTAAGCCACCGTCACCGTGACGCCGATCCCCATGATAAAGCTGGCCAACGCGCCGAGCAGCAGCAGTAGCGCGACATTGTTGCCGGCGAGCTGGAGGAGTTCGAAGGCCAGGGTGCCGATCTTGCCGGAATAGGAGAGCGAGCCGACGATCAGCCCGATGCCGACAAGGATCGCCGCGAGTTCGGCGAACAGACGACCGACGGCGACCAGGAACTCAACGAACCTGTCCCAATTCCAACGGTGCTTCGGGTGCGCCTGGTTGATCGCCAACAGCAGGGCCGTGGCGTAGAACGGCGCTTGCGCCTCGCGTTGCATGAAGACCAGAAGATAGATCAGCAGCGCGAAGACCGCGACATAGTACCAGCCGTCCTTCAGCGTCTCCCTAACCGACGGCAGTTCGATCTTCGGCAGACCCTGGAGTTTGCTGCGGGCCGCGTAGCCGTCGATCTGCATGAACAGCGCGAAGAAATAGAGGATCGAGGGGATCACCGCCGCGATGACGATGTTGCGATAGGGGACCTCGAGGTTGATCGCCATGATGAACGCCGTTGCGCCCATGATCGGCGGCATCAAGACGCCGCCAGTGGAGGCGCAGGCCTCGACACCGCCGGCCACGTGGGGCTTGAAGCCGATCCGCTTCATGGCGGGGATCGAAAGCGCGCCGGTGGTCAGAACGTTGGTGATGACGGACCCGCTCATCGAGCCCATCAGGCCGGAGGCGAAGATCGCGACCTTGGCCGGCCCGCCACGGACATGGCCGAGTAGCGCGAAGGCGAGGTTGAGGAAGAAACGTCCGCCGCCGGTATATTGCAGTGCGACGCCGAACAGCAGGAAGCCGATGACCAGACCCGCGAAGGCACGGGTCGGAATGCCGATCAGGGCCTCGGTTGAAAGCGCGTAGTACGCGACCGTGTCAAGGAGCGATTCGGACGTGCCCTCGAGCACGCCCGGCATGTCGCCGGCGACGAGCGGATAGACCGCGAAGATGACGATGATCGCGGTGACGATCCCACCGCCGGTCCGGCGCGTTGCCTCGATGGCGATGATCACCAGGGCCAGGCTGAGATACTGCATGTCCTCCGGGGCGGAAAACTCCCAACCGTTATCGACGATGTCGATCGCCTGGATGACGAAGGTGAGGCAGATACCCGCCGTCGCGACGAACAGGGCGATATCGTACCACGTCATCCCCTCGCGGCCGGCCTTGCCGCTCAGTGGAAAGACAATAAACGCGGTCGGTAGAAGTAGCGCGACGATCGCGTAGAAATATTGGTTCTCAATCGGCACGTAACCGGTGAAGCGACCGAGATTGAAAACCTGATACGCCGAGAAAACGATCGACAATACCGACAGGACGATAAGCAACCATTTCCAAAAAGGAGAGAGCCGGCGGAACCGTTGCTCGGTTGCCGCCGGCTCGACTTGAGTTTCGAGATTGGTCATTTTCGTTTGATTGACTTCTCTTTGTCAGGGAAAGCCCTAGTTGAAAATGGTAGGCATTCCGGCTTTGGTGAGCGCTGCGGCGCGGGCCTTGGACCAGGCCGCCTTCAAGGCATCCTGTTCCATGGAGTCCTTACCGGGCAACGCGTCCCAGGCGTCCTTGATGACGCCCTGACGGGCGATCAGCTTGTCGTGATGCGCCTGAGCGGCCGCGTCCCACTTGCCGACTTCCTTCCAATAACGGATGGCGCCGTCATGATAGGGCATGGCCCAGGTCATGTTCTGAGCATCGAGCTTCCAGCCCAGCGCGCCCTTAGCCGCGTCCTTGTAGTCCGCGTAGTGGTCGTTCATCGCCTTGACGATGGCATAGACCTCGTCCGCGTCCCACGAAGCGTTGGCGACTAGGATCGGGTAGGGATAGTTGGATAATTCGGACGGGTTGTTCTTGTCGATTTCCGAACCAATCGTCGCCTTCACCTTATTGTAGACCGGGGCGGCGGCCATAATCCGTTTCCAACCTTCCTCGTCGCTATGCGGGATCTCCGGCCAATGAAGGCCGCGGGGCGAGGCGGCGAGCTTCTTCGGGCTCGGCGAAACCGTGCTTGAGAACGCGGCGTCGGACTGACCGTTGATGATCGCGTCGAAGGACGCGGCGAAGCCGGACACCGTGACCTTCTCAACATCGTCCCAAGTAAGGCCGCCGAAGGCGAGATAGGCGGAAACGTTCCAGTTCAAGGCCGGTGCGCCCTGAACCCAGGAGATCCGCTTACCCTTGAGGTCGGCGATGGATTTGATGTTTGCGTCCTTGGCGGTCGCCAGCGACAGTCCGAACGAGCCGAGATTGGTCATCAGCAGGCGAATCGGCTGCGGGCCCCAATCCTTGTGGGCGAAGATGAACACGCCTTCCTGGCCGAAATAGGACGCGATACCGCAGGCGCAGTAGCCGGCCTTGTTGTCACGAAGCGGCGCCATGCGTGAGATGTCGTTCTTGCCGGGGATGACGCGCATATTCGTGTCGTAATGCTTCTTCAGCATGTTACCGATGGCGACGGTTTGCGCGTAACCGGACGAGGTCGTGCCATAGGCCGTCCAGGTCGTCTTTTTGGGCATTTCGGCTTGAGCCGCGCCCACCGCGACGAAGGCGGCGCCGGCGATGCCCGCGACCAGCGTTGATTTCAGTGACTTCATGCAAACCTCCCATTTGTGTATCGACTGCCGGTTATTACGGCGTTCAGGCTTGAGCGGACTTTGCATGATATATCCCGGTCATGCAAGTTGACGTGGCCCCGCTCTCGAAGCTTCACTGGCGACGACGCTTCAATGGGGTTGTTGCACTGTCGGAACATCGCTGGGACAACAGCCATTCAATAGCAAGTCGGGCACGTGCGCGGCGACGCGTTTGGGAGTTTTTACACATGATCACCGCGGATTTGACTGGCAAGAAAGCGCTTGTAACCGGGGCTTCCTCCGGCATTGGCCGGGCGGCGGCCACCTTGCTCGCGCGATGCGGCGCGACGGTGGCGGTCAATCACTTGGCGGACGACGATCGCGGCGTCGCGGTTGTCGACGCGCTGAACGGCGAGGGGTGTCAGGCCGTCTCCGCCCCCGGCGATGTCTCTAATCCGCAAAGCGCCGATGAGATGGTCGCGGGGGCCATTGACCGGCTTGGCGGCCTCGATATCCTGCTCAACAATGCCGGGACGTCGGCTACGGTGGAGCCGGTGCCCTTCGACGATCTCGACGCGATGACCGAGGAATTCTGGCAGGCCATCATGCACACCAACGTGATCGGCCCGTTTCGCTGTTCCCGCGCCGCCGCGCCGGCCTTGCGCCAAACCAAGGGCGTGATTGTCAACACCGCCTCGATCGCCGGGCTCAGCAGTAACGGAAGCTCCATCGCCTATAGCAACTCAAAGGCGGCGGTGGTCAGCCAGACCCGCTGTCTGGCTCGCGCGCTGGCGCCGGATATTCGCGTGAACGCGGTGGCGCCGGGCCTGACCCGTACCGCTTGGACCGATCCCTGGTCGGACGAGCGCAAGAACACCGCGATGGCGAATTCCCTGCTCCCCAGGATGGTCGAGCCCGAGGACATCGCCAGCGCCATGCTGTTCCTTTGCGTCAGCGGCGCGATCACCGGCCAAACCATCGTTGTCGATTGTGGGCGCCTGGCGTAAAGCCGGGTCCCGCGCCGTCCCTTGTGAAGGATTGAAGCCATGAGAGCCTATGAAATCGTCGGCGAGGGCGGCATCGACGCCTTGGCCCTGAATGAGCGCCCGGACCCGACGCCGGGAGCAGGAGAGGTGCTGGTCCGCGTGCGCGCGTCCTCGATCAATTATCGCGATCTGATGACGGTTGTGGATCCGGGACCCCGGGGCATTCCCTATCCCCGTATCCCGAATTCCGACGGCGCGGGCGAGGTGCTGGCGGTGGGCGAGGGGGTGCCGCGCTTCAAGCCAGGCGACAAGGTCTGCGGCACGTTCTTTCAGGGCTGGATAGACGGGCCGATCACGGCGGCGGACATGGGTCGCGCGCTAGGCGGTACCGCCGAGGGCATGCTCGCCGAGCAGCGGGTACTGCGCGAGGACGGCCTGGTGGCGATGCCCGAAGGCATGAGTTTCGAGGAAGCCTCCACCTTGCCCTGCGCCGCCCTTACCGCGTGGCACAGCCTCGTCGAGGCGGGCGGGGTGGGGCCGGGTGACACGGTCCTCTTGCTCGGCACCGGCGGGGTTTCGATCGTCGCGCTGCAACTGTGCCAAATGCTCGGCGCGCGCGCGATCATCACCTCCTCCAGCGATGAAAAACTGGCGCGCGCCAAGGGCTTGGGCGCTTGGGAGGCCATAAACTACCGCGACAACCCGGACTGGGAGACCGCAGTACTGGACCTTACCAGCGGGGCCGGCGTTGATCACACGGTCGAGGTCGGCGGCGCGGGAACACTTGAGAAATCGATCACCGCGACCAAGGTTGGCGGCTCCATCGGTTTGATCGGGGTGCTGACCGGCGGCGCGATCAACCCGACGCTGGTGATGCGCAAATCGATCCGCCTGCAAGGCATCTATGTCGGAAGCCGGCGCATGTTCGAGGACATGAACCGGGCGATCGAACATCACGCGATGCGCCCGGTAATTGACCAGACCTATCCGCTTGAAGAGGCCCGCGCCGCCTTTCACGCCATGCACGCCGCGGGACATTTCGGCAAACTTGTGATCAGCGTCTAGTTTCGAGGCGCGCGCGATAACGCTACATCACCGCCACGTTATCGCCCACTTTTAATTCGAGGTTTCGATACCCATATGGAAGGTGTGGGGGCGAACAGGCTTTGCATGTCCGCTCGATCGAGTGGAGTAGGAATGATGGCTCAATCATCGACGACAATGCCGGTTATCAGCGCCGAAGGGAATTTGACCCGATATCTTCAGGATATCAGGAAGTTCCCGATGTTGACGCCGGACGAGGAATACATGCTCGCCCGGCGCTGGACGGAGCACGCGGATTCGGATGCCGCCCATAAACTGGTGACCAGCCACCTGCGCCTGGTCGCGAAGATCGCGATGGGCTATCGCGGTTATGGATTGCCGGTGGCTGAACTGATTTCCGAGGGCAATGTCGGGATGATGCAGGCGGTCAAGCGCTTCGATCCGGAGCGGGGTTTCCGGCTGGCAACCTATGCCATGTGGTGGATTCGGGCGTCGATCCAGGAATATATCCTGCATTCCTGGTCGCTGGTGAAGATCGGTACTACGGCCGCCCAGAAAAAGTTGTTCTTCAATCTGCGTAAGCTCAAGGGCCAGATGAAGGCGATCGAGGATGGCGATCTGTCGCCCGAGCGGGTGACGGCGATCGCCGAGAAGCTTGATGTGCCCGAGCAGGATGTCATCAACATGAACCGGCGGCTAGCCAGCCCGGATCACTCGCTGAACGCGCCGCTCAAGATTGATGGTGAAGGTGAATGGCAGGACTGGCTGGTCGACGAGAGTCAGAACCAGGAGCAGGTTTTCGCCGAGGACGAAGAGCTGCAAAAGCGGCGTCGGCTGCTGACCAAGGGCATGGAGGTTCTGAACGAACGCGAGCGTCATATCCTCACGGAACGACGCTTGCGCGACGATCCCATGACCTTGGAGGATCTTAGCCAGGAATTCGGCATCAGTCGCGAGCGAGTGCGTCAGATCGAGGTGCGGGCCTTCGAGAAGCTGCAAAAGTCCATGAAGAACACGGCGATCCAGGAAAAACTCTATCAGGAAGCCTGATAAGCCCGGGAAGTCCGAAGACAGCAACCAGCGCGAGGGCGTCGAAGGCGGTTGGCGGGTGATCTAACGATTACCCGCCCTGGTTAGGCTCGTTACCCTCGTCATCCTCGCTTCCGGAGACGCCCGGTCCCCATTCTTCCACAAGATCGGTTTGACGGTGTTTCAGCCGCTCGATCCGTTGCTCGATCCGTGCCGCCATGAACATCGCGACGATATTCGGCGCGACGAAGTAGATCGCCCAACCGATCCCCGCCGAACCGAGCATCATCAGCCAGCCTAGCGGGTCACCGAGAATTTCAAATGCCTTGTCAAAGGAATGGTCCTCTGTCCACAGAGTGGCCAGGAAGGGGATCACACCGACGAAATTCATGCTTCCGACACAGAGTGTCGTGTACTTTTCGCGGCGCCGGTCGATCAGAAATGCCGCGAAGGTCGGTAACATGCCGACGCAAAGAATAAGCACCGTCGGTAGGGTGAAGACGAGCAAACCGGCGACGACCAGCAATATGATCGCCTTTGTCGAGGCCGCGCTTGCCGATCTCGTCGCCATTGTCTTTACCCGTCCATTGTCAGATCGGCGGTGAGAGTGGCCATGCTTTTAGCAGAAATCCCCGCCGCCGGTCCAAAATCAAATCATCCAAGCTCATATCATATAGAATATGATCGCCGTCGTGGCGCCGATGCTGCCGAGAACGCCTGAAATGACCGCGGCGACCTGTTCTCCCAGCTCGCTCGCCAGATTCTCCCGGTTTTCGAGGCTGAGGGCCATCTGCTGCATCTGGGCGGAACACTGGGCGTGTTCCTGTTGAGCGCGGGCATAACCTTGCTCGTCACGTTGGATTGCCTTGGCGTCATCAAAGATCTTTAGAAGCTCGGCGAGAAACCCGGTTTCGGCGGCGCGACCCACGGCGGTCTCGATTTGCTGGCGCATCTTGAGATTGTGGTAGGAATTCACGGCCGGCGTGGTCAGCGCCTGAAACCAGGCGCAGAGACCCGGCGCGGCGCCGTTGCGATAGACCGACTGCACGCGCGAGAGGATTCTCAAAACTTTGATCGCGTCGCCGGCCGGTCGCTCATCCAGGGCCGAAAGCGGGCGCAGGATGCGGTCGTCGATTTCCTCGGATCGCGCGGCGAGAAAGGCCGCGACATGTCGGTCCATGGGGATTGGTGGTAGCTCGTTCCCTTGCGCGACGGCCTCAAGCGCCGGCACCAACTCCTCCGGGCGGGTGATGTACAGATGATCAATCATCCCACTCATACAATGGCCATAGGGGTTGAGCTCGTACAGACAACGCTCGATTCCGAAACCCGGCCCAGGTTGATTGAGCAAGCCTGGTAACTTCTCCAAGACCGAGTAGACCTGGAGAATTTCGCTCTTGGTTCGCGATTGCAGAGCCATCCATTGTTGCAGGAAACGACCATTGATGAAGGCCGCGATGTTTTCGCGGACCTGATCCTTGGTAAAACCGATCGCCAAGGTCGGTCCGATACCGTCGATATGGGTTGAAAACCCTTGGTGCCGCAGCGGCGCGGGCGGATCGAGCGCCATGCAAACGCGAGTTACCAGCCGGGCGTCATCGGCCTTTGGCGAGGCTTGAATGGCCTGGGCGTTGCCGACCACCCGGTTAAGATTTTCGACAACGTTTTCGTCGTTAAGACTTCGTCGTATCCAGTTGTCGAAATCCGCGCCGCGCGCGACGTCGCCGCCCATGCTCCAGTTTCGTCCGAATCCATGCGCGGCCGATCTAACATTCTCATGTTCCATGCCGCCTATGGTCAGGGGGCGCGCGGCCTTGGGCGGCAGTTTCACCTGCTTCGGCGTCAGGCGCCGACCACCCAGCCAAAGCTGAACGTCACGAACCGACCATCGCTCCCGTGTGTCATCGGCCAGCAAGCCACGCAGCAATTCCATCATGTTCATCTGAATGCGATGAACGCCGACGATATTCGCGTAGGAGCCGAGATTTATTCGGTCGAAGACATATTGTTGCGGGTCTGGGATATTGGCGACCGGGTTTCGCCCGATCAGCAGGCTGAGGAGTGTCACGCCTAGGGCGAAAAGATCGTCCGAGATCGCTCCTTCGCCCCGTCCGGTTTCGTCGGCCATGGCGCATTCCAGCGCCTCGAAATGCAGCGGCTGGTTAAGGCCGGGCGGCGCGGATACACACTCGCCCAACATGATCAGCCGTTCGCTGGCATCGCTATAGTAAAGATTGTTGGGCCGAATGTTGCGGTGAGTGATTCCGCGCGCCGATAACTCTCTCAGGGTGTTCACGGCTGGGGTGAGAAAGCCCTTGATCAACTGGTCGTCGCTCAATGGCTGGATCGTTGAGTTCAAATTCTCGAACACCCGGGTGCCACCGGGCAGGTCGAAAATCAGCGCCGGTTGTCGTCGATTTGCGGCGGACCAGTTAACCACGCCTGAATCGATGAACTTCAACAGGCCGATGCCGGAGAATCCGCGCAACGCCTCCATGGTCTCGGAGCGAATGGGGATATTGGGGTCGCAGACCAGCGCCAGCAGATCGCCGTATTCCGCGGTGCGACCGGTGCATTGAAAGGCCTTCGCGGTTGGAGAATCGAAATGCGGCAACGGCACCGCGTCGTCGATCTCGAACCTGTCCTTCAGAACCACCTTGGCCATGACCCAGCCTCCCAGTCGCGCGGGACAACCTCAAATCGCGGACTATCCCAGGCGAGTGTACCGTAAAACGCCGGTTCCGTGCATGGTCGTCGCGGGACCGCGCCTTCCTAGTCCAAGAATGGATTCTTGACCAGGATCGTGTCCTCGCGTTCCGGGCTGGTGGAGAGCATCGAGACCGGTGCGTCGATCAACTCCTCGATCAGGCGAATGTATTTTACCGCGTTTCCCGGCAGGTCGGCCCAGGATCGCGCGCCCTGGGTGCTCTCGGTCCAACCTTCCAAGGTCCGGTAGATCGGCCGAACCGAGGCTTGCGCGCGCGCGCCGCTCGGGAAATAGTCGATCCGCTCGCCGTCCAGCTCATAACCGTCACAGACCTTGAGTTCCTCAAGGCCGTCGAGCACGTCGAGCTTGGTCAGCGCGATTCCAGTGATGCCGGCGGTTTTGATCGCCTGGCGAACCATAACCGCGTCAAACCAGCCGCAGCGGCGCTTGCGCCCGGTCACGGTTCCGAATTCGCGTCCCCGCTCGCCCAGTTGCTGGCCGATCTCGTCGGTCAACTCGCTCGGAAACGGGCCGCTGCCGACTCGGGTTGTATAGGCCTTGGTGATGCCCAGGACATAGCCGATCGTGGTCGGCCCGGTTCCCGAACCCGTGGCGGCCTGGCCGGCGACGGTATTGGACGAGGTGACAAACGGGTAGGTGCCGTGGTCCACGTCCAGCATGATGCCCTGAGCGCCCTCGAAAAGGATACGCCGGTCCCGCCGTCGTAACTCTTCCAGGTGTCGCCAGACCGGTGCCGCGAAGGCCAGGATGCGTGGCGCGATCCCGGAAAGGTCCGCGAAGGCTTCGTCGACCGACGCCTCGGGTTCACCGGCGGCCTTCAGGTAGATATTGTGATGGGCGTAGAGATCCTCGAGCTTGCGCCGCAACTCGTCCGCGTCGCCGAGGTCGGAAACCCGAATGGCGCGGCGGGCAACCTTGTCCTCGTAGGCCGGACCGATCCCGCGACCGGTGGTGCCGATCTTGCGCTCGCCACGCAGGGCCTCGCGGGCCTTGTCGATCTGTCTGTGGACCGCGAGAATCAGGGTGGCGTTGTCCGCCAGAAGCAGTGTCTCCGGCGATACCGCCACGCCGAGTTCGCGAACGGTTTCGATCTCCGAGAGCAAGGCCCAGGGATCGACCACCACGCCGGCGCCGATGACCGAGAGTTTCTCGGGCCGTACCACGCCCGAGGGCAGCAGGCTCAACTTATAGGTCGTGTCGCCGACGACCAGGGTATGGCCCGCGTTGTGTCCACCCTGAAAGCGCACCACGACATCGGCTTGCTCGGACAGCCAGTCGACAATCTTTCCCTTGCCTTCGTCACCCCATTGGGCGCCGACTACGGCGACATTTCGCATGATCTTTGCTTCCTGATTAGGATTTCTGGGTGGGGGGTTCGGGCGCGAGCGGCACGGGAGAGCCATCTCGCAGGACATGGGTGCATCCAAGGCGTCCGGCGTCCGCGTCGGCGGCGACGCTCGGATCGAGACCGGCGACGGTGATCCAGCCTTGATCGCGCAGGGCCGCGGCCATGGTGCGTGATGTACCGCTGGGCAGGAACAGCCGCTCCCGGGGCGTTGGTTCGGCGATCGCGCGGATCACGGTCTCCATATAAAGGGTCATGCCGCAAGAACCTTCGCTGTCCAGGCCGTCGACCTGATAGCGTCCGCCGCGGCCCAACTCGCCGCGTACCCCGCGCGAGAACAGGCTGAAGCCGAGGCCGGTATAGTATTCGAACCCCCGGTTCTCCACCGGGTCGATGGTGACCGACAGTTTGGGTTCCTCGGCCGCGACCCGTGCCGCCACCGCGATGAGCCGGTCGACGATGTCTTGCACCGACCGAGGCAAGGACAGCTCGCCCAGGTGACGCGCGCCGTCCTCGTGCTCTCCGGCGGCGGCCATCAGGGCGGTGAGCGTCTCGGCGGCCTGTCCGCCATGCCGCTCGACGCCGGCGGTATCCTTGCGGTCTATCGCCGTCCGTAGGCTCTCCGCCCTTGTTTCGTCCAGATCGAATGATTTGAGCAGCTCCGGCACCAGTCGCGGCGCGGTGATATCGACCGACATCCTTGGCGTGCCCACCGCGCGCAACGCGTCAAGCGCCAGCAGGATCACCTCTGTGTCGGCCTCGATCGTATCGGCCCCGACCAGTTCGGCGCCGACCTGGACCAATTGCCGTTCCGGGTTCAGCTGACCGGGGGTTACCCGCAAAACCTCGCCGCCATAGCAGAGCCGGAGCGGGCGTGGCACATGGCCGAGCCGGGTGGCCGCGATCCTGGCGACCTGAACCGTCACATCGGCGCGAAGCCCCATCATGCGCCGTGAAATCGGATCCATGAGGCGAAAAGTGCTTTCGGTCATCGCCGCGCCGGGGCCTGAAAACAGCGAATCCTCGAACTCGACGAGCGGCGGTTTGATCCGCTCGTAGCCATGCGTCTCGAAGCACCGGATCAGTGATTCGATGGTCGCGGCTTCATGCGCGGCGTCTGGCGGAAGGACATCGCGCAGGCCAGCGGGGAGCAACGCGCGGCGCGTCAACTCGGCATTGTTATTAGGCGGGGACACGAGGGCTCCGTCGGTTCTCGATCCGTGCGGGAGTGCGGCTTTTCCTAAAGGATTTTCGGCGCGCTCGCAACCACGTGGATTAGCCGCCCGCGTGGCGGCGCTCGACATGAGCGAGCATCGCGGCTCGACGGTTGTATTGATGCACCACCAAGGGAAGACGTTCGTCCTCGAGTCGGATCTTTTCGCCCCTGACCGCAATCGCTGATTCGGTCATGTGCTGGACCGTCGCGACGGGCCATCCGTTTTCCAATGCCACGCTCTCTCGCGTCATCTCGTGGTGCAGGAGCACGTTATGGATCGCGGTATCCAGGCCATAGACACCGGGCACGGGTAGGGAGGCGGCGAGGAGGCAAAACCGGTTCAGATAGTCCAGGAGTCCGTCGCGATCGCCGAAGATCGTCCCGATACAGGAAATGCGTCGGTCGCCGAGACGCTGGAGCATCCGCGTCCCGAAATGCACGCGCAGCCAGTCGCTGTTCCAGGGGCACGAACCGAGACTTTGGGAGACGTCCTCCAGCACCGCGATAAAGCCGGGCTCCGCGCCGGCGCGACCGTTGCCGCGAACGGAAAATGCAAAGGGATTGCCCTGGAAAACCACGTCCGAAACGTCAGTCAAAAGTATACGGGTTCCCTCGTCGATGGTTTCGATGAAGTCTCGATACTCGGCGAAGCGGTTGATTACCGGATGCGCCGCGCGGTCCTTCGCCAGACCCGTGGAAATGTCATGCCCGGCGAGAAAGGCGAGGGTCTCGGCGTCGTTGTCCACGATCAGATGGACCGGGCCCTGGTAGTGCTCACGCAAGGAGCGAACGAAGGGTTTCAGCGCCGCCGTCCGATATCCGGTCGCGAGGCCGAGCACCAGAGAGTCATCAGGCGCCGGCGCCGGGCGCGCCTCCACCGGCTGGATGGACGAGGGGAGTCTCAGAAGCTCCAGCGATGGTTCGACCCGCAATATCTGGTTGGCAACCTCGCGGATGCCCGGATTGCCTGGATCGCCGGCCAGCGCCTGGGCCGCGTGGCCGATTGCTTCGTCGGCGCGCCCAAGGCGATGCAGCGCCTTGGCGAGCGAGGCCCTGAAAGCGGACACGCTGGGATAACACGCGACCACGCGGCGCAACAAACGCTCCGCCTCGGCCAGGTTTCCTCGGTCGATCTCGAGTGTGCCCAAGAGATGCAGCGCGTCACCGTTCTCCGGGTCCCGTGCCAGGATTTGAGCATGGATCGAAGCCGCTTGCTCAACACGCCCCTCGCGTTGCGCCGCGAGGGCGATCCGCAGGGCCTGCTCGATCGTCAGTGTCTTTGAACCGTCATCCGTCATCCTCGCCGGATATAGCCGGATTTGGTGAGTGTCAATGGCCGGCGGTCGCGGCGCGCCTTGGCCGGCGAGGGGCTGGCGGGTTAAGCTCGCGGCTCGAGGCATTTACCAGGGGGCTTGGGCCATGACCAATTGTGTACACGACCACTCACGATGGGGCGCCGGCGACGAGATCGGGGCGGCGGGCCACCTGCTGAACCAGAAAACCACGCTGGCGGCCCTCTCCAAGGTGCGGGAAGGCCGAATCATCGATCTCTCGCACGTGATCGAGATGGGCGCGCCCTATATCAACCCGGTCCAGACGCCGTATATGATCCACTCCTCGGTGACGGCCAGGAACAACCGCAAGACCAGGGCGGCTCTAGGGGCGACCAACGAGGTCGGCTCGAATCTCGAGCGGATCGAGATGACCACCCATGTCGGCACCCATATCGACGCGCTCGGCCACTTCTCCAAGGGTGAGTATCTCTACGGCGAGCACATGCTAGACGAAAGCGTCGGCGATTGGGGCCTGTTGAATTGCGGCGTGGAGCATATCCCGCCGATCGTTACCCGGGGTGTCTGTCTGGATGTGTCCGGTCTCGATGGCGGCGCGCATCTCGAAGCTGGGCGCCCGGTCGGTGTCGATGACCTCAAGCGAGCGTTCGATGCCGCCGGCACCGCCCCGCAAAGCGGTGACGTGGTCTGTGTCAATACCGGCTGGGGGCGCTATTTCATGGCCGACAACGCTAAGTATCTCTCGGGAGAGCCCGGGCTCGACGCCGAAGCGGCACGCTGGCTCACTTCCCTGGACGTGGTGGCGATCGGTGCCGACAACATGGCGGTCGAGGTTCTGCCGGGCACCAAGCATCCCGAGATCATGATGCCGGTCCACCAGCACTGCCTCGCCGAGGCGGGAGTGCATCTCATTGAAAACATGTTGATGGACGAGGTCATCGCGGCGGGCATCACCGAGTTCTGCCTAGTGATGCTCCCGGTCAAGCTCAAGGGCGCCACGGGCTGCCCGGTGCGCCCGGTGGCGATGGTTTAGGGGGGAAAGAGTACCTAACTCCGCTTGCAGTTCCGTTAAACGTCGCCCTGCCTTTCGCCAGGGCGACGGATACCGTCTAGCTTAAGGCGATCAACTAACGGTGGGAAACTGAACAGTGGAACCCTCAAGACATCTAACTACCGTGACACCGCCACCGCCCGACCATCTCTTAGCCGGACGATGATCTCCCAGGGCTCGGACTTCCATTGCCGCTGTTGCATCGGCGGTATCATTTCCGAGCCGAGATCCACCCGGTCGATTTCCTCGGCCACACCGCCCTTCAAGGTGATGAAGCGCAGGACGGAACGGCTTTGATCTGGTACCGCGATGTCCGGAACGCCGTCGTCGTTCCAGTCGATGAACGCGTGCAGGCGCAGGTCGGGCGAGCCGATGGCGTGGTTGGATACATCCCGCATGAGAGCCTTGGGCTCCAGCTTGTCGCCGTCACGCTCATAGATCGTCAGTATTCCGCCGATATGCGGGGTCACCACCGCGACGATCTCCTTGTCGCCGTCGCCATCGAAATCCGCGACCCCGACTGGATTTAACCAGCGATTCGGCGTGCCGATGGGTGGTGACTGCATCCAATATGAGGCGATCGAGCCGTCCTTGCCCTCGCGATACCCGATCACCGAAATCGAGGCCCCGGCATCGAGATAGGAGCGGATGGCGACGATATCGAGGATGCCGTCGCCATCGAAATCGACGATCCGGGGCTGGATATCCTCGAATACCGAATCCTCTGGCACGTTGATCAAGAAGGCCGAGGGCGCGCCGGCGCTGGGCGGCTGGATGATGACACCGCCGGCCTCGATCCGGTCGCCGAGCACGCCATGGGGATAGCGATCCGTCGGCGCGGCGAACCAGGCCTTCATGACTCCAGTCTCGAAGAACGTCCCGGCGACATGGTCCGGAGCTATGCCCGAAAGTTGGTGACGGGGTCATCAGGCGGCGTTTTTGTTTAGC
>JAYOIK010000060.1:17736-33274 GCA_038118725.1 Alphaproteobacteria bacterium | reverse complement strand
CGCGCACCTTGGCCGTGGCTCCGCCACGCCCCGCGGCACGCTCCTACCCCAGGAAAACGACAACCGGTCACGGTGCTTCCGTAAAGGCCAGAAACGCTCTAACCCTTGTTTCGGGTCGGTTGGACCACAAGGGAGGAGATATTGACTTCCGGCGGTTGTTCCATCGCCCAGACGATGGTGTTCGCCACGGCCTCGGGTTCGAGATTGGCCGGTCTGCTGTCGTAGAATGCCTTGGCCTTGGCGGCGTCGCCCTGAAACCGGTTGAGCGCGAATTCGGTGCGGACCATGCCGGGCAGGATTTCGGTTACCCGAAGGTCGCTGTCCCGATAGTCGATGCACAAGCCGTCGGTGAAGGCGCGCACCGCGAATTTCGAGGCCGCGTAGATAGAGCCGCCCTCATAGGTCTTGTAGCCGGAGACCGAGCCGAGGGTGACGATATGTCCGACGCCGCGTTCCAGCATGCCGTCGATGACGGCGCGGCAGATCCGGATGGTGCCGGTGACATTGGTGTCGATGATGTCGGCCCAGTCATCGGCCCCGGCGGCGTCGAAGCGGGCCCGGCCGCCGATGTCGTGGCCGGCGCAGACCACGAGCCCGTGGATCGATTGCCATTCCCCGGGCAAACGACCGATAACGCCGGCGGTCGAGACCGCGTCCGTCACGTCGAGATCAAGCGCCAAGCCGTTCGAGCCCAACGTGTCCGCGAGGGCTCGCAAGCGGTCCATGGAGCGGCCGCCGGCGATGACGCGGGCGCCGCGCTCCGCGAGGGCCTCGGCGGTGGCCTTGCCGATGCCGGAACTGGCGCCGGCGACGAGGACCACCTTGCCGGAGAGATCGAAACTAGCCGACATCGCGATCAATGCTCCCACATCAGCTGGCCATACCCATGGACCTTGTCCTTGATGCCGAGGGCGCGCAGCGCGTGCCAATAAGTCGTGGTGTTCACCGAGATCACGGGCTTGTGCAGGCGACGCTCGGCCTCGGCGGCGACGCGCTGAAAGGGCAGGTTGGCGCCGAACTGGATAATCGCCTCGACATCGTCGCCGTCCACGGCGCGCAAGGCATCCCAGCTTTCGTCCTCCGTGACATGGGCGATCAGGACCGGGCTTTTGCAGCTCATGTGATGGGTACGGGCGACCTTGAAACCGATATCAGAGGCGAAACGTTGGATATGCGGCTCGGCGACCGGGAAGTACGGGGTCACGACCGAGATCTTGCCCTTCACGCCGAAGGCCTTCAGCGCGGCGGGCAGGGCGTCGGCGGCCTGGCTGACCCCGATACCGCCTAGTAGCGGGCGCATCCGTTCGGTGATTTCCGCCGCCTTGTCGAGGCCGCCGCCCCAGATGCTTTCGCTGGAAATGCCGAGCACGAAATGATCGGGCTCGCAGGTCATGACCCGCTCCACCGCCGCCTCCAGCGCCACGTCGATGCGCCGGATCAGCTCATCGAAATCCGCGTCATTGCCCATCGGGTCGTTGGGGATATGCATCCGGCCGATATGCGTGGTCACGCCGGCCGGGCTGATCGCGTCGTATTCCGGCTGCACGACCGTATTGGTCGAGGGCGTGATCACCCCGAACTTGCCTCTCCATCCCAAGGTATCGACCATCTCGTTTCCTCCGTGAACGCCGTCGGGGCGGAGACTAGCAAATTTCCCCCCTTATCGAAGGATGAAGACGGCTTTCCTAAACGGCGCGGCTGGATTAACACATGGATGTCGTGAATGAGTGGCGGCGAAACGGCTTTCGGGAAACCAGCAGTGACCAAATTGACGCCAGAGGAGATGGATCGGATCGCCCGCGAGGATGTCCCCGGCGTCGCCCAAACCGGCGTGCGTTTCGAGGAGATAGGTGACGGCGTGGTGCGGGCGCGCTTGCCGTTTCGCGCGGACTCGGTGCGCCCCGGCGGCACCGTGAACGGCCCGACCATGATGGGGCTGGCCGATATCGTGATCTTCGCCTGCGTGCTCTCGCGGATCGGGATCGTGAAAATGGCGGTGACGACCAATCTCAACGCCAATTTCCTGCGCATGCCGGGATCGGTGGACCTGATCGCCGAGGGGCGACTGATCAAATGCGGGCGCCGGCTGGCCTATGGCGAGGTCTTCATATTCTCCGAGGACGAACCCGACGATCCGGTTTGCCATGTGACAGCCACCTATTCCCTGCCGGCGCGCTAGGCGATGTCGCGTGCGGTTGATCCCTTCACCTTGGCGAATGGCGACCTTCGGGCCGAGATCGATCCGGGTTTTGGCGGTCGGGTCACGGCGTTCTGGAGCGAGACGCCGTCGGGGCGGCTGGATTGGCTCGTGCCGACACCGCCGTCGCGGCGGGACCCGCGGACCTCCCGGCAATCGGGGATGTTTCCCCTGGTGCCGTTTTCGAACCGGATCGAGAACGCGCGGTTCCCGTTCGAGGGGCGGGAATGGAATATCGAGGCGACCCAGGCCGGCAAGCCGCACGCGATCCATGGTCATGGCCTGCGGGTGGCCTGGGATGTCGAGGCGCGAGAGCCGCGTGGCGCGACCTTGAGCATGACCCATGACGGGAGCGACTGGCCCTGCTCCTATGGCGTTGTGCAGCGCCTTGAACTCACCGACACGGCATTGACGGCGCGCATGGAAGTGACAAATCTTGGTTCCGGCGCGATGCCCGTGGGACTTGGTTGGCATCCCTTCCTGCCGATCCGGGACGGCGTGATGCTAAGGTCGGCGTTCGAAACGGTTTGGCCACCGATCGCGGATAGTATACCAGTGGGGTCGCGGGCCCTGCCGGCTGAACTCGATTTCAGTGGCGGGAGGGCGTTACCCAAAGGACTTGATACCGGTTTCGGTGGTTGGAAGCGGAAGGCGCTTGTCTCATGGCCCTCGATCGGCGTGGGCTTGCGGATCACGGCCGGCGCGGCGTTGGATCACGTAATACTCTTTTCGCCGGCGGGGCGCGATTTCTTCTGTTTCGAGCCGGTATCGCACCCGATCAACGCCTTGAACTCGCTAGCGCCCGACGACGCGAACGCCATGGCGGTGATTGCTCCTGGTGAAACCATCGCGGCCTGGATGACGCTGCGACCGGAAGTCGCGGTGGCGGGTGGCGACTGACGGCATGGCCAGACGCCCTTCTTTTCGGTGGCGAGAGGCCGCCCAAACCTGAAACTCCCCCGGTTTTTGGCGCGACGAAAGATTGCGGTATCATAATACCGCGTTTTTAAAGCAATGATAATGCGGCGCTTTTTTCCACTTGACCCTATCAAAGTGTTCCTGTTTAACCCGTCGCGCGGGCGCGAGCTGGTTCGGGCCCACGGATCAATTCCGACCCAAGAAGGTGGGACACATGGGAACTTACTCGGCGAAACCGAGCGAGATCGAGAAAAAATGGTGGCTGATTGACGCGGACGGTTTGGTCCTCGGTCGCCTTGCCTCGGTCGTCGCGACTTATCTGCGCGGCAAGCACAAGCCGACTTTCACCCCGCACATGGATTGTGGCGACAACATCGTCATCATCAACGCGGAGAAGGTCAAGCTGACAGGCGTCAAGCGCACGGCGAAGACTTATTACTGGCACACCGGCCATCCCGGTGGGATCAAGTCGCGCACGGCGGACAAGATCCTCGACGGCGCGCATCCCGAGCGGGTGATCGAGAAGGCGGTTCAGCGGATGATTACCCGCGGTCCCCTCGGTCGTCAGCAGATGAGGAATCTTCGAGTGTATGGCGGCGGCGAGCACCCGCACGAGGCGCAGCAGCCCGAGGCACTTGATATCGCCGCAATGAATTCGAAGAACGCGAGGTAAGCCATGTCGGTCGAAACTGAAAACACGGCCACCGAGGACACGCCCGAGGCGCCAGCCGGTCTCGAGGCGCTCGGCGCGCTCAAGGACGATCAAGAGGTTCAAGCTCCGGCGGAGCCGAAGATCGATGCCCAGGGCCGCTCCTACGCCACCGGCAAGCGCAAGAACGCCATTGCCCGTGTCTGGATCAAGCCGGGCGTCGGTCGCATCCAGGTCAATGGCCGGGACGTGGAAACCTATTTCGCCCGCCCGGTGCTACGCATGCTGCTCGGACAACCCTTCGAGACGACGAACCGCAAGGATCAGTTCGACGTGGTCTGCACGGTCAAGGGCGGCGGCCTCTCGGGACAAGCCGGCGCGGTGCGCCATGGCATTTCCAAGGCGCTGACCTATTACGAGCCGGGCCTGCGTCCGGCCCTGAAGGAGGGCGGCTTCCTGACCCGCGACCCGCGCGTGGTTGAGCGTAAGAAATACGGCAAGGCCAAGGCGCGCCGGAGCTTCCAGTTCTCCAAGCGCTAAGGTGGCGATGGTCCGATCGGACCGTTACAGGTCGAAAAGGGGGCTGTCTTCGGACGGCCCCCTTTGCTTTGCCTCGCCGGGTGGCACGCCCACGCGAGCGCTGATTTATGTCGGCTCCGTGCGCTCGGACGCCCGCAGGACCACCGTCACGTTGGCGTCGAGGTTTCGTGTTCCCGTCGCGAAGAGCATCGCGATGACGCCGATCAGCAACGATCTCAACCAGCCTCTAAGAGTTTGAAGGGCGCGCTTGAGGGGGCCGCCCGAACGTCCTGGAAAACTGTTGTCGGCCCGCTCTATCTCCAGGCCGGTTTCGCGGGCGAGCTGATCCATGATCGGGATGGACAGAATCGACTTGTGGGTCACGTCGCCGTATTGATGAAAGCGCCCGAACGGGCTCTGACCGTTGGGGAATCGCGCGACGATCCGCGCGTCCGGTCGCATCAGCCCTCGCAGCGCCCGCAAGGCCGTCACGAGGTCGCCGATTTCCAGATGCTCGAACAGATCGAACGCGACGATCAGGTCGAACCCGGTCCCCGGCTCGACCGGCAGTTCCGATAGATCCGCGCCGTATACCTCGAACCCGCTTCCTTGGCGGCGTCGAGTAGGCGCTCATTGATCTCCGTCCCGACCACGCGCGCGCCCTGGTCTCTCAGCCAAGCGAGCAGGCGGCCCTCACCAAAGCCGAGCTCAAGAACCGCCTTTCCCTTGAGATCGGGGTCGTTCAACTCCCGGGAGAAGGAGAGCGCGTCGCCGGCGTCATAGGTGAAGCCGGCGCTCCACCCCTTCCAAGCCTCGTATCCATCGTAGCTGTCGGTTTCAGCTTGAGGCTTGGACATGGGGTTTCCATTGCACCACGTTGGCGTCGCGAGAGGTCGCGAGCCCGGCTTTAGGCGGTCGGGTCCTCGGACACGCGCACCACGAGTTTCCCGAAATTCTTGCCTTTCAACAGGCCCATGAAGGCTTCCGGCGCGTTCTCGATACCGTCGACGAAATCTTCCTTGAACTTGATATCGCCGTTCCGCACCCAGCCACTGACATCGGTGAGGAAGTCGGGGAAGCGCTTGGCCCGGTCGGAGACGATGAAGCCTTGGATCTTCAGCCGGTTGGTGAGGATCGAGCGCATCAGTTTCGGCAGCATGTCCGGGCCGGGAAAATCGCCGACATGGCTATAGCGCGAGATCAGCCCGCAAACCGGAATGCGGGCGAAGGGGTTGAGGATCGGAAAGACCGCGTCAAAGGTCTTGCCGCCGACATTCTCGAAATAGACATCGATGCCGTCCGGACATTGCGCCGCCAGATCGGCGTCGAGACTGTCGCTGTAATGGCTGACACAGGCATCGAAGCCCAACTCGTCGACGACGTAACCGCACTTCTCCTTGGCGCCCGCGACCCCGACGACGCGGCAGCCCTTGATCTTGGCGATCTGTCCGACCACCGCGCCCACGGCGCCGGAGGCGGCGGAGACCACGACCGTCTCGCCCTCCTTGGGCTCGCCGATATCCAGCAGACCGACATAAGCGGTCATGCCCGGCATCCCGAGCACGCCGATCGCGGTCGAGATCGGACCTAGGGACGGGTCGACGACACGCACGCCGACGCCGTCGCTGATCGCATGGGTCTGCCAGCCGAGCCGGCTATTGACGATGTCGCCGACCTTGAATTTCGGGTTCTTGGATTCCAGCACCTCGGCGACGGTTCCGGCCTCCATCACGCCGCCGATCGGCACCGGCGCGGCATAGGATTTGGCGTCGTCCATACGACCCCGCATATACGGGTCGAGGGATTGATAGATCACCCGGCACAGGATCTCGCCGTCGCCGACCGGCGGCAGCTCGACGGTGGCGATCTTGAAGTCGCTGGGCTTGGGATCGCCGACGGGGCGGGCGGCGAGCTGCACCTGGGTGCTGGTGACCGGCATTGGGACTCTCCTGGAGAAGGCTATTGGATCTCAAGAACGCTTTTTCTCGAACAACGGCGGGATCATGGCCCAAATCCGCTCGGCGATCCACATCCCTCCCAGCGCATAGACCAAAAGAACCAGGATCCACAGATCCGAGAGCCAGGTGCCGCGTAGATAAGCGCGAACCTCCGGCCATAGGAAGTACAGCCCGACGCCGACGCCAACGGCATAGGCCAGGCCGATCAGGCGGAGGACCGGGCCCATCTCACAGGACCTTCACGCTGTTTGGATCGATCGAGAATATCAACTGATTGTCACGCTTCATGACTTCACCCTCGAGGGAAACATATAGGGAAATCTGATCAAGCATGCTCTCGGGGACCGGCCCGCCATCCGGCCCCGCCAGCAGCAGCACATCCGGTGGGCCCTCGGCCCGGTAGACCACGAACATCGGTGGAATGCCGCCCATGACGCAGAGCCCGGCGCAGGCCATGTGAACCTTGCCGCGACCCGGACGCATGGCGCCGAGATAGCATTTTGAATCAATGATCTCGCCACGGAGGGTTCGTCGCCCGAGCGAGACATCGGCGGCGGGCTCGAACCCGGCGAGGGTCTCCGGCTTTTTCGTCGGGGCGAGCTTGACCCGGCCGCCGACCTGCAGCATCTCGACGCCGTCGCGGGTGATGAAGACCCCGCCGATATCGACCTTCTGGCCGTCCAGCGCCGCCGCCTTGCGCATCTGGCCGCGCTTGCCCTGACCGGAAAGGGCGATGGTCCGGGCCGGCTTGTCGTTCGTGGCCGGCAGACGCAAGACCGGATAGGGTTTCGCCTGGATCACGCCGGACAGCGATTGATAGCCCCTGTCGAAGGCGAAACGCCCGTTGCCGTGATCCTGCTGGCCGAGCGCGAAGGCGAGACCGGCGCCGATGCCGAGCCCGGCCATGACCACCGTCACCACGGCCAGGAACCAGGCAAGCGGCCGCGGCGTCGCCAGATAACCAACGAAGAAGGCGCTCTTGCTGGTTTCGCGTTCACTCATTTCGCTGCCTCCAGGACAATCGGATCGGTCCAGGTGCCGGGCGACAACGCGCGTGGATCAAGCAAGACCAGATCACCCTCGCGCCGCAGCCGATAGGTCGGGACTTTCTCGGTGAAGGGGGGCGGGGAGCAGCCGTCCTCGGGCCGATACTGATAGCCATGCCAGGGACAGGTCACGCAGCCGTCGATGACCCGGCCTTCCGAGAGCGGACCGTTCTGATGCTTGCAGGCATTGGATAGCGCGGAAATCTTCTCGCCCCGCTCGCCATGGCGGAACACCGCCGCGCGCTCGCCGTCCGGGAGCAGCACGGCGACGCCTCGGTCGACTTCCATCTCGCTGATCCGGGCCGCGAGGATCCAGGGTGTGTCGTCGCCCTCTCGCGGGTTTGCGGCGCCAGACGGATTGGCCCGGTCCCCGCGTCTTTCCTTCACGGCCGCGGCCAGATGCAGGCCGACGACCAGGGCCAGGCCGGCGCCCACCATGAGCGGATAGACCAGCCCGGCCTCGCTCTGCAGCGGGCCGAGAACCACATGCATCACCAGCAGGCCATAGGCCGCGTAGACCGCCATGTGGATGGCCTTCCAGACCGGCGCGCCGAGGAAATTGAGCCAGAAATCGTGGCTGGTCGCGGCCATGACGAAGAGGATCAACAACGCCGCGATGCCGAGATACTCGAAGGGGAAGCCGATGAAGGAGGCCACGTTCGTGTTGCCGACGAGAACGGCGGCGTACTTGTCGACCGGTCTGAAGGCCTGATACCAGCCCGTCACGTACCAGGCATGGGTCAGCGCGACGAAGAACAGGGCGACGCCGAAATGTCGGCGATTATAGACCATCGGCAGAAACCGCCGGTCGAGCCGGACCAGCGGTCCGATGATCAGGATCAGATGCAGCATGATATAGGCGCAGGACCCGAAGGCCCGCATCCGGAGCTCCGGCCCGCCGATCGGCCGGATATCCAGTCAGCCCGGCGCGAACCGCAGAAACAGAAAGAGATAGGCGGTGATCCCGACCAGGAGCACCGCGTCGTAAACCAACTTGTTGCGGTTCCATTGCACCGGGCGATAGGCGACGGCCATCAGTTGCCCTCTCGCGATAGGGAGCCGGCTTCAATCGGTACGGGTTGCTTGAGCGCCAGTCCCGCGGTGAAGCCGATGCCCAGCAGCACCGCCAGAACGATCCAGATCCTGAAATGCGCGTTTCGATGACGGAGCTTCATGGCGTGTCGCCGCCCGCGCGCCGACCCCGCTCCAGGGCGAGCCAGCGCCACAGAACCAGCGGCCAGAGCCCGATGATGCCCGGCAGGACCAGCAGCCGGAACAGATAGGAGCCTCGCGCTTCCGGCGAGATTCGCCCGACGCCGAACAGCAGAAATCCCATCGCGACCACGGCGCCGACGGTGGCGTAGTGCTGAACATAGAGCAGCAGGGTTTCGGCGGCTTGGATAGCCTCGGCGCGAAGCATGGCTCAACCCTTGCCGGTCACCGGGATCAGCGCGCCGGTCACCGCCCGCGCCGCGTCGGAGGCGAGGAACAGCATGACCTCGGCGATCGCCTCGGGCGCGACCCATCCGGTACGGTCCGCGTCCGGCATGTCGGCGCGGTTTTGCGGTGTGTCGATGATTCCCGGCATGACGCAGTTCACGGTAAGCCCGTCGCGCTTGACCTCCTCGGACAGGCTTTCGGCGAGGCGCATGACGGCGGATTTGGAAGCCGCGTAGGCGGAAAGACCACCCGGCGCCTTGAGGGCCGCGGTCGCGCCGGTCAGCACGATCGCGCCGGCGCCCTGGCGCTTCATGACCGGCAGGACCGCCTGGCTGATTTGAAACGCTGAGCGGACATTCATCGCGATCATCCGCTCCCAGGTCTCGTAGGCGTCGCCGTCCACCGGGGCGAAGGCGAAACCGCCGACCGTGGAGATCAGCGCGTCGACGCGCCCGAACCGCTCGATGGTCTCCTCGACATAGCGCCTGGTCGATGCCGCGTCGGTCAGATCGACTTCCGGGATCAGCGCGACGGACTCGCTTTCGGCGAAGCCGCGCTCCAGTGATGCCAGGGAGCGTCCGGCCAGCGAGACCTTGGCGCCGGCCTTCAGCGCGCCGCGCGCTACGGCGCCGCCCAGATTGCCGGTTGCCCCGGTCACCAGAATGATTTTCCCCTCAAGCGCTTTCATGCCCCCAAGCCTTCCTTCATGCGTCCGCCCAATCCCCCCATGACTTGGGGACGACCGGGCTGGTATCGTAGAGTGCTATTTGAACATAACGTGGATGTGAATGTTAGACGTCCAACGGAGGACCGCCATGCAACTGATCGATCTTAGCCGCGCCATCGAGCACCGCACCCCGGCGCACCCGTCGCATCCGCCGGTTATCATGACCGTCTGGAACGACCATCGGGAGGTCAAGACGGCGGGCCAGACCCGTTTCACCTCCAAGTCCCTGTCGATTTCCATGAGTGATCACTCTACGACCCATGTGGACGCGCCCTGTCATTTCAATCCCGCGCCGGACGCGCCGTCGATCGACGAAGTGCCGCTCGAGGATTTCTATACCGAGGCGATTTGCCTGGACCTCAGCCATGTGCCGCTAAAGCACGAGATCACCGTTGCCGAGATGGAGGCCGCCTTGGCCGCGTCGGGACAGGAGATCAAGCCCAGGGACACGGTGATGCTGCATATGGGCGTCAATGACAGGCTGTTCGGCACGCCGGCCTATCTGCACGATTTTCCGGGACTGCACGTGGACTCGGTTCACTGGCTGGCCGATCGGGGCATCGTCGCCTTCGGTGTCGAGGCGATCAGCCCGGCACCCGAGGGCGAGGCGAATTTCAAGGCCCATATCGCCTGCGCCGAACGCGGTATCACCCATATGGAGGGCCTGATGCATCTCGACAAGCTGGTCGGCAAGGGGCGCTTCCGGTTCATCGGCTTCCCGCTCAAGATCAAGGGTGGCACCGGCAGCCCGATCCGCGCGGTGGCGGTGTTCGAGTAGGCAAGACGGGGCGTGGAGGGTAAGGGGCCGTCGCCCTTGCGTAGGCAAGGGCTTTTGCCTCAATGGATTGACTTGCACGGGTGTTCCAAGTCTCGGCTCGACGCGGCGGCTGACTCGTCCTCGCCAGAAGCCCTGGCCTACGGCAGGGCGACCGGGGAGTGTGGGGCATGGCATTGTTTCAAGATTGGGCCTTTGCCAAACCCGTCGTCCTGGCGCAAGGCAGGACCTCGCGATGGTTACCCGAGGCGACCGGTTTTCAGCCTTGTGGCCCATGCCGATAGGCCCTGCCGTTCGCCAGGGCGGCGGTGGAATGCATGGCGTGGTGTTGTTTCCGGACGGGGCCTTTGCCCAACCCATCGTCCTGGCGCAAGGCGGGACCTCGCGATGGTTGCCGAGATAGTAGTCGTTTGATCACACGGATGCTTTCGAGGCCCTGCCGTTCGCCAGGGCGACGGTGGAAGGGGACGGAGTTCGCCAGGGCGACGGGTGACCCGCAAGCGAACCCGTCGCTCTAACCCGCGAGGCTCTCGGTCACCCGTTGCATGAAGCGTTGGGTCAGGTCGTCGTGATAAGGGGTTAGCACGCCGCCGCCGAAGGCGTCCGAGGCGCGGCCGAGCTGCATCCGCTCGACGACCCAGATATCCTCCTCGAACACTTCCTTCCAGGTTTCTATCAGGGTGTCGAAGGCCGGCTGATAGTCCGGGCGGTCCGGCGCGTCGCCGACCATGTAGAGATGCACGCGCTCCCGCGTGCGATCATGGGCGAGCGGGTCGGTGATGATGCAGTAGAAGTGGTCACGCTGGATGCCGAGCATCACGTTCGGGAAGATGATTGGATACTCTCCCGACAGTTCCTGGGCGCGGGTCAGGCCCGGGAAGGGCGTGAACGGGCTGGCGTCGACCTTGTCGGCGGCGAACTGATCGGTGATCTGGCCGAAGTGGTTGTCCGAGATGAAGACGTGCTTGTGCTTGTCGATCGGCGAGCGGTCGTTGAGGCTCGGATGCACCCAGGGCAGATGATAGGATTCGAGGAAGTTCTCGATCGCCAGCTTCCAGTTGGCGTTGAGGGTCAGCTCCCAATTCGCCGCGTGCCGCATGTTGGAGAAATCATAGGCGGCCCAACGCGCGTCCAGCGGCGCCATGTGATCGGCCAGTGACGGCGCGTCGCCCGAGAGATTGACGAAAACCAGATCGTTCCAAAGCGAGACCCGAACCGGACGAAGCCCGAGGGAGGCCTTGTCGATCAGCGCGCATTCATGCTTGTCCGGGCCGTCGACCATCGGCGTGTGGGTCAGGGCGCCGTCCAGGCCGTAGGTCCAGGAGTGATACGGACAGCGCAGCACGGGCTTGCGCTTGCCGGGCGCGTCGACCAGTTGCACGCCCCGATGGCTGCAGACGTTGTGAAAGGCGTTGACGGCGCCGTTCTTGTCGCGCACCAGAACGATCGGCGTGCCGGCGGCGGCCACCGGCATGATGTTGCCGGCTTCGGGGATATCGGCGCCGACCCCGACACAGGTCCAGGTCCGCGCGAACAGATCGTGGGCTTCCTCGCGGTGATACTGGGGGTCGGTGTAGCAGGCATTCGGCAGGCCGCGGGCCTGGCCAAGCGGCGCGGAAACACTCGCGCTCGCGGCGTCGATATCCAGAACAGCCATGATCGGTCACTCCAGGTAAACACTCTTTCCCGAAGTGTTAGTCCCGGCGCGCCCGTATTGCTGTTCCAAGGGCGTCATCGGAATGTTTTAGGGGCGTCGTGATGCCCTCAACGGCAAACGGGGCGGCCCGGCCCGGCCAGGCCTAGAGCCGCCCCGCCGGAACGCGGATATGGCTACTCGGCGGCGACCATGAAGGCGTCGCGCTGAACCCCGTCCATGTTGATCCCCTCGATGCGGATCAGCTTGGTCGCGCCCTCGCGATGCGGCGAGTGCAGATCGCCGACCTGATAGGCATAGGCGGTGCCGGGGGGCAGCTCGTAGGTCCGTACCTTCTCGACCATGCCCGGCGTATCGGAGGACGGCGGCGTCACACAGCGCCAATCGGTCATCTCGGTGGTGCCGGCGGCCTGGCCATAGATCGCCCAGGCGGGGCCGTGGTCATGCGGCGGGCTGGTCTTCGCGCCGTCGTGGACATGGGTGAAGATGCAGAATTTGAGGTCCGGGTCCTCGTAGATCAGCTTGCGCGGGTCGTTGTTGTCGGGGCCGAAATGCGTGGCGATGAAATCCTCGTCGACGCAGGCCTTGCCGACATATTGCCGAACGACTTCGATACCGTCGGGGCCCGAGTCCTTGAGCAGCGCCTCGCGGCAATCGCTCGCGAATTGTTCCAATGTATATCCCATAATGCTCCTCCAGCGGTTGTTGCGCGCAGCTTATCACAAATTCAGGCGGCGGAAGCCTCGGTTCCGGAATGATCGCCCGAAATCAGGTGCCCGCGGCAGAATTCAGCGACCATGTGATGGGGCCTCCCGGTGGCGCGATCGGCCGGGCTGATCTCGCGGATCTCGATCTCGCCACCCCGGGCGCGGTAGCGGGCGGCGAAGCGGTCAGGCTCGTTGCCGTCGAAATCCGAGTCCGGGTCGTTGTAGTCATGCACCGGGTCTGGCCGGGGCTGGACCCACAGCGCGGGCGGGGTCCGGAGCGTCTCGCCGCGCTCCAGCGCCACTGTCGGGTTGCCCTCGGCCATCGCATCCTCGGTTCGCCAATAGGTGTCGTGGCGCTCGGGAATATCGCCGATCCAGCTCGGCGGCGTGGCGCTTGCCCGCTCGCGCAGGGCGTGACGATAGCGCGAGAGGGGATTGATCACCGGCCAGGTCATGGCCACGCATCGCACGGTTGCGTCCCAGGGCGCGTCCCGAGGCGATAGATCTTCCGGCAGCGGGATCGCGGCATAGCGGGGATCGTCGGGACGCATCGCCGCCAACATGGCGAGATGCCCGCCGCTGGATTGGCCGACGATACCGGCGCGCGCCGGGTCAAGGCCGAACTCCCCGGCCTTCGCCTTCAGCCAACGCAGCGCGAAATTGATATCGACGAGGGAGCTTGGATAGCCGTCCGCCGCCTGGCGAAAATCCAGGGCCGCGGCCGCGATGCCCGCCTCTGCGAGGACCGCGCGGCGACCGGCGCTTTCCGAGCGGTCGCCCTTGTTCCAGGCCCCGCCATGCAGATCGACCACGAAGGGGTGGGGGCCGTCGCCGGCGGGCTTGTGCAGGGTCAGCATCATCGCCCGCTCGCCATGGCGAAGATATTCCAGATCAAGGGTGGCGATATCGGAGGGCATCGGAACCTCGCGGCTTTGTCACGCAGGGGGAATGTCATGCTAATCCCGAACCGGCGAGACGGGTAGCCTCGTCGGTAGATCCGTCCGCTTTTCTATTCCGCCGCGACCGGCGCCTCTTCCTTGGGCATGCGCACCAGCATGATCAGCGGGATCACCGAGAAGGCGAGGATCGTATACAGCGTGAAGGCGTTGATATAGCCGATCATCTGGGATTGACGCCTGATCTCTCCCGACAGGCGCATGAGTTCAGGCGCGGTCTCCGGTGTCGGCGCGCCCTTCAGCGCCATGACCGAGCTCGACTCGCCGAAGATCGACACGAAGCCGGTGAGGTCGGCATAGCTCATCGACGAGGATTGGATGACCAGCGCGATGGTCAGCGAGATCGAGATCGAACTGCCGATATTGCGGACCAGGTGGAAAAACGCGCTGCCCTCGTTCAGCTTGTCCTTGGACAGGGTCGAAAAGGTGATCAGGGTCAGCGGCACCCAGACGAAGCCGACCCCGAGCCCGGCCAGCGCGTTGGTCCAGGCAAGCTCGAAGGCCGAGAGATTGATGTCGAAGGCCGCCATGTACCACCCCGCGATACCCTGGAGCAGAAACCCGATGGTGAGGATCAGCCGGGGATCGAACCAGCGGTTGATGAAGGCGAGCAGCGTCGAGCCGCAGAGCGTGCCGAGCCCGCGCAGCGCCAGATAGAGGCCGATCTCGTTCTCCGGATAGTTCTGCAAGCCCTGCATCATCGGCGGATAGAGGATCAGCGGCGTCCACAGCACCATGCCGAACAGGAAGGTGATCATGATCCCCAGCGCGTAGTTGCGGTCAAGCAGGATGCGCGGGTCCAGAAACGGCTGCTTGGTGGTGAAGGTATGGGCAAGGAAGATATAAAGCGCCCCCGCCGCGATCAGGGCCTCCAGGATGATCTCGGGCGAGTCGAACCAGTCCAGCCGCTGGCCCCGGTCGAGCATCAGCTGTAGCGCCGCGATGCCGATCGACAGCGAGACCAGGCCGGTCCAGTCCAGCTTGGTCTCCGGCGCCTTCTTGCGGTCGTCGATGACCGCGATGATGCAGGCGATGGCCAGCACCCCGAACGGCACCAGCAGAAAGAACACCCAGCGCCAGCCCAGCTCCTCCGAGAGATAGCCGCCGACGGTCGGCCCGATGATCGGCCCGAACACCACGCCCATGCCGAAGATCGCGGTGGCGGTGCCGTGCTCCTCGCGCGGAAAGATATCCAGGATCATCGCCATGCAGACCGGCACCAGCGGCGCCCCGAACCCGCCCTGGAGGATTCGAAAGAACACCAGCTGCTCCAGATTCTGCGCCAGCCCGCAACAGACCGAGGCGATGGTGAAGCCGATCGCGCAATACAGCATCAGGGAGCGCCGGCTGAACCTGGAGGCGAGCCAGCCCGAGGCCGGGGTGACCACCGCCGTCGCGACGATATTGAAGGTCAGCACCAGCGCGATCTGATCCACCGTCGCCGCGAAGGTCCCCTGCATCTTCGGCAGCGCCACGTTCGCGATCATCACCGTCATCGTGTACAGCATGGTCACGAAGGTCAGCGTCGCCAGCATGATGTAGCGATGCAGAAACGACTCCGATGCGGGGGCGGCGTGGTCGGTCAAGGCACGATTTCAGATCGGGTGAGGAGCCCACGGGCTCGGACCACCATTTTCGCATGGAACGCGCCGCTTGTCGCGGACGGAGCAAAGGGCGAGGCGCGGGGGAGGTATTAGCCGGAAGTGTCGTCTAGAGCGGCGAGTTGGGCGCGCGAGTCTTCCAAAGCCCACCGATCTCGGGGCGCCAGCTTCCCTTCCGCCGCCAGGGCCTCGAGGATCGCCACCGTCTCGCCCCAATGGATGCGCGGATCGCCGCCGGCCAGGGCGACATTGGCATGGGTGAAGGCGAGATCGCGTCGCCATCCGGCGTTGCCCGGATCATCGCGGGCCAGGGCCTGGGCAATCTCCAAGCTCTCTTGAAACCGGTTGAGGGCGGCGTCGAGATCGCCCTTGTCGACCAGCACGTCGCCGA
>JAYOIK010000060.1:0-17636 GCA_038118725.1 Alphaproteobacteria bacterium | reverse complement strand
TTGAGGGCGGCGTCGAGATCGCCCTTGTCGACCAGCACGTCGCCGACTTCGTTAAGCAGGACGGATCGGTCCCGGACCGCCAGGGACGCAAGGGTTAAACCCGATGTCGCGATCTCCATCGAGCGATCCAGGTTACCCGCGACGACCTGGAGTCGCGCCAGGAAAATGTAATCCCACGGATCAACCGATCCGAGCGCGATCACCCGCTCATAGGCGTTGCGGGCGCGGCGTGTGTCGACGGGATAGGCGATTTCTCCAACTTGGCGCCAGAGCGCGACGGCGTTGGTGGTCGCGGTCTCGGCGGCGGCGGCGAGGCGGTCGAGACCGGACGGGATGTCGCCCGCACCGATAAAGCGCATGGCCTCGATCTGTGCGTCGGAGCCTTGCTCAACGGCTTCCTCGACCGCCTCGGTCATGGCGGTGTCCGCTTGGGCGTCGGCCTCGGACTCCGATGGGCCCGCCTCGGCGCGCAATCGGGTGAGCGCTTGGTCGGCGAGGGCGGATTTCAGTTGTTGGAAATGTTCCGCCTGTTCCGGCGACAGGCTACCCTCGTCGGCGAGTTCCTTCAGAAACTTGAGATCACTTTCCCTGACCGCCGCGATTGGCGCGGGCGATGGTTCTTCGGGAGTGGAATACTTCACGAATCCGAGGATATGGGAGGCCATCAAGGCAAAACCCTCGCTGGCCGCCTTGTATTTGGTCAGGACCAACCAAACCAGACCCATCAGGATCAAAAGGAGTCCAGCGCCAAGGTAGAAGCCGCCATTGCTCGCCGCGCAAGCCGCAACCTGATCCTTGTGGCCCACGTATGTCAGGAGGGTACAAAAGTCCGCCAAGCTCAGGTCGGTTTGGCTCCAAATCAACCACCCGCCGAGCCCGAACACGCCGACGACCGCGGCGATATTCCTCCAGCGCCAGCCGCCCGACTTTCCGTCCCGATCCGCGCCGTTGCTCATGCCGTCTCCCGCGGCCATTAGAGCACGGGCGGCGGCGCGCGCCCACATAACATTATGTTTGGGCGGCAATTGGGCTCGCCGGGCGTCGCGGTCGGTTGATCAAGTATCACATTGCGGCTTGGCCCGGCCCGCTATTCGCGCGACCCTTCCGGTTGAACGGAGATACCGGGATCAACCGCGCGGGAGGCGAGCATGGATATCGGCTTGCAGATGGTTTTCACCAAATACGGCTGCGAGGAAAGCGTCACCGACGAGCAGGTCTGGGACGAGGAGTTGCGGATCGCCGGGATCGCGGCGGATTCGGGTTTCGACTGTCTCTGGGCGGTGGAGCATCACTTCCGCGACTACTCGTTCTGTCCGGACAATCTCCAGGTCATGTCGTATCTGACGGCCAAGTATCCGGATATCGATGTCGGCACGGCGGCGATCATCGTGCCCTGGCAGGACCCGCTCCGGGTGGCCGAGAAGGTGGCGGTGCTGGATCATCTCTCCGGCGGGCGGCTGCGGCTCGGCATGGGGCGGGGGCTGGCGCGCCAGGAATTTGAGGGGTTCCGCACCACCATGACGGAATCGCGCGAGCGCTTTGACGAGGCCGCGGCCCTGATCGTCGAGGCGATGCGCACCGGCTGGATGGAAGCCGACGGCAAGCATTACAAACAACCGCGGGTCGAGATCCGTCCGCGCCCGCGCTTTCCCATCGATGAGCGGATCTACGCCGTCGCCTCGAGCGAGGATTCGGTGGTCTCCGCCGCCAAGCTCGGCGGTCGCATGGTGATGTTCGCCGACCGCCCCTGGGAGAAGCGGCTGCCGCAGATCAAGCAGCATGCCGAGCTTTTCGAGGAGTATCACGGCCGCCCGGGCCCGCCGCCGCTGACGGCGGATTTCTGTGTCTGCACCCCGACCATGGAGGGCGCCGAGGAACAGAGCCGGCAATATATGGGGACCTTCGTCTATTCGAACTACGATCACTACGAGCTTCTGGGCGAGCATTTCTCCAAGATCAGCGGCTATGACAGCTATGCCGCCAAGGTCGAGGTGGCCAAGGAAGTCGGCATCGAGGGCATGGTCGACGGCTTCATGCAGGCGGCGGTCTGGGGCACGCCGGACCGGATTCTTCGGGAGTTCGAGAAGCGCCGCGAGATGATCGGCGATTTCGAGCTCGCCACCTCCTTCCGGTTCGGCGGCATCCCGTATGAGCTCGCCGAGTCATCGATCAAACTCTTCGCCAAGGAAGTCCTGCCGGTCCTCAAGACCTGGAAGGACGAGGTCCGGGGCGAGGCGGCGGAATAGGAAAGGGCGACGCCATGACCGACAAGGAACTCAACACGCTGATCGAGCTGCTGAAATCCAAGCCGAAACCGCCGGACCCGACGCCGGAACTGTTGCGCGAGCGCTTCGACAAGCTCGCCGATTTCCTGCCCTCGCCCGATGATCTCCAGTCCGAGAAGGTCACCGCCAACGGCGTGTCGGGGGAGTTCATCTCGGCCCCCGGCGCCGATGCCGCGCGCTGTATCTACTATCTGCATGGCGGCGGCTATGTCATCGGCAGCGTCAACACCCACAAGGTCCTGGCCTATGACCTGTCCAAGGCGTCCGGCGCGCGGGTGCTGTCGATGGATTACCGCCTGGCGCCGGAGCATCCGTTCCCCGCCGGGCTGGAGGACGCGGTCGCCGGCTATCAATGGCTGCTTGAAAGCGGTGTGAAGCCCGAGCATGTGGCGATCGCCGGGGATTCCGCCGGTGGCGGCCTTACCGTGGCCACCTTGCTGGCGCTCCGGGATCGGGGCATCGCGCTTCCGGCGGCGGCGGTGTGCTTCTCGCCCTGGGTGGATCTGTTGGGCGAGGGGGAGTCAATGACCAGCCGCGCCGAGGTCGACCCGATGGTCCAGAAGGAGGCGCTGCTCTGGTACACCGATCTCTACATGGCCGGCGGCGATCCCAAGGACCCGCTCGCCAGCCCGCTTTACGCGGATCTCTCCGGCCTGCCGCCGACCCTGATCCAGGTCGGCGACGCCGAGACCCTGCTGGATGACTCGACCCGGCTGGAGGCGAAGATGAAGGCCGCCGGCGTGTCGGTGGAACTGGAGGTCTGGGACCGGATGATCCATGTCTGGCAACTCTTCGCGCCGATCCTCTCCGAGGGACGCGAGGCGGTCGCCAAGGCCGGGGCCTTCATCGCCGCGAAAACCCGGTAACGCCTCGATGAGCGACATGAGGGAGTTGACGGCGCTCTCCGCCCGCGAGGCCGTGCGCCGACTCGCGGCGCGGGAAATCTCGCCGCTGGAGCTTATCGACGCGGCCCTGGCGCGGATCGCCGAGGTGGAGCCCGCGATCAATGCCTTGCCGACCGTCTGCGCCGAGCGGGCGCGCGATCATGCCCGACGCCTGACCGATCTCGGCGATGGCGACAAGCGCGGCCGGCTGCACGGCCTTCCGGTGGCGATCAAGGATCTCATGGACGTGGCGGGGGTGCGCACCACCTTCGGCTCTCCGATCCACGCCGACCGGGTGCCGAGCACGTCGCATCCCCTGGTCGAGCGGATCGAGGGACGCGGCGGCATCGTGCTCGCCAAGTCCAACACGCCGGAATTCGGCGCCGGCGGCAATACCTTCAACGAGGTGTTCGGGCGTACCCTCAACCCCTGGAACACGTCGCTCACGCCCGGCGGCTCTTCCGGCGGCGCGGCGGCGGCGCTGGCGACGGGAGAGATCTGGCTCGCGCATGGCTCGGACCACGGCGGCTCGCTGCGCAAGCCGGCGGCGTTCTGCTCGGTCGTCGGCTTGCGGCCGAGCCCGGGGCGGGTGACCCGCGGCACGGCGACCAATCTATATAGCCCAAGCTCGGTCGAGGGGCCGATGGCCCGCGATGTCGGCGATCTGGCGCTGTTCCTCGACACCATGGCCGGCGTCGATCCGCGCGACCCGCTGACCCGCCGCGCGCCGGACGAGCCCTTTCTTCAGGCCGTGGAGAGTGCTCTGGCGGGAGAGGCATCGGTTCGTCCCAAGCGGGTCGCCTGGACGGCGGATCTCGGCGGCGCGGCGGCGGTGGATCGCGAGGTCCGCGAGATCTGCGAGGCGGCGGCGCTGAAGCTCGAGAAGATCGGCGTAGAAGTCGTCGAGGCCTGTCCCGAGCCCGGGCGAATCGACGAGGCCTTTCAGATCCTGCGGGCCCTGATCTTCGTGGTGAACCGCGAGGCGGATCTGGAGAACCACCGCGAACTACTAAAGCAAGACATCATTTGGAACACCGAGAAGGGGCTGGCGCTCAGCGCTTCCGATATTGCCTGGGCGGAGCGGGAGAGGTCGGCGTATTTTGGACGGATGGCGGCGGTTTTCGAGACCCATGACCTCCTGCTGCTGCCCTGCACGCCGGTGCCGCCCTTCGACGTGACCCTGCGCTATCCGCCGGTGATCGATGGTCAGGCGGTGGACAACTACATCGCCGGATCGCTTATCACGTCCGCGATCACCCTAAGCGGCTCTCCCGCGCTATCACTGCCCGCCGGATTCACCGGCGATGGGCGCCCGGTCGGGTTGCAGATGGTCGGCAGGCCCTATGGCGAGGCCGGTCTGCTCGCGGCGGCGGCGCTTTTGGAGCAAGAGACGGGATTGGCCGGCCTGGTGCCGATCGATCCGCGAGAAGGCACGGTTCCCCCGGCGGCGTGACGTCCGGGCCCGCCGGCCTCGAGGGGGAAAGATGGAAGCTGGAGCCGCCCTGGTCGGGGCCTTGATCGATGCCGGCGTGGATACCGCCTTCACGGTTCCCGGAGAGAGTTTTCTGGCGGTGCTCGAGGCGCTGCGCAAGAACCGCAACCGGGTGCGCCTGGTCTCGGTGCGTCAGGAAGGCGGCGGTACCCTGGCGGCGAATGCCTATGGCGCGATCCGGGGGATGCCGGCGGCGGTCTTCGTGAGCCGCGGCCCCGGCGCCACCAACGCCTCGATCGGCCTGCACACCGCCTATCAGGACTCGGTCCCCCTGGTGCTGTTCATGGGCCAGGTGCGCAGTCACATGAAGGGCCGCGAGGCGTTTCAGGAGATTGATCCGCACAGCGCCTTCGCCTCGATGGCCAAGGCCGTGCTGGAGCCCAAGGACGCCGGCGAAATGGCCCGGATGGCGCGGCTGGCGGTGGAGATTTCGGTCTCCGGTCGACCCGGCCCGGTGGTCGTGGTGATGCCGCGCGAATTCGGCGAGATGGAGGTCGAGGCGCCGGTGGAACAGGGCGCCTTCCGACGCGCCGAGGTGAATGCCGACGCGGCGGCGCTCGAGGGGCTCGCCGCCGCGTTGAACGCCGCTGAACGTCCGCTGATCCTGGCCGGGGAGTTGGCGCGGGCGTCGGCGGCGCGCGAGGCCTTGCGCGGCTTCGTCGAGGCGCTCGGCGCGCCGCTCCTATGCGGCTACCGCTGTCAGGACGTGCTCGACAATCTGCATCCCGGATACGCGGGGCATCTGGAGATCAACCCGGTTGCCTATCAGAACACTCTGGTGGAGGAGGCCGATCTGATCTGCGTGGTCGGCAGCCGGCTGGACGGCATTACCAGCCGCGAGGAAGGCTTGATCGCCGCCGGGCGCGACTGGGCGCATATCCATCCCGACCAAGCGGTGTTGGCCCGCTTCGCCGCGCCACGCCAGGTTCTCGGCGATATCGGGCCGAGCCTGGAAACGCTTACCACCGCTCTCGCCGCGCCTTCGGCGGAGCGATCGGCATGGCGGGACGCGGCGCACGAGACCTTCATGGCGTTTTCGACGGCCGGGAGCTATCCGGCCCATGGCGCCGTAGATCCCTCGGTGGTCGCCGCCGAGGCGCGGGAGATGCTCCCCGACAATGCGATCGTGGTGACCGACGCCGGCAGTTCGGCCCGCTGGGTGCATCGGTTCTTTCACTACCGCGAGGCCCAGACCCAGGGCGGCACCGCCTGCGGCGCGATGGGAGCGGGCGTTCCCGGCGCGATCGGCGCGATGCTGGCGAGCAATGACGGGCGCCCGGTCGTGGCCTTCGCCGGTGACGGCAGCTTTCTGATGAGCGGTCAGGAACTGTCCACGGCTGCGCGGGAGCGGTTGCCGATCAAGGTCGTGGTCTGCGACAACAATGTCCACGGCTCCATCCTCAAGGGCCAGCTCGACAAATACGGCGACGAGCACGCCTTCGGCACAGTGATGGACAGCCCCGATTTCGCCAAGCTGGCCGAGAGCTACGGCGCGGCGGCCTGGACCGTGAAGGCCACCGCTGAGTGGCGCCCCGCCTTCGCCGCGGCCTTGGCGCATGACGGCCCGGCGCTGATCCATCTGCACATGGACGCCCGCGACATCGCGCCCTATGGCGGAGAGAAGGACGCGGTATAGGCGGGGGCGGCTCCCGTCCTACCAGAGCGGCTTGCCGTCGGTGGTGGAGACATGGGCGAAGACGACCTTCCAGCTTTCGCCCGGAATGCGAGCCCAGGTTTGTGACTGGCGTCCGGTGAGGTCCTTGCCGCGGACCTTGAATTCGAGACTGACACTGGCGAAGTCGCGGCCCAGGGTCAGGATATCCAGGCGCAGGCGCTCCTCCTTGATGCCCGGGCCGGGCTTGCGGGCGACGCGGAAGGCGTGGATCTGGTCGAAGCCGTAGCCCGCTTCGTTCATTGCCAGACGTATCGTCAGTGGGCTGTTCCAGAACGTGTCGTCCAGCACCTCGACGTTCTTGTCGATCAGGGCCTGCTCATAGGCTTCGAACTTCTCGCGAACTTCCTCGACGATCTCGGGGATGTTGGGGGTCATGTCGGTCATGATGGGGCCTCGCGAGAGTGGGGAAGGGGATGGACAGGATGATATTGCCACGCCATCGTTGTTCAGCGTCAATCGATTTCCGTTCTGGATTTATTGATTGAACTTTCACCGTGATCTCGATTTCGCGGTGATGTTGTATACCACGAGATACCTCTTTTCACCGTCGCCCCGGCGCAGGCCGGGGCTTGTGGCGAGGGCGACGCCACCGCGCCTATGTTCGGCTGTTATTGCGCTATTTCAAACGGTTATGGACTATCAAGGCTAAGCGGCAAAAGCCCCGGCCTTCGCCGGGGCGACGGGAGATGGGACGTGATGCGGGTGAGTCAGGGGAGGTGATCCCTCGGCGCCACCATCAACCCAGGGCTCTATCCAAATCAGCGATGATATCCTCCGCGGTCTCCAGGCCGATGGACAGCCGGATCACGTCGTCGCCGGCGCCGGCGGCCGCGCGCTGTTCCTCGGTAAGCTGACGATGGGTGGTGGAGGCCGGGTGTAGGATCAGTGAGCGGGTATCGCCGATATTCGCCAGATGGCTCAACAACTCACAGCTCTGCACGCATTTCACGCCCGCCTCGAAGCCGCCCTTGATGCCGAAAGTGAAGACCGACCCCGCCCCTTTTGGCAGATACTTGCCGGCCAGGGCGTGATAGGGCGAGGCGGGAAGCCCGGCATAGGACACCCACGAGACATTGGGATGGCCATCCAGGAACTCGGCCACCTTGCGGGCGTTCTCCACATGGCGTTGCATGCGCAGCGCCAGGGTCTCGGTGCCCATGATCGTCAGATACGCGTTCATCGGCGCCATGGTCGGGCCGAGATCCCGCAGGCCCACGGAATGGCCGTAGGTGGTATAGGCGAGGTCGCCGAAGGTCTCGAAGAAGGTCAGCCCGTGATAGGCCGGCTCGGGCTTGGTCAGGGCCGGGAACTTGTCGTTCTGGAACCAGTCGAAGGTGCCGGAATCGACGATCGCGCCGCCCATGGCGTTGCCGTGGCCGGAGAGGAACTTGGTCGTCGAATGGATGATGATATCGGCGCCGTGCCGGAAGGGCTGACAGAGATAGGGCGTGGCCATGGTGTTGTCGATGATCAGCGGGACGCCTATCCCGGCGGCGATTTCCTTCAAGGCCTCGATATCGGTGATCACCCCGCCCGGATTGGCAAGGGATTCGGCGTAAAGCGCCTTCACCCCCGGCGCCGCCGCCGCCTCGCACACCGCCGCCATGTCGTCCATGTCGACGAAGTCGCAGTGCCAGTCGAACTTCTTGAAGGTCTTGCCGAACTGGGTGATCGAACCGCCGTAGAGCTTGGTCGAGGCGATAATCTTGTCGCCGGGCTCCATGAGCGGAAGCAAGGCCACCAATTGGGCGGAATGGCCGGACGCCGTGCAGGTCGTGCCGCGACCGCCCTCGAGACTGGCGATTCGTTCCTCGAGTACCGCGGTGGTCGGATTCGACAGCCGGCCGTAGATGTTCCCGAAGGTCTGCAGATTGAACAGCGAGGCGGCATGGTCGACATCGTCGAAAACAAAGGCCGTGGTCTGGAAGATCGGTGTCGAGCGCGCGCCGGTGGTCGGGTCCGGCGCGGCGCCGGCGTGGATCGCCCGTGTCTCGAAGCCTGCCTCGGTCGGCGCCCGGGACGGGGATTTGGCGCTCGTATCGTTCGCGGGCGTGCCTGGTTGTCCCACGGGACGGCGCTTGGATGAAATGACATGCGAGTTGAAGCCATGCCAGGACAACTCGCCGAACAGCCTCGAAAACTCGATCTTCGGGCACCGGTTCATTACCACCCGCAGGCCGTGAGCCTCGGCGCGCTCGGCGGCCGCGTCGTTGCGCACGCCGAGCTGAAGCCAGACCACCTTGGCGCCGTGCTTGACAGCCGCGTCGGTGATTGCGCCCGCCGCCTCGGAGTTACGGAAGATGTCGACCATGTCGACGGTCTCGGGCAGTTCCTCGAGGCTCGCATAGACCGTCTCGCCGTGGATCGTGGTCCCGGTAACCCCGGGATTGACCGGATAGACCTTGTAGCCCTTGGCCTGGAGATACTTCATGGCGAAGTTGGACGGGCGGTTCCAGTTCGGGCTGGCGCCGACTATGGCGATGGTGCGGACATCGGCCAGGATGGTCTTGATGTACTCATCGGGGTAGGCGTCGTGATCGACCGCCGTCGCCGCCGGATTCGCGCTATCCATGGCTACTTGCCTTTCCAGACCGGTGGGCGCTTCTCGATGAAGGCGGTCATGCCCTCCGCGGCGTCCTCGAAGAACATGTTCTCGGTCATGACCGCGCTGGTATAGGCATAGGCATCCTCCAGCGGCATCTCCAGCTGGCGATAGAAGGCCTGCTTGCCGATCTTCACGACGGCAGGCGACTTCGAGACGATCTTCGCGGCCAGTTCGGCCACCGCGTCCTCGAGCCGGTCAGCCGGAACCGCCTTGTTGATCAGGCCCTGTTCGAGCGCGCCCTCGACGTCCAGCATCTCGCCGGTCAGCAGCATTTCCATCATCTTCTTGCGCTGAACCTTGCGGGAAACCGCGACCATCGGGGTCGAGCAGAACAGGCCGATATTCACGCCCGGCGTGCCGAACCGCGCATTCTCCTCGGCGATGGCTAGGTCGCAGGTCGACAGTAGTTGCAGGCCCGCCGCGGTGGCGATCCCATGCACGCAACCGATCACCGGCTGAGGAAGCTTGGTGATCGTCACCATCATCCTGGAACAGGCGGCGAAGACCTTTTTGTAATAGGGCTCGCTCTTGTTGGCGCGCATCTGGTGCAGGTCATGGCCGGCGCAAAAGCCCCTGCCGGCACCGCGCAGCACCACCACCTTGATCGAACGGTCCTCGGCGATGGCGTCGAAACTCTCCTGCAACGCCGTGATCAGATCCAGCGAGAGCGCGTTATAGGCGCCGGGCCGGTTCAGGGTCAGCCAGGCCACGCCGTCGCGGTCATCGCGCAGGAGCATGGCGTCTTCGGTTGGTTCGGCGGCAAGTGACATGGGGCTTTCTCCCAGGGTTCGCGCCTTATCACTAACGGTACATGTCCCCGCGACGCAAGGCCTAGCGCGCGCCGAGCAGATGCAGCACGACCGCGACGCTGGCTACCGAGAATAGGGTGGAGACCAGCATTGTCGCGGCGGCGTGGTTGGTCGCGGCGTCATAGCGGGTGGCGACCATGTAGACATTGACGCCCGCGGGCGCCGCCGCCGCCAGGATCGCGATGTCCCGCCACAGCGGCTCGACGACGAAGACATACGTGGCGAGCAGCCAGACCAGAACAGGGTGCAGCACCAGCTTCAGCATCGAGGCCATGCCGATCTCCGGCACCGCGCCGGCGACCCGATAGCCGGCGAGCGACACTCCCATCGAAAACACCGCGCAGGGCAGGGCCGCTTGACCCAGCGACATCGCCAGAACGTCGACGACATGCGGAAGCTTCCAGCCGCAGAGATTCCAAATCACCCCGAGGATCAGCGCCATGACGATCGGGTTGGTCACCAGGCTCTTGGCGAGGTTGCGGGGGAGCCGGCGGATGTTCTCGCCGCCGCCATGGCGTCCCTCGATCAGCAGGGTCGTGGCCATGACCATGAGCGGGGCGTTGAAGGCGAGGAGCAGAAAGATCGGAAAGGTCACGACCTCGCCGAAGGCGGTGAGCACCAGGGGGATGCCCAACAGCATGATGTTCGAGACCCCGCTGGTGGCCCCGGCGATCACCGCGTGGGCGAAGTCGCGGCGAAACAGCGCCTTGCTCAGCACCGCGCCGAGGACACAGGCGACAAGGCCGCCGCCGAAATAGGAGGCGAGGAACGACCATTCGATCGGGTCGGGCAGGGTTTGCGTCACCATTGAGCGAAACAGCAGGGGCGGGATGGCGAAGTTAAAGACGAAATAGGCCAGTCCCTTGCCCGCGGCCTCGGGAAAAAGGCCGGCGCGCGCGGCCACATAGCCGATCAGCACGATCCCGAAGACCGGCAGGATGATGTCGATGATGATATCCATGGCGGGCGAGATGACCTGGATTTGGCGCCAAGATCAAGGATGGGTTCAAGGGGCGGGCGGCAATCATCCGACCGGGGATGCATGGGCACGGAAGATCCTTGGAGATCACGCCATCCAGATCCCGTCGCATCAGTTTCCCGCGTCCAAGCTTCCGTCGCCCTTGGGGAGGAAGGGGTTTTTGCCGCCGGCTCCTCGTCGTGATGGGCGCTCGGGGTTCTGAACCGCCGTGGCGCTGTCGTCGTTCTCGCCAAGAGCCCTAGCCTTCGCTAGGGCAACGGTGGAGGGATGTCGCGTCACACCCCATCCGTCGCCCTGGCGAACGGCGAGGCCTCGGTCCGTGTGACCCATGGGAGTGGATCTTGATTCATAGGAATTACGTCATCCAGGCCCTGCCTTTCGCCAGGGCGACGGGGCTGCCTTGCGCCAGGGCGAAGGGGGCTCCAGGATCTAACGGATCTTGGCGCGGCCTTGGCGACGGTACCCTAAAGCGCGTCCTCGCCGGATTCGCCGGTGCGGATGCGGACCGCGCGGGAGATGTCCAGGACGAAGATCTTACCGTCGCCGATCCGGCCGGTTTGCGCGGCGGTCTGGATCGCCTCGACCGCGCGATCCTCGTCGTCGTCGCTGACCGCGACCTCGATCTTCACCTTGGGCACGAAATGCACCTCGTATTCGGCGCCCCGGTAGATCTCCTTGTGGCCGCCCTGGCGTCCGTAGCCCTGGGCTTCGCTGGCGGTCATGCCGTGCACGCCGACGCTGGCCAAGGCCTCGCGCACCGTGTCCAGGCGATGGGGTTGTAGAATCGCAACGATCATCTTCATCGCATCCTCCTCGGGGCCTTGCCGGCCCAATCGAATGTTTCCACGGGCGAGAAGGGGACCGGCGCCGATGTTTCGACCGGTCCCCACGCACCCTAGGTCAGATCGTATCCTCGTTCGCCATGGGCGCTGATGTCGAGGCCGTCGATTTCCTCTTCCTCGCTGACCCGGAGGCCGACGGTGACGGCGACGATCTTGGCGATGATCCAGGTCGCCACCGCCGAAAGCAACGCGACCGCGGCGACGCCGATAACCTGCACGACGAACTGGTCGCCCATGGAGACGCCCTCGGCGAGGCCGAGGCCGCCCAGGCTCTCGACCGCGAAGACCGCCGCCAGAAGCGTGCCGATGATGCCGCCGACGCCGTGAACCGCGAAGACATCGAGGGAGTCGTCGATCTTCAGGGTCTGCTTGATCAGCCCGGTGCACCACTGGCAGATCACGCCCGCCAGCACACCGATCACCACCGCGCCCAGTGGGCCGACAAAGCCCGAGGCCGGGGTGATCGCCGCGAGGCCGGCGATGGTGCCGGTGACGATGCCGATGACGCTGGGCTTGCCGAAGCGGACCCACTCGATCGCCGCCCAGACCATCGAGGCGACCGCCGCCGAGATATGGGTGACCACCATCGCCATGCCGGCCGCGCCGTCGGCGGCAAGCGCGCTACCGGCGTTGAAACCGAACCAGCCGACCCAGAGCATGCAGGCGCCCATCACGGTCATGCCGGGATTGTGCGGCGGACGAATCTCCCGCGGGAAACCCCGGCGGGGGCCGAGCACCATCACCAGAACCAGCGCCGATACGCCCGCCGTGGTGTGCACGACAATGCCGCCGGCGAAGTCCATCACGCCCATATCCGCGAGCCAGCCGCCGCCCCAGATCCAATGACAGGCCGGCGCGTAGACCAGAATCAGCCAAAGCAGGGTGAACAGAAGCACCCCGGAGAACCGCATCCGCTCCGGAAAGGCGCCGACGATCAGCGCCGGGGTGATGATCGCGAAGGTCATCTGGAACATGAAGAACACGGTCTCGGGAATGTTGCCCGCCAGCGTCTCCGGCCCGATCCCCGCCAGGAAGGCCTTGCCGGTTCCGCCGATATAGGCGTTCAGGCCGCCGCCATCGCCGAAGGCGAGGCTGTAGACGATGATCAGCCAGGCGATCGAGGCAAGGCAGGCCACCGCGACACAGTGCATGAGCACCGAGAGCACGTTCCGCGCGCGGACCAGACCGGCGTAAAAAAGCGCCAATCCAGGCAAGGTCATGAACAGAACCAAGGCGGTCGCTGTGATGATCCAGGCCGTATCGCCGCTGCTTAGCGCGTCGGCGGCCATGGCCTGGCCGCTGGCCGTCAAGGTGATCAGAAGCGCGGGAATGGCCGCGACCCATGTGGCTAGCCGGCTGATCCGCATGTCGTCCCCCATGCAATAAAATTGAAATCGGGCCGACCATACAGTCGATTGCCTGTTTTGCAAGCATCGAAATATCATTGCCTAAAAATTAATCACTAATGACGCGGAGCGGCGACTCGGGTATGACGGGTCCATGGATTGGGATCTCATCATTTTCGACTGCGACGGCGTGCTGGTGAACAGCGAGCCGATCGGTAACCGCCTTATCGCCGAAGCCCTGACCGAGGCCGGTCTGCCCATGTCCTCGGACGGGGCGCTTTACGAGTTTCTCGGCGGCAAGCTGACCTTGATCAAGATCGGCGCCGAGGAAAAGCTCGGCCGCAAGCTGCCCGACGATTGGGTCGACAGGATCTACGAGAAACAGTTCGCGGCCTTCCAGACCGAGCTTGAGAAGATCCCCGGCATCGACGGGGTGCTCGACGCGATCGAGGCGGCCGGTGTTCCCATGTGTGTCGGCTCCAACGGCCCGCCCAACAAGATGGAGGTCTCGCTCGGCGTTACTGGGCTTTATCCTCGATTCAAGGGGCGGATATATTCCGCCGACCATGTGGGCGTCGCCAAGCCGGCCCCGGATCTCTACCTCCATTGCGCCAAGCAAATGGGCGCCGACCCGGCCCGCTGCGCGGTCATCGAGGACAGCCCCCGGGGCGCCACCGCCGGGGTCGCGGCGGGCATGACGGTGTTCGGCTACGGCGCGGATTCGGACGTGGACAAACTCCGCGCGGTCGGATGTTCGGAGGTGTTCATGGAGATGCCGGAACTGGTGGGGCTGTTGCGGCGCGGGGCGCCGGGGGCGTGATGAGACGCCTGGCGGCGGGGCTCCTGGTTGCCGTCGGCCTGCTGTCGTCCGGCCCCTCGAGGGCCGAGCTGATCGTGCTCGCGGCGCCGGGGGAGGGAGACTCCTACTACGCCGATGTCCAGGACGCGATCCTGGACTTCCATATCGCCTTCGCGCGCCTCATCGAGCAACACGGTGACCGGGTTCTGGTGCTGACCCGGCCGGCCTCGCATGACGACTATGCCGAGATCCTCGGCAAGGACTGGGTCGCGATCGCGCCGATGCTGGATATCTGGATGCGCGATTTTTCCTTCGCCTTGCCTGACAGGCCGGTGCTGTTCCGCTACACGGCGGCGGGCCAGGGCGGCGACCAGCGCGCGTCGGACGAGGTGGCCGAGGCGCTCGCCGTATTGATGGAGGAGGCCGGGCTTTCACACAACCGGACCGATCTGTTGAATGACGGCGGCAATATCGTCGATGACGGCGCCGGAAACGCGGTGATCAGCCGAAAGTTTCTTCGCGACAATGGCCTATCCGAGGTCGGGGCGCGCCGGAAACTGCGATCCACCGCCGGTATCCGCCATGTCGCCTTTATCGAGGCGGACGAGCAGGGCGGGCTCGAGCATGCCGACGGCGTGGTCGCCTTCGTCGACACCAACACACTGATTATTAATAGCTATCCCGGCGATCCGGCCTATGCGCGGGCGCTGAGGGAGGATTTGGAGCGCGGCCTGCCGGGGGTGACGGTCCACGAGGTGGTCACGCCATATGACGATAGCGCCATTTATGACGAGCGGTTCGGCTCCGCCTGCGGCCTTTACACCAACGCCCTGGTGACGCCCGAGCGCGTCTATCTGCCCCAGTTCGGAATCCCCGAGGACGCGACCGCGCTACGCCAAGTCCAGGCCGCCACGACCCGCGAGGTCATCCCCGTGCCCAGCGGCGAAATCTGCCACATGGGCGGCGGCGTGCGCTGCATGTCCTGGCAACTCCGCGGCGAGAACGCCGCGCGGCTGTTGGAGTATGTGGGGCGGTGAAAACGCTTTTCAATCGATCCATGTCAGCTGGTTCGGCGGGTCATCCCACGTTTGGTTCAGCCCTTTGATTAGTTCGACTTTCCAGGACCTCGCGATGGATGCCTTTACGGTAGTCTTTTGATCACGTTGAACCGTCCGAGGCCCTGCCGTTCGCCAGGGCGACGGGGGAGGGTGGCGCCATCTTCCGCCGCCGTCGTCCTGGCGCAAGGCAGGACCTCGCGATGGACGCCCTTGCGGTAGTCGTTTGATCACTTGAAACCGTCCGAGGCCCGGCCGTTCGCCAGGGCGACGAGGGTGTGGGGCAGGGTTGGTATCTCGAAAACGGTCCTCCCTAACCAATCGATCAGTTGTTTCGCGCGATCTACTTGACAGCTTGTGGATCGCGGCGGCTTAATCGCGGCCATGATTAACGCGATGTCCATCGACGGTTTGACCTCCGCCCACCAGTCCACGATCTGGTGGTGGCGCTGTCGAATGGGTCACGCGATGGGCTAGCGCGCCCACTCGCTCAAGGCATCGTTTAGCCGGACCCGCCAAGTTCCCTTGGCGGGTTTTTTTGTGTTCGCGCCCCGCCGGCTTCGCTTCCCGCTTTCGCCATCAAGGAAAACGCCATGACCGCCACTGTTTCACACGCCAAGCTCGCCGCGCCGCCGATACCGGTAACCCTGCGGCGCGAGGAAGTCCCGTTTCGCATGCCTTTCGATGTGTTCAAGGCCTTGTCCGAAGTCTTCGGAGAGGATCAGGTTTTCATCGTCGAAAGCCTTTCCGGTCCGAAACCGGATACCCGCTCGGCAATCGTCGGGTTGAACAAACTACTGACGGTGGAGGTGCGACGCCACGACGTCTCGATCGAGGGCGCGGGAGAGGCCGCCGATCGCGCGCGCGCCGCGATCGGCGCGGGTCCCGGCTCGCGGGACGGCTCGGTGGAACTCGCGGCGCTGAACGATGTCTGGGATTTGCTGCGCCGGATTCAGGGTTGTTTTCAGATTGACGGCGAGACCAGCCCGTCGGCCTTCGGCTTCGGGTTCTTCGGCTATTTCGGCTACGACACCGCGCATTATGTCGAGGAATTGCCCTATCTGATCGCGCCGACGACCGACGCCCTGGACATCAGCCTTTCGATCTTCCAAAGCGTCGTGCGCTACGACTTGGTCGCCGCCCGCTGCGAGATCGTCGGCGCCAACTCGCCGGCTTGGGAAGACCTGTCGGCGCAAGCCATCGCGGCGGTGATCGAGAGATGCGCCGAGACTTCGCCAGACGCTCCGGCACCGGCCGTGCCCGCGCCCATTCGGGTTACCGATTCAACGACCCAGGACGCCTATCACCGGGATGTCACGGCGGCCCTCGACTACATCGCCATCGGCGACATCTATCAGGTCCAGATCGGCCATGAATTGAGCATCGAGACCGAGGCGACGCCGCTTGAGGTCTATGCCCGGCTGCGCGCCCGCAACCCCGCGCCGTATATGTACTTGGCCCGGTTCGGCGAGGTCGCGGTCATCGGCGCCAGTCCCGAGGTTTTCGTTCGGATCGAGGACGGCCTCGTCACCATGCGACCGCTCGCCGGCACGGTACCGCGATCGGGGGATCCCGAGCTCGACCGCGAACGCTCGAACGCTCTGCTGGCCGACCCGAAGGAAGTCGCCGAGCACATCATGCTGGTGGATCTCTGCCGCAACGACATCGGTCGGATCTGCGAGCCCGGAACCCTCGATGTCGACGTGTTGATGGAGCCGGAAGTTTACTCCCATGTCATCCACATGGTCTCCAATGTTACCGGGACCAAGCGGGCTCGCCAGGACCCCTATGAGGTGATCGCGGCGACCTTTCCCGCCGGGACCATGACCGGCACGCCGAAGATCCGCGCCATGGAGATCATCGAGGAATTGGAGACCGCGCGCCGCGGGATCTACGCGGGCGCCGTTGGGATGATTGATTTCGCCGGCTTCACCAATCTCGCGCTGTGCATTCGCTCGACCCTGCATACCGGCAAGACCTTCAGGATCAGGGCATCGGCGGGCGTGGTCGCCGACTCGGTCGCTGAAAAGGAATGGCGCGAGACCCTGGCCAAGATGGGGGGCAGCTATTGGGCGATTACCGGAGAGGAGATTCAGCCATGAAAGCCGTGCTTGTCGATGCCTATGACAGCTTCGTTCACATCATTCACCAATACCTGCTGGAGCTCGATATCGAGACGACGGTGGTGCGCCGCGACAAGGCGGTGGACGCCGCCATCCGACGGCTGGAGCCGGATTTCCTGGTGTTGGGGCCGGGGCCGGGTCATCCGAGGGATGCTGGCTATCTCGAATTGTTGGAGAAGTATGGCGGCCGATTGCCGATCCTCGGCGTGTGCCTCGGTCATCAGGCGATCGGCCTTGCCCATGGCGGCGAGATCCGCCAGGCCGCCAACCTGATGCATGGCAAGTCCAGCCCGATCCGCCATGACGGCAGGGGCTGTTTCAAGAACCAGCCTGATCCTTTCCAGGCTACCCGCTATCACTCGCTGATCGTCGATGGGTTGCCCGAGGGTGGACCATTGGAGATCACCGCCACGGCGGAGGATGACGGCTATGTCATGGGGCTGAGGCATCGGTCATTGCCGATTGAGTCCATGCAGTTTCACCCCGAGAGCATCACCACCACGTCCGGGGCAAATCTGTTGCGCGACTTCGTGGCTTGTCATGTGAGGTGAGGGGGGAGGTGAAGCGCGGGGTGGAGGCCGCCGCCGTCGTCCTGGCGCAAGGCGGGACCTCGCGATGGATGCCTTTACGGTTGTCGTTTGATCACCTGGAACCGTCCGAGGCCCTGCCGTTCGCCAGGGCGACGGGGGAGGGTGGCGCCATCTTCCGCCGCCGTCGTCCTGGCGCAAGGCAGGACCTCGCG
>JAYOIK010000059.1:7824-34970 GCA_038118725.1 Alphaproteobacteria bacterium | reverse complement strand
CGGCGGCACGGTTCGATATGTGGATTCTTCCGTTGAAAGGCTTCAAGTCAACGTGCGCGGCCTCGTGTCGGAACGCTATGTCCTGGGATGCAACGGTTACCGGGTGCCCCTGACGGGAACCGGCGCGAATGGCGCGTTTTTCGCCGGCGTTCGGTTCCGGGCGTGGAAATCACCCTCGTCCCTGCATCCCAATCTCGAGGTCGACGCGCCGCTCGTGTTCGACCTTTACGATACCTGGACCGGACGAGCCGTCGCCGGTTGCACCTATCACGTGGCGCATCCCGGTGGCCGTAATTTCGAGGAGTTTCCGGTGAACTCCTATGAGGCGGAAAGTCGTCGTTTGGCGCGATTCTTCGACACCGGTCATACACCAGGGGCGTGCGCGGCGCCGGTCCGTGTCGATAACCCGGAGTTTCCCATGACGCTTGACCTTAGGCGCGCGAAGGTCGGACTATCTCGATAGTAGATCCGAATTTCCGTCGAAATGGCTGATCGACTTGCCGATAACATGGAGTTGTGGTGACCGAACCCAATTCAGCTTGGCCGGACGGTTCAGACGCGGCTTTAAAGCGGTTCAGCTACATGCCGCTGCCTGGCGTTCATGACGAAATGATGGATGCCGAGGGCGGTATTCGCCCTGAATGGCGAGATATCATGGAGCGGGTGGGCGCTCTTTCGGATCAGGAGATCGCCGAGCTCGCCACATCCTCGGAACGATTGGTTCGCGAGAACGGCACGACATACAATGTCTTCGAGGAAGCCGGCGAGGCGGCGCGACCATGGCGGCTCGACCCGCTTCCCTTGCTGATCGGCGCCGAGGAATGGAAAGAGCTTGAAGTCGGGTTGATTCAACGCGCGCGGCTCTTGAACGAGATCCTCGAGGATATCCACGGCGCCCAGGATTTGCTCTCTCGGGGCTTGCTTCCTTCCGCCCTGGTTCACGGAAACCCGAATTTCCTGCGGCCCTTGCACGGCATTCGACCGGCCGGTGGTATCCATCTGAATTTTCTCGCCTTTGACTTGGCGCGGGCGCCGGACCGGCGCTGGTGGGTACTCAGCGACCGTACCCAGACCCCGTCCGGCGCGGGGTATGCGCTGGAGAACCGGATTGTCCTGTCGCGGACCTTGTCCGAGATCTTTCGTGACAATCAGGTGCAGCGCCTCGCCGGTTTTTTCCAAGCGGCGAGCGACGGGATGGTCGCGCTCACCGGCAAGGACGACCCGCTGATCGTGCTTCTGACATCCGGTCCGGGCAATCAGACCTATTTCGAGCAGGCCTATCTCGCGCGCTATCTTGGCTTTCCCTTGGTCGAGGGCGCCGACCTGACCGCGCGAGACAACAAGATCTATCTGAAGACCTTGAATGGTCTGCGTCAGGTCGATCTGATTTTTCGCCGTGTCGACGGAGATTTCTGCGACCCCCTGGAGCTACGGACCGACTCGATGCTTGGCGTCGCCGGACTGGTTTCCGCCGTGCGCGCCGGCAATGTCGTCGTGGCTAACAGCCTGGGGAGCGGTGTCGTCGAATGCGAGGCTCTCATGGGGTACCTGCCCCGGCTCTGCGAAACCCTTTTGGGAGAGGAACTGCGGCTTCCATCGCTCGCGACCTGGTGGTGTGGCGAGGAAACGGCGAAGAGTTACGTCCTTGAAAACCTTGATCATCTTGTGATTCAGCGAACATTTTCCAATCGCTCGATCATGAACAGACAGTTTCATGCCGTGCTCCTGGGCGAGGTGGACATGAGGGCCAGGGACGTGATCCTCGAACAACTCGATCGCAGGGATTACGAGTTGTTCGCGCAGGAGTCCCTGACACTGTCCACCGCGCCTTCCCTTTCCAACGGCGGCCTTGTGGCCAGCCCGATGACCTTGCGCGTGTTTGTTTGTTCCGACGGCAAGGGCGGTTATCGCGTGATGCCGGGCGGATTGGCGCGAACCACCGATAAGACCGACGCGCAAGCCATCGAGATGCGCCAGGGTGACGCCAGTAAGGACACTTGGGTCCTCTCGGACATCCAGGTCGCGCCCACAACCCGGTTACCGGCGCCGGACCAGCCGCTGACGCTGCGACGCAGTGGCAGCAATCTGCCCAGCCGAGTCGCCGACAATCTTTACTGGCTTGGGCGCTATGCGCAGCGAACCGAGGACACGGTACGGCTTCTGCGCAGTTTGATATTGCGGCTCACGGGCGAGGCGGGGGCGAGCGATGATCCGCGGACATTGGCGCGATTGACGAAAATTCTCGTCGATTTGGGATATGTCCGGCCTCGCGTCGCGCGTCGGGCCGCCGCGCGAGGCATCCAAGCGGTGGAACGCGAGATCGCGGTTCTCCTGTTCGATCGTGAATGTCCTAGCGGGCTTCTGAATCTGATCGAACAACTCGGTCGCACGGCGTCGCTGGTCCGAGAACGCTTGAGCATCGACTCCTGGCGAATTCTCAACGGCCCCCATGACCTAGTGCATGGTCATGCCTCGATGCTGCGCCTGGATGCCGACGTGGCGGTCGATTTGTTGGACAAGGTGCTGGAGGAACTCGCGGCCTTCAGTGGCATGCAGATGGAGAACATGATCCGCAGTCAAGGTTGGCGCTTGCTCGACATGGGGCGGCGGATCGAGCGGACCGTGCATATGGCGAAATTGATCCGCGAGATCGCCGTGGAAGGCGAACCGGAGGAGGAGGGGGGACTGGATCTTTTGTTGGAGCTGGGCGACAGTTCGATGACCTATCGAACACGGTATCTCGCGTCGGTTCAGACCGGGGCGGTCGTTGACCTTCTGCTCACGGACGAAACCAATCCCCGCTCCGTCGCTTTCCAGGTCATGACGCTGGCGGATCATATAACGCATCTTCCAAACGACCTGGAGACGGCTCGACCATCCCGCGAGCAATTCCTGGTTACCGCGATGATGAGTGATCTTCGTCTCGCCGATGTGCAATCGCTGTGCGATCAGCGGGACCGACGGGGCAACCGATCGGACCTGTCGCGGTTTCTGATTCGCCAGGAGACGCACGCCAATGAATTGTCTCAGTCCTTGGCCGGCAAGTATTTCAGCCACGCCGTCCCGACGCGTGGGACCTGGGCGCCCGGATCAATCGAGTGATTTACGATATCAGTCACCGCACGACGGTATCCTATGCGTCGCCGGTGACGATTTCCCAACAACTTCTGCACTTGGCGCCTCGGGCGACGCCAAATCAGATTTTGAGAAATTTCTCGCTGCTGGTCGAACCGGCGCCGACCGCGAGCACCGATGGCGTGGATTTTTTCGGTAACCCGACGACATATTTGACTTTGGACGAGGCGCATGAGCGCCTGACGATCGTGGCGTCGAGCCGCATGGAGATTTCCTTGCCGTCCATCCCGAACCCTTCCGACACGATGGCTTGGGAGCGGGTGCGGGCAACATTGGTGGACAGCCCGGATGCTCAGAGTCTCGATGCGCATCAATTCGCGTTCGATTCCGCGTTTACGACTTCGCGGGAGGCGTTTGACTACGCGCGCGCGAGCTTCCAAACCGGTCGGCCAGTCCTGGAGGCGGCGATCGATCTGACGTCGCGAATTTTCGGAGACTTCAAGTACGAGGGCGGCGTTACCGACATCAACACGCCGGTGGACAAGGTGTTCGCCGACAGGCGTGGGGTGCCAAGACTTCGCTCACCTCCAGATTGCCTGTCTGCGCGCCCTTGGCCTGCCGGCGCGATACGTGAGCGGATATTTGCGTACCCATCCGCCGGAAGGTCAGGAGCGCCGGATCGGCGCCGACGCTTCCCATGCCTCGTTGTCAATCTGGGTTCCCGAGGCGGGATGGATCGATCTCGATCCGACCAATGACATGATCCCGCGCGATGAGCACATCACCATCGCTTGGGGCCGTGACTACGGCGACGTTAGCCCGATCAACGGGATGATGATCGGCGGCGGCGACCAGCGGGTCGAGGTTGCCGTGGACGTGCGGCCCTTGAGCGAGGGCGCCCGTGAAATCTAGCTCTGGTCTTCGGCTTCGAAGCGCGCGTCACGCCAGGCGATCGCGGCTTTCAAGCCCTGTTCGGCGCGAATTCGGTTGAACTCCGCCCGGACCGGGTCGGTGGCGGCGTTGAGGAGCACGTCGACGTCGAGCGCGGATTTCAGCGCGCGGCTGAATCCCATCGCCTCGTAGCTGTCATTGATCGCGCGCTTGGTGAAACGGACCGAGCGTTCAGCCGCCGCCGTCATGGATCTGGCGACACTCATCGCGGTCTCGAAAACCTCGGCGTCGTCGACCACGCGGTTCACGATACCCATGCGCAACGCATCCTCCGCGCCCAGTCGGTCCTCGCCGGTAAGCAGGATCTCCTTCGCCTGTTTTGGTCCGGTGACCCAGGGGAGCAACATCGCGACGATGCCGGTGCCGAAGCGAACCTCGGGTTCGCCGAACCGGGTGCCCCGCGCCGCCACCGTCACGTCGCAGGCAAGCGCCAACTCGAAGGCGCCGGCGATGCAAAAGCCATGCACGGCGGCGATGGTCGGTTTAGGCGAGTGCCAAAACTGCATGATAAAGTCGAACTGGAGTTGCATTTGCCGCTCCCAGTCCTGTACGCCCGCCATTTCACGCTTGGCCGATGCCTTCAGATCAAAGCCGGCGGAGAACGCCCGTCCCGCGCCTCGAACGACGATCACCCGCACGGTGTCGTCCGCGTTCAATTCGGCGACCAGATCGATCGTCGATTGCATCGTGGGATTGTCGAAGGCGTTCAACACTTCGGGACGGTTGAAGGTAAGCACCGCGATGGCGCCGTCCTTCTCGATGGTGACGTTCTCTTCGGACACGCGTTTATCTCCCCTTGTTCCCGGTCGATTTGGAATCGTTCGTTATTCGATCGCCGTGAACAGTCGTTGACCGTTGACCGTGAAGCCGTTGATCGCGGCTCGACCGTCCTTCGAGCGCAGCCAAGCGATGAAAGCGGCGCCTTCCTTGGATTTAACGTGTGGATGCTTGTCCCGGGAGACCAGTATCACGCCGTATTCATTGCGCAGCCCAGGATCTCCCCCGACCAGGCTTTTCAGGCCTTGGCGATTTTCGAAACTGAGCCAGGTTCCGCGGTCAACCAAGATATGAGCACCCATGCCGGCGGCGATATTCAAGGCCGCTCCCATGCCCGAACCAGTCTCGCGGTACCAGGTGCCCGAGGCGGACCGCGGCTCGATTCCCACGTGCTTCCACAGTTCCAACTCGCGTTTGTGGGTGCCGCTTTCATCGCCTCGAGAGATGAAAAGAGCCTTGGTCGTGGCGATGGCCCGCATCGCCTCTCGCGCGCTGTTTCCGCCCCTGATGCCAGCGGGATCCGCGCCAGGGCCGGCAATGATGAAATCGTTGAACATCAAGGGGTGTCGCTCAAGACCGAACCCGTCGGCGACGAACTTTTCCTCCGACGCCTTGTGGTGCACCAGCAAGACATCCGCGTCCCCGTTTCGCGCATTGCGGATCGCCGCGCCCGTCCCGACCGCGACGACCCGAACCTCGATACCGCTAGCCTCGGTGAAGAGCGGGAGGATATGGCGGAAAAGGCCGGAATTCTGAGTAGATGTGGTGGACGCCAGGATGATGAACGGCTTCTCCCGTGACCACGCGGGGAATGACGAAAAACCAAGCGAGGTTATCGCCATTGCAACCAAGGCGAGACCCGTGAGTAGGCGTCGCAACGCGTCCGGACCGGATCTCAGCCGCATGGCTTACCTTCCGAGCCATAGATGGACCGCCGTCTCCACCACAACAGTTTGCCGTCGAGGAAATCGCGTGCCAGGTCGTTTCTCGGGGCGTTGAAGAAATCTAGGACCGTCGCACGCTCCTTGATCCGCCCGCGATGCATGAAGATCACGTCGTCCGCCATGCGTTGGGTCTGGGCGAGGTCATGGCTCGACATGATGACCCGCGTGCCCCGCGTGACAGCCTGCTCCACGAGATCCTCGACCATATGCGCCGATGCCGGGTCGAGACTAGCGGTGGGCTCGTCCAGGTACAGAAGTTCGGGTTCGACCGCCAAGGCACGCGCCAGAGCCAAGCGCTGCTGCTCGCCGAAAGACAGCGCTCGCGCCGGCGTTTTGGCGAGACGGCTAAGCCCGGTTTGTTTCAGCAATGCCTGGACACGGTCCGACCTTTCGGACCTTGGAACGCCACGGAGCGCGAGCGCGAAGTCGATATTGGCTTGCGTGGAGCGCCGCAAGAGCACCGGTCTTTGGAACACCATCGCCTGGCGTTTTTTGACGGTGTCCGGATCCTTGGCGCCCTGTCCGGACCAGATGACCCGACCTTCGTCCGGAGGCGCCAGACCATTGCAGATCTTAAGCAACAGGGATTTGCCGGCGCCGTTTGGCCCGACGATGAAGGTTTTTCCAGGCGCGTCCTCCGTCCGAGTCTCGAAGCGACAATCGATATCCTTGAGCACCCGCTTGCCGTCCCGGAACAGCCCCACGCCGTGCAGGGACAGGGGAAGGATTGGACCCTCGGTGGTGTTTTGGCGCTCCGTCATTGAACCGTCTCATTCGCGACAAATCTGGTCATGCCGTGGCCGACCAGGTTCAACAGAACGGAGACAAGCAACAGTATCAGGCCGAGCCCGAGGGCCAGCGCGAGGTCGCCCTTGCTGGCCTCGAGCGCGATGGCGGTGGTCATGACCCTGGTGATGTTGTCGATGTTCCCGCCGACGATCATTACCGCGCCAACCTCGGCGATCGCCCGCCCGAGGCCGGCCAGCACGGCGGTAACCAAGCTGAACCGGGCATCCCAGAGGATCGCGACCAGGCTTTGGGCCGGACTTGCCGCCAGGGAACTCAGGGTTTCGCTATATTCCCGCCAAAGCGCGTCCAGGGTTTGGCGCGTCAGGGAGATGATGATCGGCGCGACCAGGATGACTTGGGCGATGATCATCGCGGTCGGCGTATACAAGAGGCCGAAAACGCCAAATGGTCCGGAGCGCGACAGCAGCAGATAGACCGCGAGGCCGACCACGACCGGCGGCAATCCCATGAGCGCGTTGAAGGTCACGATGAGAACCTGGCGACCGGGAAAAGCCCGCATGGCGATCAATCCGCCCAGCGGCATGCCGACAAGCACCGCGATCCCGACCGCCGAAAGGCTTACCTGAAGCGAAAGCGAGAGGATTTGCAGTAGCGCCGCGTCGCCGGCGAAAATCAGCGCGAAGGCCGCCGCGAAGGCATCGAGAAACGTATCCATGTCTAGCGCCGTCGTAACCGCTTCTGTGGTGATCGCGACCGTTCCCGCCCCGCTCCGCGATGCTTCGTCGCGACAGGTCGGTGCTCAATGATCATAAAGTTGTCCCGATACGCCATGCCACGAGGGACTGTATCAGAAACCGGAGCGAACGGTCCCGCCGTTATTCGAGGGCGACCAAACCCTTGTCCCCATCAACCCGCAGCATGGCGCCGTCCGTTACCTGATTGCCGATCCGGTCGGCGAGGCCGGAGACGATGGGAATGCCCGACAATATCGCGCCTTGCACAACCGAGGGATCAGGCAGTTCGCCGGTGATGATCGCTAGCGGATGGGTGCCGTGTTGCTTGAGCTGATGCAGGAAGCGCCAGGCACCGGCGGAGCCGCGGGTCGCCGGTACGATCAGGACCTGGCCGGCGATGTTGCGGCCCTTGAGGTCGCTAAGCTCGCCGATCACGTCGCCGGTGCGGATATCCACGTCACCGAGAAACGAAAACGGGGTGCGGGAGACCAGCGCCGGGCCGGTGACGGTTCCGTTGACGATGCCGCGGCCCTCGAACTTGGTGTCTTCGCTCATCGTCTTTCTACCAGCGCGGGATGAAGCGGCCGGTCACCGCGGTCTCGACGGCGTTCTCGGTCGAGGTCAGCAGGGTCGGGCAATGGATCATGTCGCGGATGTAGCGCGCCTGTTTGGCGGAATCGACGACGATGGTCCGAAGCGTCGGCGGTTCCACCCCGAGTTTCGGATCCGGAGAGGTGGTGCGGGCGAAATGGCAGGAGATCGGACAAGTATCGGAAATCACCTTGGCGCCGGACGCTTGGATCGGCTTCAGCAGCCCGGAGTCCCGCGCCATTTGCCGTACCGTCCGGTTTGTGGTGATCCACAATTCCACGCCGTCGCGCACGGTTCTGCCCTCGAGCAGCGCGGCATAGTGCTTCATCTCCTCGAAGGAGGCGTGCGGGCAGCCGAGATGGACGATGTCGAAGCCGGTCTCCTCGCCGGAACAGAAGTCGTCATAGACGGCGCGAAGATCGCTTTCGCCCATCCGGATGGACGGTAGGTCGGCGTCGTTATCCGCGTCGCTCGCCGTGTAGGGCGGTGTCACGCCCGGCAGGATGAACATCGCGACCCCGCCGGATGTGGCCATGCCGACCCCCAGCGCATCGAGTTCGTCAAGGTTGGGGCGCCTGGTGAGGCCCTTGATCAGCGGGACCGCGTTGGTCACTTCGGCGCCGATGGCATAGCCGAGGGCCGTGAAGTCGGTGGTTCCATCAGGCGCGGCCTCGACCACCACTTCGTGGGTCGGCTGGCGGTTCTCGTCTAGATGCAGGCCGAAACGGGGATAGCGCCCGGTCATGCCGGCATAGACCGCGAAAAACCCGTCACGATTGGATCTGGCGCCGAGCACCGAGTTGCAGAACACCGTGACGCCTGACTCAATCGACGCCATATGGGTGTTCCAGGTCGGCCAATGCCCGGCCCAATAGGGCGTGCAGGTGAAACAGCCACCGGTTCCCATGGCGCCGTGGGCGGTCTCGGCCCGGCGTTGCAATCGAACCAGGCTTTCGGGCGCGCGGGTGGCCCGCCATTCCGCCATGTCGGCATTGGCGATATTGGTGGAGGAGGGGACCGCCATCTTGGCGCCGCGGCTGGCCAGATCCTCCATCAGTTCCACGTCGCCGAGATACATCGCCATGCCCGCATGGACATGGGCATAGCCGATATCGACCATGTCCTCGGCGTCGAAGGCCTCGCCCAGTTGCACTAGCGCGGCCATGGCTTCCCGGTTCGCCGGCCCCTCGGCGCCGTCGAGCATCGCCTTGTCACGATCCGAGAGGCGCATGCGGTCAGCTCCCGATCCGAAGCGGCGTGTTGAACTCGCGCAGCGCCGCCAGGATACTCGGGGCGACGGCGCGGCTGGTCCGCTGATTGTCCGGCGAGGGGAAATTCTGCGAGGTCATCTCCAGATCCACGACGTCGGACTTGACCCGGACCGTGTGCCGGGCGCCGGGCAGTGTGTCGTTGGCGAAGATCTCGATCTCGGTGCGATCAAGGCCGATACCGGCGAGGCTCAGCGCGACCGCGACGTTGAAATGCCTGGGGAAGTGTCGGGCCGCGTCGCGGGCGGACCCATGAAAGACCGGGACCGGACCCGATTCCGCGGCCGCCAGATCGACGCCCTTTTCGATGACATATTCCTCATGGGCGAAGGAACCAGGTCGGATATGGGATTCCAACCGTACGCTCTCAATGGTGCCCTCGCGGGCCGAGCGCAGGATATCCAGGCCTGGCATGGCCCCGGTGGCGATATGCAGGGTCGCGCCGTGCTCCTTGGCGATATCCAACAGATCGAAATTCACCGCGAGCGCGCCGACACTGACGGCGATCACGTGCTTGCCGGCGCGTAGCGCGGGCTCAAGGACATCGCGAAAGGCCTCATAGGTCGCGCATTCGACGATGACATCGGCGTGCTCGGCCAGTCCTACCGCCGGTATGACCGGCACCTGCAATCCGAGTTTCGCCGCTTTTTCCTTGGCTTTGTCGAGGTTTCCGGCCGAAATCGCGGTGATCTCCATGCCGCAACCCGGCTCGGCCAGGATCGCGCGCGTCAGCTGCGCGGCGACATTGCCGAAACCGCCGAGACCGATGCGTGTATTGGGCCTCATGCGATCCACTCGCTGACCGGCGCGGCGGCTTCGTTGAGCGGCTGGCTGATGACGTCGACCAGGGTAGGCCCGTCATGGGCGACCGCTTCCCGCAGGACGGATTCGAGCTTGTCCGGGTCCTCGACCCTCCACGATTTCACGCCGAAGGCGCTGGCGATGGCCGCGTGGTCGGACTGGTTGAAATCGACGGAGTAGTAGCGCTCGCCGAAGCCGGCCCGCTGACCGGCCTTGATCCAGCCGAAAACCGCGTTGGAGAAAACAATGAAGGTGATCGGAAGGTTCAGGCGGACCACGGTCTCGAGCTCGCCGCAGGTGAAGCCGAAGCTGCCGTCGCCCATCAGCGAGACGACCTTCTTGTCGGGCCGCCCAACCGCCGCGCCGACCGCCGCCGACAGTGCGTATCCCAGAGCCCCATGGGCGCGGTTCGAGAACAGGGTCCGGCCCGTCGTGTTCAACTCGTAATAGGCCGAGACATAGGGGCAGGGCGTGCCTGGATCGGCAACGACAATGGAATCGTCATCCAAAACCGCGCGCAGGGCGGCGATGGTGCGTTCCGGCTTGATCGGCTGGTCCTGGCTCGCCGCGAGCGCGTTAAAGGCATCCCATTTAATCGCTCGAGCCTTGGCGACCGCGGCGCCGCCACCGAAGCCCGCCGGCTTGTCCTTGCGCTCCCCCAGCGCCCGGTTCATTGCCGCCAAGGCCAGGCGGGCGTCGGAGACCACGCCGACCTCCGTCTTGTACGAGGCCGAGATCACCTCGGCGTCGGAATCGATGTGAACCACGCGCACGTTCTTGGTCGGCACGCGCCACCGCTCGGTGGTTACCGAGCCGGCGCGGCAGCCGATGAACACCACGAGATCCGCCAGCAGCACCAGATCGCGCGTCGCCGGTACCCCGCCGTTGGAGCCGACCACGCCGACATTGTTGGGATGGGTTTCGGCGATGCTGCCCTGTCCCGACACGGTCGTTGCCACCGCCACGTCCAGGGCATCGACGAGTTTTCCGAACTCCGCTTCGCCGCCGGACAGCACGATGCCGCCGCCGCAGATGATCACCGGGAACTTGGCGGAGAGGATCGCGTCGAGGGCCGCCTCGATCTCATCGGGATCGGGCCCGGAGGGATAGGCCGGATAGCTCTGGTGCCTGGGATTGGCCCAGATCTGCTCCGGGTCGACTGGGTCGCGCTGTACATCGATCGGCAGGCCGAGATGCGCCGAGCCGGGGCGCCCGGTGGTCATCGAGCGAAACGCCGTGCGAACCATGTCCGGCAGCATGTCGGCGCGGGGGATCACCGCGTTCCACTTGGTCAGCGGGCGCATCAACCCCTCCTGATCCAGCTCGGTCAGCGGATAGTGTCCGCGGCTCCCGACCGAAACATCCGAGGTGATCGCCAGGATCGGTACCGAGGATTCTCCGGCCTCGACCAGGCCCGGCAGGATATAGGTCGCGCCGCCGCCCGACGGCCCCTCGCAGACGCCGACCTTCTTGGTGACCCGGGCATAGCCGTCTGCCATGTAGGCGGCCGAGCGCTCATCACGGGTGAGGATATGCTCGATCCCGTGATCCAGGCGATACAACGCGTCATAGAAGGGTAGCGTCGTGTCGCCGCAAAGGCCGAAGATATGGCGCACGCCATGCGCTTCGAGCATCCGGACCATGGCTTCGGCGCCGTTGAAGACGTTGTCTGTTTTACTGTCTGGCACGATAATCATCCTGTGTTGAGCGGATCGGCGGTCGGGGCCCCGGTTGCGGCGCTTGCGTCCATGGGGTTGATCTCCGCATGATCTGCTTGCACGGACCCGAGGGCAACAACCGAGGCTAACAACTCTAGCATGGTCGAGGGGCCGTGCCAGCCGTTGGGCTCGATCCTAGAGGCCCGACCACGACCGACGGAAGGATACCGCGATGAACCGGGCGCCGATCACCCAAAAACTCGCGAGCTTCATCGCCGATTTCCAGCCGGGCGATCTTCCCGCCGAGGTGGTCGAGTACACCAAGCTATTGGTCTTTGACGGGATCGGCACCCTGGCGGCGGCGACGCATCCCAAGATTACCTCCGGCGCGCGGATCGCGGCTTTCGCCGAAGCCCAGGGTGGTCCGCCCGAGGCGACGTTGATCGGCCGGGGAACCAAGGTCGGCGTGGTGAACGCGGTACTGGCCAACGGCACGCTCGGTTATGCCTGTGATATGGAGCCGCACCATCCCGAGGCGATCCTGCATCCGATCTCGATCATGGTGCCGACGGCGCTGGCGCTATCCGAGGCGCATGGTCGCGGCGGCGCGGATTTTCTGACGGCGATCGCCTTGGGCTGCGAGATCACCTATCGGGTCTCGATGGCCATGGATCCCAAACAACTTTATGCCATCGGCTTTCACCCATCCGCGGTGTGCGGGACCTTCGGCGCGGCCGCGGCCACCGCGCACCTGTTGGACCTGAATAGCGAGCAAACCGTCCGCGCGTTGGGTCTCGCGGCGCTGCAGACATCCGGCCTGATGGCCTGGGAGGATGACCCGAACGAGGATGCCAGGCCCTTTCAGATGGGCATGGCCGCGCGCAACGGGGTTACCGCCGCCATGCTTGCCAAGGACGGGTTCGGAGCGCCCGATAGGATTTTCGACGGCGGGCACACGGTGCTGGAGGCATTCAGCCGCGGCTATTCCAAGGAGCCCTTGCTCGACGGTCTCGGCGCCAAGTGGGACGGTGTCATGGAACTGGCGGTCAAGCCGTATTCCTGCGTCTCGTTCCTTCATCCCGCGCTCGACGCGCTCGCCGCGTTGCTGCGTCGCGAGGGGACAACGGCGGGTGATATCGCGACCATGGACCTGCGTTTCGCGGCTTCAGGTTGCCATTGCGTGGACGACAACCCCTTGAAAAGCCATTGCGCGCAATATGTTCTACCGGTCCGCGTCGCGCGGGGAGAACTGAACTTCATTGACCTTTTCGAGGACCGGCGGATCACGGACCCAGAGGTGGCGCGCCTGGCCGCGGCGACCACGGTGACCCGGGACGAGGGTGAACTCGAGGCTCTGTTTCCGGATTTCTACGCCGGTGAAGTCACGTTGACCTTGAAGGACGGCCGGAGGGTTCACGAGCGTTCCGACATCGCCCGCGGTTATCCGGAAGCGCCACTATCCGAGACCGATCTCAACGATAAATTCCACGCGTTGGTCGGGTCGGTGGCCGATGATGAACGCCGCGCGGCCTTGGAGGGGATCGCGCGAACGGCGGCGGATCAAGTCGATATGACCGGGCTTGCGACGGTCTTGGGCGCGCCGGCGAAAGCGTTCTGATACGGAGGCCCTGACCGTGGTCCCCGAAACCGTTTAGCGTGGCAATCCTCGAAACCCGTCGTCGATCCGAACGAATTTCAGATCGGTTCGCGTCAGAGCCTCGGCTAGCTGTTCGCCGGTGCGGCGATACTTGCGGCAAAAGATTGTCGTGTACTGAAACGAAAGCCCGGTCAGGTCGTCCAATCCCTGGCCGAACCGTTCCGGCAGGGCGAAGAACGCGTTGGTTCCGGATCGGTCCACACAGAGAAAGCGGTAGCCATGCCGCGCGGCGATGATCTTGAGCCCCTCCACCGACGCGCCGTAATACAGGCCGAAATTCGGATGATAGTGATAACGGCTAAAGGCCTCGTCATAGACAACCGTCACTGGTCTCGGACTGAAAAAGCTGTTGTATTCGAGGCATAGGATCAACGGCTTGAAGCCGGTTTCCAGAAGGGCGTCGAGGACATAGGCGTCTATCCCGTCGACATCGAGGGATAGGAAATCCGGGGCGTCGGGAAAATGCGCGCCCGCGAGAGCGCCGATGTTTCTGGCGGTAACGAAGCCGTTCAGGATCTTTGTGGGTTGGCTCGGAGACACCGTGGCGAGGAACTGTTTCAGCTTGGCGGCCTTGTCCTGGTCGCCCTCGATCAAAACCGCTTCGTAGCCGTTCTTGATATGGTGGGTGGAATTGTTCTCGACGCCTTCCGCGGCGCCGATCTCGACCAGTTTTCGCGTCGGCGCGCCGAGCTTGGAGATCAGGCAATCCAGAATGCCGTCCTCGCCATTCTGCGAGTGGACACGGCGCTCCCGGGTGTTGAGGTCGATCATGCGGGCCGATGGGCGATGGCGAGGATGCCGGCTCTTAGCCGCCGCCGTCCTCGCCTGTCAACCAAACCGGTCTTCTGGAGCCGCGCTATGCGCCCTCGTTGCGCTGCTCGATCACCTGATCCGCCAGTCGCCCGGACAACTCGGCGAGGTGATCGAAAGCCCATTCATAGGTTCCCGCGCCCATGGTCACCGAACGGACCTCGATGATCAGGTCATGAACGTCCGATTCCGGGATATTCGCCTCGACCTCGTCCCAGCCCTTCCAGCCGTCCTTCGCCTGGAAGCCGAGGATCTGGCCGCGGCGCCCGGTGATGATCCATTGAATACGCGCGGTGGCGTCGTTCGGGGCCGAGATCTTCACATGCAGCACCGGCTCCAGCAGGGTCGGTGAACATTTCGGCAGGCCTTCGGACATGGCCATCCTGGCGGCGGTCTTGAAGGCCATGTCGGAGCTGTCGACCGCGTGGAACTGTCCGTCATAAAGTTCCACCGACAGGTCCACGACCTCGAAACCCAGGGGGCCACGCTTCATGAAGTCCTTCACCCCGTCCTCGACCGAGGGGATGTAGTTTCGCGGCACCGCGCCGCCCACGATGCTGTCGATGAATTCGAAGCCGGCGCCGCGTTGACGCGGCTTGATCTTCACCTTGACGTCGCCGAACTGGCCGTGACCGCCGCTTTGTTTCTTGTGGCGCGCGTGCTGATCGACGCCTTTCTTGATGGTTTCCTTGTAGGGAACACTGGGCCGCGCGGTGTTGACCGACAGGTTGAACCGGTTGGCCAGACGTTCGCACAGAACGGTGATCTGGGTTTCTCCCTGACCGGAGATGATCAGCTCGCCCATCGCCGCGTTATGGGCGATGGATACCGAGGTGTCCTCCTCGGCGAGGCGCTGAAGGGCGCCGGACAGCTTTACCTCGTCATTACGATTCGTCGCGGAAATCGCCAGGGCGTAGACCGGGGCGAGCGGTTCCGGCCAGGCGAGGGCGCCGTCGGGCGCGCTCCCCGAGGGGGTGAGAACGTCGCCGGTTTTCACGTCGTCCATGCGGCCAAGGGCGACGACATCGCCGATGCTCGCGCCGGACTGCTTTTCAAGCTTCGCGCCAATCAAGGTATTGATGCCGCTTACCCGCTGCTCGTTCAGGGTTTCGCCATCCTTGATCGACCCGCGCCAGACCCGGACATAGGACATCTTGCCCATGTGCTGGGCATGCATGGTCTTGAAGACCTGGGCCACCGCCTCGCCGTCGCTTTCGAGGCCGAGGCGTTCAGCGGTCTGGCTTGCGCCGGGCGCTTCGTGGCGCAACTGTTTCAGGAGCCGTTGAACACCATGGTCCTTCTCGCCAGCGCCGATCAGAACCGGAACCAGCAGCGCGTTCTGCAGCGCCTCGGTCAGGTTGTCGTAGAGCTCTGATTTCTCCGGCTCGACTTCCTCCAGAACCTTCTCCATCAGGCCGTCGTCGAAATCGGCCAGGGTTTCCAGCAGCTCGGCCCGGGCCTTGGACTGACGGTCACTCGCGGTGTCGGGAAGCTGAATCAGCTTCGAGGGGCCGCCGGGATTTTACTCATAGGCCCTTTCGCTTACCAAATCCGCATAACCGGTGATCGTCTCGCCGTCGCGGATCGGTACGTGGCGCAGCGCCAGCGGGCTGTCCGAGGCGTCCTGAAGCACGGCCATCAACTCGCGAACCGTGTCCGTCGCGGCGTCGATCTTGTTGATGAACACCATGCGCGGGATGTCGTGCTCATCGAGAAATTTTAGGATCGGCGCGCAGGCCGGAATCTTTTGCGCCTCGGAATCGACCACGACAATGGCGATGTCGGCGGCGAGGCAAGCGTTTCGGGTTTCCTGGCTAAACTCGACAGAGCCCGGCGTGTCGATGAAAACCCAGTGATCATCGAGAAAACTTCCATGTCTGAGCGAGAGTTCGGTACTGGCTTGGCGCTTGCGCGCCTCGTCGGAAGCATCGCCGACCATGTTGCCGGCATTGGAGGTTCCCTTGCGCTCGATCGCGCCGGTGGCATGCAGCAGCGCCTCGAAAAGCGCGGTCTTTCTGCTCTGATACGGACCGACAAGCACCGCGCAGCGTGTGTTTCCTCCGGAAGCATTGGCCATTCGCGTTTCTCCCTCTGTCGCATGACGAGCCCGGCATGGGAGCCCGATCGTTATCGCACGACGGCTCCCGACACCGGCGGAAGCCGCGTGATCCACGGTTATTGACGACAGGGATGATCAGCGGACGCAAGAGAGAAATGCCGAGGGATCACGACGGCGATGCCGCCTCGTGACCCCTCGGTCGTGAATACGCGCCGGACGCGACGCAGCGTTAATTGACGGCGGCGCAGGCCCGTTGAATACGCTGGCAGGCGTCTTCAAGCACTTCCGTGGAAGTCGCGTAGGAGATACGGAAATGCGGGCTGAGGCCGAAGGCGGCGCCATGAACCGCCGCGATACCCTCGGTTTCGAGGAAATAGGCGACCACGTCCTCGTCGTTCTCCAGCACCTTGCCGTCCGGCGTGGTCTTGCCGATCAGCCCGGCGCAGGACGGGTAAACGTAGAACGCGCCTTCCGGGGTCGGGCAATTCAGTCCCTTGGCCTGATTGAGCATCGAGCAGACCAGATCGCGGCGTTCCTTGAAGACTTCGTTATGCTCGGCGATGAAGTCCTTCGGCCCGTCCAACGCGGCGACCGAGGCGGCCTGGCTGATGGAGGAGGGGTTGGAGGTCGACTGCGACTGGATCTTCCGGATCGCCCCGATCAACTCCTGGGGGCCGGCCGCGAAGCCGATCCGCCAGCCGGTCATGCAAAACGCCTTGGACATGCCGTTCACGGTCAGGGTCCGGTCATAGAGTCCGGGCTCGACCTCGGCGGGGGTGCAGAACTTGAACCCGTCATAGACTAGGTGTTCGTACATGTCGTCGGTCATGACCCAGACATGCGGATGGCGCATCAGGACATCGGTGATCTTTTTCATGTCCGCGTGGGTATAGCCGGCGCCGGTGGGGTTCGAGGGGCTGTTCAGGATGATCCACTTGGTTTTCGGCGTGATCGCCTTTTCCAGATCCTCCGGCTGAAGAATGAACCGGTTCTCCTGGGTGCATTCGACGATGACCGGCGTGCCCTCGGCGAGCAGCACCATGTCCGGATAGGAGACCCAGTACGGCGCCGGAATGATCACCTCGTCGCCCTCGTTCAGGGTGGCCATCAGCGCGTTGTAGAGCACTTGTTTCCCACCGGTGCCGATGGTCACTTGGGAAGGCTCGTAGTCGAGATTGTTGTCGCGCTTGAATTTGCGGCAGACCGCCTGCTTCATGGCCGGCGAGCCGTCTGGGTCGGTGTATTTGGTCTCGCCCCGGGCCATCGCTTCCTCGGCCGCCTTGACGACGTTCGCGGGGGTCGGGAAATCCGGTTCACCGGCGCTGAGTTCGATGACATCAAGGCCCTGGGCCTTGAGTTCACGGGCCTTGGCGCTCATGGCCATGGTGGGGGAGGATTTGACGCGACTTAGCCGCGCGGCGAGGATGCTCATGACGGACCTCGAAGTGATGTGTCGGAAAACCGGCGAGAACCTACGCCTGCTCCCCAACCCTTGCAAGTCTTGAACGACGCCGCGCGAATGTTCGTCCTATCGCATGGACAGGCAGGGCCGGGTGTCGGATAACCTCTCGTCGGCAACCGGCTCGCGCAACCACGCGGCGAGGCGTCGCGAAGGGATGTGGAATGGCTGGAAAAGTTCGCGAAAACCTCGAGATTCCGCGCGCCGGAACCGTCGATCGTGACACCTTCGTGCGCGATATCGCGCGGATCCTGCTGGAGGGGACCGGGGAGGTCGACAAGGATCTGACCCCGCGGGCGGAGCAGTTTCTCGGCGGCGTGCTCCACTACCTTCTTGGACGCATTCACGACCGTCCCGATCAGCCCGCGGTCCAGGCGGTTTGGCGGGGCAAGGCGCCGCTGGTCTCGCTCATGCACGGCTTGCTCTCGCGACAGCGGGAAACCATGGGGGATTCCGCCGAGGCCCTGCGCAAGTGGTTGGAGGGATTGGTCGTGGAGTGCGAGACCGGGAAATACAATCCGCTGGCGGCGCGCGCCTTTTCCTCCTTGGCGAAGGCGCAACCACGCCAGGCGGCGTTGATCCTTGATCTGGTGGAACGCGCCTTGCTGCGCGAGATGGGGTTTCCGGCCTAGATCATGCGGCTTCTGGCGATCGGTGATCTGCATCTCTCCAACCCGATGAACCGGGAGGCCTTGCACGGGGTTTCCGATCATCGTGATGACTGGCTGATCATCGCCGGCGACGTGGCGGAGAGCCTCGAGCATCAGGATCTGGCGTTCACGGAACTGGGCCGGCGGTTCAAAAAGCTGATCTGGGTGCCCGGCAATCACGATCTGTGGTCGGTCCCGCGCGAGGGCGTGAAGGCGAGGCGGGGCGTCGCGCGCTATCGCGCCATGGTCGATCTCGCGCGCTCGCACGGCGCGGTGACGCCGGAGGATCCGTTCATCGAATGGCCGTTGCCTGGTCCAAGCGGAGAGCGCGTTGTTATCGCCCCGCTTTTCCTGCTTTATGATTACAGTTTTCGCCCCGCTCATATTGACCGGGGGGAGATCCGGCAATGGGCGCGCGAGGGCGGCGCGCTTTGCGTTGACGAGATCTGGCTCCGCCCCGACCCGTTTCCAAGCCGCGAAGCCTGGTGCTGGGCGCGATGCCGGGACGCGGAGAAGCGTCTGGAAGCATTGCCGCCGGATTGCCGAACCGTTCTCGTCAATCACTGGCCGATGCGCGCCGATCTGATCAACATCCCGAGAATTCCACGCTTCACGCCCTGGTGCGGCACGGTTCTGACGGAGGACTGGCACCGCCGGTTTCGCGCGTTGGCCGTGGTGACCGGGCATCTGCATACCCGCCGAACCGACATCGTGGACGGTTGTCGGTTCGAGGAAGTTTCGCTCGGCTATCCGAGACAATGGCGGGCGGAGGCGGGGATGGACGGGTATTTGCGCACGATCCTGTGAAGAATTGGAGGCAACCCTTCGATGTATGGCATGGACGCCTGACCGGCTTTCTGGTGTGATGGCGTTGCCGGTAGGGGGCTATCGCGAATCGCGTGGAAGCGGGGGCGTGCCATGGATGAACCCGAGGATAGAGGGAACGGGGATTCGATCCCTGTTTCGCCTTCGGCGTCGACTATCGGTCGGGAACCGTCGGATGATCAAAACCAAAGGGATGAACTGCTCTCTGGCTTCGCGGAGGCCTCGGGCCATTGGTTCTGGGAAATGGACGAGAACCTGCGGTTCGTCTGGTTTTCCAAGAATGTCGAAGCCCATGTGGGATTCCCCCGCGAATGGCACTATGGAAAATCCCGAGAGGATATCGGCGCGCCGGATGTTCCCAAGGAGGTTTGGGACGCGCATCTGGAATCCATGCGCCGACACGAGCCGTTCAGTGATTTTGTTTATCGTCGGGCCGGGCCGGATGGCGAGAAATGGCTGACCGCCAGCCGTGTCCCGGTCTTTGACGACGCGGGGCGATTTCGCGGTTACCGCGGAACCGGGGCCGACGTCACGGCATTGATGCGAGCCCGCCAGGAAGCCCACCATAACGCCGAACTGGTCGAACAGGCCGTGGATGGGATGAATGAGTTGTTCATCCTGTGCGACGCGGATGACCGCATCGTCATGTTCAATCAGAGATTTCGCGAGATCAACGCCGCCGTAATCGACCGCGTGAAGCCCGGTATGAAGTTCGAGGAATTCGTGCGGCTGATCATCGCCCAGGGTCTGACCACGGAATCCGCCGGGCGCGAGGAGCAGTATTTCCGCGAGCGCATGCGTTATCATGAAAACCCCGGCCAGTCCTTCGTGACCAAGCGCGACAATGACCGATGGCTGCTGGTCCGCGATCAGCGCACGCGCAACGGCGGGACGATCGTGGTGTCCGCCGATATCACCGAGCAGATCCAGGCCGAACGTCGCCTGCGCGAGGCGATGGAGGAGGTTCAGTTCGCCAACCGGACCAAGACCGAGTTTCTGGCGAATATGAGCCACGAGTTGCGGACGCCGTTGAACTCGATTATCGGGTTTTCGGAGATACTCACGACCCAGATGTTCGGCCCACTTGGCCACGACCGCTACGTTCAATATGCCGGGAACGTCAACAAGGCGGGCCTCCACCTCCTCGATCTTATCGACGACATCCTCGACGTTTCCAGGATTGAAACCGGTGAAATCCATCTTGATGAAGAAGAATTCGACGTGATTTCATTGATCAACGACTGTCGAACGATGGTTCAGCCCAGAGCCCTTGAAAGCAATGTCGTTTTGCATGTCGAGACCGCCGAGACGCTGGGGCCGATCCGTGCCGACCCGTTGCGGATAAAGCAGGTTCTGATCAACCTGATCGCCAATGCCATAAAGTTCACCGACGAGGCTGGAACCATAGGAATCCACGTGGATGGAGGCGGCGAGAAACCGATCCGTTTCACCGTGCGTGATGATGGGATCGGTATCTCCGAGCATGACATTCCAAAGGTGGTGGAGCCATTTTTTCAGGTCAGGGACGCGCGGCTGAGAAAACACGAGGGTACCGGGCTCGGGTTGACCTTGGCCAAGGCCTTCGCGGAAAGGCATGGTGGAGCCTTGCTCATTGAAAGCGCGTTGGGTGTCGGCACCACCGTCTGTCTCGAACTCCCCGCCAGCCGCAATGTCGCCGCATGACGTGGTTGTCGACGTGAAACAACAAGCGATTACCTGGAGATGTGCGTGGAAGTTTTGATCATTGGCGCCGGGATCGGTGGGCTGACGCTTGCCCTGAGCCTCGGCGACGCCGGTATTCCCTGCCGGGTATTCGAGGCCGCCCCGAGCATCAGGCCGCTGGGCGTCGGTATCAATCTGCTGCCGCATGCCATGCGGGAGATGCAGGCGCTCGGTCTGGAGCCGGCGATTGCCGCCAAGGGCATAGAGACCAGGCGAGTCTCGTTCTACAACCGGTTCGGTCAGCATATCTTCACTGAACCACGGGGTCGGTTCGCCGGTTATGACTGGCCGCAATACTCCATTCACAGAGGAGACCTGCAAGCCGTTTTGCTGGACGCCGTGATTGAGCGGTTGGGCCCCGACGCGGTGCGGACCGGCCATCGCCTGGTCGGCGCCGAGCAGTCCGAGAGCGGGGTGGTGGCGCGCTTCGAGGATCCGGAAACCGGCGAGGCCTTGCCGTCTGTCTCGGGAGATCTTCTGATCGGTTGCGACGGCATCCGCTCGACCACGAGAGCGTTGCTGCATCCCGACGACGGTCCCCTGGTCTATTCCGGGATCACCATGTGGCGCGGGATCACCCGGTGGAAACCTTTCCTCGATGGCGCGACCATGGCCTATGCGGGCTGGCTGGAGACCGGCAAGGTGATCTTCTATCCGGTGCGCGACGCGGTCGACGCGGATGGACGCCAGGAGATCAACTGGTTGTGCGAGTTCCATACCCCGCCGCGCGACCCGAGCGGTGATTGGAGCCGGGCCGGCGAGATCGACGATTTTCTCTGGGCTTGCCGGGAAATGAAGTTCGATTGGTTGGATGTCCCCGCTTTCGTCCAAGCGGCCGACTTCATCCTGGAATATCCCATGGTCGACAAGGATCCGCTGAGCCGCTGGAGTTTCGGGCGCATGACGCTGGCGGGCGACGCGGCGCACCCGATGTATCCGCGCGGCTCGAACGGCGCCGGACAGGCGATCCTCGACGCGCGGTGCCTCACCGGCCATCTGGCGCGCGCTTCGGCGGCGAGCGATCCCGCGACGGCGCTGAAGGCTTACGAGGCCGATCGCTTGCAGCCCACCACCGACGTGGTGCTCGCCAATCGCAGCATTCCGCCGGATGCCATTCTGCGGGAAATCTTCGAGCGCACCGGGGACCGACCCTTCGAGAATATCGACGACGTGATCGGCCAGGACGAGTTGCGTGCCCTGTCGACGCGCTACAAACAGATCGCCGGTTTCGAGCGCGAGAGTCTCAAGGCGCGCGGCGACCTGGTTAGCGGTTGAAGCGGATCGAAGGATGATTTAGGGGCGACGATGAAGTGGGACCGAGGATGAGTTACCGCCATCTGCATCTGACGCGGTTTCTGCTGTTCAACGCCCTGGCGACGGCGCTGTTGATCGCCGCCTATCCACAAGGCTGGCTCGACGGCATTCTCTCCGCGTATCTGGTTGAGCTTTCCGGGCTTATCCTGTTGGTGTTCCTTTACGGCCTGGCCCATTGCGGGGCGAGGATCTGGCAACATGGCCGGGACCTGGCCGCGATCGAGGCGGGGCACCCGGACCCGACCACCTTGGCCGGCGCTTTCGTGTCGCGCGCGGGGAGTACCAGCGAGGACCGCGGAAATCGCGCCGAGGCGTTGCGGCTCAGATTGACCGATCGGATCGTCGTGGTCCGTCATGTCGCGGATTCGTTGATATTCCTGGGCCTGATCGGCACGGTGATCGGCTTCATTCTCGCGCTTTCCGGCATTGATCCCGAGAGCGCGGTCAAGGTTGAGAATGTCAGCGCGATGGTGGCGACCTTGATCAACGGCATGTCGGTGGCGCTCAACACGACCCTGGTCGGCGCGGTTTTCTATATCTGGCTGATCATCAACCACCGCATCCTGGTCACCTGCACGGTGGCGCTGATCAGCGCTTGCCTGGAATCGGGCGGGGACGCACGGAGCCACGGCGATGCGCGGTCTTGATCACCTCGAGGAGCAGGACAGTTGGGGGACCGTCTTTCGCGACGTGATCCTGCTGGCGCTTATCGGGTTCGTCGCCATGGTGATCATGCTGTTGCCGCATATCCAGCCGGTCAAGGAACAGACCGAGGAGCACACGGCGCCGGGTAATGTGATCGTCGAGATGCATTGGCCGGCGAGCATGCCCTATGACGTCGATCTCTGGGTCCAGGCACCGGGCGAATTACCGGTGGGATTCTGGAACCTGGGCGGGCAGACATTCAACCTCCTGCGCGACGATTTGGGCATGGAGGGCGACGCCACCGACCGCAATTACGAGGTTTCCTACAGTCGCGGCATCCCGGCGGGCGAGTACATCGTCAATGCCCATATGTACGGCCCGCTGCCGCATGGCGTCGTCATTCCGGTCAATATCGTGGTCAGCCTGAAGCGCCGTTACGAGGATACCGAACAGATCCTCGATACCACCGTCGAGCTTCGTCGACGGGGCCAGGAAGAGACGGCTTTCCGGTTTCGTCTGACCGCCGAGGGACAGTTGGTCGAGGGTAGTGTCAGTACCTTGCGCCGCCGCCTGGTAACGGGGACCAAGTGATGGATATTCTTTATTACGTCTTCGCCGCCGCCGCCCTGGTCGCCGGCGCGCTTGCCTCCATCGCCATCTGGGCGCCGAGGCCGACCCGGGTGCGCATGCTGGCGCTCGGCACCGCGGTCCTGTTCCTGCCGCTGGTCTACCTTCAGATCCTCGAAGTCCTGAGCAAGCCCAAGCCGGTGAGCTTTGAGTGGTATCAGCATCAAACCGACGGCGTGGAGCTGGTCTCCACCAGTTTCGACGAGGGCCGGGCGATCTATCTCTGGCTGCGTCTCGACGGCGAGGCGGCGCCGCGATCCTACGTGATGCCGTGGAATGTCCGGCTCGCCGAGAAACTCGAGGACGCGGTCGAGGAGGCGGTGCGGCGCAACTCCACCGTCCGGCTTAAGAAACCGTTCTATCGGCGCAGTTTCGAGGAATGGGGCGATCTCAACGTCGAGATAATCCCGCCGCCGATGCCGCCCCAGAAACAGCCGCCGACGGAGCCGAAGGTGTTCAATCCACGGGGGAAAAAGGCATAGGAACGGTGAATCACCCCGCCTTCTGCATTTCCCTGACCCTGCCGTAGGCCGGGCGGGCGAGGCAGGCGTCGAGCCAGCGGGCGATGTTCGGATAGGCCGTGAGGTCCAGGCGCGCGGTCTTGGCCCAGGCCAGCACCGAGGCGACATTGAGATCCGCGAGGGTGAAACGCCCGCCCATCAGCCAGTCGTGGCCGGCAAGATGGGAGTCCAGCACCTTGAACGGACGTTCCAATTCCCCGAGGCACTCGGCGACGATGGCGGGGTCCTTCTCGTACCCCATGATGCCGAGCGTGTGGAACAGGGCGCGGAGCAGCGGCTTCTCGGTCTCGGTCATCGCCCAGAGCGACCATTGTTGCGCCGTGGCATCCTCGGCCAGGTCCTTGGGCGCGAGATCGCCGCCGGCCTTCTTGACGACATAGCTGTTGATGGCCAGCGACTCGCAGAGCGCCAGATCGCCGTCCATCAGCGCGGGCACCCGACCGTTCGGATTGACCTTGAGGAATTCCGGGGTTCCCGTGTCCTTGCGCATCACCGTCTTGTCATGTTCATAGGCCATGCCGGTTTCCTCGAGCGCCCAAAGACAGCGCGCGGCGCGGCTCGCGGCGATGCCGTACAAAGTCGGTTTCGTCATGGCGGTTTGATCCTTCTTGGGAGGGGGAGGAAAGTCGAAATCCAGGAATTCATAGCGGAAATCCGGGAATTGCCAATGGTACATCAATGGCGGCGATCGCTGTATCCTTCCCGGTCGTCGACGGGCCGCGATCAGGTGAATGGGGCGTGGGGAAGCCGATGTTTTCATTCCCTCGTCACCGCCATTCCCGGCATGTGATCGATCATCGTGGTCACCGGTTAGCCGCCTTGCCTCGCGAGGCTCCCGGCGGCTATGATACGGGCTCGTTTGCCAAGGCCCGCATGCGTGTCGCGCCGTCTGGACCCTCCGGGTGTTCGCGGCGCGAAAACCTCGGGCTATCGGCGCCCTGCCAGTGACCTTCGCGGACAAGGAACGATACGAATGAACGATATGTCGCACGACAATAAATGGGTCGGCCAGCGCACTCCGCGGCCCGACGGCGTCGAAAAAGTTACCGGCTCGGCGCAGTACGCCGCCGATTTCAGCATGCCCGGCATGGTCTGGGGCAAGGTGCTGCGGAGCCCGCACGCCCACGCGCTGATCAAGAAGATCGACACCTCCAAGGCCGAGGCGCTACAGGGGGTCGTGGCGGTGATGACCGGCGACGACCTGCCGTTGCTGCCGCTCGATGTGCCGTTGCCGCAGGGACCGAACGATATCCGTTGGATCGCCCGTGGCTGCATGGCGCGGGAGAAGATTCTGTACACCGGTCATCCCGTGGCCGCGGTCGCGGCGACCTCGCAAGCCGTCGCGATCGAGGCGCTGGCCCTGATCGAGGTTGACTATGAGGTCCTGCCGCATGTCATCGATCCCGACGAGGCGATGGCGCCGGGCGCGCCGATCCTGCATGACTGGCTGAAGTCCGAGGATGGCGGGCCGACCAACATCTCCAACGTCATGACGGTCAAGACCGGTGATGTCGCCCAAGGTTTCGCCGACGCCGACGTGGTGGTTGAGCGCTCGTTCAAGTCCGCTTCGGTGCACCAGGGCTATATCGAGCCGCAGGCCTGTATCGTCAGCTATAAGCCGAACGCCCAATCCACCGTCTGGAGCAGCAGCCAGGGACAGTTCATGGTCCGCGGCCTGACCGCCATAATCGCCGGCATGGCGACTGGTGACATCAAGGCCATCCCGGCGGAAATCGGCGGCGGTTTCGGCGGTAAGACCATTATTTATCTCGAGCCGGTGGCGATGGTGCTGTCCAAGAAATGCGCCCGCCCGGTCAAGATGCAAAACACCCGCGAGGAAGTGTTCATGAGCACCGGCGGCGGCGCCGGCATGTCCGCGCATCTCAAGGTCGGTGCCACCAAGGACGGCAAGCTGACGGCGGTGGAAGGCGCCTACAACTTCCAGGCCGGCTGCTATCCGGGCTCGCCGGTGGGACGCGCCTGTCACTTCTCGTTCTCGTGCTACGACATTCCCAATGCCGACGTGAAGGGCCTGGATATCGTTTCCAACCGCCCGAACGTCACCGCCTATCGGGCGCCGGGCGCGCCGCAAGGCAACTATGTGTTCGAGGCGATTTTGGACGAGATCGCCGAGAAGCTCGGCATGGACCCGTGGGAACTGCGTCTGCGCAACGCCCTGGCGGCGGACAAGCCGACCATCTACGGCGCCAAGATCGGCGAGGCCGGCATCCAGGAATGCATCGATTCGGTCCGTAATCACCCGAACGCCAAGGCCGAACTGGGGCCGAACCAGGGCCGCGGCATCGCCATCGGCTATTGGGGCAACGCGGGCGGCGAGTCCAGTGCTCAGCTGAACATCAACGAGGACGGCACCGCGTTGGTGGTCACCGGCCACCCGGATATCGGCGGTAGCCGGGCGGCGATGGTCAATATCGTGGCCGAGAAGCTGGGCATCGACTATCGCAAGGTCAACGCGCAGATCGGCGACACCAACAATGTCGGCATCAGCGCCGTCACCGGCGGCAGCCGGGTGACCTTCGCCTCCGGTATCGTCGTCGACGAAGCCACCGATCAGGTCATCAGCACCTTGAAGGAGCGGGCCGCGGCGATTTGGGGCATCGAGGCCGACGCCGTGGATTGGCGAGACGGCGCGGCGCATCCGGCCGGCCCGAACGCCGGTGGGTTCGATCCGCTTACCCTGCCGGAACTGGCGGGCAAGATGGAAGCGACCGGCGGGCCGATCATGGCGGCGGTGTCGAAGAACACCAAGGGTCACATGGGCGTCGTCGGCGCGCATATGGTCGATGTCGAGGTCGATCCGGAAACCGGACAGGTCACGATCCTGCGCTACACCGCGAGCCAGGATGTCGGCCGGGCGATCCATCCGTCCTATGTCGAAGGCCAGATCCAGGGCGGTGTCGCCCAGGGTGTCGGCTGGGCGCTGAACGAAGAGTTCATCTATGACAAGAACGGACGCCTGGAAAACGCCGGCTTCCTCGACTATCGCATGCCCGTCGCCTCGGACTTGCCGTCGATCGACGCGGTGATGGTTGAGATCCCCAACCCGGACCATCCCTATGGGGTCAAGGGCGTCGGCGAAATTCCGCTGGTGCCGCCGCTCGCGGCGATCGCCAACGCGATTGCCGATGCCACCGGCAAGCGTCTCTATGAGCTGCCGATGTCGCCGCCCAAGGTTCTGAAGGCCTTGAGCGATTAGCACCGGCTGGGTGGCTCTGGGTCACCCGACGAACCAACAAGGCGGGGCGCTCCTGTTCAACGGGAGCGCCCCGTTTTCCTTGAAGAGCGCC
>JAYOIK010000059.1:0-7724 GCA_038118725.1 Alphaproteobacteria bacterium | reverse complement strand
AGAGCGCCCCCGATTTTCTCCCAACAAAAAAATTGCCCCGGAACCCTTGGGCCCGGGGCAAGTTGAACAGGGAGGCTTCACGTCTGGGAGACGTAGGACCCGAGGGCCCTCAATCCAGGCGGGGGAGCCTGGAGATAATGTTGCGTCGCAACAATCATGGGCAATACATAGGACCGCGCCCGGCGGATAACCATGCCCAAATTGGCAATTCCGCCATGCGATTTTTGCATGGCTCCGCGATTTGCAACCGAAACCGTCGAGGCAAGGACTTTAGAACGAGGTTTTCGCGACCTCTTGAATCAGAAAGTCGCGGAGCACGGTGATGCGCTTGGAATGGCGCATTTCCTCGGGATATACGAAATATGCCGGGGTTTGCGGGCCTTCGAGATCCGGCAGGACGCGCACCAAACGCTCGTCATTGGCCGCGAGATAATCCGGTAGCGCCGCGATGCCGACACCGCCGGTGACGGCGCGGAAGATGGCGTAATAATTGTTAACTTGCATGGTTGTGATGGGTTTGCGCCGCCGGCCACCCGCGATCAGGTCGCGTAGCCAGTTCACCTTGGGGAAGGGAGGATGCGGCGAGTCGCCGTAAATGACGATGCGATGATCGCTCAACTCCTCGATGCTTTCCGGCGTGCCGTTCGCGGCGAGATAGTCGGGGGAGGCATAGAGATGAAAGCGGATGGTGCGCAGGTGCCGCTGGATCAGATCGGGCTGTTTCGGCGGGGTTAGCCGCACCGCCACATCCGCCTGACGCATCGACAGGTCGAGCTCGTGATCATTGATCAGCAGGGTTACGGAAATCTCCGGATAGCGCTCCAGGAACCCGCCGATCCGCGCCACCAGCCAGGTCGAGCCGAAAGCCACCGTGGTGGTGATCCGCAGGGGGCCTTTGGGCACTTCGCGCCCCTCGCTGATCAACGCCTCGGTGCTGGCGAGTTTGGCGAAAACCTCATGCGCGGTCTGGTAAAGGATTTCACCTTGTTCGGTCAAAATCAGACCGCGGGCATGACGGTGGAAAAGCGGTGTGTTGATGCTTTCCTCAAGGTGGCTGATTTGTCTGCTAACGGCGGATTGGCTCAGATTCAGCGTCTCGCCGGCATGGGTAAAGCTTCCGGCTTCGGCGACGGCGTGAAAAACTCTGAGTTTGTCCCAGTCCATCGAAACGCTTTCGGTGTGGCACTTGAGAGGGCGATATCGCTCTCGGCGAAATCGGGCCTTGGTTGGCCGGTTGTGATCTGAGCTTCTTAAAGGTAGGACCACATTGTGCCTGAGTCGTGGTCCATCCGAAAGACCGGGCCCGTTGAATTCGCCATTAATCTGGTGGCGGGAGCGCGCGGAAACAAGGGAAGGGCGCGACTTGAAAACGCGTTTCGAGCATTTCGGTTGGCGTGACATCGTGGCGGACCCGAGCCGGCTCGGGACTTATGTCGATCTGTTCTGCGGGATTTCCGCCACCGGTTCGCGTAACAAGACGGACCGGCGTTTTCTGAGAATGGCCGCCGCCTGGATGTTGGCGCTGGACCCGGCTTCGCTGGCGATCCTGATAAATCGGTATACGTCGTTGCGGGAAACGCTCCAGGTGGATCTGGCCGAGCATCTGCGCCCGTTGATCGACGCGGTGCTTGAACAACAGCTAGCCCGCGGCCTTGATCCTGTTGAAACCCCCGGTCAGTTCCTGTTGCGGCGCGATGATCCCGATTTGGCCCGACGTCTGGCGGAGCGGTTTCCGTCACGTGCCGAGCGCCAACCCGGCGTTGGCGGCTGGAGGGAGGCGGCCTGTCCGCGTTGGAGCTGGACACCCGCCCGTCGAATGCGCATTGGCTATGTATGCTCCGACCTGACTTCCCATCCAGTCGGGCTCTCGCTCCGATCGCTACCATTGCGTCATGACAAGAGCCGGTTTCAGATATTTTTGTATGATCAAACAGTTGTGCCCGATCCGGTCGTGGCCGGTCCGATGCATCTTGGGGCGGATCACGCGCGCCTTTGTCATGACTTGTCGCCCGCCGAGTTGGAGAACCGGATCCGCGCCGACGGCATCGATGTCCTGGTGGACCTGAGCGGCGCGGTTATTGGGAGCGGCGATACCGTGTTTTCGCGCCCGGCGGCGCCGGTTCGTGTCTCCATGATCGGTTATCCCGGCTCCATGGGCACGCGGGTCGCGGACTATGCCATCGTCGATCGCGACGCGGTGCCCGGGCAATACAGGTCTGGTTACGGCGAGCGTTTGATCATCATGCCGAGAAGTTTCCTGCCCTTGGACGAGACTTTTGAGATTGGCGAGATCGGAGTCTCGCGCTCCGAGGCCGGGCTCCCGGAAGATGGGTTCGTGATGGCGGCGTTCAACCGAATGAACAAGGTGACATTGGAAACCGTGCGGATGTGGATCGCCTGCCTGCGGGCGCTGCCGCATGCGGTTCTGTGGATCGCGACCGATGACGAGGCGACAATCGCGTCGGCGGGGTCGCTTATGCAAAGGGCTGGGCTGGCCACGGACCGTCTGGTGGTCTCGCCACGGGTTTCGGTGCTTGAGCATGCGCGTCGTCACACCCTGGCGGATGTGAGTCTCGACCCGCTCGGCTACAATGGCGGCTATACGACCGCTCTGTCTCTGCGTTGCGGCGTGCCGGTGGTCAGTCGGCCTGGTCGATGTTTCGCGTGGCGCATGTCGGCGGGAATGCTGCGAGCCGCGGGGCTTGACGCTTGCGTGGTGGAGTCCGCCGCGGACTATCTGAAACAGGTGCGGCGCATCGCCGAGGATCCGGATCACGCGAGATCGCTTCGCGAGAAGCTCACGGCGAACAGGCTCCTTGAGGCACTCGGCACGCGGCGCTACGTGGCCGATTTGGAGCGGGCCTTCCTGGCGATCGCGGACCAAGAAAGCCGGGGCGCGGCGCGCCGCGATATCGTCATCAATGGTTAGCGCGCCGGTTTGCTCTATTCCGCCGCCGCGCGTTGATCTTCCTGGCTGGCAACGTATTTTTCGGCTTCCAGCGCCGCCATGCAGCCAAGGCCGGCCGCGGTAACCGCCTGGCGATAGACCTTGTCGACGCAATCCCCCGCCGCGAACAAGCCGGGCTTGTCGGTGCGGGTGGTGCCCGGCTCGACAAGGATATAGCCCTCGTCATCCATGGCCAGCTTGCCCTTGAAGGCCTCGGTCGCGGGTGTGTGGCCGATGGCGACGAAGAAGCCCTCGGCGGCGATATCGGTGACCTCGCCGGTTTTAACGTTCCGCACGCGCGCGCCCTCGACGCCGGCCATGGGGCCGTCGCCACCGAGAACCTCCTCGACGACGCTGTCCCAGACGACCTCGATCTTCTCGTGCCGGAACAGCCGGTCCTGCATGATCCGTTCGGCCCGCAGCTCGTCCCGGCGATGGATCAGGGTGACCTTGGAGGCGAGATTGGCGAGGTACAGCGCTTCCTCGACGGCGGTATTGCCGCCACCGACCACGATGACCTCCTTGTTTCGAAAGAAAAACCCGTCGCAGGTGGCGCAGGCCGATACGCCCCGGCCGTTGAAGGTCTCCTCGCTTTCCAGGCCAAGCCAACGGGCCTGAGCGCCGGTGGCGATGATCACCGCGTCGGCGATATACGTGTCGCCGGTGTCCCCCTTCAGAACGAAAGGGCGCGTGGAAGTGTCGATATCCGTGATGATGTCATGGGCGATGCGGGTGCCCACGGCCTCGGCCTGTGCCTGCATCTGCTCCATCAGCCAGGGACCTTGGATGACATCCGCGAAGCCGGGATAGTTCTCCACATCGGTGGTGATCGTCATCTGCCCGCCGGGTTGCAGGCCCGCGACCAAGAGCGGGTTCATGTTCGCGCGCGCGGTATAGATGGCGGCGGTGAGACCGGCGGCGCCGGAACCGATAATCAAGATCTTCTCGCGATGCTCCGCCATCGGGGCCGTTCCTCCGGGGGTGAATTCGGAGTCAGAAGATAGTGCGCCTTCTCCGGGGCGACAACCGCGCTTTGTCGCCTTGTCCGAGGTTCCGCGTCGGCTGGTCGGCTTCACCGGCGCTTGACATGAGAGCGGGTTCGAAAGAGGTTCCGGCGAGCGCGGCCCCCGTGGGGTGGGCCGGCTAGAATGGGGTTTCCCTATGCCCGATTGGGTCGTGGTTTTATTGGCCGTTACCAATGTGGTGACCATTGTCGCGCTGTATCTGGCGACCCGCCGAATGCTCAAGCTGCGCCGACAGAAACGGCGCGCCTTCGCCTTCAAGCCGTATCCGATCCGGCAGGTGAAACTTGAGGAAGTTGATCCCTGTTTCGCGATGACCGAGCATGGTCCGGCGCCCGAATCGACCGTTGCCTTCATTGGCGGCGAGGGTGTGGTGGCCTCGCTGTCCGATCGGGAAACCTGGGTGATCGCCGGGCTGGCGAAATCGGCGGGTAAAATCTTCGAGTTCGGCACCTGCAGCGGAAAGACCGCGCATGTCATGGCGCTGAATGCTCCCGACGGCGCCGAAATCCATACCCTGACGATTCATCCCGACGATCTGGCGAGCCTGGAATTCGGAGCGTCCGACGATCGTCTGCACCGGGACGTCGCGGCGGACGAGGCGGCCTTCACCACCTTTTATTATGAGGGGCATCCGACGGAGTCGAAAATCCACCAGATCTTCTCGGACAGCAAGGCCTTCGACGACGCGCCGCTTAAGGGTTCCGTCGACTTGGTGTTCATCGACGGCGCGCATACACGGTCTTATGTCGAGAGCGACACGACCAAGGCCATGTCCATGCTGAGCGGTCACGGCGTGGTGCTCTGGCACGACTACAAGCCCGACGCGCCGGATGTTTTCAACTATCTGAATGATTTGGCCAGGGATTTGCCGCTGGTCCATATCAAGGACACCGATATCGTCATGTATCGCCGAGGCTGATCCGGTCATTCAGGAACTTGACCAGCCAGCGACCGACCCGTTCCTCGTCGGTTGTCTGATCGAAACTGGCGAGCGCTCGGTCGGCCTGGCCTGGCGCATAGCGCTCGCGGCGCATCTCGTAGACAGATCCGAAACAATCTCGTGTCGCCTCTGGATGTGCCTGAATGCTGATCGCGTTCGGGCCGAGGCGCAGGATCGCGTTCGGACAAAAGGCGCTGCTCGCGAGGACCTCGGCGCCCGGCGGCAGCCGGGTAACCTGATCCATGTGCGAGGTCAGCATCGCGACCTCGCCGAGCGGCGGGGTCATCCAGTCATCGGCGCCGTTTACGGTGTATCGATGAACGCCGATCCCCCAGCCGACATCCGCCGCCCGCACCTCGCCACCCAATGCCTGGCAAAGCAGCTGGTGACCGAAGCAGATGCCGATCACGGGTTTGGTTCCCATGGCGCGCAGGCAGAAATCGGCGAGCGCCAGCATCCAAGGCTCGCGGTCGATGACGCTGGCCGGGCTGCCGGTGATCAGATAGCCGTCACAAGCATCGATCGCGTCGGGGAGTTCGCCTTCGATGGCTCGATAGACCTCGAAGTCGAAGCCATCATTGGAAGCCCGTCCAAGAAACCGTTTGAACCAGTCACCAGGCGCGCCATGCGCGGCGATGAAGTCGGGGGCGTAGAAACCGGCTTCGAACAGCCCGATCTTGGGTTTGTTCATGGATAGATCCTAGATGTTCGGGGCAAGGATACCCTCGCGCCTGAGTTGTTCAACCAGCAATGCCGCGACCCGCTCGGTTTCCCGCAAGGGCTCGGGAACCCAACTGTCGAAGCTTCCGTTGAAATCTCGCGCGAGACCCTTGGCTCGAACCGTGTCGAGAAACGCGGCGCGTCGTCGGGGCTCTCGTCCGAGGGGCAGGATGTGAACGGGTTTTCCGGTCGAGCAAGCCTCGGAAACCATGTTGATCGAATCGGCGGTAACGACGATCGCGTCCGCGAGGCCCAGAAACCCGAAATACGGATTTGGGCCGTCTCCGGTCCAGACAATCGTGTCGCGACGCCCGAGGAGTGGCGCGAGGGCCGCCATCAGCGGCTCGCCGGTGCGTCTTGACGTTGTGATCATCAGGCCGGTTTCCGCTTGATTCAGTAAATCCAGCAGACCCGCGACCACGCGGTCCGCCATCGTCGTGTCGACCTTGTACTGCTGAGTGTCGCCGCCCAAATTGACCGCGACACGGAAGCGGGGGAGGTGTGTGGCTTGGTCCGCGAACTTGGCGGCTTCGCTGGACAAAAAGCTATCATTGACGCGGTTGAGGGAGCCGATGGTGGTGATGACGTTCGGGCCGCGGGTTGGGTCGTGTTCCGGAACGACGAGGGTGTCGAAAAGTGACGACGGGACCCGAGGGTCCTGAATCTGGATTGTGTGGACCGTTCCGCCGGATTGCCGCTTGAGAGCGATACTGGCCCCAGCGTGGCGACGCCCACAGGTGATCGAGAGCGCTGGAAAGGGTGGGGCAAGCGAGTCTCCGCCCGCCGTCGGGGGAAATCCCGGCAGCGCGCCGAGCCTTGGCGACAGGCGCAGCGGGCCGCTGGGACGGATTGATTTTATGGTCGGGACTAGGCCCATGGCGTCGGCGAGGCCGACCGCTTGGGCTTCCATGCCGGCGGTGCCGTCGGAAAGAATCCAGCAGTCTGGCGCGGGGTCGGACATGTCTTGGCCTGCCAAATCGCGGGTCTGAGTCGCGGGTCGCGCCGCGTCGCGTGAAACCAGCTCACCCTAAAGGAATCGTACGATTATAACAACTTCGCGCAACATTCTTGCGTCACCGTGCCGCGCGCTCGTATATTCCCGGCGGTCGTCGAACATCCAACGACGACGAAGGAAGGACCATCACGATGCAACGCGTCAAGCTCGACCGGATCGATAGAAGAATCCTGCGGGACCTGCAAGACAACGGTCGAATGACAAACGTTGATCTGGCCAACCGGGTCGGCATATCAGCGCCGCCGTGTCTGCGGCGGGTGCGGGCGCTGGAGCAGGCGGACTTCATTCGCGGCTACCACGCCGACGTCAATCCCGAGCCTCTGGGCTTCACCGTGACGATTTTCGCCTTCGTCGGTCTGTCCAGCCAGGCCGAAGCGGATCTCGTCGCCTTCGAGGAGATGGTCGGCGACTGGCCCGAGGTACGGGAATGCCACATGCTTTCAGGTGAGACCGATTTCCTCCTTAAGATCGTCGCCAAGGACTGGGATTCCTTTCAGAAGTTCCTCACGACTCGTCTAACCCCGGCGCCAAACGTCTCGAACGTTAAAACCGCGCTGGCGTTCCGCACCAAGAAACAGCTCCCCGGCGTCCCCATCGACGACCGAGTCGAGGATGACGACGAACAAGTGTAACGGGCGTAAGTCCAACGCGTTTCAAGCATTGTCGGGCCGTTGTCCTTGCCTTTAGAGCGGAACCATTTCCAATGATTCCGCGAACCGGTTCTTGGCTCACTCCTTTATCGCCACGATCTGCGCCGGCATGCCGGGGCGGAGTGACAGTTGCGGATTGCCGATGGGGCCGTCCGAGGTGAAGAAGTCGGAATACTGAAACCCGTAAACCCGGCTGCCGAAAGTGTCGTAAACGGCGCCCGCCCAGGTGTTGTAGTAGGGGTTGGTTTTCTGCACGCCGCCGAATAGCTTGCTCGCGTCCGCCGACCATTGGCTGCTTGTCATGGTGCCGTAGGTGGTCGCCGGCGCCGTTCCGGCGGGGCTCGGCTCGGTGCTGTTCACGAAGCCGCTGGCGAGGCCCACGAGCGTGTCGCGCACCACCGCCGAGAAGACATCGTTCGCCCCGTTG
>JAYOIK010000058.1:0-35026 GCA_038118725.1 Alphaproteobacteria bacterium | reverse complement strand
CCGGCGCATTTTTGGTAAAATTTTATATGCTATTCATGCGAATTATTGTCGATCTTGAATAAACCGCCGAGACCATCACAAATCTCGGGGCGGGATGCCGGTCGAAACACTTTGCTTGAACGTTCGAGCCACCGCCGCGGTCGGCGATTTCGGTCTCACCGGCGACCACAAGATCGGCTTTCATCTTCTCGAGACCCCGAACGCTCCCAGTTGCGACGCTTCGGTCACGCCGGACGTCAGTCGTCTCGCGAGGACGGAACCGTATCAAGGAATGCTCGCGCATTGGGGCGATGGTCGGCTTCGGAAAACCAAAAGGCGGCCGTACGCGCGGACGTTGATCCGGTACGTCGCCTGGGCCCCTATCGTTTCAACACCTCATCCAGCTTCTCCGCCCCGTCGCCCGCCTCCAGCAGGTTCGAATGGAGCAAGCGCAGGGCGGCGGCGGCGCGGTCGGACAGCGGCAGGGCGCCCTCGCCCTTCACATAAGCGTTCAAGGCCCGGATGATCTCGGCCTTGGTCAGCCCCTCCTCGTATGGGCTGGCTCGCCCGATATCCCAACCCAGCGCGCCGAGGAAAAGCTCCAGGCCACAGCGCGCCAGGATCGCCTCGGCGTCGGGGGTTTTCTCGAACATGGCGGAATTGTCGATCACCAGGATGAACGGCGTGGCCTCGGATTTCACGTCGATCTCTCCGCGACAGGTCGGAACCGGGCGACGCAACAGATGGTTGACCGTGGTCTGCATCTTGTAGGAGGGGTCGAAATGGTTCCCCAGATGGGTTTCGAGAACCGACAGATAGTTCATGATCTGGATGCTGAACGGCACCGGCGAGACGATAAGCAAGCCAACGCTGCCGTCATCGGGCCAGTCCACCGGCGGCTTGGGGGTAACCAGGCGGGCCTCGCTGAGTTCCAGGGCGGCGTGGCCGGCGACATCCGCCAGATCCGCCGCGACCTTGCCAAGGATTTCAAGATGGCGCGGTTCGTAATGTCCCGTGACGGCGACGGTGGCGGGCTCCTCGCGCTTGCGAACCTTCCCGTCATGCGGCAACGCGGCGGCGATCCAGGCCTTGTCCTTGTCGTCCAACCCCGCGATCATCGTGTCGAGCGGATCATCGGAGCATCCATGCACGAAGAGCGCCCCGAGACAAGCGAGCGCCGCGAGGAGCGGCCTCGGCGATAATCCGGTCAAATCCCTTTCCCTTCGCGAATAAGACCCGGGGCCTCGCGCGCGTGAAAGTGGCCGTAGCCCGGCGCGACGACCTCCCGCGCGCCCTCCAAACGCGCCGACAGCGCCGGAAGCGCGTGAAACGGCACCCCCGCGTGGGCGTGATGCTCGGCATGATAGGGCATGTTCCAGGCGAAAAACCGCACCAGTGGGTTCGAGTCCGTCGATCGGGTATTGCCCCACATGTCCTTCACCACCGGGCAGCCCCAGTGTTCATTCAAAAGATAGGCCCGCAGGAACGGCTGGCCCACCAGGGCGGGCACGACCCAGAGCCAAAGCAGCCAATCCACCTGAAACAGAAACGAGAGACCGGCGGCGGCGAGATAGCCGGCGAGGTAGACCCGGGATTCCAGAACCACGCGCGAACGCTGTCGCTCGGGCACGAAGGCCGCCGGCGCCGTTCCAAGCGCCCGACGCAACAATCCACCAACGGCGCGGTACCAATACTCGACGCCGCTCAACAGCCAGAGATAACCCCACCAGCTGGTCGGCTTGGCGGTCAACAGCTCGGGATCGCGATCCGGGTCCTGGGTATGTCGGTGATGGGCGAAGTGGAAATGGCTGAAATAGCGCGGCGGCAAGACAATCACCACGCCGCCGATCCAACCCGCGAGCCGGTTCAACCAGCGGGCACGGAACGCCGTTCGATGCACGCTTTCATGCAAGGGCGCGAAGAGGAACGTCATCACCACCCCATGCGCGACGATCGCCGCCGCGATCACAAGCGCGCTTTGGGAAATCATGATCACGGAACCTGTCACTACGAGCGTCCCAAGGTGCAAGGACATGCGACACAGGCCCGGTCCGTCCCGTTTGGTCGAGAACGCGGCTAACTCCTTGGTCGTCAAGGGATCTGGCTTCATGGACATGGCCGCACTTTGCCCATCCCGTCGAAACTCGGCAAGTCTGGTTGTGGGTTTCTTCACAGCCGCCACGCTTTATGGGTTGTTCACACGAAATCTTGCATTATATTGTGCAATGCAATATGGATTTGCCCAGGCCATATTGCTGATTCCATGGGCGTGTCCTCCCTTAACTCGGGCCGCCATCGCGCGGCCCGTTTTTTCGTCGCGCCTTTTTCGCATTTGCGAAAAGGGGACCTCCGGCAATCCCGGAGCCACGGCATGTCGAACCATGCGGGAGGCCCGCGGCCTCCATCGTCCATTCCTTCCGCCCCCCGATGCTTTCCGTCACGTTTTGAAAACAAGAGCGCGATACAACGGCTTTCGCGGGCACGACCGGGACAAGAGCCTTCGACCCGGCCCGAGATTTTCCTCGGGACGCCGGCACGCTAGACCGGAGACACCGATCCAATTGGTCCGGCTCGGCGTTTCAGCCGGTTGGCGCCTCGCCGCCCCGGCCTCGGCCCCGCCGCTTGAGCGCTCTCAAATCAATCATCCCCGCGGCCTTCAGTGGATCGCTTCCGGGTTCGAAAATCCGGTGCTTCTGAATTTTCTGTGACCCGGTTTTCGGCAGATCCTCGACGAACATGATCCAGCCCGGCGGCTTGAAATAGGCCATCCGCTGGTTGCAGTGCCCGAACAGATCCCGCGCGAGCGCGTCACTGGCCGTCATGCCATCGGCAAGGACGATACAGGCCAGTACTTCTTCCTCGCGGACATCGTCCGGCACGGCCAGGACCGCGACCTGGGCCACTTCGTCGCGAACCTGAAGAACCGCCTCGACCTCGGCGGCGGCGATATTCTCGCCGGATCGGCGAATGATGTTCTTTTTGCGATCGACGAAATGCAGCATGCCGTCCGCGGCCCGATACACCGTATCGCCGGTATGGAACCAGCCGCCGCGCCAGGCTTCCTCCGTCGCCGCCTCGTCCTTCAGATAACCCGAGAACGCACCGAGCCTGGGATTGTCCGCCGAGAACCGCACGACCATTTCACCGGGCTGGCCGTCGGGTAGCGGCGCGTCGTTTTCATCGCGGATTTCCACGTCGAGACCAGGAACGGCGCGTCCCATCGCGCGGGTGCCGCGTTTTCTCGGCTCGCGGTCGGCCCGCAGCACGCGGCACATCTCCGTCATGCCCCAAAGCTCGACCATGGGAAAACCGAAACGTTCCTCGAAGACCCGGTGCAGATCCGGTTCGATCCCCGCGCCCCAGCCAAATCTCACGCCATGCGCGCGTTCCAACGGATCATCCGGCTGGTTCAACAACATCGGCGCCACCACGCCGAGATAGTGGACCACGCTGGCCCTGGTCGCCACCACGTCCCGCCACCAGGAGCGGGGGTGAAAGCGATCCGGCTGAATCTGACAGCCGCCGATCAGCATCATGCCGAGGATCGAAACGACGCCGGCGTTCACATGATAGAGCGGCAAGGGGTTATAGACCCGCTCCTCGCCTTCCCGGAACGCGAAAGTCCCCTCGAGGTCGGCATACCAGGATCCGCACAGCAACTCGTACTGGTGGGACATGACGCAGCCCTTGGGCCGCCCCATCGTCCCGGATGTGTACAATAGTTGCGCCTCGCTCTCGGGCGAAACAGCGCCCGTGGAAGCCGAGCGCGACGCCGAGGGAAACGCTTCGTCCCGGCTCTCGAAAACCCAACTTGCCACGGGGCGTCCGAGCTCGGCATTGGCCAACGCGACGGTCTCGCGGTGACGTTCCAGATGCACCACCAGCGCCGCCTCCGAGTGCTCCAGCAGGTAGGCAACCTCGCCCGGTCGATAATCCGGGTTGATCGGCACGCAGGAGATCCCCAGCGTATTGAGCGCCAGCCGGTGCAGCACATGCTCCGGCCGGTTATCCAAAGCCAGCGCGATCCGGTCTCCCGCGCCGAAGCCCGCTTCGCGATAACGGTCCACGAGAGTGTCAACGGCGCGCGACGCGCCCGCGTAAGTCAGTTCAAACCCAGCTTCGTGATAGCCCCGCCCGTCGGCCGGCGGCGCGGCGAGGAAATCCTTGTCGGGAAACCGCTCGACGGTGCGGCGAAAGGCGTCACCGATCGTCAGCCCCATCACGCGATCGACGGCACTCAGAGACATCGTCAGGCGGGTTCCATGATATCGACGAAGCGCACGGGCTTGCCGCTCGGTTCTCCCAGCACCTCGTCCTCGCGCACCACGATCTTGCCGCGCAGGATCGTCACCATCGGCCAGCCCGTGACCTTGACCCCGTCAAAGGGCGTCCAGCCGCATTTGCTGGCGATCCACTCATCGGTGATCTCACGCTTGGCGGCGAGATCGACCAGAACGAGATCGGCGTCGTAACCAACCGCGATCCGCCCCTTGCCGGCGATATTGAAGATTCGCTGTGGTCCATGGGCGGTGAGATCCACCAGACGCTCCAGCGACAGACGACCGGCGTTCATATGGTCGAGCAGCAGCGGCAGGGATGTCTGCACCCCCGGCATGCCGCTCGGGCTCGACGGATAGGGCCGTTCCTTCTCCTCGACCGTATGCGGGGCATGGTCGGAGCCGAAGACATCGACGATGCCGTTGCGTATCGCCGCCCACAATCCCTCGCGATGGCTGGCGTCGCGGACCGGTGGGTTCATCTGGGCGAAGGCTCCGAGGCGCTCATAGCATTCGGGGGCGGCCATGGTGAGGTGGTTCAGGGTCACCTCGACGGTGATCAGGTCCTTGTGCTCGGCGAGAATGTCCATCTCGTCGGCGGACGAAATGTGCAGCACATGCACCCGTCGCCCAGCCTCGCGGGCCAGTTTGACGATCCGCTTGGTGGCGCGAACGGCGGATTCAACATCCCGCCAATCCGGGTGGGCCTCCGCGCTCTCGGCGTCGGTGGCGATGCCCTGGCGCGAGATCAGTCGATCCTCGTCCTCGGCATGCACCGAAACGCGCCTATTACCATTGGCGAGCACCGCGGCGATGACATCGTCGTCCTTGGCCAGCAAGGTGCCGGTCGAGCTACCCATGAAAATCTTCACCCCCGCGCAACCCGGCAATTTCTCCAGGGTCGCGAGTTGATCGGCGTTCTCGTGGTTTCCGCCCATGAAGAAGGCGTGATCGCTCCAGGCCGTCGCGGCGGCAATGTCAAGCTTCTGCTGGAGTGTCGCGGCGTCCAAGGTCAGCGGGCTGGTATTCGGCATCTCGAAGATCGAGGTAACGCCGCCCTTGATCGCCGCCTTGGTGCCATGGGCGATGTCTTCCTTGTGCTCCAGCCCCGGCTCGCGGAAATGCACCTGACTGTCGATCACGCCGGGCAGCACGTGCAGGCTCTTGGCGTCCAGGGTTTCGGCGGCCTTGGCGCCCGAAAGCGCGCCGATGGAGACGATCTTGCCGCCGGCGATGCCGAGATCAGCCTCGATCAGGCCGCCGGGGGTCATGACACGACCATTTTTAATGAGAAGATCAAGGGTATCGGACATGACGAGCGGGCTCCGGCGGGTGTGGACGATGCAACGCCGCCAACAGAATACCCCGGCGCGAAAAACGCAAGAGGCGAAGTGCGGCGTTTTGCTTGTATGCGGCCGTCGCGTCGTCTAGCGTCTGCATTATTGTATGATTTCTGGATCAAGATTCATGGCGCCAAGCGATTTTACTCCCAACTACCCTCCAGCGTCTCTAGGCGCGGGAACCGCCCCAGCCCCAGCCCCAGCCAAGATCAGACTTGAGCACACCCCCGGCGGTTTCGGCGGGTTGTGGGTCACCTTTATCGTCACGGTGATCCTGTCGACCCTGACCTTGACGATCTATCGGTTCTGGGGCGTCACCAAAATCCGCGCCCATCTCTGGTCGCGGGTGAAGCTACTCGGCGATGCGTTCGAATACACCGGGACCGGCTGGGAGTTGTTCATCGGTTTCGTGAAAGTCGTTTTTCTTTTCATCCTGCCGGTCGCGCTGGTCATCAGCGCGCTCAATTTCGCGTTTCAGTCCATGGGCTGGTTCACGCTGGAACAGATTGTCGGTTTTTTGACGGCGATCGGTTTCTATTGGATCTTCGAGGTCGCGGTTTTCCTGCGCTTTCGCTACCGCGCCAACCGGACAAGCTGGCGCGGCATTCGCGCGCGGGTCTCCGGTAGCGCCACACACTTCGCCAGCCGCGCGCTTTTGCTCGCCGCCGGCGTCGCTCTTACCGGGGGTATTCTCTATCCGTTCGCGCATGCCTATTTCATGCGATACAAGCTCAATGCGCTGAGTTTCGGGGGCCTGCAAGTTCGCTCAACTTTCAGTTCTAGGGCCATCTATGGGACATTCTTTCTCAGCGCTATCACAGGTGTCATCCTGGCGATGCTGATCGCCGCATGGACATTCACAATACTTTTTGCAGGGAACGATCCACTGTTTTTATCGATTCCGGATACTGGACCGTCGGGTCTGGGTAGCTTGATCAACATTTTGATGATACCGGCGATTTTTCTCCCGTTCGCTTGGTACTGGGCGGAGTTTTACCGCAAAGCCGCGAAGTCCGTTTGGATCGGAGAGGAAAAAATTGACGTGTCTTACAATGTCACGGGCTGGCGCCTGGTTCGGTACTTCTGCGGGAACTGGGCTATCATAATCTTCTCTCTCGGTTTGCTTTGGCCGCTAACCTGGCTGCGCAAGATCGACCTGATCTGTGAGTGCCTGACAATCAACAAGGAGCTTCCGATCGAGGAAATGATGCAGGAAGCCCACGACCCAACGCGGGTGGGCGAGGAATTGGCCGGCGGGTTCGAGATTGTCTGACGCGGCGAATTCCGGCGATCCCGCCGCTTACTTCTTTGACGGCCAGTCAGCGATCAAACGACCCGTCGAGATCAGTTTCGGCGACGATGCCCTCACCATTCACCTCTTGGATGGCGGCGAGCCCGTCATCTGCCCCTATGCCCTCACCCGCTGCATCCAGCCGTTCTCGCCGAGCGAGCATCTGGCGCTCAGACCCAACGATACTTCCGGCGCGCGCCTTGTCCTCGCCGATCCCGATCTGATCACCGCGTTCACCCGCCACGCACCCGAAATCGTCAATCCGCCAGTGCTAAATCGCTCCCGCGTTCGGCGCTGGAGCGCGATCGGCGCGACGATGGCTGCGGCCCTGTTGATTTTCTTCGTGCTCATACCCGCGGCTTCCGGTCTCTTCGCGGCCCTGGTGCCGGACTCCATGAAGCGCTCGGTCGGCGCCGCCACCGTCGAGCAGGTATTCCGGCCCCTCGGGCTTTGCACCGCGCCGGAGGGGACCCAGGTCCTGGAACGTCTGACCGACGATCTGGCGAACCGGATCGGTCTCGACGCCGATGTCGAGATCCATGTGGCCAAGGTCCCGATCGTCAACGCCTTCGCGCTTCCCGGGCGGCACCTGATCTTCACCAGCAAGCTTATCGAGAAAGCGGAAACCTCGGCGGAGTTCGCGGCGGTGGTCGCCCATGAACTGGGTCACGCGAAACTGGGACACCCGACCGAGGCCTATTTTCGTCGCGGCCTGATCTCGGCGGTAACCGACGCGCTTTTCGGCGGCGGCTTCGGCACTGGCGGCATGGAATCTGTCGCGGCGCTGGCAATCACCTTCGGCTATTCCCGCGAGAACGAGAACCAGGCCGACGAGATCGCCATCGAGGCGCTCAACGCCGCAGGGATCACCTCGCAAGGCATGGCGAACTTCTTCGCGCGGTCCTCCAAAACATCGGGCGGCCCCTTGGATCTGCTGGGCAAGATCGACTGGCTCTCCACCCATCCCAGCGACGAGAAGCGCCGGCAACGCGCGTTGGAGGACGGCACTGGACGCAATCAAGCCCTCTCGCCGGAGGAATGGGCGGCGGTAAAAGCGATTTGCGAATAGGCCCGGCGTCGCTCGCCTACAGCGGATCTTGATTGAGTGTGGACAATATTGTCCACACGAGATTAAGTGAATCCGCTGTAATTTCAAAAAGACCGAGCGGATTCACCGGTTCGTGGAATCATTGGAAATGATTCCACTCCACCCGGATCCGCTCTAGAGCTTCTTGCCCCGCAACTCCGCGCGCAGTTGCTTGATATGCAAGCGGACACTCAGGGATTGCGGGCTGATTTCCAGCACTTTCTCGAAAGCCTTGAGCGCGCTTTTCGGCTTGTTGATCGCCCGATAGATCAATCCCAGCCCGGCGAGCGCCCCGAAATGCCGTGGCTCCAGCGCCAGGGTGCTTTCAATGTCGCGGACCGATCCCTCGAGATCGCCGATGAGGTAGAGCAAGGTCGCCCGCTTGTTCCAGCCCTCGGCGAAATCCGGAGCCTCGGCGACGATCTTGTTGAAGATCGCCAAGGCCTCGTCATAGGCGCCAGGCTGCATCTTGCGTCGCCCGGCGGACATAAGCGCGTCGATCTTGGCCTCGTCATGACGGGTCCAGATGTCCCAGATACGGCTCTCGATCCGAAATGCGTCCTCGACGCTCGCCGCCGACGCCAGATCGGCGAACAGGTCCGGCAGACGCGGATCCTTCTGGTCCGCGCGCCCGGCGGCGGGCATGACGAGAAACACCGCCAGCGCCAATGTCGTGAGCATACGCATCGGTGAAGTATGACTCGGCAACGCCCACGCGCCAATCCCAACCGCGTGATCGGCAACCGAGAGATCGTCGGACAAGACTAAAACGGTCCCAACGCCTCCGGCCTCGGCCCACCGGTCGCCCAGTCCAGCAATTCCACGGTGTGCACCACCGGCACGCCCGCCTCGCCGGCCAGTTGGGTCATGCAGCCGATATTGCCCGCCGCGATGATCTCCGGCTCGGTGGTCGCGATATTGGCCAGTTTGCGCTGTTTCAAGCGCTCCGCGATCTCAGGCTGCAGAATGTTGTAGGTGCCCGCCGAGCCACAGCACAGGTGACCTTCCGGCACGTCGCGAACCGCGAAGCCCGCCGCCCGCAGAAGGGTCTGGGGCGTGGTCTTGATCTTCTGGCCATGCTGCATCGAACAAGCCGAGTGATAGGTGACGCGCCACTCGGTCTCGAGCCTCGGCGTGTCCAGGCCGATCTCGTCCATGATCTCGGTGATATCCCGGGTGATCGAGGCGATATGCGCCGCCCTCGCGGCGTAGGTGGCATCCTCGCGGAACATCCAGCCGTAATCCTTGATCGTGGTGCCGCATCCCGAGGCGTTCACCACGACCGCGTCGAGCCCCCGCATGACCGCCTCATTGCTCCAGGCATCGATATTCGCCTTGGCGGCGGCAAGCGCCGGTGCCTCATTGCCCATGTGATGGTTGAGCGAGCCGCAGCATCCCGCGCCCTTGGCGACCACGACCTCGACGCCATGACGGGTCAGAAGCCGGATCGTCGCCTCGTTGATGGCGGGCGACAGAACCTTTTGCGCGCACCCGGACAATAGCGCCACCCGCGCGCGTTGCCGTCCCTCGGCGGGGAAAACCCGCGGCTTGTCGACCGGGCTCGGCGACGGGATCGCGGCGGGCGCCAGCTTGAGCATCGCCCCCACCCGGCCGCCCAGAAGGCCTCCGACCAGTGGCGCGAGCGGCTTGGCCAGCCACGCCCCGGCCAGCGCGGCGCGAAACAGCGTCGGAGACGGCAAGATCTTTGCCAGCAGCGCCCGCAGCCCTCGATCGAGCAAAGGTCGCTTGAAGGTTTCCTCCACCCGCTTTCGCGCGTGATCCACCAGATGCATGTAATTCACGCCGGACGGGCAGGTGCTCATGCAGGACAGACAGGAAAGACAGCGATCCAGGTGCTTGGCGACCCGCGCCGTCGCCGGCCGGTCGTTCTCCAGCATGTCCTTGATCAGATAAATCCGCCCCCTCGGACTGTCGAGCTCATCGCCCAGCAATACGAAGGTCGGACAGGTGGCGGTGCAGAACCCGCAATGCACGCAGGACCGGAGGATCGCGTCGGCGGCCTGGATATCGGGGTCGGCGAGTTGCGCCAGGGTGAAATGGGTCTGCATCGCCCTCTCGCTCAGCTACCGGCGACCATGCGGCCGGGATTCAGAATGCGCTTGGGATCGAAACTGTCCTTTACCCGCGCCGAAAGGGCGGCGAGCGGCGCCGGTTGCGGTTGGAACACCGGAACCGAGGCCCGGATATCGGCGGGCGCGCGCACCAGGGTCGCGTGGCCACCATGAACCGCGATCGCGCCTCTCACCGATTCATGGGACGCGTCATCGCCGGCCGGAAGGGAAAGCCAGACCAGCCCGCCCGACCAATCCAGGAAACCCTCCCCGTCCAGTTCCGAGGATAGCTTGGCCAAGACCTGGTGTCCGGCCGCGGGCGGGACCGAGATCCGCCAGATCGGTGTTTCTTCCGGCGCGGTCAGATAGGCGGCGTCCCGGATCTCGGACCAAAATCGCGCCGAGTTGCGGCTGTGCAATTCCTGAAGCGCCCCGAACGCCCCCAGTTCCTCCCGCAACTCCCGGCAGCGCTGCTCGACCGAGGGACCAAAGCCCTCCAGGCGAAGCGCGGTGATCGACGCGCCCGCGCCCTGGACGTAGGAGACGTCGGACCGGCTCGTGAGCGAGGCCGGAAGATACGCCGCACCAGCGACCTCGTGGGCCGAGTTCATCGCCGCCGCCATGGCCCGGGTCGCCGCCGCGCCGTCAAGACCGCCAAGCAATACCGTATAGGTCTTCTCGGGCGCCGGCAGGACCTTGAACGTCAACTCGGTCATCACCGCCAGGGTTCCATAGGATCCGGTGATCAGCTTGGAAAGATCGTAGCCGGTCACGTTCTTGACCACCCGGCCACCCGATTTGAACGCCTCGGCCCGGCCGGAGATCGCGTTAAAGCCCAGCAAATGATCCCGCGCCGCGCCGGCTTTGACACGTCTCGGCCCGGAGAGATTGCAGGCGAAGACACCGCCGATACTCCCCTCGCCCGCCGCCTTGCCGAAAAGCGGTCCCATATCCATGGGCTCGAAGGCCAGCATCTGACCTCGCTCCGCCAGCGCCGCCTCGATCTCGGCCATCGGGGTCGCCGGTTTCGCCGAGAGTATGAGTTCCTCGGGCTCGTAAAAATTGATCCCCGATAGACCCGACAGATCCAAGGTATGATCCACTTGAAGATGCCGGCCGAACCCTCGTTTGCCACCGCGCCCGACGACTTCCAACGGCGCTTCCTCGGCCAGCGCCCAAGTAACGGCTTCCAAAACCTGAGAGTCGTCCGATGGTTGAAAGGTCGATGCCATCAGAACCTCGGGATGTCCGGAAACGGCATCTTGCCCTGGTGAACGACCATGCGGCCAAGCTCGGCGCAGCGATGCAGCTTGGGGAACACCTTGCCGGGATTAAGCAAGCCCTTGGCGTCAAAGGCGCATTTGACGCGTTGTTGCTGATCGAGATCCACCTCGGTGAACATCTCGCCCATCAGGTCCCGCTTTTCGATCCCGACCCCGTGTTCGCCGGTCAGCACGCCGCCCAACTCGACACAGGCCTTGAGGATATCCCCGCCGAAAGCCTCGGCGGTTTCGAGCTGCCCCGACTGATTGGCGTCGAACAGGATCAGCGGATGCAGATTGCCGTCGCCCGCGTGAAAGACATTGGCGACCCTGAGCCCGTGCTTCTCGGAGAGCGCGGTCATTCGCCTCAGGATTTCCGGGAGCATCTTGCGCGGAATGGTCCCGTCCATGCACATGTAATCCGGCGAGATCCGTCCCACCGCCGGAAAGGCTGACTTGCGCCCGGCCCAGAACGCGTTGCGCTCGTCCTCGTTCTCGCTGACCCGCAATGATGTCGCGCCATTGGCCTCGGCGATCTCGCGCACCCGTCCGATCAGATAGTCGACCTCAACCTCGGGACCATCGAGTTCGACGATCAGGAGCGCCGCCGCGTCGCGAGGATAGCCGGTGCCGACAAAATCCTCCGCCGCGTTGATCGCCGGGTTGTCCATCATCTCCATGCCGCCGGGGATCACGCCGGCGCCGATGATCTCGGCCACGCAGGTGCCCGCCGCCTCGCTGGAGGCGAAACCCACCAGCAACGCCCGCGCCGTCGCCGGTTTTCTCAGGATTCTGACCGTGACCTCGGTCACCACGCCGAGCAATCCCTCGGAGCCGGTCATCAGGCCGAGCAGATCATAACCCTCGGAATCGAGATGCTTGCCGCCGATCCGGATCACCTCGCCCTCGATGGTGACGAACTCGATGCCCAACACATTGTTGGTCGTCAGCCCGTATTTCAGACAATGCACCCCGCCGGAATTCTCGGCGATATTGCCGCCGATCGAACAGGCGATCTGACTGGAAGGGTCGGGCGCGTAATAGAAGCCTTGGTCCTGGACCGCGTGGGTGATGCCAAGATTGGTGACGCCGGGCTGGGTGACGACGGCACGGTTCTCGAAATCGATATCGAGGATCCGATTGAACTTGCCGAGCCCGAGCAGCACCGCGTCGGCCAGCGGCAGGGCCCCGCCCGAGAGCGAGGTGCCCGCGCCCCGAGGGACGACCTTGACCCCTTCGCCATGACAATAGCGAAGGATCTCGGCGACTTGTTCGGTGGTCTCCGGCAGCACCACGATCATCGGCATCTGACGGTAGGCCGAGAGCCCATCGGACTCATAGACCCGCATCTCGTCCTCTTCCGCGATCACCCCTTCGCCCGGCACGATCCCACGCAGGGCCGCGATGATCTCCCCACGCTTGGCGAGAACCGCCTCATCGGGTTTGGGCATCAGCATGAACACGCCTCCGAAATCGCGATCCGTGAAGGAGAATGTCGTTCTCGGCCCCCAATATAAACCGCCCCGGTCTTCCCGTCGCCAGTGATCGGCTCATCGATGCAATCGATGGGAGATCAATGGGAATAGGATCAAACGACAAATGGCGGCGCGTCTCGCGACGGCCGCCCGGATCAAGTGAACGCGAAAACCCGCGCCGGGAGTTAACCCTGGCGGGCCTTGAACCGCGGGTTCACCTTGTTGATGACGTAGACGCGGCCCTTGCGGCGAACAATGCGGCAATTGCGATCGCGTGACTTCAGGGTCTTAAGCGAATTGGCGACCTTCATGATCGTATCTCGTCCGGCTCTGATAGCGTAAGGCGGCGGAACATACTGAGCGCGGGTATCCGTGTCAACAGGTGCCGACAACCTGGACGATGACCCTGGAACGAGAGTAAACTGGCTCGACGGGGGCGGCATTTTAGCGAAAGCGTTCCGCATGACCAAAGACGCCGAGACCGAGACGAAGAGCCCGCCCGCCCCCTCTCCGACTCTCGATCTCGCGGGACACGCCTTCTATCTTTTGGTCGAGGACGCGGGGCGCGAACTAAGCGCGCGGCTTCTCATGGCGATCCAGCTTGCAGAACGCGGGGCCGAGGTTTGGATCGGTCAACAATTGTGGTTCGCGGCAAACTTCCCCGCCCTCAAACCCGGCGTCGCGCTGTTCAAGGGCATGAACATGCCACAAGTCGCGAATATGCGCGCGGCGCGACTGGCGGGTCATCGCACCGCCGTGATCGACGAGGAACTGTTCGGCCTCACCGATACTTCCGGCAAACGCCTGCACGACCACAGAGCCGCGCGGCATTGCGATCTGTTCTTGGCTGAGGGCGAGCATCAAAGGCGGTTCCTCGAACGTGATCTCGGCGTTCCGAGCGACCAGATCACGGTATCCGGCAATCCCAGGGTCGATCTGCTACGCCCTCCACTCGACGGCGCCATGGAACGCGCCGCGGGGCCTCCGCGCGCGCGAATGGGACCGTTTATTCTGGTGAACACGAACTTTGGGGCGATCAATCCGCACGATCAGGATGCGTTCAACTATTTCCGTCGTTGCGTCGCGATCCAGGCCGTTGATCCGACGGCCCCCGATAGCATGCGGAACTTCCATGACCTTTGCGCGTTCGAGACAAGCAACCTGAGAGCCATTTCGTCCTTCATCGCCGAGACGCGACGCCTCGCGCCGGATCGCAAGATAGTCGTCAGACCGCACCCGGCGGAAAACCCGGATATCTGGCGTGAGGCCCATGCCGGTGACAGTCAGGTGGTGATCATCGAGGACAACCGGCATCTGGCTTGGATCCGCGCAGCCGACGCCATGGTCCACACGAGTTGCACAACCGGGTTGGAAGGCTACCTTCTGGGCGCGCGCGTCATCGGCCTGGTGCCCGATCCGGATAGCCCATGGTCGCGTCGATATCTCTCGAACAAGGTCGGCGAAATCCACACCGACCCGAAAACAGCCGCCCGCGCGCTGGCGGAAAGCCATGCCGCCCAAGGGGCAAGGACCGATCAAATTCAGGATCATCTCCGCGTCAACCCGAATGAAATGGCTTCGAAGAGCGTCGTTCGGGCGCTTGGGCGCCTATCGCAAAACGTGGCGCCGACACAACAGCGCGTCCATCTCGGCGCCCCATTCCGACCCTTCCGCGCAAATCAACGGCAACTGGATCAGCTGTCGGTGGATGAAGCGGAGGTTGGCAATCGACTCAACGCTCTACGCGATGGCTTGGGTATCGACACGCCATGTGACATCGAGACCATCGACGCGAATGTGTTTCGCGTTTTCCCGGCGAGCCGGAACGGCCGGCAATGAGCGGCTCAAGCCCCTTGGATTGGCACAAGCGGGCCGTCGCCTCGGCGAGGAATGGTGATTACGACCAAGCCTTCGATCTATTGCGCCGCGAGATTCTTCTCGATCCGGCCAATCAAGCCGCGCTCGGCAACGCCTTCACCGTATCCGCTAGATCGAGATCCGCGCGAACGGCCGAACTGGCGGCTTGGGCGGTTCGGTTGAGCCCTCTGTTCACGCCGGGTTGGCGAAATCTCCTAAGCGTCCTGGATGCCAGGGAGGCACCGGCCAGGCGGCGCGCGATCGCCCGCCACGCGGCGATCTTGACCGTCGGGAACGCGCCGGACACGCGCCGGATCGGCGAGATCTTCATGGGGTTGGGCGACTATGCCCGGGCGGCTCAAACACTCTCCTGGGTCACCGTCATGGCCCCGACAGATGTCGCCTTATGGTTCGCGCTTGCTCAATCGCGATTTCAGATCCGAGATCACCGCGGCGCGTTACACGCCCTGGACAAGGCTCGCGACGCCGGCCTGCCCCGCGAACAGGAACTTTTCTGGCGCGCCAGATTGTTATTGGCCACCCGGCGCTACGACGAAGCGGACGCGATACTCGCCGAAGCCCGCCGGAGCGGAGGTGAACTTGCCGCGCGGTGCCGGATTTTGATGCACACGGCAAGGCTTTCAGATTTCAAGATTGACTCGAAAGGCACGTCAACGTGATGACGACCAATGTGATGGCGGCGGAACCGGCGCGTCGTTAGGATGCCCGTCGCCCGGGCAACCCGCGCTGGCAAAACCTGGAAATCGAGCGCATGACCACTCAGGCCCCGACCACCAACCACGCCAAGGGCCTGACGCTGGGAATACTCGGCGTTCTGCTGCTTTCGCCGGACACAATGATCATCCGTCTCGTCGACGCCGACCCCTGGTCCTTCATCGCATGGCGCGGCGGATTGATGATGGTCGGGATGATCGTGCTCCTCGCCCTGCGCTTCGGATACCGGCTATTCTCTCGGCTCTTCGCGATCGGTTGGCTCGGGCTGCTGATCGCCATCCTGTTCGCGCTGAACAACGTGTTTTTTCAGCTATCGGTACAGACCACGTCCGTCGCGAACACGCTGGTGATCATAGCCACCGCTCCGCTTTTCGCGGCCTTGTTCTCGGTCCTGTTCCTGCGCGAACGCGTCCCCATGCGCACTTGGGTCGCCATTGTGGTTTCGACCGCGGGCGTGGCCCTGGTATTCATTGGCGATATTGGCGCCGGCGATTGGTTCGGCAACACGGCCGCCTTGATCAGCGCGGTTGGTCTCGGTGTTCACTTTGTCCTGGTGCGGCTCGGGAGCCCCGTGGATATGTCTCCCGCGATCGCCGTGGGGGGCCTGTTCATCATGGTGATCGGGATATCCATGGCGACGGATCTCTATCTAGACCCGAGACAGTTCGGACTGATCGCGATTCTCGGCCTGGTCCTGTTACCACTCTCCTTCGCGCTTTTGACGAGGGCCCCGAACCACATCCCCGCCGCCGAGGTCAGCCTGATCATTCTTCTGGAAACGATCCTGGGGCCGCTATGGGTTTGGCTCGCGGTCGCCGAACAGCCGCCCTTGCAAACCCTCCTCGGCGGCGCGTTGATCATCGTCGTGCTCATCGCTCACTCGATCATGAGCCTCAACAATCACCGCGCGCAATCCCGCGAGGCCGCCTCGCCGCGCGGACATCTCGACGCCACCACGTGACGGATAGGATCCGCTGATGAAAATCATCGACGCGCATCACCATTTCTGGAATCTGGACCGAAACTACTATCCATGGCTCGCCGACCATGAGGAAAAGCATTTCTTCCTCGGAGACTATTCGGCGCTCAAGCGAAACTATCTCCCGGAAGACTATCGGCGCGACGCCGAGGGCTTCGAGATCGTGGCGACGGTCCATGTCGAGGCGGAGTGGGACCGGGAGCGGCAGGTCGCGGAGACCGCCTGGCTGCACGAGTTGGCCGCCACCCATGGCTTGCCCACCGCCGTTGTCGGGCATGTCTGGCTCGCCGCCGAGAATTGCGAGGCGGTTCTGCATGGACATATGGAATACCCGATGTTCCGGGGCGTACGATCCAAGCCCGTCACGTCGCTAAGTCCCGACACGATGACTCCGGGAGCGCCTGGAACCATTCAGGACCCGGCTTGGCGCAAGGGTCTTGCCTTGCTTGATGAACTTGGCCTTACCTATGATCTGAGGGTGCCGTACTGGCATCTCTTCGAGGCCGCCGAAGCCATCGCCGCGCACCCGGACCTGCCGGTCGTTCTCAACCATACCGGCTTCCCCTGGGATCGAAGCGATACCGGGATCGCGGCTTGGCGCGCGGCGATGAAGGCGATCGCGGCATTGCCCAATGTCATGCTCAAGGTCTCCGAGCTCGGATTGAAGGACGCCGCCTGGACGGTGGAGGGCAATCGCGGCGTGGTGCTGGACGCGGTCGAGATCTTCGGGATCGAGCGCTGCATGTGGGCCTCGAACTTCCCGGTCGCCGGGCTGCGCATCGGCTATCGGGCGCAATTGGAAGGCATGATGGAGATCCTGAAGGATTTCTCGTCGGAAGCACTGGACGGCTTTTTCCGACGCAACGCGGCGCGCTTCTACCGAATCGATAGCGACTGATCCCACCGTCTCACCGGGACTGGCCAGCGGAAATTTTCACATGCTAACGTTCCCTCGATTGAACCGAGCAAGCCTTCGAGGCGACAATGGCCGCCTATTTCCTGATGAACCTTCGGCCCTGGAAAGTCATCTCCGGCAACCGGTCGGTGGTGGTTCACATCCGAACCAAGGGCGTGACCCCGCGCTGGCGCCGTCTCACCCAGAAGGAAGTTCAGCAGCAACAGGCAATGGCCAAGCGCCTCGGCGCGGCGATGTTGCGCATCCCGGCCTCGGCGATCGACAAGGTCGAGATGGCGCGCTGATCAGCCGAGGCTGTCGACAATTCCCAACACCACGACGTAGCGCGCGGTTTTTCCAACCGCGACCAACGCCAGAAACAGCCAGAAATTTACCCGCAAAGCGCCCGCCGCCACGGTCAAGGGATCACCCACGACCGGCACCCAGGCGAACAGCAAGGTCCAGACGCCAAACCGCTTGAACCACAGGCTCGCGCGGGCCAACGGCTCGGGCTTTATGGGGAACCACGGGCGATCCCGCCAGACCGCCAGGAATCGCCCCAGCAGCCAATTCACCACCGATCCCAGCGTGTTCCCCACGCTGGCCGCGATCAGCAGGGCAAGGATATCGGCGCCCTCGACGGAGGCGGTCCCCGCCAGGACCAGTTCCGACGCCGCGGGCAATACCGTCGCCGCGAGGAACGCCGAGGTGAATACAGCGAAATAGTCCATGCGCCGTTCTAAACCCGACCCGGCCCGCAACACATTCCGTGGCCCGAACCCGCGCTCGCCCCGCATTGCCAGATCGAGGGGGCAGGCCTATCCTCACCGCTCGCCTCAACGGGATTCTCGCCATGCCTCTCGATCATCGACACTCCGTCTGCCCTCATGATTGCCCGAGCGCCTGCGCGCTGGAGATCGAGCGCGTGAACGACCGGACCATCGGTCGGGTGCGCGGCGCCGATACCAACAACTACACCCAGGGCGTGATCTGCGCCAAGGTCGCCCGCTATGCCGAGCGTGTGCATCACCCCGATCGCCTGATGAAGCCGCTCATCCGTGTCGGCGCGAAGGGCGAGGGAAAGTTCGTAGAGGCATCCTGGGACGAAGCCTTGGACCGGGTGGCGGACGCCTTCAAGGCCAAGGCCGCCGAGCATGGAAGCGAGACCGTCTGGCCTTACTTTTTCGCCGGCACCATGGGCTTTGTCCAACGCGACGGCCTGCAGCGCCTGCGTCACGTGATGAAGTATTCCCGGCAGGCGGCGAATATTTGCACCGATCTCGTCAGCAACGGCTGGGCCGGCGGCGCCGGCGGTCCCATGGGCCCCGACCCGCGCGAGCTGGCCGAGTCCGATCTCATCATCATGTGGGGCGGAAACCCGGTGTCCACCCAGGTCAATGTGATGACCCACGTGACCAAGGCCCGCAAGCAGCGCGGCGCGCGCTTCGTGGTTGTCGATGCCTATCGCAGCCCCACCGCCGAGGTCGCCGATGAACTGGTCCTGGTAAGGCCCGGCACCGACGGGGCGGTCGCGACCGCGATCATCCATGTCCTGTTCCGGGACGGTCTCGCCGATCGAGACTACATGGAGAAATACACCGACAATTGGCGTGATCTCGAGGCCCATGTTCAATCCAGAACACCGGCCTGGGCGGAGGAGATCAGCGGCGTTCCGGCGAGCCAGATCGAGGCGCTGGCGAAACGCATTGGAGAGACGGCGCGAACCTATATCCGGATCGGCTACGGTTTCTCGCGCTCCCGCAATGGGCCGAGCCAGGTGCACGCGGTCGCGTCGATCGCGGCGGTCGGCGGCAAGTTCCTGCATCGCGGCGGCGGCGCCTTCTGGTCGAACCGCATCGTATACAAGTGGAACAAATCGGTGATCGAGGGGGCCGACGCCATCGATCCCTCGATCCGCACCCTGGACATGTCACGGATCGGCGCGGTGCTGACCGGGGAAGACGAGGTGGTCCGCAAGGGTCCACCGGTAACCGCGATGCTGATCCAGAACACCAACCCCGCGGCGGTCGCGCCGGACACGCACCGGGTGCTTCGCGGCCTGCGACGCGAGGATCTGTTCCTATGCGTGCATGAGCAATTCATGACCGAGACGGCGCAACATGCCGATGTCGTGCTCCCGGCGACGACGTTTCTAGAGCATGACGATATCTATCAAGCCGGTGGCCAGATGCATATTCAGGTCCACCGCGCGGTGATCGAGGCGCCGGGAGAAACCCGCTCGAACCATTGGGTGCACTGCCAGCTCGCCAAGCGGTTGGGCGCGGAACACCCGGGTTTCGAAATGACCGAGTGGGAGTTGGTCGACCGAACCTTGAGGGACTCGGGTTGGCCGAGCGCCGATGAAATTCTCGAAAAGAAATGGCACGACATTCAACCCAGCTTCGAGGATTCCCATTTCCTAAACGGCTTCCCCACTCCCAGCGGCAAATTCCGCTTCCAGGCGGATTGGTCGGCGATGGGGCCACTCGGCCACCTTCTGCCGGCCATGCCGGATCACTGCCGGGCAATCGACGAAGCGACCGAGGATCGCCCGTTCCGCATGATCACCTCGCCGGCGCGCAACTATCTGAACACCAGCTTCACCGAGACCCCGACCAGCAAGCGCCGCGAGGGTCGGCCGACCGTCATGATCCATCCCGAGGCGGCGGCGGGCCTCGGCATGGCCGAAGGCGACCGGGTTCGCCTCGGCAACAAACAGGGCAGCGTGGTTCTACACGCCAAACTGTTCGACGGCGTGCAGCCGGGGGTCGTGGTGGTGGAGAGCGTTTGGCCCAACGCCGCCTTCGAGGAGGGCATCGGGATCAACGCCTTGGTCAGCGCCGATCCGGGCCCGCCAAACGGGGGTGCCGTTTTTCACGACACGGCGGTATGGATGGTAAAGGCATGAAGTGGGTCGCCTCTCGACCATCCGGGCTTTACCGGCACCCGACGGGCGGCTAAGTAGTTGGTCCATGCATCTTCTTTTGAGGAATGAACGGTGAGCCTGTCCGACGTCTCATCCACCGCGCCGACAACTCCAGGCGCGGCGCCGTCACAACAGAACACCGGCGCCAGTGACACAAAAGCGCCGGCGACGGTAATCGTGTTCGGAAACGAAAAAGGCGGCTCGGGAAAATCGACGACCGCGATGCACGTGATCGTGGGCCTGTTGCGCCTGGGTCTGAAGGTCGGGTCCCTGGACCTCGACAGTCGACAATGGACACTCACCCGCTACCTCTCCAACCGGGCGCAGACCGTCAAGCGCGAGGGCCTTGCCCTGCCGATGCCGCAACACGTCTTTCTGTCCCGCAGCGACAGGCCAATTCGCGATGAGGCCGAAGCCGAGGACAAGGCGCGCCTCGAAGCGGTATTGACGAAACTAAAGGCCCAGGTGGACTACATCGTCGTCGATTGCCCGGGCACCGATACCTTCCTCGGTAGGTTGGTCACCTCCTACGCGGACAAACTGGTCACCCCGGTGAACGACAGTTTCATCGACCTTGATCTGCTGGCGAATGTCGACGGCCGGTTGGTTTCCGTGCAACGACCAAGCGTTTATGCCGAGATGGTCTGGGAACAGCGTAAGGTCCGGGCCAAGCGGGATGGCGGGAATATCGACTGGGTAGTCCTGCGAAATCGCCTGTCGAGCATCAACGCACGCAACAAGATCGATATGGGGCGCGTGTTGGAGGAACTGTCGAAGCGGATCGGGTTCAGGATCGCGCCGGGTTTCGCCGAGCGGGTTATCTTTCGGGAACTTTTCCTGCGCGGCCTTACCATGCTCGATACGTTCGAGATCGGCGAATCCGGAAAGCCGCGGCTGAGCCATATCGCGGCCCGTCAGGAAGTCAGGGGCCTCATCAACGCCCTACAACTGCCGACCCACGCGCCTGAAGAGGCGTCCAACAAGGAACAGACAAAAGCTTCCTGATCCCCCGGCCCACGCTATCTCGTGAGCCGAACGAGGTTCGGCCCGGCGAGTTCGAAGCTCGCGGCGTTGAAACGCCGACCGCCGACGTCTTCGTAAAACGCCATCGCCTCGGCATTGCTGGGAAGACACTGCCAAGTGATCCAGGTCGCCTCCCGCTCGCGGCAGATCCGAGCCAGGGCCGCGAGCATGCGCCGCCCGAGACCAAGTCGCCGAAATCTCGGCTCGACGAATAGGTCGATCATGTGCAGCCCCGGCGCGCCGAGGCCGACATGGAACAGATTGCTGAACAGCACGTATCCGGCCAGCTCTCCACCGCGATCCTCGCCCTGGGCCGACCCGCCCATGATTTCCGCCACAAGCGATTCGAAACGCCGTTCCTCGCCGAAGCCAAACCGGCGAAAGGTTTCGGCGCTAAAAGGGGGCGGTGGCTCCCCCTCATGCGCGGAAAGCGCCGCCGCCATCTCGGCCACGCGTTCGCCGTCCGACGGATTGCCCGGGCGAATATTGATGTTCTCCATCGGCCACTCCAGATCCAAAAACGCTGAAATGCGAAGGTGGGTGGATTTCCTAGCGTATCAACCAACATAATAGGCGGGAAATGGGTATAACGGACGCCGTTATGACGACGCGGGACAAAACAAACGAAAAAACATCCGGAAACGCGCCGCTGAGCGAGCGCGATGTTTCCTCCTCGTCCGAAATCGACGCCTTTATCGGCCAATCCAGGAAGACTCCCCAGAACGAAATCGACGCCTTTATCGGCAAGGTTCGACAAATGGCGCCGCCGGTGGGCGGCGGCAAGCGGGGCCGGTTGATCTTCGCCATGGACGCCACCGCGAGCCGCGAGCCGAGTTGGGATCGCGCTTGTCATATACAAGGAGAAATGTTCCAGGAAACCGCCAGCCTGGGCGGGCTTGATATCCAACTGGCGTATTATCGCGGTTTTGGCGAGTTTCGCGCCACCGACTGGCTGTCCGATTCCGCCAAGCTCTTGCGGGAGATGACCCGGGTGCATTGCTTGGGCGGCCAAACCCAGATCGAGCGGCTGTTGCGCCATGCCATCGCCGAGACCCGCAAGGAGCAGACCCAAGCCTTGGTTTTCGTCGGCGATGCCTTCGAGGAGGATATCGACAAGGTTTGTCACGCGGCCGGCGAACTGGGCATGTTGGGCGTGCCGGTTTTCTGTTTTCATGAAGGCGGGGACATGATCGCCCGGCGCGGGCTCGAACAGGTGGCGCGCCTTACCAAGGGCGCGTATTGTCCCTTCAATGCCTCCAGCGCCAAGCAGCTGAGAGACCTTCTGGCCGCGGTCGCGGTCTATGCCGCCGGCGGTCGCAGGGCCCTGGAGAGCCATGCCAAGCGCAAGGGCGGCGAGGCATTGCGGCTAACGCACCAGTTGAGAAAGTAAGGCAACGGCCATGGCCCTTCTTGTTCTCGGTGTTTGCGTCGCCGTCGGCCTTGGCCTCGCCGGTTACTGGTTGTTGAATACCGAACCCGCGAAGATAAGAACGGTATTGAAGTGGTTGCTGATCATCGGCGCGGCGGTGGTCGTCATCGCGCTGATCGCGCGGGGGAACCCAAGCTACCTCTGGTCGGCGGGGGTTTTCCTGATCCCCTTGATCCTGCGCTGGCGGCGGATCTCGCAATATTTCAAGAACGCCGCCAAAACCGCCTCCGGGCCGAGCCCGGGGCAAACGTCGTCCGTGCGGACCAGTTTTCTTGAGATGAACCTCGATCACGATACCGGCGCGATGTCGGGAACCGTCCGCGAGGGTCGTCACGCCGGGCGAGAGCTCGCGGAGATGTCGCTCGAGGATCTGCTTGACCTGCTCGCGGAATGCCAGTCGGACGCGCAATCCGTCCAGTTGTTGGAAAGTTTTATCGATCGCGCCCATGGCGACGAGTGGCGGTTCGAGGAGGCGCCCGGAAACCGAAACGGTGGATCACAAGCCTCCCCCGGCGGGCCGATGAGCCGCGCTCAGGCGCTAGAAATCCTCGGCATCGAGGACAATGCAAGCGAGCAGGAGATTCGCGACGCGCATCGACGTTTGATGCTGGCCAATCATCCTGACCGGGGCGGCTCGACCTTTCTCGCCGCGCAAATCAACCAGGCCAAGGAAGTCCTTCTGGGATCGGGCTAAAGCGCATCCCAGGCTTGGGTTGGCTTCGCGGCTTGGATATGGCATTACCCGCCCCGATGACGCTGTTCGGAACCTTCGTTCCCAGCCCTGAAAATCTCAGGAGTTCGCATGCCCGTTCCCGTTCGCAAGGCGATTTTTCCAGTTGGCGGCCTTGGCACCCGTTTTCTGCCGGCCACCAAGTCCATGCCCAAGGAGATGCTCCCGGTTGTCGACAAACCCTTGATCCAATACGCGGTCGAGGAAGCCCGGGAAGCCGGGATCGAGCAGTTCATTTTCGTGACCGGTCGCGGCAAAACCGCGATCGAGGACCATTTCGATCATGCCTTCGAATTGCAATCGATGCTGGAATCCCGCGATAGGGACGAAGCGCTTTCGGTGGTCAAGGCGACAATCCCCGACCCCGGACAGATCGCCTATACCCGACAACTCGACCCTCTCGGCCTCGGTCACGCGGTTTGGTGCGCGCGGAACTTCGTCGGCATGGAGCCCGTCGCCGTGCTTCTGGCGGATGATCTGATCCTGTCCGAAGAAGGCTGTCTGAAGCAGATGATCGAGGCCTATAACGAGGTCGGCGGTAACATGGTCGCGGTCATGGACGTGCCGGACGAGGACGTATCTTCCTATGGCGTCATCGCGCCGGGTGATGTCAAGGATCGGCTCATCGAGGTCAGGGGGATCGTCGAGAAACCGCCTCTGGCGGACGCCCCCTCGAATCTCGCGGTGGTTGGACGCTACATCATCCAACCCAAGGTCTTCGAGGATCTCGGGCGCTTTGAGCGCGGCGCCGGCGGCGAGATCCAGTTGACCGACTCGCTATCGCGACAGCTCGGTCTACAGCCGTTCAACGGTTACCGCTTCGCCGGACGCCGTTTCGACTGCGGTAGCAAGATCGGCTTTCTCGAGGCGAATATCGCCTATGCCCTTGACCGCGACGACATGCGGGACGACGTATCGCGGATCCTTACAACATTCTCCTAAGCGGGAAGTACAATGCGAATTGCGATGATTGGAACCGGGTATGTCGGGCTGGTGACCGGCGCCTGCTTCTCCGAGTTTGGCGTTGAGGTCGTCTGCGTCGACAAGGACGCCGCGAAGATCGACATGCTGCATAGCGGTGAGATTCCGATCTTCGAGCCCGGTCTCGACGGATTGGTCGCAAGCAATGTCGCGGCGGACCGACTTACCTTCACCACCGACCTTGCCGCCGCGGTCGCGGGCGCCGACGCGGTTTTCATCGCCGTCGGAACGCCCAGCCGGCGCGGCGACGGGCATGCCGATCTCAGTTATGTACACGCCGCCGCCGAGGAGATCGCCGCCGCCCTCACCGGCTACACGGTGGTGGTAACCAAGTCCACCGTACCCGTCGGCACCGGACGCGATGTCGCGAGCATCATCCGCCGCGCCCGGCCGGACGCCGACTTCGACGTTTGCTCGAACCCGGAATTCCTGCGCGAGGGCGCGGCGATCAACGATTTCATGCGCCCGGACCGAGTGGTGATCGGCGCCGACACCGATCGGGCCCGTCAGGTGATGCGGGAGCTCTACCGCCCGCTGTTCCTGATCGAGACGCCCATCGTCTTCACCTCGCTGGAAACCAGTGAGCTCATCAAATACGCGGCCAATACCTTCCTTGCCACCAAGATCACCTTCATCAACGAGATGGCCGATCTTTGCGAGAAAGTCGGCGCCGATGTTCACGACGTGGCTCGCGGGATCGGCTTGGATGGGCGGATCGGCGGAAAATTTCTGCATCCCGGGCCGGGGTACGGGGGGTCGTGTTTCCCGAAGGACACGCTAGCCCTGGTCCGCACGGCACAGGAATCCGGCTCTCCCCTACGGATCGTCGAAACCGTTGTCGACATCAACGATCGCCGCAAGAAAACCATGGCCACGAAGATCATCGATGCTTGTGGCGGCGACGTCGGCGGCAAAACCATCGCCATCCTCGGCGTGACCTTCAAGCCGAACACCGACGACATGCGCGACTCGCCAAGCCTGGACATCATTCCCGCGCTTCAGGCCGCCGGCGCCACCATCCGCGCCTACGACCCCGAAGGGATGAGCGAGGCCGAGGAACTTCTCCCGGATGTCACCTGGTGCGAGAACGCCTATCAAAGCATGGAGGGCGCGGACGCGGTCGCCTTGCTGACGGAATGGAATGAGTTCCGGGGCCTTGATCTCAAGCGCGTCATTGGCCTGCTTTCAACGCCCGTCATGATCGACCTGCGCAATGTCTATAACCCCGCCGAAATGGCCGCGGCCGGTTTTGCCTATACCTGTGTCGGACGCGGCGCCGGGGTCGAGGAGCATCGCTCATGAGCGACAATCACGAGTTTCACGGCACCCTCTTGCGTGAATACGACATCCGAGGCGTTGTGGGCGAAACCCTTTTCGAAGCGGACGCACGGGCGCTTGGCCGGGCCTTCGGCACCCGGATCATCGAGAATGGCGGGACCAGTGTCGCCACCGGACGCGACGGTCGGCACAGTTCTCCAGCGATGGAGCAAGCGCTGGCCGAGGGTCTGGCGTCCACGGGTCTAACGGTGCACCGGGTCGGCGGCTGCGCGACGCCGGGCCTCTATTTCGCGGTTCATCACCTCGGCGCCGGCGGCGGTGTCATGGTTACCGGCTCCCACAATCCGCCGAACTACAACGGCTTCAAAATGATGCTCGGCACCGGCCCGTTCTTCGGCGCCGATATTCAAGCGTTGGGACCACTGGCGGCCGGAGGCGGTTTCGCGCGCGGACAAGGCTCGCTGGTCGACGCGGATATCGCCGAGGCCTACGTGACGCGGCTGCTGAGGGATCACCGGGACGGACGTCCCCTATCGGTGGTTTGGGACTGCGGCAACGGCGCGGCGGGACCGGCGACAGAGGCGCTTTGCGCCAGGCTTCCCGGCACCCACCATGTCCTGTTTCCCGAGGTCGATGGCGATTTTCCAAACCACCATCCCGACCCCACGGTGCTGGAGAACCTGGAAACCCTGATCAAAACCGTCGCCGAGACCGGCGCGGATCTCGGCATCGCCTTCGATGGAGACGGGGACCGGATCGGCGTTGTCGATGACAAGGGACGCATTCTATGGGGTGACCAGCTGATCGCGATCTGGGCCGAGGACGTTCTCGCCGAACAACCCGGCGCGACCATCATCGCCGACGTCAAGGCCAGCCAGATCTTGTTCGACCGGGTCGCGGAGCTCGGCGGCAAGCCCGAGATGTGGCGCACCGGCCATTCCCTGATAAAGACCCGGATGGCGGAAACCGGCGCGCCCCTGGCCGGCGAGATGAGCGGACATATCTTCTTCAAGGACCGCTATTATGGCTTCGACGACGCGCTCTACGCCGCGCTTCGCCTCATCGAACTCCTCGCCGCCAGGACCGAGCCGTTATCGGCGATCCGCGACCGGCTTCCGGAGATGGCGAACACCCCGGAACTGCGGTTTTCCTGCTCCGAGGAACGCAAGTTTTCGGCTGTCGAGGACGTAAGGAACTGGCTGACCGATCGCCCGGGCATCGAGGTCTCGACCGTCGACGGCGTACGCGTCAAGAGCGCGAACGGTTGGTGGCTAGTGCGAGCCTCGAACACGCAGGATGTGCTGGTGGCACGTTGTGAATCCGATACCGAGGCGGGTCTCGCCGCTCTGAAGGATGATCTCGCCGAGGCATTACGCGCCATCGGCCTGGAACCGCCGGCTATCTAACCCGAAGAGAGGTTCAGTCCTCGATCGGCGCCGAGGCGACGTCGACGTCCCCGGGCACGGGAACGCAGGGCAGATGCTTGGTCACGAGAATCGCGCAGGCGTCGCGCGCCTCCACCTCCCGCAACCCCATGATCCGGGCGCGGTAGATCGTGCCGTGACGGCGGTGGACTCGCTCCACCCTTTCACGGCCATGACGCAGCGCCGGCCCCAAATGATCGCGCGCCGTCGAGATGATTGCCTTCGCGGGCTCGTCATTCGAATAAGCCCCGACCTGAATACCCCAATGCGTTAGAACAGGCGGTTCCACCGAAGCGATTTCATCACGCTCGAAGAACTCCGTCGGGATCGCGGTCGGCGCCTCCGCAACAACTTGACCAGACGCATCTTCCACGTCGCTCTCGGGATTCGACGCCGGCGCCTCGGCCAGAAGCAGCGCGCCAGGTGTCGGGCGTGGTTTCGGCAAGGGCGGCTTCGGCATCTCGGCGATCCGGGTCATCTTGTCAAAGCCCCGGTCCAAAAGACGGATCATGTGACGATCCCTGCGAGCACCGGTCTTGCCGCCGAAAACAACGCCGATCAGGTGCTTGCCCTCGCGGCGCACCGAGGCGACGAGATTGTACCCCGACGCGTTGGTATAGCCGGTCTTGATTCCTTCAGTCCCGACATAGCGGCCCAAGAGTGTGTTGTGGTTCTTGAACACACGTCCCTTGTAGCGAAACTGCTTGGTGCGGAAATAGGGATAATATCGAGGGAAATCGTGGCGGATGGCCACCGCCAGCTTAACCATGTCGCGCGCGGTGCTGAGTTGACCGTGGTTCGGAAGCCCCGAGGCGTTCCTGAAGGTCGTGCTCTTCATGCCCAGATCCCGGGCCCGGCGGGTCATCAGACGCGCGAAATTCAATTCCGTGCCGGCGAGGTTCTCGCCGACCACCGTGGCCACGTCGTTCGCGGACCGAGTAATCAAGGCGAGGATCGCATCGCGTACCGAGATAGTCTCCCCCGGCTTCAACCCAAGCCGGGTTTGCGGCTGACGAGAGGCCCGACGCGATACCTTTAGCCTGGTGCTCAGTTTCCACTTGCCCCGCTTCAACGCGTCAAAAGTCATGTAGAGCGTCATTATCTTGGTTAGCGAGGCGGGGTATCGCTTGGTATCCGCGTGCCGCGAGTAAAGCTCCGCTCCGGTGCGACCATCCACGACCAGCGAGGCGTATCGCGCCGAGGCGGGAGAAATTTGCGACGCCAAGACCAAAATGCTCAGGAGCAGACAAACCAACGCCGTTCCAGCGAAGCCGGAACGCGCGGCCCCCAGACCTTTCACGATTTTTCCTGGCGCCCCAACGATCACACCAAATTCTCCAGGCGGCCCTTATTTCGGACAGATACAGCGTCGATGTTAGCTTGCGCATCAAGTTCTGTCTATAACCCTCTGTAAAGAAAGATAGTTAGATCAACGCAGAAAATCCACGCCTTGCGCGCCTCACGCCATAAAAATTATTGTGCAGCGCAGCATAATTTCCTTGACCTCGGCGCTTTTCCACTTATTTTAGAGACATGCTGCAGCGCACCATGGCGCGAAGGCAATCGAATTTTCATGCGGCGATCGAGGTCCCCAGGACTCGTCGGTACCGCGCGGACAAACAGGAGCAAGAGCATGCCCGCCAAGAAATCCACCTCAAAACAACCCAACGACCAAATCGATCCCGCCATCGCCCTTGGCCAGGAGACCGTGGAACAAGCGTTCAAGGCCGGCGAAAAGGTCATGCGGGCCGGTCAAAAGATATTCGAGAAGCTCGACACCGAGAAAACCCTCGAGGTCGCTCGCGAGCAACTCGAAACCGCCGGCAAAACGCTTTTCCCAGGCCAGGAAAAGGTCACCGCCCTTAGCTTGGCCACGTTCGACGCCTACGCGACCGCGTTCCAGGCATTCTCCAAGGGGACCGAGCAACTCGGCGCCGAAGTCGCGGCGTTCACGCTCAAATCCATGGAGAGCTCGATCGAGAACGGCAAGACGGTAATGTCGTGCAAGTCGATCAACGAAGCGTTCGACCTGCGCAACGAACTGGCGCGCTCAACCGTCGACATGGTCATGGCCGAGGGAGCCAAGTTGACCGAGATGTCGCTCAAGACTGCGAATGAAAGCTGGGCGCCCATTCAGAATCATGCTCGCCAGGCTTTCGATGCCTTCGGGGGGCACCGCGCCTAGTCCGCGCGTATCGCGAAACGAGGCCCGGCCGTTCACGCGGCCGGGCCTTTCGCGTTCTAGGCCATGTTTCCGTCCGAAATCCCGGCCCGAACTTTGGTATGGCACCAAGTCGCCGCGCCATGGTTAGATTATCCGGCATGGGGGCTTTAACACCCCGCTAAAAGTCTCATATGATCTGGGGTACGGACCCGTGAAAGTCGAAACGAGGAAGCAAGCGTGAGCCGCACGAAGACAACCATGAGCGACGATGATCGCAATGTCGGCGGCGGCAATCGCGGCAATACGGGCGTCGTCATCAAACCCAAGGCGAAGACCAAGAAACCATCAATGTACAAGGTCATCATGCTGAATGACGACTACACGCCGATGGAATTCGTGGTCCATGTCCTGGAACGATTTTTCTCGAAGAATCGCGAGGAAGCGACCCGGATCATGTTGCATGTCCACCAGCGTGGCGTCGGGGTGTGCGGCACGTTCACCTACGAGGTCGCGGAAACCAAGGTCACCCAGGTGATGGACTTCGCGCGCCAGCACCAGCACCCCCTTCAATGCACCGTCGAAAAGGCGTAGGCTCATGCTTTCAAAGAATCTCGAGGAAGGCCTGCACCGAGCGTTGGATTACGCCAACGAAAGGCGACATGAATACGCCACGCTGGAACATTTGCTTTTTTCCATGACCGAGGATCAGGACGCGATCGCGGTGCTCCGTGCTTGCGGCGTGGATGTGGACCGGCTGCGCGACGAGTTGCGCGGCTATATCGACAGCGAACTCTCCAACCTGGTCAGCGATCACCACGAGGAGGCCAAACCCACCGCCGGCTTTCAGCGAGTCGTGCAACGCGCCGTGATCCACGTGCAATCCTCCGGCAGAGCCGAAGTCACCGGCGCAAATGTGCTGGTGGCGCTGTTCTCCGAACGCGAAAGCCACGCCGTCTATTTCCTCCAGGAACAAGAGATGTCGCGTTTCGACGCCGTCAACTACATCTCCCATGGCATTGCCAAGGTTCACGGTCAGTCCGAAACACGCCGCGTTGACGGAAACGAGGACGACGCGAAATCGGAGAGCGTGAACAAGAGCGGCAATGAAGCTCTCGACGCCTACTGCGTGGATCTCAATAAGAAAGCCACGGACGGCAAGATCGACCCGTTGATCGGGCGCGAGTTCGAGGTCGAAAGAACCATCCAGATCCTCTGCCGGCGGACCAAGAACAACCCGCTTTACGTGGGCGACCCGGGTGTCGGCAAAACCGCCATCGCCGAAGGTCTCGCCAAGCGGATCGTCGACGCCGACGTGCCCGAGGTTTTGCTGAAGGCGGTGATTTATTCGCTGGACATGGGCGCCTTGCTGGCCGGAACTCGCTATCGCGGAGACTTCGAGGAACGCCTGAAAGTCGTGATGAGCGAGCTCGAAAACATGCCGGAAGCGATCCTCTTCATTGACGAGATCCACACGGTGATCGGCGCCGGCGCGACATCCGGTGGCGCCATGGACGCCTCGAACCTTCTGAAGCCGGCGCTGCAATCCGGTGGACTGAAATGCATCGGCTCCACCACCTACAAGGAATATCGCAGCTATTTCGAGAAGGACCGCGCGCTGGTCAGGCGGTTCCAGAAGATCGACGTGAACGAGCCGTCAATCGACGATTCCGTCAAGATTCTGAAAGGCCTGAAGCCGTATTACGAGGAGCATCACAAGGTCCGCTACACCCTGCAAGCCTTGAAGACGGCGGTGGAACTTTCCGCGAAGTATATCGGCGACCGCAAGCTGCCCGACAAGGCCATCGACGTGATCGACGAGGCCGGCGCCGCGCAGATGCTGCTGCCGCCGTCACGTCGCAAGAAGACCGTCACCGTCGCCGATGTCGAGGAAATCGTCGCCAAGATCGCGCGCATTCCTCCGAAGAGCGTGTCGACGGATGACAAGACGGTGCTGCTCAATCTGGAGCGCGATCTGAAGCGGGTGGTTTTCGGGCAGGACAAGGCGATCGAGGCGTTGTCCACCGCGATCAAGCTTTCCCGGGCCGGCCTTAGAGAGCCGGAAAAGCCGATCGGCAACTATCTTTTCTCCGGCCCCACCGGTGTCGGCAAGACCGAGGTCGCGCGCCAGCTTGCCGCCGTTTTAGGCGTGGAACTCACGCGTTTCGACATGTCGGAATACATGGAGCGGCACAGCGTTTCCCGCCTCATCGGCGCGCCTCCGGGCTATGTCGGGTTTGATCAGGGGGGGCTGCTCACCGACGCGATCGACCAGCATCCGCACTGTGTTTTGCTGCTCGACGAAATCGAAAAGGCGCATCCGGATCTGTTCAACGTCCTGTTGCAGATCATGGATCATGGCAAACTCACCGATCACAACGGCAAGTCCGTGGATTTCCGCAATGTGATCCTGATCATGACCACGAACGCCGGAGCGGCCGACCTCGCCAAGGAGGCGATCGGCTTCGGCCGAACCGAACGCACCGGTGACGACACCGAGGCGATCAATCGGATGTTCACGCCGGAGTTCCGCAATCGCCTCGACGCGATCATTCCGTTCGCCGGCTTGTCCCCCGAGATTATTGCCCGGGTGGTCGAGAAGTTCGTCATGCAGCTCGAGGTTCAGCTCGAGGATCGCAACGTGACGATCGAGCTGACCGATGCCGCGCGTGGCTGGCTCGGCGAGAAGGGATACGACAAGCACTATGGCGCGCGTCCGCTTGCTCGCATGATCCAGGAACACATCAAGAAGCCCTTGGCCGAGGAACTGTTGTTTGGCGCCTTGGTGAAGGGCGGCTTGGTCAAGGTTGGCCTGCGCGACGGCAAGCTGACCTTCAAATACGGGGTCGAGGAAAAAGCCAAACCGGCGAAGGCGAAAACCAAGGCGAAAAAACCGCCGACTCCGAAACGGGGTGCAGGCGGCGGTGGCTCCAAGGTTCCGGAACTGGTTTAACGCGTATACGACCGTTATCAACAAAGACGGTTTCCAGCGCCTCCATCGAATCCCTGGCGAAGGCCAGGGTCTGGTGACCCGGGTACAGGTCCTGGATCAATATTGAACGGCCTTCCCCATTGTCGTCCTGGCGCAAGGCAGGACCTCGTGAAGGGCGCGCCAATTAGCGGACATTCTGTCTCGTGGGCATCCCGAGAGGCCCTGCCTTTCGCCAGGGCGACGCATGGGGGCGTTAAATGGCTTCGGCCAGGATAGACGTCCAGGGTTTCAGGTTTGCATTGAACGGCCTTCCCCATTGTCGTCCTGGCGCAAGGCAGGACCTCGTGAAGAGCGCGCCAATTGGCGGACATTCTGTCTCGTGGGCCATCCCGAGAGGCCCTGCCTTTCGCCAGGGCGACGCATGGGGGCGTTAAATGGGGGCGAAGCGTCGGCCAAGTCGGCAGAGACTCTCACCAACGACTTCGAGAGCATCGACCATCCAGCCAGAAGCAAAAAAGCCCGCTCCATCGAGAGCGGGCTTTCAGCGTTTGGATTTGATGCCGGTTAGGCGGCTTGGCGCATCTCGCCGTTATTCATGGCCGAGGCCAGGGCCGAGGGATCAACGCGCCAAGCATCGCCGACCTTGACGGCCACCGTCGCGTCCTCGGCGGCAATCCGCATCATCTCATCCAGCTCAATACCAGCCATCTCCGCGGCTTCCAGCGCCGTCAGGCAGAAAACATCCTGCATCCATCATCTCCCCTAAATAGATTTTACGCAGCTCCACCCGCGCGAGTTTCCGCGACGCGGCGTGCCGTTAACGTTGATTTATGGTCAAAGTCGGTGGCTTTCAAGGGACAATGCTGCGACGCAGCATAAAAAGCATTGCATTTGTTGCAATTATAACACAATCAACATCAGACCGGACCGCCCTTGCGGAACGGCGAGCCATCCGAGAGATAGTCTTTCTCCTCGGCCATATGGCGGCTTTCCCGTTCGAGAAAATCCTTCACCGCGCTCGCGAAGCCCGGATCGGGAATATAGTGATTACTGTAGGTGAAAGTCGGCAAGTATCCCCGCTGGATCTTGTGCTGGCCCTGGGCACCCGCCTCCACCTTGGCCAAGCCACGCTCGATCGCGAAGTCGATGGCCCGGTAGTAGCAGGCTTCGAAATGCAGGAACTTGAAATCCGCCACGCAGCCCCAATTGCGACCATAGAGCGTGTCCTCTCCGATCAGGTTCAGCGCGCCGCCCACCAGGTGCCCCTCATACTCCGCCATGACCAGCAGCACCCGCTCCGCCAACCGTTCTCCGAGAAGCGCGAAAAACTCCCGGTTGAGATAGGCCGATCCCCATTTCCGATCCGAAGTATCCATGTAGAAGCGATAGAACGCGTCCCAGTGCCGGGGCTCGATGGCGTCGCCGGTCAGCATATGGATCTCGACGCCATGCTCGGCGGTCTCGCGACGCTCCTTTCGGATCGATTTGCGTTTGCGGGAGCTCAAGTCCCCGAGGAAATCATCGAAGCTCTCATAGCCCCGGTTCACCCAGTGGTATTGCAGGGCCCGACGCCGCAGAAAACCCATCTCCTCCAGCAGAGCGGACTCCTCCTCCGGCGGGAAATTGACGTGCAAGGAGGAAACCGCGTGCTGATCCGTCACGCCGATCAGCCCACCGGCCAGAATCTCGGCGGTACGGATCGGGTCCGCGTCCGGACGGATGAGCAGCTTGCGGCAGGTTACCGGCGTGAACGGGACCGCCGAGAGGAGTTTGGGATAGTATTTCCCGCCGGCCCGTTCATAGGCGTCCGCCCATCCCCAATCGAAAACATACTCTCCATGGGAATGCCCCTTCAGATAGAGCGGGGCGGCCCCGAGCAATTCGCCCTGTTCGTTCTCGTAAAGCAGATGTTGCGGTAGCCACCCGGTTCGTGAGCATACCGACTCGGACTCCTCCAAGGAAAGCAAGAATGCGTGCGACAGGAACGGATTTCCCGGTCCCGCGCAGGCATCCCAGTGCTCGGCCGGCACATCGCTGATCGACTTCGCCAACCGAACCGTCGCCTCGGCTTGCTCACTTCCGTCGGGCATGCGTCTTCGTCCAAAATTCCCGCATGGCAACGCTATTTGAGTTCGAAGACCCCTTCGACCTCGACGGCGACGCCCCGCGGCAGCGCGTTGGTCCCAACCGCGAAACGAGAGTGACGACCGGCATCGCCAAACACCTCGACCATGAGATTTGACGCGCCGTTCACCACTTCGGGTTGTTCGGTGTACCCGTCGACGCAGTTCACGAAACCGCCGAGCTTGACCACTCGGGCGATCCTGTCGAGATCCCCGCCACAGGCCGCTTTCGCCTGGGCGATCAGGTTAAGGGCGCAGAGGCGCGCGATCCCCGCGGCGTCCTCGGTCGATACATCCTGCCCGACCTTGCCGACTCCCTCGATCTTGCCGCCGACCATGGGAATTTGGCCGGAAACCATGATCAGATTTCCAGTGACGACATAGGGAATGTAATTCGCCGCCGGCGCCGCCGCCTCGGGAAGTTCGATGCCAAGTTCCGCGAGACGCGTGTCGATCGTTCCGGCCATGGTCAGGGTCTCCGTTGAAGATTTCACTGCCCTCAGCATAGCCAGTCGCCGCGGACGGGGCCATAGCGCGATGCGCCCAATCGGCGCAAATCCGACCGCGAAAAAAGGGTGCGCCGATCCGCGGCGCACCCCAGGTTCGGACGAAAGAGGATTCGTCCTCAGGAGCTTCACAGGGTTTGGGAGCGGGGATGGGAGAGTACCGCTCCCGGTGAGCGCCGTGGCGCGTCACCGCACGCTTCGACCATCGGCCAGACGACCGAAACATCGACCCGGCATCTCGAAAGGGGATGTGATCAACATGCC
>JAYOIK010000057.1:0-35641 GCA_038118725.1 Alphaproteobacteria bacterium | reverse complement strand
TTGGCCAGACTGCTCGCCAACTCAAACAGGCCGCGACGCGCGGCCTCGTCGGAAATCCGATAGTAGTTGCGAATTAATTGGATCGATTCCCGTTTTCTCAACGGATCGGCGTCGCTTTCATAGGCGGCAGGTTCCTCGTTTCGGGCATAGAGTTGCCCTGGCGACTGGTCACGGACCTCGTCTTGCATGTCCTCGTAGAAATAGGAGATCGGAACATCCAGCACTCGGCTAAGGTCGAATAGCCGGCTGGCGCCTATGCGGTTCGCGCCGCGTTCGTATTTCTGGACTTGCTGAAACGTGAGGCCGATCGCATCACCAAGCTTTTCCTGACTGAATCCAAGCAAAGTGCGCCGAAGCCTGACCCGGGCGCCGACATGAACATCAATCGGGTTTGGTTTGCCCAGGCTGGCCATACGGCCCGATGGGCGCCGGGATTTGGTGGCCGCGGCCATGACACTTCCAATCGTTCGCAATCAAGTTTCAGGCACCGCATTCTAACATACGATCGTATGCGATCAACCTTAATTGGGGGGCGATCCCACCATTTGCTTTCGATTATATAATATTTGATTTGCTATTATTCCTATTAATAAAGATATAAGTATAATAAAATAAAACCAGTCTCCGATCATAGAATAAACTGTGTGTCCACTGATGGAGATTGGAAGATATCCATCGGCGATGCCGCTTTCCTCCAGGCCGAGTTGAACCGATGTGCGCCCGTAGGCATCATAGATTCCCGATATCCCGGTATTAGCGGCGCGTATTAGTGGAATGCCTTCCTCGATCGCGCGCATTTTCGATATCGCCAGATGCTGATACGGCCCGGAACTTACGCCGTACCAGGCATCGTTGGTCAGATTCAAAAGCGCCCTGGGACGATCGGTCATGTCACCGGTCGCGGAATCGACGACCTGGCCGGGGAAAATGATCTCATAGCAGATCAGGGGGCTTACCCTACCCAGCCCCGGGATATCAAGGGGCGCGCGATCCGGTCCCGGGGTGAAGTCCGCGAAGGATTCAACGACACGCGGCAACGGGAACCATGCCTTGAGTGGGACATATTCTCCAAACGGAACGAGATGGACCTTGTCGTAGCGCGCACTGACCAAGCCGTCCGCGCCTAGCCCAATCAGTGAATTGTGGAGCCGCCGGGGTGGTCCCACGGATATCGACGGCGCGCCGGTGACCAGACTCCCGGCGTCCGGCGCCACGGTTGCCAGGGTGTGCCTGAGGTCTCGACTTTGTCCGAGGAACCCTGGGACAGCGGTCTCGGGCCAGATTATTACGGTGGGCGCCACATGGTCCGGTAGTCCGTGGGCGCGCACCGTCGGCGAATCTCCGCGACTTAACTCGAGATAGCGGGCGATATGACGGGCCCGAAGTTCGGGCTTCCATTTATCCTTTTGCGGAATGTTCCCCTGAACAAGGCGAATGACGACGGATTTGTCGACCGTCGGCGGCGCGGAGGCCAGACGCGCGGTGCCGCCGATCCAGGCAACCAAGGGGATCAGCAAGCAGGCGACCCCAAACAGGCCCATGCCCCGGGTCCATACACGGTGTGGGCCGATCATGGTCGCGACGCTCGTGGCGGCCATCATCACAAAAAGAGACAATCCATAGGCGCCGACCAGAGAGGCCGTTTGGCTCAACGCCTGCGAAACCGAGAACGCATAGGCCGGCAGGTTCCAGGGGAAGCCGGTGAACAGGTGCCCGCGCGCATATTCACCAAGACTCCAAAGCGCGGCCACGGCAATGGCGCGTGTCCAGCCCGGGGCGGCGACTTTGGGAACCATGGACATCGCCACGGCGGGAAAGATCGCCAGCGCCATGGGCAGTCCCACCGCCGCCAACGGCACGAAAACCGCGAACTTGTCGCTCTCAACCAGGAGCGCGTTGGAAATCCAGTAGAGGCCGGCGAGGTGATAACCAAACCCGAACAACCACCCTTGCAATGCCGCGCGCGCGGAACTGGCTTCGCGTTCCAAGAGCCACGCCAGGATCGAAAAGGACAGCAGTCCAGGCAGGAAATAGACCGGTGGCAGCGCGCTCGCGGCGACCGCGCCGATGAAGATGGTTAGAAGGACTCCCCGCCATCCGGGCAGGGTCTCGAGGTAGGAAATGAAGCAGAGGGAACGGCCTTTGAAACCGTTGTCGCCGGCTTGTTCGCGAGACGCGGCGGAATGGCCGGGAACCTTATCCGGCACCGTCACCCGCCGGTTCGGTTAGGCGGCGCACGCGGACGGACTTCAGGCGTCTGGGGTCGGCATCGATGATCTGAAACTCCAGTCCGCTTTCGTGACGAACAATCTCGCCACGTTTCGCGATCCTACCGGTGATGCTGAAGATAAGGCCCGCGACGGTGTCGACCTCCTCGCGCTCGGTATCGTTCAACACGGGGCCGAAAAGCTCTTCCAGTTCCTCAACCGTCGCGCGGGCATCGGCCGTCGCGTTCCCGTCGGGTTGGGCGATGATTTTCGGGCCTTCCTCGACATCATGCTCGTCGATGATCTCGCCGACGATTTCCTCGACCAGGTCCTCGATGGTGATCAGGCCGTCAATGCCGCCGAATTCGTCGACGACCAGCGCCAGATGGCGCCGGTTCAGCCGCATCTCCTGGAGAAGGTCGAGGGCCCGAATGGTTGGGGAGACGAACAACGCCTCGCGCAGCAGGTCCGGTACCGTCGCCGGTTGCGCGGAATTGAGACGCGCCAAGACATCCTTGATATGCACGATCCCAATCGTGTCATCCAAGGTCTCGCGATAGACCGGAAGTCTGGAATGCGCCACCTCCACCATTTGCGACGCCAGCTCCTGGATCGGTGTTTTGGCGTCCACGGCGACGATATCCGCGCGCGGCACCATGACGTCCCGCGCGGAGATATCCCGCAAACCAAGAACGTTGCGGATCAGTGTCCGCTCATGTCCGTCGATCGCGACCTCGTCGACATGCTCCTCCTCGATCAGTTCCTCGAGGGTATCGCGCATGGTCGTGCCGTTCGGCGCGAGCCCGATGGAGCGGAGACCCCTTTTCAGGGCGCCGAAAATGCGGCCGGACTCTTCCGAGCCGTTTCTGCCGGAAGCACCTTGGGGCGCCGAGTCGTCGGATACGATGTTTTCGCGACTTGGCGCGGATGGCGTCGAACGAGGATGGTCGGCGCTGGTCATGTTCCCTCTCCCCGCTCGGTTTCCATGGAAACCTCTCTGGCTCGATAGGGATCCGGAACACCCAGTCCCGCGAGGATCTCGGTTTCCAGGTTTTCCATGTGTTCCGCGTCACGGTCGCTTTCATGATCATGGCCGAGCAAATGCAGGCATCCGTGAACCACGAGATGGCGGACATGATCGCCAAGCGGGATGCCGAGCTCCCGGCACTCGCGTTGAACGGTCTCGAGGCCCAGAATCACATCGCCAAGCGGCGCGTCCGTCGCCGGCACGGTTGGTGACCGCGCGATGAAGGAGAGGACATTGGTCGGCTTATCAATTCCGCGAAAGTCGCGGTTAAGCTGTTGAACGGTCGCGTCGTCGGCGAGAACGATGGTGGTCTCTCCCACCACGGTATCGGCGCCGGAGCGGGGATGGCCCAGTACCGCGACGGCGGCGGTCTCGCAGATGGCCGACCAATCGGCGTGTTCCCGCTCCCAGGCGATTTCGGTTATCGAGACAACCACCGATTCGAAATCCGCGGCGGTCTCGCCCCTAGCGTCGGGGTCCGGGTCGTCGGGCAACATGATTCGAGATCTCATTTCTCGCGATCCTTGTCGATCAACAGACCGTCGCGCTTGCCATAGGCGTTGACAATCCGCGTGACCAAGGGGTGGCGTACCACGTCGGCGGCCGTGAATTCGGTCACGGCGACACCGGACACCTCGCGCAGCACCTCAAGGGAGTCGCGCAGCCCGGATTTCGCGCCAAAGGGCAGATCGATCTGCGAGAGATCGCCGGTGACGCACATTCTTGAGTTCTCCCCCATCCGGGTCAGAAACATCTTCATCTGCGTAGGGGTCGTGTTCTGCGCCTCGTCGAGGATGGCGAAGGCGTTGGCGAGCGTGCGCCCACGCATGAACGCCAGGGGCGCGACCTCGATCTCGCCGCTGCCCAGCAGGCGCTCGACCTGTTCGGCGGGCATCATGTCGTAAAGCGCGTCGTAGAGTGGGCGCAGGTAAGGGTCGACCTTGTCCTTCATGTCACCGGGCAGAAAGCCGAGACGTTCGCCGGCTTCGACGGCCGGTCGTGATAGAATGATGCGATCGACCCGTCGGCGCTTCAACATGCTCACCGCCATGGCTACCGCGAGATAGGTCTTGCCGGTTCCCGCCGGGCCTAATCCGAAGACCAGCTCGGTCTCGGTCAACGCCCTGATATAGGCGTGCTGATTTGGCGATCTCGGCGCGACCGGACGTTTCCAGGTATCGAGATTGCTGGTCGTGTCCTCGAATTTGGAAAGGTCGGGTCCGTTGGCGGATTCCGGCCCGTTCAAAGCGAAGGAAACCGCCGCGTCCACGGTTCCCAGATCCATCATGTCCTTGCCCTTGCCCTTTTCGAGACGGCGGTACAAGGCCTCGAGAGTCGCGCGGGCGATCGGTGTCGAAACGGTGTCGCCTGTAATCTCCACGGTGTTTCCGAAACAGGCCAGGGAGACCTTAAGCTTCTGTTCGATACGCGCGAGGTTGCGGTCATGTTGACCGAACAATAGCGGTAACAGTTTGTGATCGTCGAACTCCAGGGTGAGTCGCCCGCCGTCACCGTGTTTTACGTTCACCGTGTCACTTCCTCCCTTTCGTAAGAGGCTAGCGTAGCCGGAGAAGAATCTTCCGTGGTCATGACCCTGCCCGCGAGGCTGTTGCTCAATCCATCGGTTATCCGAACCTTCGCGATTGAACCGAAAAGCCGATCCGGCCCCTCGAAATGCACGGACTGCATATAGGGACCTCGGCCCAACAATTGTCCCGGGCGCTGACCAGCGCGCTCCACCAGGACCTCCTGGGTCTGGCCGATGCTGGCCACGTTGAAGGCGCGCTGTTGGGCCCCGAGAAGTTGCTGGAGACCTTGTAGCCGCTCGGACCGGACCGTCTCGGGCAATTGCTCATGCGCCGCCGCCGGGGTGCCCGGTCTCGGACTGTACTTGAAGGAATAGGCTTGGGCGAAACCGACCCGAGAGACAAGGTTGAGCGTCGCGGCGAAATCCGCGTCGGATTCGCCCGGATGGCCGACGATGAAGTCCGAGGAAAGCGCTAGATCGGGGCGGGCTTCCCGAAGCCGGTCGATCAGTTTCAAATAGGTGTCGACATCATGCTTGCGGTTCATCGCTTCCAATATTCGGTCTGAGCCGGATTGCACTGGAAGATGAAGAAATGGCATCAGCTGCGGCACCTCGCCATGGGCGGTGATCAGATCATCGTCCATGTCACGAGGATGTGAGGTGGTGTACCGGATGCGCGCCAGGCCGTCGATTTCGGCGAGCGCGCGAATCAGGCGGCCCAGCGACCACTCGCGGCCATCCGGACCATCTCCATGATAGGCGTTGACGTTCTGTCCAAGCAGGGTGATTTCAAGCGCGCCGCCGCGAACCAATCGCTCGGCTTCCTCGAGGATGGCCGGCGCGGGCCGCGACATTTCCGCGCCCCTTGTGTAGGGCACCACGCAGAACGAGCAGAACTTGTCGCATCCCTCTTGGATGGTGAGGAAGGCGCTGGTCGCCGATGTCGGTTCCTGGGGCAGGTGGTCGAACTTACTTTCCACGGGAAAGTCCGTATCGATCAGTCGGGCGCCGCGCCTTTTCGATCGCTCCCCTTCCGAGGCCTTGGCCACCAATTCCGGAAGCCGGTGATAGGTTTGCGGACCGAAGACCATGTCGACATAGGGCGCGCGATCGAGAATCTCCTGGCCCTCGGCTTGCGCGACGCATCCCGCGACGGCCAAGAGGACATGGCGCCCTTCATCCATGGCCTCGTCCTTCAGCACCCGCATGCGGCCAAGCTCCGAGAAAACCTTTTCCGTCGCCTTTTCCCGGATGTGACAGGTGTTGAGGATGATCATGTCGGCGCCGTCGGCGGTCGCGACGGTCTCATAGCCGGAAGGCGCCAGAAGTTCCGCCATGCGATCGGAATCGTAGACGTTCATCTGGCAGCCGTAGGTCTTGATGAAGAGCGACTTTTTCGTCGCCGTCTCGCGCCGCGTGCTCGGAGCCGTCATCCGGTGCCGTTCCGAGAGCGTTCAGAGTTAAGCGCAGGCATTCTCTCCGATTCCCGCGTATTTATCCACGAGCCACACTATCATCCGACTTGGCCAAGTCAAGCCAGCCTTGATCGGGAAAGATCGGCACCGACACCTTGTGTGATGCGTAGGTGACAATGGTCCGCCAATGCCTTTCGATCGGGGAAGTCGCGCGCCTCGATCGGTTCGTGAAATCGGATAACCACTTCGGCCGCGCCGAGTGCAAGCGCCGACCAAAGATGCGGTGCCAGATCCATATCGCCAAACCACGCATAAAAGGGGCGGTAGGCTCGACCGATTGGGATCCCGTTCAGACGCGTGTAGCATATCGATATCGGTTGCACGATGATCGGCTCGCGCTCAACCGACGCGAAGAGCGTGCTCTTGAAGGGAAGGACCCGGCTGCCATCGCTGCTGGTGCCTTCCGGAAAGACGATCAGACTTTCGGGTTTATCGAGCCGGCGCCGGATCGTGTCGATCTGCTCGCGCGGATCCGAGGCGTTCCTGTCGACGAAAACCGTCCGGCAAATCCGGGCCAAGAACCCGAAAACAGGCCAGCGCGCCACATCCGCCTTGGCGACGAAGCTGGCTGGGACAAGGGATCCAAGCGCTATGATGTCGAAATAAGAGACATGATTGCTCACGAACAGCGTTGCCCCGGTGGTGGATGGCCGACCTATACATCGGACCCGCAATCCGAGGATATGGGCCGCGCACCCGTGGTGGAGGCGAGGAATTGCCCGGGCCAGTGACGGCCAAAAGCCCAAGGCGAGGAGTTGAATGGGCAACAATCCAAGCGTCAGCAGGGCATATGTGGTCAGCCGACAGGTCGCGAGCCACGGGTTCCCAAGTCCCGACCGAGCCTCCGCCGCGCGGCCCGGAAGCACCGTATGGATAAGCCCCGCGTGTTCCGTTCGCCGCTCTATCATTGAAGTCCGACGCCGCGCGCGGTGCGCTCGTAGTGACGAGAGTAACGTCGCGTCAGGTTCTCCATTTTGACGATGATGCAAACGTCCGTTGTGTTGAACTGATGGTCGATGACCGCGCCATCGCCGACCCAGCCGCCGAGGCGCATGTAGCCCTTTATCAGGGGGGGAAGGCTGGCGATGGCCCGTTTGGTTTCGATCTCCCGCGCCCCAGAAACATTCATGTCTACATAGCGCGCCGGCAAGGCCGACGGTCGCAAATCGCGCGGGGCCAGATGATTTTGGTGAAGATAGGAAAGGGCCTCGGCGTAAACCGCCGGGTCGGCGCCCGGAAAGCTCGCGCAGCCGAACATCAACTCGATTTTGTGCTCGAACGCATAGGCCGCGAGGCCTCGCCATAGTAAAGACATCGTGGCTCGGGATCGGAACTCCCTGGCCACGCAAGAGCGGCCAAGCTCAAGGATTTCACCCTTGGCGCGGGTCAGTTTCGAGATGTCGAATTCCCGAGATGTATAAAAGCCGCCTGATTTTTCGGAGAAACGCCGTCGGAGCAGGCGATAGGTACCCACGACCTCGCCGCCGCGGGCATGATCGATCACCAATAAATGTTCGGCCGCGGCATCGAAGGAATCCCGGTCCAGGCCAAGACCGGCGCTTTCATGGGACGGCTCGGCGCCCATCTCCTCATAGAATACCCGATACCTTAGTTCCTGCGCGGCCTCGATGTCGCCGATCCCACGGGCCAATCGAAGCTCCGTGCTTCCCATCGTTATGGCGGTGAAATCAGGTTCGCGCGTGGTCGGCGGGGGCGTGGGTCGCGTGATGTTTTCGGATACCGTGACCATGGCGTCTCTCTCAAACACGGGGACTATGAATTCGGCGGAATCATAGTGTGTAATCGTTATGTTGAGATGAAAGTTGGATTGCCGCTCGGTAATATAGCGTCGATGAGCCGGCGGCGCGCTGGTTCCCCCGCGGTTTTGTTCTCCTTTGGCGGACCGGCGATAAATCGCGCTCCCAAATGAAATTGCCCGTCCCAAGGCATGGAACGAGCAATCTCTCGTGACGAACTCAGAGGTGACTTTCCCCTCTGAAAAACGTTTTCTCGGTATTACCGACGGCGACGCCGTCCCGAGTTTCCAAGGCCGATCTCCTTAGCCAACTTACTACGTTGCTTGGCGTAGTTCGGCGCGACCATCGGGTAAGTGCCCGGCAGGCCCCAACGCTCGCGATACTCCTCGGGAGTCATGTTGTACGCGGTCTTAAGGTGCCGCTTGAGCATTTTGAGGCGTTTTCCGTCCTCAAGACAAATGATGTAATCCGGTGTAACCGACTTGTTGATCGGCACGACCGGCTTCGGCGTTTCGGGTTTCGCCGGCTCGGCTACACCCAGACCAGCCAACGACGCATAGACACGGTCTATCAGTTGCGGCAAGTCTTCAGTGGAGACAGTGTTGTTCGATACATAGGCCGAAACAACCTCCACGGTATATTCAATTCGATCGTTTTCTTCTGCTTCCGCAACCATCTTTTCAATCCCACGGTAATGATCGCAACAACTACCCGCGCCCTCTTATGACAATCGTATTGCGAAAGCAACATAAAAAAACGTTGGATTTTCGAAGTTACATTTCTTGTCAATCTTTTAAAAATTCTGCAAATTTTTAACGTAATATTTAAGATAAACGATAATTTATTCATCATAAATTTGGAAATGAGCCACAGGGTAAGTTAATTATCAATATTTTTGCAAATTTAAAAATAACAGAATAAGTAATTTTAGGTAATATTTTCATTTTATTTTGCGTCATTGAGAAATCAGGTCGGTCAATCCGAGGGAAAATAAGCGCTTCTGGTCAATGTTTCCGTAAAATCAATGTTTTCCGGGCTTTCCAATGTCGTGACCGGCGATACGGATCCCGCGACTGCCTTGTGAATCCAACGCGATGTCGCCGTGCCCCTGGGGGCGAAAACTCCAGCCGAAACACCAAAGCGTTGTGAGATTTTTGGTGCTTTGTCGAATAATAGTTGTATCTGACGCCGACTTTTTCAAAGCCAAATCGTTGATATAGGGCGCGCGCCGCCCGATTCGCTTCGCTTACCTCGAGAAATATTTTTTCCGCTCCGCCCAGTTTCATTGCGCGCAGGGCGCTGCTCATCAGCGCGCTCGCGATGCCTCGCCGCCGCTCGGAACGTCGGACCGCCAGTGAAAGTATCTCCCCCTCGTCGGCCATTGTTCGGAACAGGATCGCTCCGATGAACAAAATCGGGGCCCCTCGGCCATGACGCGTCGCCGCGTAACCGCTGATTTCGCCGGAGCGGAGCATCGAGCCGATATCTTCCTCGCGCCAAGACATCCCGGAACGAATGTCTTGCAGCTTGGCGACATGGCGGGCGGTTCGTCCATTTCCACGCACGATCGGAGAGATGCGATCGTGGATCCGCAACCAGTTCATGACGCCTTCTTGGCGGCTGGAGGGCGCAGATAGACCGGGACCAACCCGGCTGTATACGTATTCGAGATGATCCCGTCCCGAGTCGAAATGTCATGCGCGAGCAAGGCAATGTCCTCCGCGTCCGGGGGCATCATCGAGCCTTCGAAGACAAGTGCGAGGCAATGCGAGTCCGGAGCTCGCAGGACCTCGGTCACGACTTCGGTGGCGTCGCCCGCGACGAGGAGTCGCGCGCTGTCGCTCAGTTTATCGCCGACAAGACGATCAATTTCGGTCGGTCGGAGAACTTGATCCGCGATGAGTTCGTGGCCGGCCGCGTCGCGGGCTTGGACGAAAACCTCCTCGCGTTTGCTGGCCAGGGTCAATAACAGCGCTTCATAGGTGCCATCGACATTCTCGGAGCTGGCGCGTCGGGCGACGGCATCGAAACATGAAACGCCGATGAGCGGACGATCGGCGGCGACCGCGAGGCCCTTCGCCGCCGCCATCGCCACCCGCAATCCGGTGAAGGAGCCGGGACCGACGGAGACCGCGAACGCATCCATGTCGCGGGCGCCCAGGCCGCAATCCGCCAACACCCGCGAGATCATCGGCGGCAAGGCGGTGGCGTGGCCGCGTGTCATAAGCGAGAAGTCTCGCCCGATGATGGTTGAATCGCGCGAAACCGCGACGGAGCAAGCCGCGCTGGAACAGTCCATCGCCAGGATTAGCATGACGGATACCACCATGTGCCGGCGCGCCGCCGCCGTGGACGGATGGAAGCATTGATTTTCAATAGTGTGGAACCTTTAACCATGCAGCCTATATACTGCGGATCGAGTGGCTGTGTCCCGCGTGGTGGATTTGCGAATGGCGAAGCAGACGGATCGGCTTTGGGTTGGCGTGCGGAAAACTCTTTCGGCGCTTGTGATGATGATGGGCGTGGCCTGGACCGAGGGGCCGTTCCAGGTCGGCGCGGCCCAGGCGCAAGAGTCCTCCGCCGTGATCTTGATGTATCATCGATTTGGCGAGTCCGATTACCCGTCAACGAATATTAAACTCGACCAGTTTGAAGCCCATATCGAGGAATTGCGCAAACAGCGATACACCATTTTGCCGGTTTCCGAGATCGTCGAGAAAGTCGGCGGAGGTCAAAAACTGCCGGATCGGACGGTAGGTATAACGATCAATGACGCCTATGCCTCGGTTTACCAATCCGCTTGGCCACGCCTGAAGGCCGCGAAGTTTCCGTTCACGCTTTTTGTCGCCACCGACCCGGTCGACCGGGCCGCGCCCGGATACATGACCTGGGATCAAATTCGAGAGCTTGCCGAGGCCGGCGTCACGATCGGCAGCCAAACCAAATCCCATTTGCATCTTCCAACGATCGCCCTGGAGGCGGTAAAGCGGGAACTGGACGGATCGAATGCCCGTTTTGTCGCGGAGCTTGGGAAGCGACCGTTGCTTTTCGCCTATCCATATGGCGAGTTTGACCTGAATGTCCGGGATCTGGTGATTGATCGCGGTTTCAAGGCGGCTTTTGGGCAAAACTCCGGCGTTATGCATACATTGTTGGATGGCTTCGCGCTGCCGCGGTTCGCGTTGAACGAGCGTTTTGGAGGCATCGATCGTTTTCGACTGATCGCCAACGCCTTGCCACTGCCGGTGACGGATGTTCTGCCGGCCAATCCCGTGCTCGGTGATAACCCGCCGGCTTTCGGTTTCACGGTTTCCTCGGAGGTTTCAAACCTGAACGGGTTGGCATGTTTCGCCTCCAGCGAGGGAGAGGTGCGACTGGAACGGTTGGAGCGCCGGGTGGAGGTTCGATTTCAGGAGCCGTTTCCGCCGGGGCGCTCACGCGTCAATTGCACCATGCCCGGGCCCGAGGACCGGTGGCGCTGGTTCGGAATGCAGTTCATGGTTCCGCGCTGAGGCCTCGGTTTCCGTAACCCTAGCTTCCCGATCCGGCTGATTCCTCGGGGACTATATCGGCGCCGATATGGGCGGTTTCGAAGTCTCCGAACTGGTTGACACGGATGATGGAGCGGATCTTCTCGATATAGTCCGTACCTTCCTCGGAATACTTGTCGAGGTAACCGATCAATTCATGGCCCCAGGTACCGTCGGGAGACCCGTTATTCCGCAGACGCTCGCGGGCGGAACGATAGGCGCGATAGTGCTGACTGATATTCAAATTATGCACATAGGCGCGCACGGAGTTCCCGAGACGGCTGAAGGCGCGGACCGCATGGGTGCGCCCTTCCTCGCGGTCGCCGGGTACCAGACCGGCATCCTCGTTCCAAGTCCATTGTCCGAATAGGGCGTTGCCGCGCTTGGCGAAACGCGATCGGCCCCACCCGCTCTCGGCCGCCGATTGCGCGAGCGCCATGGATACCGGCACGGCGTCGACCCGACGGAACAATCGGCCCAACCCCTTGGCGTCGAGATCGCCGATTGTGACGTCGGGTCCAATCACGCGGTAGAGCCGCGCGAGACGCAGTAGCCATTGCCGGTCCGAATCGGTCAGAGCGTCGAATTTTTCGCTCATCAGGCGCGCCAGCCGGGCGCGACGCTCCAAGACGACGGAGTTGGTGTTCAGAATGAGCGGCAGAACGATGCCGATGAACAGATCCTTGCGATCCCGAACCGATTTGACCTTCGCCAGATCCTCGGGAAGAGAGGCAAGGAAAAGCGCGGGAACCGGGGCCTGACCAACACGGATCGCGGTGGGATCGTAATCCGCTTCCCGGAGCAGCCGACGCAATGTAGCGGTGTCCTTTACCCTCGCGACCGACATTTTCAAGGTCGGGCCGAAGGCGATCTCGGGGTCGACGCTCTGGCCCGCGGGTGGCCTTTCGGGAATGAAGCGGAATGCCTCCCTCGGCAACAAAACAGCGCTCAGCAATGTTGCCAGGAACAGGGCGGCCAAAAAGCCAAGCAGGCCTCGCTCCACGCGTCCGATGGGCTCCGCCCGCTTTGACGTTTTGCCCATGGTCCCTCGTGCGTGATCCTCGCCGGAATGCCCGCTCTTTGGAAGTTTTAGAACATTCCGGAGGCGCGAACCTCGCGAACTTCGGGAATGTAATGACGGAGCATGTTTTCGATGCCCATTTTTAGGGTTGCCGTGGAACTCGGGCAACCCGCGCAGGCGCCGCGCATCTGCAGGGTCACCACGCCGTCGTCGAAACCCTCGAAGACGATGTCGCCGCCGTCTTGGGCGACGGCCGGACGCACGCGGGTGTAGAGCAGTTCCTTAATCTGCGAGACCACCTCGTCATCGTCCTCGTCGATCCCGTCGCCGGCGCCATCCGGCGCGTCGGTCAGGATCACGGGGCGCCCGGCGGTGAAATGTTCCATGATCACGCCGAGGATGCCCGGCTTCATCAGGTGCCAATCCTTGTCGTCTCGCTTGGCCACCGTGATGAAGTCGTCGGCCAGGAACACGCCGACGACGCCGTCGACATTGAACAGGGCTTGGGCGAGCGGTGACTTGCCGGCCTCTTCCTCGCTACGATAGTCGACGCTACCGTCGGGAAGAACCTCGCGTCCCGGAAGGAACTTCATGGTTGCCGGATTGGGGGTGTCCTCGGTCTGGATGAACATGTCATGCTCCTTGGCCGGGGCGTCGGCCCCAATTGGATGATCGCCGCATATGTGGCAGTAAACCGGATCTTGTTCAAGGGGAGGCGAGAGCCGACTGGCGGGACGACGTCTAGACCCGCATGGTTTCATAAAGATCAAGAACGGTTCGGTTGATACGATCGATGGACAATCTCTCCAAGGCGTCCCGCCGCGCGGCGGCGGCGAAACGGTGGCGCAGGTCATGCTCATACGCCAGGGTCTCGATGGCGCCGGCCAGCGCCACCGGGTCGCGTGGTGGGATCAGGATGCCGGAATGACGGTCCAGAACCACCTCTCGGCAACCTTGCACATCCGTGGCGATCAGGGCGCGCCCGCAGGCGGCGGCCTCGGCGAGGCTCATGCCGAACCCCTCCCGATAAGAAGGAAGCACCGCGATATGCGAGTCGCGCCACACCGACGCCACGTCTTGGGTCCAGGGGCGGATATCGATGAAGCTCTCACCTTCCCAAGCCCGCATTTCCCGGGCGCCGATACTCGCCGGATTGCTCGGGTCCGGCGCGCCGACCAGCCGGATTGTTATCGGCACGCCTCGACGATTCAGTAGATGTCCGGCGGCGACCAGGTCTTCCAACCCCTTGTCCTTTAGGAAGCGTCCGACATAAGTGACGACCGGTTGCCCATCGGGTTCCGGGACCGGCGGGAACCGGTCCAGGTCGACGCCGGTCCCGGGCAGGACGGTGATCTCGTCCGGGTCGGCCCGCGCCAGGGCGGCGAGATCGCGACGATCGTCTTGGTTCATCGCCATGACACCTCGCCGCTCACCCGCCAAGGCGCGCGCCAGTGCCTGGGAAACCAAGGGCCGCAGCAGCCGAGCTTTTATCCCGGTTGAGGTGAAGACATGACCAAACCCCGGAAGAAAGTTGACCCGTCCAGCAATGCCCGCGGCGCGTGCCGCGGCTTGACCGTGAATGATCGGTTTGAGCGCGATGTGATGCGCGATATCCGGCTTGAGTTCCCGATACGTGGAAGTGATCCGGCGGCGAGTGGCCAGATCCTGGAACGGATTTAACCCTGTCCTCGCGAAATCGATTTCATGCAATGACAGCCTCGCGGCGCGGATCGCCGCGGCGGCCTCGGGCCCCCGCTCGCCGGTACGACAAAGCACGTGGACATCGTAGCCTACGTCGCGCGCCGCCTTGGCGAGCCCCAGGAAATGCTGGCGAAAGTACCAATCCTCGGTGACCAGATAGGCAAGGCGGTCGGCCACCGGCTCAGGGCCTCAGGAAGCCCACGATCTCCTGGGCCTCGCGCACGATCGGCTGGGCGATATCGCGGGCTTTTTCGGCGCCGCGCCGCAGGATGGTGTCGACCTCGTCCGGCGCCGCCATCAGGCGCTGCATCTCGTCGCCGATCGGCCCGAGCGTTGCCACGGCGAGATCGGACATCGACTTCTTGAAGTCACCGAAGCCCTTGCCGGCGAATTCCGCGACCACGCTTTCCACGGTCCGATCCGACAAGGCGGCGTAGATCGTGACCAGATTGGTGGCCTCGGGTCGTCCCTCCAGCCCCTCCACGGAGTCCGGCAAGGGGTGCGGGTCGGTCTTGGCGCGGCGGATCTTCTGGGCGATATCGTCGGGCCCGTCCGTCATGTTGATGCGGGAGTTGTCGGACGGGTCCGATTTGCTCATCTTTTTCGAGCCGTCGCGCAGGCTCATGATCCGCGCGGCCTCGGCCTGGATTCGCGGCTCGGGTAGCGGAAAGAAGTCAACGCCGTACATCGAATTGAAGGCTTGGGCGATATCCCGGGACAGCTCGATATGCTGTTTCTGATCCTCGCCGACCGGAACGTCGGTGGCCTTGTAGGCGAGGATGTCGGCGGCCTGGAGAACCGGATAGGTATAGAGGCCGACGAAAGCGCCGTCGCGATCCTTGCCGACCTTGTCCTTGAACTGGGTCATCCGGTTGAGCCAGCCGAGCCGGGCGACGCAACTGAAGATCCAGGCCAGTTCCGCGTGTTCCGGCACCTGGCTCTGGTTGAAGATGATGCAGTGGTCGGGGTCGACGCCGCCGGCGATCATGCCGGACGCCACCTCGCGGGTCGCCCGGCGCATCGCCTCCGGGTCCTGGGGCAGGGTGATCGCGTGCAGGTCGACGACGCAAAAGATGCACTCATAGTCTTTCTGCATCCTCGCCCAGTTTCGAATCGCGCCGAGATAGTTGCCGAGCTGTAGGTTTCCCGAGGGCTGAATGCCCGAGAAGATCCGGTTCATGGGAGCGATCCTCGATGCGGTGACGATTGGCGGGTCTTATCGCGGTGGCGCGACGCCCGGTCAAGAGGCTACGCGCGGTCTAGCGACCCCGTGCCCGACGCCGCAACGCGTCACGAATTTCCTCGAGCCGGACCGCGCCGAATAGAAAAGCGGCGATCGTGAAGACCGACACGCCGCCGATGACCAGGAGCGCCAGAGCCAGGGTGATCTGGATCGCCGGCCCGTTCAACCAGTCCCGCGTCATCTCCAATCCTCCGATCAGCCCGAGCGTCATGACGACTACGGCGCCGAAGGTTCGGGCGATGCGTGAAAGCGCCCTGTCATCAACGCTGTAATAGCCGCGCCGGTTGAGCAGAAGCGCAAGCGCGGCGGTGTTCATCCAGGCGGAGATCGCCGTCGCCATCGCCAATCCCACATGCGCGTAATATTGCATCAGGATGAGGTTCAGGATCAGATTCACGACGACCGCGACGGCGGCGATCTTCACCGGGGTCTTGGTGTCCTGCCGCGCGAAAAAGCCGGGCTGAAAAACCTTGATCAAGACAAAGGCCGGAAGTCCCGCGGCGTAGGCGGCGAGCGCCAGCGCGGTCTGGTTCGCCGCTTCTGCCTCGAAAGCTCCGCGTTCGAACAAAACCTCGACAATCGGCCCGGCCAGGACCATCAGCCCCGCGGCGGCCGGAAGCGTCAGCAGCATGGCGAGCTCAAGGCCGCGGTTTTGGCCGTTCTGGGCCTCGACGTCCTTGCCGGCGCGGATCTGGCGGGAGAGGCTCGGCAGAAGCGCGGTGCCGATGGCGACCCCGACTACGCCAAGCGGCAGCTGATTGACGCGATCGGCATAGTAAAGGAACGACACTGACCCGGTGGGCAGGGTCGAGGCCAGGATGACGTCGATCAACAGGTTGATCTGAACCACGGCCGCCCCGAGCATCGCCGGCAGCATCAGCCGGAATAGCTGGGACATGCGCGGCGTCCATCGCGGTAGCCGCCAGCGCGGCAAAACGCCGGACCGGCGACAGGCTTCCAGAAGCCAAAGAAACTGCGCCAATCCCGCGAGCGCGACGCCCCAGGCAAGGACATGTCCCGGCGTGTCGAGCGCCTCGGCGAAAACCGCCAGCGAGGAGATCAGGATCAGGTTCAGCAGGATCGGCGCCGAAGCCATCGCGGCGAATTTGCCGACACTGTTCAAAACCCCGCCGAGTAGCGCCACCAGCGAGATAAGCGGCAGATATACGAAGGTCACCCTGGTGAGTTCCACGGCCAGGTCGAAACGTTCCGGCGTGTCCACGAAGCCTGGCGCGAGCACCGTCATGACCTCGGGCATGAACAGCATCACCGCGACACAGAACGCCAGCAACAGGGCCGCCATCAGCGCGAAGGCTTCTTCGGCGAAACGCATGGCGATGGTCTTGCCGTCGGCTTCCAGCATGCCGGCGAACATCGGCACGAAGGCGACGGTGAAGGAGCCTTCCGCGGTCAAGCGGCGGAAGAAGTTGGGCAGCTTGAAGGCGACGAAGAAAGCGTCGGCGACCGGCCCGGCGCCGAGGATCGCCGCGATCAGCACATCGCGCGCGAATCCGGTGACCCGGCTGATCATCGTGAAGCCACCGACGGTGGCGACGGCGCGAAGTATCGACATACCCATCCGTTTAGGTGATTCGAGGGAGCCCGGAAAGCAAACCCTCGAATCGAGTGGATCGAGCGGCGATGGGGAGGCTATTTCAAGGCTATTCGGCGGCGGCGCGCGGCGTCGACTTGCGCGCGGGCTTCGCGTCGGGCTCCAGCTCCGCGAGCACGGCTTCGCGAATGGAATTGAGTTTGCGATCGCTTTGGATTTTCAAGCCGAACAGATCCTTGACGTAGAAAACGTCGACGATGCTCTCGCCATAGGTCGAGATCTTGGCGGCGGCGATCTGGAGATTCTGCTGTGCGAGCTTGCGGGTCAGGCGGTGTAATAGGCCCGGGCGATCGGTACCGTTCACCTCGACAACGGTGTGGGTCGCGCTCGCCTTGTTGTCGATCAGAACCCTGGGCGCCACCGTCATGCCGCTGGCGCGTTTCGGTAGCGCGGTGGGCCGCTTGGCGATGGCTTGCATCAGTTTCAGCTTGCCGGACAAGGCCCGTTCGATCGCGGTTTCGAGCTTTGTCTGAACATCCGGTCCCTCGAAGGCCTTGCGCTTCGCGTCCTGTATCCAAAACGTGTCCATCGCCATGCCGTCGCTCATCGTGGTGATCCGGGCATCGACGATATTGGCGCTCACCGAGGCCATCGCGCCGGCGATACGCGAAAACAGGCCTGGATGGTCGGCGGTGTAAACCGTCACCTCGGTCACCTCGCGAAAGCTGTCGACCCGGGTTTCCACGGTCAGGGCCTTGTCGGCGTCGCTCGCGGCGCGGATTATCCGCGCATGCCGGCTTAGGGTCTCGACGTCGTGGGTCAGCCAATAGGATGGATAACCTCGGGCTAGATGGTCGGCGAAGCTCTTGTCGTCCCAGTCACCGAGTTGGCCGCGTAGCTCCTCCTGAACCGCCGCCACGCGACCGGCGGCGGACTGGCCCGCCTCAAGGGTTTGCCCCGACAGCACTTCCTCCGCGCGCCAGAACAGATCCCGCAGCAGCGCCGCTTTCCAGCCGTTCCAGACATTCGGTCCGACCGCCCGGATATCGGCGACGGTAAGGACCAGCAACAGCCTGAGGCGTTCCGGGGACTGAACGATATTGGTGAAGTCGTCAATGGTCTTGGGGTCGTTCACGTCGCGCTTGAAGGCGGCATAGCTCATGAGCAAATGCCAACGCACCAGCCAGGCGACGGTCTCGGTCTCTTCCTTGCTCATCCCGAAGCGAGGACATAGTCGCCGGGCGACCTTCTCGCCGAGGATCGAATGGTCGCCGCCCCGGCCCTTGGCGATGTCGTGCAGCAGGACCGCGACATACAGCTCGCGCCGGGAAATCACCTTATGGACCACGTCCGAGGCAACCGGCGCGATCTCCGAGAGTTCTCCCTGTTCGATCCGGAATAGGATGCCGAGCATTATGATGGTGTGCTCGTCCACGGTGTAGACATGGTACATGTCGTATTGCATCTGGGCGACGACGCGCCCGAAATCGGGAACGAAGCGGCCGAAAACCTGTGCCTCGTTCATGCGGCGCAAGGTGCGCTCGGGTCCCTTTTTCGAGGTCAGGATCTCCAGAAACAAACGGTTGGCCTCGGGATCGTTGCGCAGCCCGGCGTCGATCCGCTTCAGGTTCTGGGTCACCAGCCGCAGGATATGCGGATGAAACTCAAGGTCGTTGGCCTGGGCGACATGAAACATGCGGATCAGGTTGACCGGGTCCTTCTCGAAGACCGTGTCGTCGACCACGTTCAGACGGTTACCATCCACCTTGAAGTCGCCAAACTGTCGATCGCGGCTCCAAAGGCTGGAAAGACGAAGGCGCGGGCGGCGTTGATGTTCCGCCTCGATCGCGGCGCAAAAGATGCGGGTCAGATCCCCGACATCCTTGGCCGTGAGATAATAGTGTTTCATGAAGCGCTCGACGGCGGCGCTCCCCGCGTGATCGGTATAGCCCAAAAGCGTCGCGATCTCGCGTTGCAGATCCACGGTAAGGCGTTCCTCGGCCCGACCGGCCAGGTAGTGCAGATGACAGCGGATGGTCCAAAGCTGCTTTTGCGCCTTGGCGAAGCGCCGCGCCTCGGCGAGCGAGAGCACGCCCTTGTCGACCAACGCGCTGACCGCGTCGACCTGATAGACGTATTTGCCGATCCAGAACAGTTTATGCAGATCGCGCAGGCCGCCCTTGCCTTCCTTGACGTTCGGCTCGATCACATAGCGTGAATCACCGAGCTTCTTGTGTCGATCGTCGGATTCCTGGAGCTTGGCCTCGACGAATTCAAGCGCGGTGCCGGTCACGATCTCCTTTCGGAACCGGTTGTTCATGTCGGTCATCAGGCTCTGCTCGCCGCAAATAAAGCGGGTCTCCAACATCGCCGTCCGGATCGTCATGTCGGCCTTGGCCTGGCGCATGCACTCGTCGATCGAGCGGGTTGAGTGCCCGACTTTCAGACGCAAATCCCACAGCAAATAGAGGATGCCCTCGACCACCTGCTCGACAAGCGGGGTTTGCTTGTAGGGAAGCAGAAACAACAGATCGATATCGGAATACGGCGCCAACTCGCCACGGCCATAGCCACCGACGGCGATGACGGAAATCTGCTCGGCCTGTGTCGGGTTCGGCGCGTGGTAGAGTTTCGTGGTTACCGCGTCATGGATCGCGCGAATGATGCTGTCCATCAGATAGGCTTGAGATAAAACCGCCTCGGCGCCGTCATTCTTCCCGAGGAAGCGGGTCTTGATTACCTCGCGTCCCGCCTCGAGCGTGCCGCGCAGCAACTCCAAAAGCGCCGCTCGAAACTCCAGATGATCGTCGGTTGCGTTCCATGCCGCCTCGATAGCTTCCGAGATCAGGCTCGGATCGGCGATCGCGTTCCGGTTCCTGAGCTTACGATCATTCGGCGCAAGCCCGTCGATCACGGGCTTGGCGGGTTTTTCGTCGGTGGTCGCGAGGCTCATCGCGGTTCCTTTGGATGATAGGAGACCGACAATAGAGGATGTCGGGGTTTCGTGACAGCCCGCGACGCCTGGAACGGGTCAACCGAGCCCCTTTTCCGCCAGTTCCCGTTTCGCCGCGTCGGTTTTTTCGAGGCCGCCAAGCCCCATGCCGTTCAACACCGCCTCGGTCTTGGAGAACTGGATGCCCTTGTAGCCGACGATCTCGATCCGATTACCCCAGGGGTCGAAAAAATTGTTGTTTCGGGGGCCGATCACCTCGACGCCCTTGGCCGCCAGCGCGGCGCGAACCGCGTCCGGGTCATCCACGACAAAGCCGAAATGGCGATCATCGTCCGGGCCCTGGCGTCGGGGCGAGGCGAGATTGATGAACTGGTCCCCCATGTCGATGAATGCTTGGGTCTCGGACCGGCTTCGCAAACTGAACTCAAAGATGTCGCCGTAGAATTCCAGCGCCGCGTCGATGTCATCGACCTCCAGGCCGATATGGTTGATGCCCACCGCGCGGGCTTTCTTGATGGGTTGTTCCGGCATGTCGACTCTCCGCGCGTCGTTTCCGCGTAGATGGTGAATGGTCACCTCAAGTGCAACAGGCCGCGCCCTCTTGGATCGGCGGGCAGGGCACGGTCGCGTATGAGCAATAGACGCAACAATCGCCGGGCTTGGGCTTCAAGACGATTCCGCAGCCCTTGCAGTCATAGAAATACTGACAGGCATCGGTGGGCATGGTCTCGGTCTCGACGTGACCGCAGTCCGGACAGGTTATGGTGGAGCGTAACTCGACCGTGGTTCTAGTCATCGTTTCGCCGTGTGTAGGCCCAGAACGTGAAGGCGGTGAACAGCCCGAGCAACGGGATTAGGAAGGCATCAACCCCGGCGATCGCGCTCGCGAGCCCAAGCGCCGTAAGCGTTACCACCAGCGCGGGCGTGAAACAGCAGATCGCCGTGACCAGCGTGCCGGCAAGCCCAATGCGGAGCATGATTTTGTATTTCATTTCGTAAGCTTACTCGAGAGCGTCGGGGCATCCAACCCGCGCCTCTCCCCGCGACCGAACGGCACATTGTATACAATCCCAAGCGATGCTAGAAACCCGCAGTCATGGCGACGGCTAATGGCGCGCCGGATGGATCGGATGAAGAGGGTTCTCGAGATGGAATATGATGTCGTTGTCGTGGGCGCCGGAAACGCCGCCATGTGCGCCGCGCTGTCGGCCGAGGAAAGTGGCGCCAAGGTTCTGGTGCTGGAAGCCGCGCCGGAAGAGCTTGGTGGCGGCAATACCCGCTTCACCGCCGGCGCGATCCGCACGGTCTACAACGGCGTTGACGATCTGCGCGAACTGATGCCCGACCTTACCGACGCCGAGTGCGAGATCACTGATTTCGGCACCTATACCGAGGATCAGTTCTTTGACGACATGTTCCGCGTGACCGAGTACCGCACCGATCCGGAACTGGTCGAGATCCTGGTCAAGAATTCCTTCGAGACCCTGAAATGGCTGCGCGGCAAGGGCATCCGCTTCGCGCCGATCTGGGGACGGCAGGCCTTCAAGGTGGACGGCAAGTTCAAGTTCTGGGGGGGCCTGACCATCGAATCCTATGGCGGCGGTCCCGGCCTAGTCGAAGCGGAATGGAAAGCGGCGCGGGATCGCGGGATCGATATCCTTTTCGAGGCGCGGGCGGTCGATCTGATCAGCGACGGGGTGTCGGTTTCCGGCGTCAAGATCCGCCACGAGGGCGAGATCAAGGAAATCGCCTGTAAGTCGGTGGTCCTGGCGGCCGGCGGCTTCCAGGCCAATAGCGAGTGGCGCACCCGTTATCTCGGCCCGGGCTGGGATCTCGCGAAGGTCCGTGGCACGCCCTACAATGTCGGCGACGGGATCCGCATGGCCACCGATGTCGGCGCCAGTACCATGGGCAACTGGTCTGGATGTCACGCGGTCGGCTGGGATCGCAACGCGCCGGAGTTCGGCGATCTCGCGGTCGGCGATGCCTTCCAGAAGCACAGTTATCCCTTCGGCATCATGGTCAACGCGACGGGCCGACGCTTCGTCGACGAGGGCGCCGATTTCCGTAACTACACCTACGCCAAGTACGGGCGTGTGATCCTCAACCAGCCGAACCAGTTCGCCTGGCAGATCTTTGATCAGAAGGTCACCCATCTGCTGCGTGACGAGTATCGGATCCGTCAGGTTACAAAAGTCACCGCGGACACGATCGAGGAACTGGCGCCCAAGCTCGAGGGAGTCGACGCGGCGGCTTTCGTCGACGAGATCAAGCGCTGGAACGCCGCCGTGCGCACGGACATTCCGTTCAATCCGAACGTCAAGGACGGGCGCACCACCAAGGGGCTCGACGTGGTCAAGTCGAACTGGGCGAACACGCTCGATGAGGGGCCCTTCGAGGCCTATCAGGTGACTTGTGGGCTCACCTTCACCTTCGGTGGCGTTCGGATCGACGGCAATGCCCAGGTGCAGAGCACCGACTACAAGCCGTTAAAGGGTCTGTTCGCGGCCGGCGAAATGGTCGGCGGCATCTTCTATTTCAACTATCCCGGCGGCAGCGGGCTGATCAACGGCGCGGTCTTCGGACGCATTGCCGGCGCGGCGGCGGGCAGGGAAGCCATGATGGGCCACAACTCCGGCGCGTAACGACCATCGGGCCGGACCTCACGGCGAGGGTTTGGGCTTCACGCCGAACTTCTTGGCGAGGTCGGCACAGTAGTCCTTGGCCAGGCCCGGTCGGGTGAACCAGAGATAGTCGTGTACCCCGGCCCGGTCCAATTCGAGTGGGTCGGGCGGGTTCTCGAACGTCGCCTCGACGAAGCGGATGCTAAGAACGGTTGAGCCGGGCCGGATGCGCGCGAGATGCACCGGCGCCCCGGCGTCGAGGCGAACATGTTGAGCGCCCGCGATCAGCACGGATCCCTCGGGCGGCGCGGATCGCGCGACCGCGTCGGCCAGCGCCAGGTCCCGCGCGATCTGTACCGAGATCATCGGGCCCAGACGATCACGCGGCACGAAACCGCAATGCCCATGATAGACCGCGTCCCCGATGACGCGGCGTTGCGGCGCCGATAGCGGTTCGTCCGCCGTAAGCCGCGCGGCGACCTCCGGGGGAAGCGCCGACAGTCCGCCACGCGCCACGGAACGGACATCGGATCGATCCAGCCCACCGGCGATTTGCACCAGTCGTCCGGCGAGCGCTACCGCCGCGATCGGGCGAAACAGCGACCAGTCGCCCCAGCCGAGTTTGCTCCATCCAACCGCCTCGGCGAAGGTGTCGGGCATCGGCTCGTTTTGCGCGAGAAAGGTGTCCAGCACTGGTTGCTTGGCGCGCGGCAGCATTTCCCAAACCACACTGGGGCGACGACCGGCCTCGAGCATCGCGTGGATGATCTCGGCCTGCAGTTCGTGGTGTCTAGGATTGTCGTGTTTCTCGCCCAGGAGAACATAATCCGCGGTGGCGAACCGGTCCTCCAAGGCTTGCCGGGTGATCGGCGCGCGGGCGGCGACGTCCCAGATCAATCCGGGCTGGGCGGCGATCTCGGCGTTGGCCGGCGGGTTGGCGAGCATGAACACCGTCATGAAGAGCGCGACGAGGCCGAGGGGGCGTGGGTGGATCATCGTACCGTCTCCTGGATCGCTGGTGTTTCCGACGACGCGCCATGGCGGGCTCGGCGAAACAAGAAGCGCGACGGCGCCAGGGCCAAGGCCGCGCGGCGCTCGATCGGCCAAGGTTCCCCGAGAATCTGGCTGACCAACACCTCGGCCGCCAGGACGGCGGTCGTAACGCCGCGGCCACCAAGTCCGGTCAGGACATGGAGGCCGGGATGATGACGCGCGGCGGTGGGGAAGGCCCCACGTGGGCCATGACGCAGGCGCGCGAATTGTTCCAGGAACGCGTCGGCCTGGGCCACCGGTCCGGCGGCGGGGAGGTGATCCGGCAGGGCGCATCGCAGCGCCGCTCGTCCCGTCCAGCCTTCGGTCTCCGGCACGCCGAACAGGCGCCGCGCCGCGGGCGGCGCTTCTCGAAAATTCCGGTGGTGCGCCGCCTCGGTGACCGGCCACGGCCATTGCCGGGGGTCGTGAGACCCGCGCTCGTGGGTCGCGCCGAGAACATGCGAGCCGCCGTTGGCCGGGGTTAGATACCCGCCCCAGATCAACGTGCTTGCCAGGGCCCGGCTTCTCTCACCCTCGGGCACTTGGGAAAGTTGTCCCAACACGGGCCGGAGCGGGAGCCAGGACAGCGGCGCGAAGCTCTCTGAACCACCGCCCGACGCGACGATGATTGTCTCCGCGTCGGCAAGCGCCGCGCCGCCGCGGTCGAGGGCTCGCCACCCCTCGTCCTGTTGTTCGAGGGCGTCGACGGCGGTGTTGAACCGTGTCTCGGCGCCCTTGGAAAGGTGTTCGCAGAATGCCGCGGGGTCGATCAAGCCCGCCTCGGGAAACCACAGCGCGGCTTGGTCGAGGTTGATCCCGGCCCGCGCCGACGCTTCCCCGGGGGCTAAACGCGCGACGGCGCCGGGCCAAAGACGCGTCGGGATTTCCTTCTCGCCGTCGAGCCGGATCGCGCCTCGCGACTGCCACGGCAAACCGGAGGCCTCGATCGCCGCGATGGTCATCCGATAGGCCCGGTCGTGAAACAGCGCGGCCTCGCCGCCTCCGCGTTCGATACGCGGCGAGACAAGGGCGGTCGGGTTGCCGGAAGTCTCGGCGGCGACGCGGTCGCGACGATCGATCAGCAGCGGGGTGATGCCGCGCCGGTGGAGCGCGCTCGCCACCGCGCTACCGGCGATGCCGGCCCCGATGATGGCGGTGGTGGCGGATCGAGACGCGGGTGGGGGCGGGCGATACCAGGGCGGTACTTTGGAACTTGGCGACGGCCCCGTGAAACGACCGGTCAGCATTTCTCTCTTGCGGCCAAATCCGGGGCGTTTTTCGAGCGTAAACCCAGCCATTGAGAGGTCCTGCCGCACCGCGCGGGCGACGGTGAACGTCGCCAGGCTCGCGCGGGGCGCGGATAGCCGCGCGATCTCGGTCAAGACCTCCGGTGACCACATCTCGGGATTGCGCGCGGGAGCGAAACCGTCGAGGAACCAGGCGTTGACTCGCGCCTCGGCCTCGTTCAGGACCGCGCGAACGTCCCCGATCAGAAGGGTCAACGCCACCCGGCCCTGGTCGAACCAGAGGCGATGAAACCCGTCATGCACCGGCGGGTAGGCCTTGAGAAGCGGTTCGGAAAACGCCGCGAGTTCACCCCAAGGCGCCAGGCATTCCCCAAGCCGCCCGCGGCTCAACGGATATCCCTCCACCGCCAGATAATGCAGCACCGCGTCCGGTGACGCGGTCTCTCGCCACGCCTTCCAAGTCGCCAGAAAGTTGAGGCCGGTGCCGAACCCGGTTTCTCCGATGACGAAGAGCGCCTTGCTCGCCCAGGCCTCAGGCAAGTGGTTGCCGGCGAGGAAGGTGTGCCGGCTTTCCGCCAATCCGTCCTCGCGAGAATAGTAGACGTCGCCGAAGCGGTCGGATGCCGGCGTGCCGCGATCTCGCCAAACCAAATAGGGGTCGCGTTCCTCGGGATTTGACCGCGTGTCGGATGCCCTCCCGCGCGGCTCCGGTTGATAGTAGGCGACGGCATCGGATGGGGTGACTTTCATTGGTCCAGCATGCATTCTCGCGACCAAGGCTTCAATCACCTGAAATTGCGAGCGACGCATGTCACAAGACGACGGAATGTTCCTGCCCGAGGACGAACAGAAACGCCTGGCATTGAAGATGATCCTGGAGGTCTGGGAGGATGCCCTGGCCCAGGGGATCGCCGCCGAGATGGTGGCGTCCTCGGCGATCTTCGCCTCGCTCACCGATATGATCGAGCACTACGGCGAGGAGGCCGTGGCCGAAATGGTGACGGAATGGCCTGAACGCATCCGCGCCGGAGAGTTCACCCTCTCCGAGGACGCTAACTTCCAGGGATAGAACCGATGACCAACGGGGATTTCGAAGCCAAGGTCGCGGTGATCACCGGCGGCGCGCGGGGGATCGGGCTGGAAAGCGCCCGGATGATGCTGGCGCGCGGTGGCCGGGTCGCGTTGTGGGATGCCGACCAGGCGGCGCTGGACACCGCGCTTGCGGATCTGGCGGTGGGCGACCGGGCGACCGGAACGACGGTGGATGTCGCGGATGACGCGGCGGTCGCGGTGGCGCTCGACGACGCCGTCCGGAGCCACGGCAAGGTCGATATCCTGGTCAACAGCGCCGGTATCATCGGTGCCCCCGGGGTCGTTACGGATACCGATAGCGCGGTTTGGCGCCGGGTTTTGGAGGTCAATCTCTCCGGCACGTTTCTCTGCTCGAAACTCGCGGCGCCGGCGATGGTCGGGCGGGGTTGGGGCCGGATCGTCAATATCGCCTCGCTCGCCGGCAAGGACGGCACGCCGTCGATGGCCGCCTATAGCGCGTCGAAGGCCGGGGTGATCGCGTTGACCAAGGTGATGGGCAAGGAACTCGCGACATCCGGCGTGCTGGTCAACTGCATCGCCCCGGCGGCGCTGGATACCGAGATGGCGCGCAACGCGGACCCGGCGCTGGTCAAGATCATGATCGACAAGAGCCCGATGGCCCGCCTCGGCACCGCCGAGGAATGCGCCGAGCTTGTCTGCTGGCTCGCCTCGGACCGCCTGGGCTTCAGCACCGGCGCCTGTTTCGACCTCTCCGGAGGGCGCGCGGTTTATTGAAGCCCCGCGGCGCGGGGGACGTGGAATCATCGTAAATGATTCCACATATCCAAGACTTTCTCCATGCCAGCCTCGCCGCGGGTGAAAGCGTCTTTCTCCTGGGCAACGAGCGTCGACAGGCCCTTCGCCATTTCCTTGATGTCTCCGGCGATCTCAGCCGATACGCCGGGGATGGATCCGACCGTGTCGGCCTCGCGTATCGTCTCCGCCAGCCAGGCTTCGGCAAGATCGAAATGGCGAAACCGCGCCGCTTCCCATGTCAGCATACTGTAGCCGCTCCATCTCAGGGGATATCCGCGGATTTCGACCCCTCGCAGCGTCTCGGCGTCCCTCCACAGCTCTTCCAAATCCGGGCGCGTCTCGGCTTTGCCATGACGATCACCAATATCGCGGGCGAGCTCGAGACGGAGAAAGAACCGACGCGCGAAACATTCCGGTCCCCGGCGCAACCGGTTCTGGAGCACGCGTAGGCGCTTCAACCGGTCCTCGCCATTGGCATCGTAAACATAGGAATGTGCTTGCAGATAGATGGCGAGATGCCCGGTGGCGGTTTCGGAGGACTGCCGAGATACCGGGTCGAGCAGGGCGAGGTAATGACGGAAGGTGGCGCGCGCACCCGCGTCCATACCGGCAAAGTCTAGGCGGCGGATCACATCAAGCATGGCGCGTCCGTGCGAAGGAACTGAATAGCGGGAGAGGATCCCCGCGAGCTCCTTGGCGATGGTTTCGACTTCAACGGGATCGCCCGTCATGCGCGCGTCGCTCAACCGCGCGAGCGCCGACAAAGCCGGGCCGAAAGCGGGTGTTTTTTCCGAGACCTCGATCGGTTCGGTGAAGCGGCATTGGGTTTTAGTTTTTGCGGCTGCTGCGTTGGTCAAGGCGATTGGAAAAAGCAGCAGAAGATAGAATATGGTGTTCTTGACTGTGGCCATGATAGTTCCCACGTCTCGCTCCAACCGAATTCATACAAGCATAACAGATGGGGTTAGGCGAGACCGATGACGAAGGCGAGGAACCGGTCCAACGCTGGTCGGTTGTGGAGCGCCAAATCGTGATCACTGCTGTCCGGCTAAAAATTGGATTGATCGTACAAGGCATTGACGGAATTCGTATTATTTGTGAGGTCTATCGGCGGGACATGAAATCTTCCAGCCGTCGTCCCGGACTTGATCCGGGACCGAAGCCTGAAGTGGTTCCTCGTGACGCCTTTCAAAGAATTTTCAAGCACTTGGCGTCGGGATTCTCTTTCCGTCACGTTGAAATGCCTCAGGCGTCGGTCCCGGATCAAGTCCGGGACGACGACACGAGGGTGAGGCGCTGGTTGAACGAGTAAACCGGAAAGCAGTGAATCGCGGCCAGGATCGCCGAGAGTCTTGGCCTAACTTATTCCTTGGCCTCCTAACCCAGGCGTTCGTCGTGCACCGCCTTTACCCGCGCCAGCGCGTCGGCGGGGAGCGGGCCCATCTCGACCGCCGCCAATGCGGTTTCCAGATGCTCCAGCTTGGCGAGGCCTAGCACCACGCAGGATAGATCCGGGTTCGCGAGCGCGTAACGCAGCGCCATCTGGGCGCGATCACCCTGCCCGTCGCCAAGCGCTTCCAGGAGCGCGTGGGCGGTGCGTTGCTCGCGGTCGAGATCGACGCCGGCGGTGACCGGCACCTCGCGGCCATGACGCTGGTCGGTGGCGATCACGCCGGCGGCGAAAACCCGGATGTTCATCATGCCCATGTCCGAGGCCTTGCAGGCGTCGATCAGTCCACAAAAGGAATGGTCGTCCCAAGCCGCGCCCGCCGGCATCGCGGCGCTCGGATTGATCAGGTTGTAATAGATCTGCGCGGTATCGAAGCGCCCGCTCGTCGCCACTTGGGTGAGCGCGCCCACCTCGCCGAGCGCCGTGATGCCGATATGCCGAACTCGTCCGTCTTCGCGCAGCCGCTCGAACTGGTCGGCGATGCCGTCCGCGCCCAGCATGTTGTCGACGCCGATATCCTGGCCGGTGGTTTTCCCGACGATACGGTTATGAAGCTGGTAGAGGTCGACGGAATCCATGCGCAGGCGTTTGAGGCTGGCGTCGAGTTTTCGATCGAGCTGAGACGCGATGGTCTCGGAACTTTCAATGTCGAGCCGGGCCTTGGTGGAGATTCCGGGCCGCTCGGCGGCGTCGAGTTCCTCGACCAGCCAGCCGACATTGGTCTCGGACACCCCTGCGCCGTAGCTCTCGGCGGTGTCGATCCAGTTGATCCCGGCGTCCAGCGCCATGCGTAGCGCCTTTCGCATCACGTCGGGATCGGGGTCGATCAAAATCCCGCCGACCCATCCCGCGCCGATAACAACTTCCGAGATTTCAATGCCTGTCCGTCCAAATCGACGCTTGTTCACGATGTCTTCTCCAGGAATATGCTCAAGGGTTCGCGCGTGGAAGACTACCCGAGACACAAATAATTTGTTAGTATTGATCGGTCGACTTCATGTCGCGATTGGAATTACCCGGCCAATCGAATGGAGGTCACGGCGCGATGTTGGCGGAAACATCGTTGAGAAAATCGGTCAAATACGGCGCGCTCTCCGTCATCGACGCGAAGGGGCGAAAGCATCTTTTTGGCGGTGACACGGGCCCCGAGGTCACCATCCGGGTAACCGACCCGGCCTTGGACTTCAAACTCTTCCACAATCCCTACTGGCAATGGGCGAGGCCTATATGGACGGCACGCTGGTCGTCGAGGAGGGCACGCTGGCGGATTTCATCGAGATCTGCGCGGTCAATCAGCGGGTACTTGAGTCCACCGCCGTTCAACGCTTTCTGAATTTGTAACGAGATATGGTGGCGGCGATCCGGGTCCGCAATCCCATCGGCGCGGCCCAACGCAAGGTCGCGCACCACTACGATCTGCGCGACGAGTTGTTTGATCTGTTTCTGGATTCCGACCGGCAATATTCCTGCGCGTATTTCGCCGATCCGAGCGACGACATCGAGATCGCGCAACGCCGCAAGAAGGCCCATATCGCCGCCAAGCTTCTGCTTCGGGACGGCCAACGGGTGCTCGATATCGGATCCGGTTGGGGCGGCATGGGGCTTTATCTGGCGAACCTCGCGGATATCCAGGTGGATGGCGTGACCCTGTCGCGCGAACAGCACAAGGTCAGCAACGAGCGCGCCTGGAAGGCCGGCAGGTCCAATCGAGTCGGCTTCCATCTGCGTGATTACCGGGAACTGGACGCGCGCTATGACCGGATCGTGTCGGTCGGCATGTTGGAACATGTCGGACCGAGTCATTACGGCGAGTTCTACGCCAAGGTCTCGGACCTTCTGGCGGATGACGGCGTGGCGCTGATCCATTGTGTCGGCAAGTTCAACCGGCCCGGTCCGCAGAACCCCTGGATGGAACGCTATATTTTCCCCGGCGCCTATACCCCGACCCTGGCCGAGCAGATGCCCTGGATCGAGAAGACCGATCTCATGGTGACCGATGTCGAGATTCTGAGGCTTCACTACGCCGAGACCCTGCGATGCTGGCACGAGGCGTTCCAGCGGAACCGCGCGGCGATCGCGGAGATGTATGACGAACGGTTCTGCCGCATGTGGGAGTTCTATCTTCTGGGTTGCGAGGCGGCGTTCCGGAACGGGGTTCTGATGGTCTTCCAGATCCAGCTCGCCAAGTCCCTCGGGACGGTGCCGCTGACCCGCGACTACATCCATGATTTCGAGCGCGCGCTGATGAGTAACGCGCAAGGTCGGCCGGTTCTCGGACAGACCGGCGATTGACCGGTCTACCGGGATTGTTGATACAGTGCGCCCATGTTGGAAACACTCGCCGATCAAGTGAACAGTAACCCCGCGCTGGTCCGCAGGGGCGGCGCCATGTCCGCGAGTTTTCTGATCGAGATCGGCGCCCGCGGCTTTCATGTCTCCGTGGATCGAGGTCGGATAACCGGCGTCGAGGAAGGCCCGTTCATCATGCGCGGCTGGAACTTCGCGATACGCGCGCCCGAGGCGGTCTGGGAGAAATTCTGGGAACCGTTCCCCGACCCAGGCTTTCAGGACATTTTCGCGATGAACCGCTTCGGTCACTGTGTCGTCGAGGGCGACGTCGACGTCCTTTTGGCCAATCTGCGCTATGTGAAGGATGTGCTGGCGATCCCGCGACGCAAGCCGAACTCGGCACCGAAATCGGAGAGCGGTCATGGTTGAGCTTGAGCCCATCATTGGTCGCTATGCCACCTTGCCGATCGAAGGCCGCGATCATCGGATCTATTTCGAGGAGGCGGGCCAGGGCACGCCGCTGGTCTGTCTGCATACCGCCGGCGCTCATGCCAGCCAGTTCCGCCATCTGATGTGCGACCCGGCGGTGACGGATCGGTTTCGCGTGCTGGCCTTCGACATGCCCTGGCACGGCAAGTCGACGCCGCCGCCGGGCTGGCAGGACGTGGAATACGCGCTGACCAGCGATTTTTATGTCGCCGCGATCATGGCCTTCATCGAGGGGCTGGAGCTTGACCGGCCCGTCGTCATGGGGTGCTCAATGGGCGGACGCGTGGTGATCCGGCTCGCCATCGAACAGGGGCGGCGGCTCGGCGCGGTGATCGGCCTTGAGGGCTCGGAACGCCCGGCGCCCTGGTATCACAATTCCTGGACCGAACATCCGGACTTCGTGAACGGCGATTTCTGTGTCGGACTGGTGAGCGGCCTCTGCGCGCCGCAAAGCCCGGACGAGACCCGGTGGGAAACCCTCTGGCATTATTATCAAGGCGGTACCGGGGTGTTTAAGGGAGACATGCACTTCTTCCGCACCGATTCCGACTACACCGCCCGGAGCGGCGATATCGACACGTCAGCCTGCCCGGTTTACCTTATGACCGGAGAATACGACTATTCCTGCACGCCCGAGGCGACCATCGCCACCGCCGGTCGGATTCCGGGCGCCGAGGCTATTATCATGAAGGAGGTCGGGCATTTCCCGATGAGCGAGAACCCGGCCGCCTTTAGAACCTATCTCTTGCCCGTCCTCGACAAGATCGCGGCGCGGCTCTGAAGGGAGACATCCGATGAACCAGCTTCCAGTCGACTTCAAGGTCGATCGCTCGAAGATGAGCGACGCCGAGTGGGATCTTCGCGTGCAACTCGCCGCCGCTTATCGGCTAGTGGATTATTTCGGTTGGACGGAACTCATTTACGGCCATCTGACCGCCCGAGTGCCGGGGACCGAACCGCATTTCCTGATCAATCCCTTCGGGCTCGCCTATGACGAGATCACGGCGTCGAATCTGGTGAAGATCGATGTCGACGGCAACATCATCGACGAGACCCCATTCGGCGTGAACCACGCGGGATTCGTGATTCATTCGGCGGTTCACATGAAGCACGCCGAGCATAATCGCGTCGTCATGCACACCCACACGAGAGCCGGCATGGCGGTCGCGGCGGTCAAGGAAGGGCTGCTACCGATCAGCATGTTCTCCACGACTTTCCATAACCGGCTCGCCTATCACGACTATGAGGGGCCGAGCCTGCATCTGGACGAGCGCGAGCGGTTGCTTGAGTCGCTCGGCGAGCATCGGGCCATGATCCTCAAGCATCACGGGTTGATGACCGTCGGCTCCTCGGTTCCCGATGCCTTCCTTAGGCTCTATCGCCTGGAGCGGTCCTGCCAGATCCAGGTCGATGCCGGCGCGTCGGGAACCCTGGATGTGCTGGGCGACAACCTCGCCGCCAAGTCCGGCGCCGAGGTCGACGGCTATGCCCATACCTTCGACGACGACGGCTTCGGCCAGCTCGAATTCGCGGCTTTGATGCGCAAGCTCGACAAGACCGACTCCAGCTATCGCGACTGACCGGAGTCGTGACCGAAACCGGGGCCGAACCGTTCTGGCGGACCAAGACCCTCCGGCAGATGACCACCGAGGAGTGGGAGTCACTCTGCGACGGCTGCGGTAAGTGTTGTCTGGTCAAGCTGATCGACGACGTGACCGACGATCTGTTGTTCACGACCGTGGCCTGCAGGCTGCTGGACTGTCATTCCTGTCGCTGTGGGGACTACGAGAACCGCAAGGCCATCGTGCCGGATTGCGTGGTGCTCTCGCCGCGTCTGGTCGAGGACATCGCCTGGATGCCGTCGACCTGCGCCTATCGCCTGATCCGCGACGGCAAGGACCTGCATTGGTGGCACCCCCTGGTCTCGGGTCGCGCCGAAACGGTGCACGAGGCCGGAATCTCGGTACGCGGTCGGGCGGTTTCCGAACGCGACGTGCCTGACGAGTCCCTGCCCGACTATATCGATGATTGGCCGCAATAAGGGGACCGGGTCTCGCCGTTCCATCCGCATGAGGTTATCCGCCGCCCGCGCTTCGACAGTCCGTCGACAGTCCCGGCGGGCTGAACTACGCTCTTCCCGATTTATCCAACCGGAGGACGCCCCTTGCGTCAGATGACCCTTGTCGCCTTTCTGCAGGCGCAGAACTGCACCAATTTCGCGGCCTCCTGGAGGCATCCGGACTCCCGGACCGATTCAACCTCGCCGGATTACTATCAACACATCGCCAGAGTTCTGGAGGCCGGCAAATTCCATGTCGGCTTCTTCGATGACCGCCTGGCGATGCCGGACATGTATGGCGGCAACCACGAGCATACCGTCGAGGGCGGCATTCGCTGCGTGAAGATGGATCCGGTGACCGTGCTGATGGCCATGGGGATGGCGACGGAAAGGCTGGGGCTGGGCTCGACCTACTCGACCACCTATTACGAGCCGTTCCATGTCGCCCGGGTTTTCTCGACTCTTGACCTGATGAGCAAGGGGCGCGCGGCCTGGAACATCGTCACCTCGCTGAATGACGGCGAGGCGATGAACATGGGCCGCACCGAGGTGGTTGAGCATGACACCCGTTATGACCGGGCGGATGAATTTCTCGAAGTCGTCATGGGGCACTGGAATTCCTGGGAAGATGACGCGATCCTCAACGACAAGGCCGGTAACCGTTTCGCCGATCCGAAGAAGATCCACCGCATCGACTATGAGGGTAAGTTCCTGAGCTCGCGGGGACCCTTCACCGTGCCACGCTCGCCCCAGGGGCATCCGGTGCTGATCCAGGCCGGACAGAGCGGTCGCGGCCAACGTTTCGCCGCGCGCTGGGCCGAACTGGTGTTCGTCGCCTATCCCAACATCGAGATTGGGCGCGCCGAGTACAAGGCCTTCAAGGAGAACATCGCCAGCCATGGCCGCGACCCGGATAAGGTCAACGTCGCGGCGCTCGCCCATTGCGTGGTCGCCGAGACCCGCGCCGAGGCCGAGGACAAACGCGCGTTGATCGACACCCTGCCGACCGACATGGATCAGTTGTCGCTACTGGCCGAGGCGCTAAATTTCGACTTCGCCAAGCGTGGCCTCGACGAGCCGCTGACAGACGAGGACATGGCGAGCATGCAGGGTATCCAGGGCATGCGCGACCGTGTCGTCGCGGCCAGCGGCAAGTCCAATCCGACCCCGCGCGAGTTCATGACCTTCAGCGGCCGCGGCCTCTTGCACCGACCCTGGGTCGGCAGCGGCAAGGATGTCGCGGACATCATGGAGGAGTGGTTCACCACCGGCGCTTGTGACGGTTTCGTCGTGGCGGCCACCCATGTGCCGGGTGCTTACGAGGATTTCGTCCAGCATGTGGTGCCGGAACTGCAACGGCGCGGCATCTATCACAAGGACTACAAGGGAGCGACCCTGCGGGAAAATCTCGGGCTCGATTTCCCGACGCCGAAACTCTGGCATCTGCCGATGCCGAGCGGCGGGCATTGATCGCCAGCTACCGAACAAGAACCCCGAAACGGAGACAAGACCATGCCAACCGTCCAGGCCGACCGTCTGATCGAGATCGCCGACAACCTTTTGCAAGGGGCCGGCGCGCCGGCCGAGGAGGCGGCCACGGTCGCCCGCCATGTCATCGGCGCCAATCTCGCCGGGCATGACAGCCACGGCATCATTCAGATTCCGACCTATATCGACCGGGTCGACAAGGGCGATATCGTGCCCGGCGCCGACTGGAAGATCGTTCGGGAATCGCCGACCACCACCGTCGTGGACGGTCATTGGGGCTTCGGCTACGTCGCCAATGAGCGGGCGATGAAGTACACCATCGAAAAAGCCGAGACGCAGAACATCGCGGCGGCGACGGTGTTCCGCCAAGGCCATATCGGCCGGCTCGCGGCCTATCCGTTGATGGCGGCGGAGCGGGGGATGATCTCGCTGATCACCGCTGATTCCGGCAGAGGACCCAAGCATGTGGCGCCGTTCGGCGGGCGCGAGAAGCGGCTCGGCACCAATCCGATCTCCATCGCCATGCCCTCGGATCTCGACGGGCCGTTCTTCATCGACATGGCGACCTCGTCGGTGGCGGCGGGCAAGATCAATCTCGCCCTGGCGCGGAACGCCGATATTCCGACCGGCTGGATTCTCGACAAGGACGGTCAGGCGACCACTAATCCGGCGGATTTCAAGGCCGGCGGCCCGCTGCTGCCGCTTGGTGGGACCGAGGGATACAAGGGTTACGGCCTCTCGGCGATGGTGGAGATCTTCTCGGGCATTCTCACCGGGCTCGGCCACGGCGTGGAGCCGACCGGCAAGCATAATGACGGTTGTTTCATGGCCTGTTTCAAGGTCGAGGCGTTCCGGGATCTGAAGACCTTCAAGGCCGAGGTCGCCGACTTCGCGCGCTATTTGAAGGATACCCTGCCGGCGGATGGTTTCGACGAGGTGTTCTATCCCGGCGAGATCGAGCACCGGACCGAGGTGGCGCGGAGCAAGGACGGCATCGCGGTCGAGGACTCGACCTGGGAGAAGCTCACCGGCCTCGCGGAAAAGTACGGAATGCGGGACAAACTGGGGCTCTAGAAGTTGCCATAACATTGATCGAGTCAATCAAATGGCCGATAGCCCTC
>JAYOIK010000056.1:0-35910 GCA_038118725.1 Alphaproteobacteria bacterium | reverse complement strand
TAGCAACGGCTTCCCAAGCATTGAACGCAGGCTGAAGGATCGCTTGAGCCTCCGAGGGATTTAACCAAAAATAGTCAGCGTTGTCTCCGGTGCCCCACGTCAGAACTCGATCCGTTCCTAGGCTCCACTGAGCGCCAGACAGTAGAGAATCAATTATGCTGTTTCCCGTTGACCCATGTAGGGTTGAAAATGGCGTGGCCATATACCGATTTATCCAAAGAAAAGGATCATTGTTAAGATTGCCGCAATCTTGCTATCATATATTGCTGGAGTCTACAGATTTTTTATGTTGTAACGGTCGATGATATGGAGTATTTTTATTAAATATTCTATATATAAAATAGAGTGATTATGAATAATAAAATGTACAATATATTTAAGGATAAGTTGATGCCTTGACGGGCGCATGGAAAGAGTTCTCAAGTCCGGAGACAGTCACCGAACTAACCTTCTCGCCTAGTCCCGTCCGACGAAGGCCACGCTAGCGGTCAATCACCCTGAACCGGTCGGAAAGACTGGGAGTTAGCGCCGGACAAAACCCTTCCAGACCCCGGTTCAAGCCCGGGACAGGCGCCGCCTGGCGGCTCCTCGGGCTGTCTGGGGCTGTCTGGGGACAGCCACCGATTTAGCCCTAATCTTTCGAAGGAGTGGAAACGGATTCGCGGGGGCGACGAGTAGGGGCGGCCGCTGTTCCGTTTTGTCAGGTCACCCTCACGCCGTCACCGCCTCCCCCTCCATCCGCTTCGACCGGAGATACAACGCCCCTATCATCACGAAATTCATCACATTGAAGGCCAGTCCGCTCAGGAACGAGGCGCTGTAGGAGCCGGTGAGGTCGTACATCGCGCCGGCCATCCAGCCGCCGAAGGCCATGCCCAGGGCGGCGAAGAGGTATTGGGCGGCGATGCGCCAGCCGATCTGGCTGACCGGGAACCAGATGCGCAGGATCATCGGATAGCAGGGCATGATCCCGGCGAAGCCGAGGCCGAACAGGATCGCCGAGATGTAGAGGCCGTCGAGGCTGGTGACGACGGAGAATACCGCCAGCATGATCGCCTGACAAGCCGAGCCGATCAGCAGGGTCCGCACCGGGCCGATCCGGTCGGCCAGCATGCCGAACAGGATGCGGCTGATGAAGCCCGCGACCATCAGCACCGAGAGGAGCTCCGCCGCCCGCGCCGCCGGATGGCCGAGATCGGTGGCGTGGCTTACCAGGTGGACGATCGGCATCGCCATCGAGGTACAGCAGCCGATCACCGCGAGCCAGAGCATGCCTTGCACCAGATTGGAGGGCAGGCCTAGGACCAGGCCGTCCTCGCCCTGGACTTCCTTCGGCGCGCCGGGCGGCGGCACCGGCGGCTTGGGCCGGATCAGCCAGGCCAGCGGGATCATGGTACAGATCGCGAAGATCGAGAAATACCAATAGGTCTCGCGCCAGCCGACCGTGTCGTTCATGTAGCGGATGATCGGCGGCCAGACGGCGCCCGACAGGCCCTGCCCCGACGCAATGATCGAGATCGCCAGGCCCCGGCGCCGGTCGAACCACCTGGTGGCGTTGGCGACCAGGGGCGCGATCATCGCCGCCTTGCCCATGAAACCAATGAACAGGCCGTTGGCGAGGAACAGGCTCCATCGATCCTCGGCCATGCTGGCGATATAGGCGCCCAGCGCGATCATCACCGAGCCGAACAGAACGGGTTGCAGGATCCCGCGCTTGTCCATCCACCAGCCCATGAGGATGCCGCCGACCCCGGCACCGACCATCATCAGGGAGTAGGCCATGGACGGCACCGCGCGCGCGGTTTCGAGATCGGCGGCGATGGGTTTCAGGGTCACGAAAAGAATGTTCGGCGCGCCGAGCCCGATACTGTGCAGCAGCAAAGAGGCGATGATGACCACCCAACCATAGGAGGTCTCGACACTGTGGGCGTGGGGCTGGGACATAGGGACTCGAAAGCGGCGGAGGAAGGCGGGAAGAACACCAGTCTACGCATGCGCGGCGCCACTGTCTCGCGATGTTTGGTCACAACCGCGTGGCGAGAGGGAGACAGGCGCGCCGCGGGGTCAGTCGAGGCTTGCGCTATCGGTCGGGATCGGGAAACTTGTCGAAAATTTTTGGAAGGCCGCCATGCTTCGTCGTTTGATTCTCGCCGCGCTTCTGCTGGTGGTTTGCGTTGACGCCCGTCCCGCGCGCGCGGCGGAAGCCGCCGGCCCCTCGATCTATTTCGGCGTCATGTCGGGAACCAGCAAGCCGATCGTCGTGACCTTCGTGTTTTCCAAGCCCGGGGGCTTTGATCCGATCATCGGCTTCTCCATGGCGCCGATCGGCGATAGTTGTAACTTCAATCGTACGACGGAGCTCGAGTTGCCGTTGGAGTATCGGAAATCACCGTTGTACGAACATGGGGTATCCCCGGCGGGCCTAACCCCGGAGAGGTTTCCGGACTTCTTTTCCAAGGTTGTCCCGGCTGAACTTATTGATAGTGGGCTTCTAGCTTCCAAGGAGGAAGGCGCCCCCTTTGCCGACTGCACCCGTGAGTTATGGGAGGGTCTGTTGGACCCGTCGCCCAATCACAAGCCACGCCGGAAATAGGCGAGCGATCGTCGCGAGACGCGCTCTTAACATCATGGAATGAGGACCACGCTTCATGACCATCGGATTTCGTATTCTCAACCGAACCCGCGCGGTCGATCTTGACCTCGCGCGGAAGTTTCTCGACCTGCCCGTTGCCAATGTCTCGGACAGCATGTGGCGCATGACCGCGGGCGGTCCCAGGCTGCGGCCTTATCACAAGTCCGGGCAGATGGCCGGCCCGGCGCTGACCGTTCGCACGCGGCCCGGCGATAACTTGATGCTTCACAAGGCGATCGACATGGCCGCGCCCGGCGATGTGATCGTCTGCGATGGCGGCGGCGATCTCACGAACTCGCTGATGGGTGAGTTGATGCTCGCGCATGCCGTCAAACGCGGGGTTGGCGGCTTTGTCCTCAACGCCGCGATCCGGGACGTCGAGGCGTTTGTCGATGTCAACCTGCCGACCTTCGCCGCCGGGGTCTCGCATCGCGGGCCCTACAAGGACGGGCCGGGCGAGATCAATACGCCGATCGCGTTTGACGGCATGGTGATCGAGCCGGGCGATCTGGTGATCGGCGACTGGGACGGTGTCCTGGCGGTGCCCTTCGACGAGGTCGAGGGCGCGCTCGCCCGTACTCAGGCGAAGCAGGATGCGGAGGTGCAACAGATGGCCGAGATCAAGGCCGGTACCTCGGATCGCTCCTGGGTCGACGCGGCCTTGCGGGACCGCGGCTGCGAGATGCCCTAGGGGGCTTGTCGGGCTGAAAGGATCCCGCGCTTGAAATCGTTGCGATCTACCCGTCCGTCACCCACATTGTGTTCATGCGAAACCCCTTCACCGATTACGTTCTCGGGCCGCGACCCGACGACCCGCGCCTGACGGAAAAGGTCTCGGGCATCGATCACCAGGGCCGGGCGATCGAGACCGCCGTTGTCGCCGAGCGACCTCTGACGATCTTTCTCAATCGCCAGGAGATCGTCACCGCGATGACGATCGGTGACTATCCGGACCTCTTGGCCGTGGGGTTCTTGCTGAACCAGAACATGCTGCGCGCCGATGATGTCGTCACCGGTATCGACTACGACGAGGATCTTGAGGTGGTGGTGGTCCGCACCGCGCGCGAGACCGACTACGAGGAAAAACTTCAAAAGAAGACCCGGACCTCCGGATGCGCCCAGGGCACGGTGTTCGGCGACCTGATGGAAAAGTTCGAGGACATCGCGCTGCCCGAGGACGCGACGCTGCGAACCTCGTGGATCTACGGGCTTTCCGCGAAGATAAACGCGACGCCGAGCCTCTATCTCGAGGCCGGCGCGATTCATGGCTGTGTGTTGTGTCGGGAAGACAAGCCGCTGATCTATATGGAGGATGTCGGACGCCATAACGCCATCGACAAGATCGCCGGTTATATGTTCATGAACGGCATCCCCGCCGGAGACAAGATCTTCTACACCACCGGGCGCCTGACCAGCGAGATGGTGATCAAAACCGTCCAGATGGGGGTTCCGATCCTGATCTCCCGTTCCGGCTTCACCGCTTGGGGCGTGGATCTGGCGCGGCAAGCCGGGTTGACCCTGATCGGCCGCGCCAAGGGCAAGCGGTTTGTTGCCTTGGCGGGTCTGGAGAGGCTCGATTACGACGCCGATCCTGACGAGGTGCCGGAAGAATCCAAGCGTTCCAGCCGAAAGGCCAGTATCGATGCCTAGTCCCAAAGTCGCCGGGGTCCTTCTCGCGGGCGGTCAATCGCGGCGGATGGGCGGCGGCGACAAATGCCTTCGCATGCTCGGCGGGCGGACCATTCTCGACCATATACTTGGGCGCGTGCACCCGCAGGTGTCCACTCTGGTCCTGAACGCGAATGGCGATCCCTCGCGATTCGATGGCTTCGGTCTACCGGTGACACAGGACTCTCTGGAGGGGTTCGCCGGCCCGCTCGCCGGGGTGCTGGCGGGCCTGGACTGGGCGGCGGAACACGCGCCGGATTGCCAATGGCTGGCGAGCTTCGCCACCGACGCGCCGTTTCAACCGACGGATCTGGTTGATAGGCTTCTGGATGCCGTGCAATCCGACGGCGCCGACCTCGCCTGCGCCGCCTCGGATGGACGTCGTCATCCCGTGTTCGGGCTCTGGCCCCTGCGATTGAGGGAGGATTTGCGCGCCGCCATGGTCGAGGAGGATATCCGCAAGGTCGATCTCTGGACCGCGCGCCACCGGCTCGCGGTGGCTGGGTTCGACGGCGCCGATATCGATCCGTTTTTCAACGCCAATCGACCGGATGATCTGGAAACCGCCGCCCGGTTGCTGTCGACCGGTTAGGCGTTATTCGGCCCTGGGAACCCCCGCGCGTTCCAGTGCCGCTGCCTGGCGCGCGCCGAGGGCTTCGGGGTCGAACCCCTCGATCAGATCATGGAACAGGCGGTACCAATTCACTTCGGCCTTCAAGTGAAGAAAGACCGAGCCAAGGCCGATGGCCGCGCGATCCATCAGCACGAACTCGCGTGGTGGGCGGACACCTTTGAGCCGCTTGAGCTCGCCATGGACTTTTTCGACGACCTCGCGACCATAAACGCCGCTATTGGTCTCCTGGATACGACGAGTGCGATCCTCCATCAAAGGCGCGTAGACAAACCGCGCCCAATGGTTCAGCACGTCGATGGTCTCGCGGTCGAGATCCTCGAAGCCCCAAACCCGATAGGCTTCGACCGCCAGGTCCTCGTCGCCATCTCGCAAGGCATGGTAAAGATCGATAACCCCCTTTACGAAACTCGGTTTGAACACCCGGATACAGCCGAAATCCATCAGGTTGACCGAGCCGTCGGGACGCACGGTGTAGTTTCCGAGATGCGGGTCGCCGTGAATCACGCCGAAGAAATAGAACGGTACGTACCAGGCTCGAAACATGTTTAGCGCGACCCGGTTGCGCATCTGGACATCGTCATGCTCGGCGATGAAGTCCAAAAGCGGGCCGCCGTCGAGCCAGGTCATCGTCAGCAATCGGTCGGTGGACAATTCCGGGATGGATTCCGGCACGCTCACGCCCGCCTCATCCGCCAGCATATGGCGGTACAGGGCCATCTGGGCGGCCTCGCGGCGGTAATCCAGTTCCTCGCGCATCCGGGCGACCAGTTCCTTGTAGATCTCCGAGGCCTGGATCGCCTTGTCATAGCGTTCATAGATCGAGATCGCGAAGCGCAGCTGCTTCAGGTCCGCCTCGACGATCGATCCCATGTCCGGGTATTGCAGCTTGCTGGCCAAGGCCGTGCCGTCATGGGCGGTGGCCCTGTGCACCTGTCCCAGCGAGGCGGCGGCGATCGCTTCCTCGTCAAAGTTTCCGAATTTCGATTTCCAGTCGCGGCCCAGCTCCGTCGTCATACGGCGACGCACGAAAAGCCTGCCCATGCTCGGCGCGTTGGCCTGGAGTTGCCGCAACTCGTCGAGATATTCCTGGGGCAGGGCGTCGGGAATGGTCGCGAGGATCTGCGCGACCTTCATTAATGGGCCCTTCAGGCCGCCCAGCGCGACTTTCAGATCCGCCGGCATGTCCCGCTTGCCGAGATCCAAGCCCAAATACCGCTGTCCCGCGACCCGCGCCGCCAGGCCACCGACGGCGCCGGTGACGCGCGCGTAACGACGGACGCGACCGCCGAGAGTGTTGTTTTCGTTCTCGCTCATGCCATCAAGATAGGGTCTGGCTGGATTGGGTCCAGTGGCGAATTGTCCCTTTCGAGCGCGCGCATCAACTTCGTGCCGCCAGGGCGAGTCTGAACATGGGCGGAAAAGAGCGCCCCCGCGACCCTTTCGCGCCTTGATTCCCCAAGACGGCTCCCCTATTTTCTCGCACCCGCAGCATAAACCCCGGAAGTGGCGAATTCCGATGGCCGAGAACGGCGCGCCCAGAACCGATTTTCAGTCCCTGATCCTGACGCTTCAACGCTATTGGGCGGATCAGGGCTGTGTGGTGCTTCAGCCTTATGACATGGAGGTTGGCGCCGGCACCTTTCACCCGGCGACGACCCTGCGCTCGCTTGGCCCGGACGATGTCTGGAACGCCGCCTATGTGCAGCCCTCGCGCCGGCCCACCGACGGACGCTACGGCGAGAATCCGAACCGGCTTCAGCACTATTACCAGTTCCAGGTGCTGATGAAGCCGTCCCCGGTGGATAGCCAGGAGCTCTATCTGGGCTCCCTGAAGGCGATCGGACTAGACCCGATGGCCCATGATATCCGCTTTGTCGAGGATGACTGGGAAAGCCCGACCCTGGGCGCCTGGGGGCTCGGTTGGGAGGTCTGGTGCGACGGCATGGAAGTCTCGCAATACACTTACTTCCAGCAAGTTGGCGGTATCGAATGCGATCCGGTTCCCTTGGAGCTGACCTACGGGTTGGAGCGACTGGCCATGTATATCCAGGGGGTCGACTCGATTTTCGACCTCGATTGGAACGGTATGCCGGCGGATCGCGGTGGCAAGCGCTACCGCGATATCTTCCACCAGGCCGAACAAGAATATTCGGCACACAATTTCGAGGCGGCGAATACCGAGGCGTTGTTGCGCCACTTCATGGATGCCGAGGCGGAATGCGCCAGTCTGCTCAACCGCGACGATCCGCTGCCGCTGCCGGCCTATGACCAGTGCATGAAAGCCAGCCATCTGTTCAACTTGCTCGATGCCCGCGGCGTGATCAGCGTGACCGAGCGGCAAGCCTATATCGGACGGGTACGGACCCTGGCGCGCGGCTGCTGCGAAGCCTGGGTCGAGGCGGGTGCCGCCTGGAAGGCCCAGGAAGAAGCACGAGAGGGGGAGCGGTCCAATGGCTGAGCTGCTTCTCGAACTTTTCAGCGAGGAAATCCCGGCGCGGATGCAAAAGCGCGCGGCCGAGGATCTGAAAAAACTGGTCACCGACAAGCTGACAAAGGCGGGCCTCGACTTCACCGGCGCCGAGGCCCATGTGACGCCGCGCCGATTGGCGCTTGTGGTGGACGGCTTGCCGGAGAAACAACCGGATGTGAGCGAGGAGCGCCGTGGCCCCCGCGCCGACGCGCCGGAAAAGGCGATCGCCGGTTTCCTCGGTTCGGTCGGGCTGACCCGCGAGGAGGTCGAGGAGCGGGAAATGCCCAAGGGCACTTTCCTCTTCGCGGTGATCGAGAAGACCGGCGCCGAGACCAAAACCGTGTTGCCGGGGATCCTTCTCGAGGCGATCCAGGAACTGCCCTGGCAAAAAAGCATGCGTTGGGCACGGAATTCCTTTCGCTGGGTGCGCCCGTTGCACCATGTGCTCGCGGTCTTCAACGGCGCGGCGCTGGATGGCGCCCTGGTCCTGGGCGACTGGACGCTGAACTTCACCAATACGACACGCGGCCATCGCTTCCTCGCGCCGGACGCGATCCAGGTAGCGAATTTCACCGATTACAAGGCCAAGCTCGCCAAGGCCTTCGTGGTCCTGGACCGCGAGGAGCGCAAGCGGATCATCGCCGAGGGCGCCGGCGCCCTGGCAAAGGCCGAGGGTTTTGTCTTGAAGGAAGACCCCGGATTGCTGGAGGAAGTGTGTGGCCTGGTTGAATGGCCGGCGCCGTTGATGGGCCGCATCGAGGACGCCTTCATGGAAGTGCCGGCCGAGGCGCTGGTGACCGCCATGCGGACGCATCAGAAATATTTCGCGCTAGAGACCGCCGACGGGGCGCTGGCGCCGCGTTTCATCACGGTGTCCAACATGACGCCGGATCCGACCCGTGACGCCACCATCGTGGCCGGCAACGAAAAGGTCTTGCGCGCGAGGCTGTCCGACGCCCGCTTTTTCTGGGATCAGGACCGGGCGGAGACCTTGGAAAGCCGGGTGCCGGCGCTGGCCGATGTCACGTTCTATGACAAGCTCGGCACGCTGGCCGACAAGATGGCGCGGGTTGAGGATCTCGCCGGACGCATCGCCGCCTTCGTGCCGGATTGCGATGGCGATCTCGCGCGCCGGGCGACTCGGCTGGCCAAGGCGGACCTCACGACGGAAATGGTCGGCGAGTTCCCGGAGCTTCAGGGCATCATGGGCCGCTACTATGCCGGCCATGACGGCGAGGTCGAGCCGGTTTGCGCGGCGATCGCCGAGCATTACGCGCCGCAAGGTCCCTCCGACACCTGCCCGACGGCGCCGGTCAGCGTCGCGGTCGCCATGGCCGATAAGATCGACACCCTCGTCGGCTTTTTCGCCATTGACGAACGGCCCACCGGATCGCGCGACCCCTTCGCCTTGCGCCGCGCGGCGCTCGGGGTGATTCGCCTGGTCATGGAAAACCGGCTTTCGATCCCGCTTCGTCAGTTGTTCGGTTTCGCCTTTGATCTTATCGCGGTCGAGGATGGGCTCTCCAAGACCGATACCACCGATGCACTGATGGATTTCCTCGCCGACCGGTTGAAGGTGCACCTGCGCGAGCAGGGGACGCGCCACGATCTGATCGCCGCCGTCTTCGCGCTCGGTGACGAGGACGATCTCAACCGTCTGATCGCCCGGGTCGAGGCGCTGAGCGGTTTCCTGGCTTCTGAAAACGGCACCAACTTGCTGATCGCCTATCGTCGGGCCGCGAATATCGTGCGCATCGAGGAAAAGAAGGACGGTGCCTCCCATGCCGGGGCGAGCGATCCGACGCTGTTCCAACAGGACGAGGAGGCGGCTGTCCGGACCGCGCTGGACCCCCTGACCGAGGCATTGGAAGCGAAGATCGCCGCCGAGGATTTCACCGGCGCGATGGATGCCTTGGCTGGTTTGCGCGGGCCGGTCGATGCCTATTTCGACAAGGTCACGGTCAATGTCGAGGACGCGGCGCTCAGGGACAACAGATTGAAAACCCTTTCCGGGATCGTCACGACCATGGACCAGGTCGCCGATTTCTCCAAGGTCGAGGGATAACGAACGGCTTTCCGTCGCATTACCGGCATTCCAGCCGGGACAGGTGATGGATAACAGGCGCGGGAGAACCCCCGCGGACAGGACAAGACGATGACACAGTGGGTCTATGGATTTGGCGGTGGATCGGCGGACGGCGATGCGTCCCTGCGCGATCTCTTGGGGGGCAAGGGCGCCAATCTGGCGGAGATGAGCGCGCTTGGATTGCCGGTACCGCCGGGCTTTACCATCACCACCGCGCTCTGCACCCATTACTACGACAATGACGAGACCTATCCGGACGAGTTGAAGGGCCAGGTCGCCGCCGCGCTGGCCAAGGTCGAGGCTACGGTCGGCGCCAAGTTCGGCGATACCGAAAACCCGTTGCTGGTCTCGGTGCGCTCGGGCGCGCGCGCCTCGATGCCGGGCATGATGGACACGGTGCTGAACCTCGGCCTCAATGACGTGACCGTTGAAGGGCTCGCCAAGCGCTCCGGCGACGCCCGCTTCGCCTATGACAGCTATCGCCGTTTCATCCAGATGTACTCGGACGTGGTGCTCGGCGTCGATCACTACCAGTTCGAGGAATTGCTGGAGACCCTGAAGGAGGAAAAGGGGGTCGAGCTGGACACCGAGCTCGACGCGGATGACCTGAAGCGTCTGGTCGTCGGTTACAAGGCCGCCGTCAGGGACGAGCTCGGCGAGGATTTCCCGCAAGACCCGGAGACCCAACTCTGGGGCGCGGTCGGCGCGGTGTTCGGCTCTTGGATGAACCAGCGGGCGATCACCTATCGCCGCCTGCACGACATTCCCGCGAGTTGGGGAACCGCGGTAAATGTCCAGGCCATGGTGTTCGGTAACATGGGCGAGGACTGCGCCACCGGTGTCGCCTTTACCCGCAATCCATCGACCGGCGAGAATCGCTTTTACGGCGAGTTCCTGATCAACGCCCAAGGCGAGGACGTGGTCGCCGGTATCCGCACGCCGCAGCAGCTAACATTGGCCGGTAAGGCCGAACAGCACTCGGATCTTCCGGCGATGGAAGAGGTCATGCCCGAGGTCTTCGGCCAGCTTGTCGAGGTGCGCGACCGGCTGGAAACCCATTACCGAGACATGCAGGATATCGAGTTTACGGTTCAGACCGGAACGCTCTACATGCTGCAAACCCGGTCGGGCAAGCGCACCACCTCGGCGGCCATGCGGATCGCGGTCGAGATGGCCGAGTCCGGCATGATCAACCAGGAAGAGGCGGTCCTGAGGGTTGAGCCCAACGCCCTTGATCAGCTTCTGCACCCGACGCTGGATCCGGCGGCGGAGCGCAATGTCATCGTAACCGGCCTGCCCGCCTCGCCGGGCGCGGCCAGCGGCACCGTGGTCTTTTCCGCCGACGAGGCCGAACGGCGGGCGAATAACGACGAGAAGGTGATCCTGGTGCGCCAGGAAACCAGCCCCGAGGATATCCACGGCATGCACGCCGCCCAGGGCATCTTGACCACCCGGGGCGGCATGACCAGCCACGCGGCGGTTGTCGCGCGCGGCATGGGCCGCCCCTGTGTTTCCGGCGCCGGGCGGATCCGTGTCGACACCGAGTCCGGTTGCTTCTTCGTCGGCCCGGTAACGGTCAATGCCGGGGACTGGATCACCATCGACGGCTCCAGCGGCGAGGTGATGCTGGGCCAGGTGGCGACCGTCGAGCCCGAGCTTTCCGGCGATTTCGGCACGCTAATGGGTTGGGCCGACCAGGCGCGGCGTCTCGGTATTCGCGCCAACGCGGAAACCCCGGATGATGCCCGTGTCGCTCGCGGATTCGGGGCCGAGGGTATCGGACTCTGCCGGACCGAGCACATGTTCTTCGACGCCGAGCGGATCGTCGCCGTGCGCGAGATGATCCTGGCTGATCGCGAGGACGCGCGCCGCGCGGCGCTGGCCAAGATCCTCCCCATGCAGCGCGCCGATTTCGTCGAGCTGTTCCGGATCATGACCGGTCTGCCGGTGACCATCCGCCTCCTGGACCCGCCCTTGCACGAGTTCTTGCCGCATTCCGACGCCGAGCTGGCCGAACTGGCCGAGGCCATGGGGCTGACGGTCAACACCGTGCGGCACCGGGCCCTGGAACTGCACGAGGCCAATCCGATGCTCGGCCACCGGGGCTGCCGTCTCGCCGTCAGCTATCCGGAAATCCCGGAAATGCAGGCCCGGGCAATCTTCGAGGCCGTCGCGGCGGTGAAGAAGGAAACCGGCGAGGCCGTGGTGCCGGAGGTGATGATTCCGCTCGCGGCCACCAAGATAGAAATCGACATCATCAAGGAAGTCATCGATCGCGTCGCCGGCGACGTGCGAAGCGAGACCGGTGTCGCCATCGACTATCTCGTCGGCACCATGATCGAGCTACCCCGCGCCGCGCTCCGAGCCGGCGAGATCGCTGAATCAGCCGCGTTCTTCAGTTTCGGCACCAACGACCTGACCCAGACCACCTACGGCATCAGCCGAGACGACGCCGGCGCCTTCCTGCGTGTCTATCAGGACAAAGGCATCATCGAGAAGGACCCCTTCGTGACCATCGACGCCGAGGGGGTTGGCGAACTGGTCAAGATGGGCACGGAGCGCGGCCGCGCCATCCGTCCGGACCTCAAAATCGGTATCTGCGGCGAACATGGCGGCGACCCGGCCAGCGTGGCGTTTTGCGAGCAAGCCGGGCTGGACTATGTGTCCTGCTCGCCCTACCGGGTGCCGATCGCGAGACTCGCGGCGGCGCAGGCGGCGATAAGGGGGCGGTAGGGCTGATTTAGCCAGTTCGACTAAATGTTGCGTCGGATTTCCACACCCAAGTTGCAAATTATGATGATATTTTGATGCGTATTCAATGGCCGTATGGTCACCGATAATTCTTAGTTATCAATGACCGATAGTGTGGATACCCTCACCCCATCCGCCTCCTAACTCCCGCGCCCAGGATCGCGCTCTTGAGCGCGGTGTCCGACACGTGGGTGTAAATCTCGGTCGTCGCGATGCTGCTATGTCCTAACAGTCTCTGGACGAACCGGATATCCACGCCGCACTCGATCAGTTGCGTCGCGGCGGTGTGGCGGAGCATGTGGGGGGTGACCTTGCCGGGAATGGCGGTTGCGGCGACGGCCTCGTGCAGGCATCGGCGGATGTGGTCGGTCGACGCCGGGCGGCCATGCGGGGTGACCAGAAGGCGGTCGGTCGAGGGGCCTATACGAGCCCGTGCCTTGATGTAGCGCTCGGCGAGACGGGCGAGTTGGTCGTCAACGAGGAACACCTGGCGTTCCCGACTGCCCTTGCCGAGGATCCGGATGGTTCCGGCCTCTAGATCAAGGTCGTTCATCTTTATGGAACAGGCTTCGCCCACCCGTATGCCAGTGGTCAGAATAAGTTCGACGGTAAAATGGAGCAGGAGCGCCGGGAGCGCCGTTGTCCGCGCGCCGGCGTCGACGCCCGCCAGCAGCAACCTTAGATCCCGTCGCGCCAGGTTTCGTGGCAACCGACGGGGCAACTTTATCCCCACGTCTATCTTGGCGAAGGGGTTATCGGTGATCCGGCCGTTGCGTTCCAGCCATTTGGTCATCGCCCGCAGGGTGGCGAGCCGCCGTTTAATCGTGGAGGCGGCATATCCCTTCCCGTCAAGATCGGCCCGCCAACCTTCTATGGTCTTGGGGTCAAGAGCGGCGCTAGTCTTGGCGTGCCGAGTCCACGCAAGAAACCTATCCAAGTCCAACTCATAAGCGCGTTGGGTATGAATTGAGAGTTTTTTTAACTTACAGTCTCGAAGGAAATCATCGATTAAGGCTTCGACTTTCATGGATATACCCACGGAGATAAATTTCCGAAGCGGAGAATTCATTTGGAAATGATCGGAAAATCAACCTGATAATTTGGTTTCTTTTGCTATCCGCGATGGTTTCCGTCGGCACCGTCCAGCGGAGCCCTCCCACCGTCCACCCGGATCCACGCTAGCCCGGCGGATCATCTCTCAACCATTTCGCCATCGCTGGAAACTCGGGCAATCCCGCGACGCCGACTGCGTGACGCGACCCGCACATACCCCAATAATCGAGCAACGGCACGCCGAGATCTCCACCGGACAAAAAGACCTCGCGGAGCCATGGGCCTCCGGCCTTGAAGGCGTCGTGGAAAACGACTTCCAGGGGTAGTTGATAGGTCACCGCCAGAGCGTAGGACCATGCGAGAGCCGCCATTTCTTCCCCCGGTTCGTGGGGCAACGCGCCGACGACTTGGGCGCGGACGCTTGGCGGCATGACCGCGATATGCGCGGCTTCGTGCACGACGTCGCCGGGATATAAAAGCTTGCTCTCGTCGACCAGAAGGCTCCCATGCTCGATCCTGACGCCCGGTAGTTGGTCGTCGTCCCCCAACGAAGCCGGGCGGACGGGAATCCCGATCTCCGTTAGGTGTTTGGCAATACGCGCGAGGTCCGGCGAGGAGAATGCCTGGTCGGTCGCTTCGGTGGTCAACTCGACGTCTCCCATGCAGGGTGATCCGGTATGCTACCGGAAACCGACGTGGTTTGCGAAAACACCTTATTCCTCGCTTCACCTGCCCGTTGTTTTCCGCTACAACCATCGGCGGTTCGCGGGCGTGGCGGAATTGGTAGACGCGCCAGACTCAACAATGGGTCGCCGCCGGGGAAACCCGACGGTAGCAGGTGTCAAATTCGGGGAAGGCTTACGGGTCATGCCGTTGCTAATCCCGAGCCAAGCCTTGACGGTTTGATTGGGCTGTCGAGGAAGGTGTAGAGACTTGACGGCACCCACCTAAACTCCGGCAACGGGGCAAGGTGATGAGAAAGTCCAGACCACGAACGTCCCTGGTCCGGGGCGGCGGCGAAAGCCGTAGCTGGTACGCAAAATCTGGTTTCCTCTGGAAGTGGGAGTTCGAGTCTCCCCGCCCGCACCACCGCGCTTTCGCCAGAAGGCGCGTTACCACCAAAGATGCTGGCGGGCGACAGTGGATTGCTTAGCAATCCGCGAAAGCCCTTGGGGTTCAAACTGTCTCCCTCGGGCAACACCACCGCGCTTTCACGAGGAAGCGCGTTCACGAGGAATGCTTGAAGGCGACAGTGGATTGCGCCGTAATCCGCGAAAGCCCTTCGAATCCAATCCGTCTCCCTCCAGCGTTACCATTCCTTTTCCCAGAATATCCGCCATTCTCAACGTTTTCGACATTGCGAATAGGACGGCGACTCACGTATTGAGGATGATACCTCGTGAATTGTGGATCGGAGTCCAAGATGTCCGATGACGACATGAATGCCGAGCGTCGGGAGTTCGAGCGACGAGATACCCGGATCGAAGCGGTGTTGCATCTCGACCGGCCCATTGACGGCTTCATCGTGAACGCGTCTTTGGGTGGGTTCTTGTTCGAGCCGATGGTCGACGTCGAACCGGGTCGCGAGGGGACGCTCGAATTCATGGGGACGGCGACGGCGGTCCCGGTAACCGTGGTTGAAACAACATCGCGTGGGACCCATCTCAAACTCGAGGCGGACGAGGATATCTACATGGAGCTGGCCTCGATGTCGGAAGACATGGCGGCGCTTTTGATCATCGCGGTTGGGATCAAGCCTTAACCGTTTCCGCCGACCATCAATCTAGAACGCATCGTTCTCTCGGCCCCACCAGTTTCCCATTTCGACAAGGCGTTCACCGAAATCCGGCCAGTCCGGAAGCATCAACGGCAGGCCGATATCGTCCATCACGACGGTGTCGATGAGCGCACGGTCCGGTATCACTTCCCGTCCCCGTCGTGCTCTGCAAAGCCGGAGAATTTCCGGTTCCTGACCCCAGACATAGACCTGATCGGCTTGAATGTTGTCTTGCATCCGGCGGGCCTGATCGAATTTCTCCGGCTCGACGAGCTTCAGCCAGATATCCGCGAGGAGGGTGTCGACGTTGTGATCGGGACGCCAGGTCAGGGCATTGCCCTCGACGATCTCCAGTTTGTTTCGTGACGCCTAGGGGATCTGATCGAATATCCCGCAATTCTTGATGAGATTGATGACGTCGGAATTGATATCCACCACGGTGACCCGGTTGACCTCGTCCCGGACGGCCATGTTGATCGCCGCCCATCCCATGCCGAGTCCCAGCACCACGACATTGCCATGCGCGGTGCGAATGCCGATCTCCTGGCTTTGCAGCTCCACCGCCGCCATCGACATCCATGAAGAGTTTCCCTCGACGCTGGGGCCGGTCAGGATAGAGATCTGGCGCATTCCGTAGAGCTCGCCCCAATATCCACGATCGCCGCCGGTGACGATGTTCCTGAATTCCCAATCGCCAAATCGGGCGTTTTGATATGTCGGTTGGAACAGGTCCGTTGTGAATTCGGAGGCATACATTGAGATATTGGTCCCATCTGAAATATCTGAACAAGGTATGGCACCATTTAGCGTATTGATTCAAGTATTTGGCGATGGAGCAACCCGGTCAGGCGCCTCGGTTTTCGGATCTTCGCGAAATATTGCTCCGTGAAGGGCCAAGGCGCATGATGGCGGCGTTGCAGATGACTTCAATGCATTGGGGCTTTCGTGCCTAGGGAGGTTGATCATGACGACGCCGTTGAGCCAGGACCAGATCAACGCCTATCGTGAAGATGGATTGGTTTTCGTCAGAGGCCTGTTCGACCCGCAAGAGGTGGCGTTGCTTCGATCCGCGATGGAGCAGGACCCAGCGATCGCGGCGCATTCCCTGCTGCGCGCCGATGGCGACGGGCTCGGTACCCGAATTTCGCTATGGAACCGGGCCGGCGACAGTGTCTATGGCATGGCGGCGCGGTGCGAAAGGGTGGTCGACACCGCGGAAGCACTGATCGGCGAACCGGTATACCATTTTCAATCGAAGCTGACGGCCAAGGATCCCCGCGTCGGCGGCGCCTGGGAATGGCATCAGGATTACGGCTATTGGTACTATAACGGCTGTTTGCGCCCGGATATGTTGAGCTTCATGGTCGCGCTTGACCGCGCCGATCGCGGCAATGGCTGTTTGCAGATCGTCAAGGGGTCGCACAAGCTCGGACGGATCGACCATGTGTCGATAACCGACAAGCAAAACGGCGCCGACCCGGCGCGCATGGAGGAGATCCTGAAGCGTCACGAGGTGGTGTATTGCGAGCTTGACCCGGGTGACGCGGTGATCTTTCACGCCAATGCCTTGCATCGCTCCGACCAGAACCGTTCCGATCGCCGGCGATGGACCTTCATGGCCTGCTATAACGCGATCTCCAACGACACGGTGACGCGGGACGACGACCGATACTATGTCCCGTTGGAGAAAGTTGACGACGGGGCGGTGCTCCGTACCGGCTTGAAGTTCGCCTCCGGCGAGGATGAGCATTTCACCTCGCGCGCCTTTGTCCCGGATGTCGACGGTAGGGAAAAGGCTTCCTAATCTACCCAGCACACGACCTTGGCGACGGTGAGGGTTTCTCGAAGCCGGGTGCCGATCCTCGGAAACACGGTGGGATCCACGACAGTGTCTATTGCCCCGCGACTTGATGCTCGGGGTACGGTCGCCGCGCGTTCGAGCATATCTCGGATTCCGACTGGGGCCGTTGTGAAAACCCGTCCCCGGCGGGGCGAGCCGGCGACGGTCACGCCGACCACGTCACCATCGGCGTCAACCACCGGCCCCCCGCTTATGCCGCCGAGCGAGCCCTTGATATTCGGGACCCTTTTGATCTCGGCCCAGGCGACGACCGGCTCGCGCCCCCGATGGCCCCTGCCGTGGACCACGTTCATTCGCCCCAGAAGGCGAGAACGGACATCGGCGGGTTTTCCCTGCGGGTAGCCGAAATGAAAGGCTTCCTGGTCACGGCTGAGATCGCCCGGCTCGAAACCCAGGGGCGCGGTGACCCGCTCGGTGTGAAAGACCGCGAGGTCATGACGCGGATTCAGAACCATGCGATGGCCCTTCTCGACCCGGCGCGGCCCGGTGACGATGCCGAAAGTCGAGCATCCCTCGAGCACGTGGCGGGCCGTCATCCAAACCCCGTCGCCGATCGAGAACGCGGTACCGGTGCTGTTGCCTTTCTTTTTGTCCTCGATTCGGACAACCGGATCATTCTTGGATGGTGGCGGCAGCAACGCTCCCGGCGTGCTGGGATTGGGGCGTCGCCTCGGCGCCGGTTCAACGATTGCCGGGCGTCGCGGCGAGGCTTCCGCGGACCGTCCGGATCCCGAAGGGGTTCCATCGCCAAATCCGTGGAACACGAAAGCCAGGATGAAGACCAGGGCGAAACCTATCAAACCGAGGCGTTCGGGGCGAAACATCATTGGCCTTTCAAAACCGGTGACCCGTGGTGTCGTCGATTAGGATGTGGTCGCCGTCACGTCCTTGTAAAGGCGGCTAGATCGATGGGAAACGCCTTTCGGGACAGGCAAGTCGTCAAACGCGCGCGTCTGTCACGGTCTGCGATCAGGGCGCTGAGCCAAGCCTCGAAGGGTTCGCCCCGGCCTTGATCCGCGTGGACCCGCGCCAGGGTTTCGGACTGGCGCGCCGAGCCAAAGACACGATCCACCGCCTCGACTTCCGCGAGCGCGACCGGCCGCCCATCAAGAGCGAGGGCGCCCCGCCGACCAAGGTAGCAGCCGATTGGCACCGCGGGCCGTCCGGCGCCCATGTCGATCTCCAGGTCTCGGGCGACGCCGTAGTCATAGTTCACGCCGATCGCCTCGGTCTCGTGCATCCGGTTCAATTGATCCGGCGTCAGCCAGGTAAGGGACACCGCGACCCGCGTGCCCGGGGACGGCGCGAGAGTCGCCGGGATTGATCCGTATGAAGCCATATGGGCGGAATAGACCACATCGTGATCCCGCAGACTCGCGACGGTAACCGGGACCAGCGCGATGTCTCCGAATTTTCGGCGAAGCTGCTCCGGCGCGCGGTTCGAGCCGACCGCCAGAACCGGGGTCCGATTCTCCAGGGACACACCTTCGTCGTAAGCCTCGACACCGCCGCCTTGAAAAATAAAGTCACCGGATGGCGCCGGATAGGGATAGCCGAGCGCGCGGGTGATCGCCGGATTACTTGTCATGGTTGGTCCGCGTGATGGGGTTGGAGACTCTCGGAGACTTTAACCGTATCGATGCTTGATGCGTAGGGGCGGGTTGGCCATTGTTAGGCTATAGACCTGTGCGAATGCTCGATGATCACACGACCCTTTGGGAGAGATCCATGGGATCCTACAATGCCGCCGACGATCTGATCAGCCGGAATCTGACCGCGGGCCGGGGCGACAAGACCGCTTTTATCGACGCCGCGGGTTCGCACAGTTACGCCGATGTGGCGGCGCGTGCTTCGCGCTTCGCGAATACGTTGGAGCGACTTGGTGTTCGGCGCGAGGCGCGGGTGGTTCTGGTGATGCTGGATTCGGTCGAACTCGTTGCTGGTTTCCTCGGCGCGATCAAGGCGGGCGTGGTGCCGGTGCCGCTCAATACGAGGCTCGCGGCGCGGGATTACGCCTATATCCTGTACGACAGCCGGGCGGATGCGTTGATCGTCTCGGAATCGTTGCTTGATACGGTCCTTGGCGAGGCGGAGGCGCCGGGGGTTGTGCTTGTTGATGGCGTCGAAGCCGGGGGACATGTCTTGCTATCGGATGCGACCAAGGACGCGTCCGACAGACATGTCACGGCGCCGACCACCGCCGATGATATGTGCTTCTGGCTATACACCTCCGGGACCACCGGAGCGCCCAAGAGCGCGGTGCATCTGCACGGGCATCTGATCGCGACGGCGGATCTCTATGCCGGCCCGATCCTCGGAATGAGCGCCGACGATATTGTCTATTCCGCCGCGAAAATCTTTTTCGCCTACGGGCTCGGCAATTCGCTGACCTTTCCCATGGCGGTGGGCGCGACCACGGTCCTGTTGCCTGGGCCGCCCGATCCGGCCTCGGTCGGGGGTATTCTAAAACGGGAAAAACCGACGCTGTTCTTCGGGGTGCCGACGCTCTACGCGATGTTGTTGGCCGGCGACGAGTTACCCTCCGCCGAGGAGCACGCGCTCAGGCTCTGTGTTTCCGCGGGAGAGCCGCTGCCGGTGGATATTCTGCGACGATGGCGGGAGCGTATCGGCGTCGATATCCTCGACGGCATCGGCACCACCGAGATGCTGCACATTTTCGTCTCGAACCGGATCGGCGAGGTTACCCCCGGCGCCACGGGCCGCGCGGTACCGGGATACGAGGTGCGCCTGATCAATGAAGATGAAGGAATTTGCGCGCCCGGCGAGATGGGGGTTCTGGAAATTTCCGGGCCGACCTCGGCGCTGATGTACTGGAACCAGCGCGAGAAGACCAAGGACACTTTCCGCGGTCCCTGGACCCGGACCGGCGACAATTTCGTTATGGACGAGAGCGGTGTGCTGACCTATGGCGGGCGCAACGACGACATGCTGAAAGTCGGCGGGATCTATGTCTCGCCCTTCGAGGTCGAGGGCGCGCTGATCAAGCATGACGCGGTTATGGAGGCCGCCGTCGTCGGCCATCCGGACCAGGACGAGCTGATCAAGCCGAAGGCCTTCGTGGTGTTGAATGACGGCGTCAAGGCCTCGGCGGAGTTGGAGCAAGCATTGAAGGATTTCGTGCGCGCGGATCTCGCGACCTTTAAATACCCTCGCTGGATAGAATTCGTCGATGACCTGCCGAAGACGGCGACCGGTAAGATCCAACGCTTCAAGCTTCGGGCGGACGGGTGAGCGGCGGCGCGGAGTCCGCCTCGGTCACGATTGACGGCGTCACTCTCGAGACCACTTTCGAGCCGGCGACGGAATCCGGCGCGCCAGTTATTGTGTTTCTGCACGAAGGTCTTGGATGCCTGTCGATCTGGCGCGATTTCCCCCAACGTGTCGCGAAGGCAACCGGTTGTGGAGCCCTGGTTTATTCGCGATATGGCTATGGGCGTTCGACGATTTGCGAAGCCGGCTTCGATCTCGATTACATGCATCGCGAGGCCTTGGAGACCTTGCCGAGGCTTCTTGATCATTTCGAGATCGAGAACCCGATCCTGCATGGGCATAGTGATGGGGCGTCGATCTCTCTGATTCATGCCGGTGGCGCGGGCCGCGCGGTGCGAGCCGTGATCGTCGAGGCACCTCATGTCTTCGTCGAGCCGGAGTCGATCGTGGGATTGCAAATGGCGCTGGACGCCTTCGAGAACGGCGGTCTGAAGGAAGGTCTGGCGCGACATCACGACAATGCCGAACGAACATTCCGGTCCTGGAACGATGTCTGGCGCGGTGACGGGTTCCGAGAGTGGAACATCGAGGCCTATCTGCCGACGATTGCCGCGCCGGTACTGATGATCCAGGGCATCGACGATGCCTACGGCACCTTGGCGCAACTGGACGCCATCCAGGCCGGCGTGCCGGGAAGGTGCGAGCGACTTGTCCTGGAAGACTGCGGCCATGCTCCGCATCGCGAACGCCCCGAGGATGTTCTCGCGGGGGAAACGAGTTTTCTAATGGAAGTCCTTGGTGACGGCTGACTTCGCGGCTAGCCGCCGCGCTTTAAGACGCGGCGGCCAACTTTCACCGGAAGTGGAAACCAACTGGTTTCCCCATTAAACGGACGCTTTTCTAGCAATGCGAGGCGCGGACCGTCGTGCCGTGCCGAAGCGAGGCCAGATCCACCGCTGGGCGGCGTGGCGTGGTCAGCCAATCATATAGACCGATCGCCATGTCGTGGAAGGCCTTGGAGCGTAGCCTCCGGCCGCGGGCCATGGCGCGGTCCATCGCCTCGACGCTGGTATCGGCGGCGGGATAGTCGGGGTTGTTTCGATAGCTGTACATGCTTTCCTCCATGGGTGTGTTCAATGTTGAACTGGAGATGGGGGCGGGGATTCGCGAATTAATATGGAGAAAAAGAACTCAATAAGTTCGTTTTTGGAATGAATAAACCACTTGATCGTCACCCCCGACGCTCCAACCAGTCGCTATTCCGCGCACAAGTCCGTGTTCTCATTGAGTCGCCGGTCCGGTCGGACTAGGAAAGACCGTGATGACGGGGCGTGGAGGAAACCGAGGATGCAACCTTTGTCCGGTGTGCGGGTTCTGACGGTTGAGCAATATGGCGCTGGGCCGTTCGGCACCATGTATCTCGCCAATCAGGGCGCCGAGGTGATCAAGATCGAGAACCCCCGCGATGGCGGCGACATGTCCAGGGCGGTGGGGCCGCATTTTCTGGGACCGGAAGACAGCCAGTTTTTTCACAGTTTCAACGCCAACAAGCGCAGCGTGACCCTGGATTTGCAAAGCCCCGAGGGTCAGACGGTGTTCCATGACCTGGTTCGCGGCGCCGACGCGGTCTCGAATAATCTGCGGGGCGATGTCCCTGAAAAGCTCGGCATCGACTATGCCTCCCTGAAGGCGATCAATCCCAAGATCGTCTGCGCGCATCTCACGGCTTACGGGCGCACGGGCTCGCGGCGGACCTGGCCCGGCTTTGACTATCTGATGCAGGCGGAAACCGGGTGGTTTTCGGTTACCGGAGAGCCTGGGACCCCGCCGGCGCGGTTCGGTCTGTCGGTGGTCGACATGATGACCGGTCTCGCGATGGCCTTTGGCCTGGTGTCGGCGGTTGTGGCGGCGCGGGCGACGGGCGAAGGCCGGGACATGGATGTCTCGTTGTTCGATCTGGCGCTGCACAATACCAGCTATCTCTCAACCTGGTATCTGAACGAAGGCGTGGTGACCGAAAGACTGCCGCGCTCGGCGCATCCGTCGCTGACGCCCTGCCAGCTATACAAGACCGCCGATGGCTGGATCTTCATCATGTGCAACAAGGAGAAGTTCTGGCCGATCCTCTGCGAAAAGCTCGGGCGCGCCGACTGGGCGACGGATCCGCGGTTCAAGGCTTTCAAGGACCGCCTGGAGAACCGCGATCTTATTCAGGAGATGCTGGATGAGGCCTTGTCCGCCAAGACCACCGAGGCTTGGCTCGAGATCTTCGCCGGCGCGGTACCGTCGTCACCGATCCACGACATTGGCGAGGCGATGAGGAATCCCTTCGTTGCCGAGCGCGGTGGCATCCAGGACTTTCCCAACCCCGCCGCGCCCGGTGAGACATTCAAAATGGCGGCGCATCCCATCCGGTCCGGTGGTGATGCCCCGCTTAACAAACCGGCCCCGGCACTTGGCGCGGATACCGAAGAGGTTCTCGGCGGTATCGGCTATGACGCGGCCAAGTTGGCGGCGTTGCGCGAAAAAGGCGTGATTTAGCCGGCTCTTTCCATTCCCGAAACAAACGAACGCGCCTTACGCCGCGGGCGCGTTATCGGGCAGGTCCCGCCGCGCCGCGCCGAGCAGGACCGTGAAAATGCCGGCGAGCATTAACATGACCACGGCCGCGCCCAGGCATCCGACCAGGCCCTGCCATTGATAGGCGATACCGGAGAGCAGGGTGCCGGCCAGGCGTCCGGCGGCGTTGGCGCTGTAATAGAAGCCGACGGACTGAGCGACGTCGTCGGTTTTCGCGAAGGCCAGGATCAGATAGGAGTGCACCGCCGAGTTCACCGCGAAACAAAGGCCGAAGACGCCAAGTCCGATAACCAAGGTCCAGGCCGGCTCGTAGCCGGCTTGGATGGCGGCGGCGACCATCGCCGTCACGCCGGTGAGGATGAAGATCCAAAGCTGGGCGGCCTTGATCTCTCCGGATTGACCGTCGCGCGAGTTTTTGAGGATCACCGGCGCGGCGCCCTGAACGAAACCGTAGCCAATGATCCAGAGTGCCAGGAAAGCCCCGACCGAGGCGAAACTCCAGCCCAGGATCTCGGTCAGGAAAACCGGTAGACCGACGACGAACCAGACATCGCGCGCGCCGAACAGAAACACCCGCGCCATGGACAACAGATTGATCGCCCGGGACTTGGAAAACAGGTCCGAGGCCTTGGTTTTCGTCTTGGTCTTGCCCATGTCGCGCGGGAGCAATGACACCGAGGCCAGCAACACCAGAACAAGACACAAGGCCATCGCCCAGAGGCCGTGAACAAAGCCCAGGGTCGACAATAACAGGCCACCAAGGAAAAAGCCGACGCCCTTCAGCGCGTTTTTCGAGCCGGTCAGCAGAGCAACCCATTTGAAGAGCGTTGAATGGGCGCCTTCCGGCACCACGAGTTTGATCGCGCTCTTGGAACTCATCTTGGTGAGATCCTTGGCGACGCCGGATACACCCTGGACGACCAGTACATAGGCAACAGACCAGGCGAGCGGCCATGCCGGGTCGAGCATCGACAGGGTCAGCAATGCGATGACCTGGAGAGAGAGACCGAGATGCAGGGTGAGTTTCAGGCCGTGCCGCGCGCCGAGCCAGCCGCCAAGCAGATTGGTGACCATGCCCATGACCTCATAGAGCACGAAAAGCGTCGCGAGCTGAAACGGTGTGTAGCCGAGGGTGTGAAAGTGCAACAGCACCAGCATCCTGAGCGCGCCGTCGGTCAGGGTGAAACCCCAATAAGCCGAGGTGACGATCGCGTAGTCGCGAATACCGCTCATAGCCCGCGCGTTCCCTTCATCTTCAGCCGCGGATCGAGGCCGCGACCTTGGCGACCAGTTCCATCATCCGGTTCACGTAACCCCATTCATTATCGTACCACGCCAGAACCTTCACCTGGCTGTCGTTGACGACCATCGTCGAGGGGCCGTCGACGATGCTTGAGCGTGGGTCATTCGTGAAATCAGTCGAGACCAAGGGGCGTTCCTCATGACCTAGTATCCCCGCGAGGTTTGACGCCGCCGCCGTCTTGAAGAGACCGTTTACCTCATCGACGCTGGTTCCCCGCGCCATCTCGAAAACGCAATCGGTTAGCGAGGCATTGAGCAGGGGTACCCGCACCGCCACGCCGTTCAGCTTGCCTTGAAGCTCCGGAAAGATCAGTCCGATCGCCGTCGCCGACCCGGTGGAGGTCGGAATCAGGTTCATCAGGGACGAGCGCGCCCTTCGGAGGTCCTTGTGAGGCTTGTCGACCACGACCTGGGTATTTGTGACGTCGTGAATGGTGGTGATCGCGCCGTGCCGGATACCGATCCCCTCATGCAGGACCTTGACCACCGGGGCCAGACAGTTGGTGGTGCAAGAGGCCGCCGTGACGAGATCATGGGCGCGCGGGTCATAGAGATGGTCATTCACCCCCATGACGATGTTGATCGCGCCGCCATCCTTTACCGGACAGGCGACCACCACCTTCTTCACCCCCGCGTCGAAATAGGGTTGCAGATCCCTCGCGGTCTTGAACTTACCGCTAGCCTCGACAACCAGGTCGATGCCGAGCCCGCGCCAATCGGTATCGGCCAGCGCCGTGTTGTCTGAATAACTCAGCGTTCGCCCGCCGATCCGGAGCTCGCTTGATCTGGATTTCGTCGGCACATGCCCGGTTTCCACCGGCCAACGACCATGCACGCTGTCGAAGGCCAAAAGATGCGCCGCGGTTTCGGCATCCCCGCTAGCCTCGTTCACGTGGACAATATCAAAGACATCCTCGCCCCAGGGGCCGGTCGGCGACTCCTGGCTGGCGGGATCGCGCGCGTCGAAACCCCAGGCGGCTCTCAATCCGAGCCGTCCCATGCGGCCAAAACCGTTGATGGCGACGCGTATGCTCATTTTTCGACTGTCCTAAAGTTCAAGCACCAGCCCGTCATGGGCGCATTCCTCGGGTATCACTTCGGCGTGGGGGAGCATCTCCCGACTCATATGGGTGAGGATTACCCGCTTGGCCCCGAACTCGTCCCAATGCCGTTTCAAGGTCGGATAGCACATATGTCCCGGTACGGTCCGAGCGTGGAAGTAGCATTCCACGATGAACAGGTCCGCGTTCCTCGCTACCTCGGGCATATGCTTGGTCCAATCGCTGTCTCCGGAATAGGCGACAATGCCGCCCGGCGTTTCGAGCCGGAGCGATGTCGGGTTGGTGCCGCCGGTATGCGCCGCCGGATAGGGAGTGACCGTGACGTCGCGTATCTGGTTGCCGGCCATCACTTCCAGCTCTTTATACACCAAGGAGAATGACGGTTTCATGACATCCATGCCGGGAAACATCGCCTCCCCGACAGCGCCGAGTCGAGCTTCGGTATCGCGCGGCCCGGCTATCGTGAGCGGACGGTCTCTTTTGGCGCCGAGCATCGCGTCCACGAGTAGAAACGGCACGCCGCCGCAGTGATCACCGTGCAGATGGCTGAGAATGATCACGTCGATCGAATTGTGATCAATCCCGACCCGGTTCAAAGCGACCAGGCTTGTGGCGCCGAAATCCACCGCGACGCGGCTTTCCGGCGTGTCGATCAGGAAACAGGTGTTAAAGCGGCCACCGGCGCCGAAGGCGTCTCCGGTGCCCACGAAGGTGATGCGAAGGGCCATCCACCGCGCTCCCGTCGTATCTAGCCGAAAGTATAGACACGGCAAGCGGTGGAGCTTTCATTGACGAAAATGTAGAGTCTGTTGGAAAGCGCGATCCCCTCGGCCCGGGACATCTGTCGGGCGAAGGCGGCGGGATATCTGGTCTTGTTGAATTCCGCGATGCCACCACCAAGACGCTTCAATCGGCCTTCCCGACACGCCAGCGATGCCTCTAGGTCGAATTCCGCGGCGCTGGCGATGTATCCGGGGTCCTTGACGTAGAGCCTGTCGTTCTGGGCTTGAACGGTGACCGTCCGGCGGCTGCGCGTGCTGCCGCTGAAGCCTTTATAGGCACCGCGTCGCGGGCCCTTGGTGTAGTGACGCTTATGGGTCGACAGCAGGTCTCCCGCCTTGCTGGGCGTGACCATCGGTGGCGGCGGGAGGAGTGCCGCGATAAATCCGAATGTCACTCCGACGATGATCGCGCGCATTTGGTGACCCCTTCACTGGATCAAATTAGCTGAAAATTGAATCAAACTAAACCCCACTCGTCGCGCGCGGTTGGTCCGTTCGACATGGGGCCTCCAAGACGGTTGATCAACCCCGAGCCCAGGGTGTTCACTGGCGAGGGCCAATTCCGCCGGGGAGAGGAAGAACACCATGAATGGCATTGATCCAGTCGCGTGTCCCAACCGGTTCGAGAATGTCGAGCATCTGGAAGACGTGATGACCGCGCCGCCGCCCTGGTTGGTGACCAAGCTGGCGATGGTCGAGGGGGATATCATGATCCTCGGCGTGGCCGGCAAGATGGGGCCGACGCTGGCGCGCCTGGCGAAGCGGGCGGCGCCCGATCGCCGGGTGATCGGCGTTGCCTGGTTCAGCCACCCCGAGATTCGCGATCGCCTGGAAAACCAAGGCGTGGAGACCATAACCTGTGATCTTCTCGATCGTTCGGCGGTGGCGGCCTTGCCGGACATTCCCAACATTGTCTTCATGGCGGGCCGCAAGTTCGGCTCCTCCGGCGCCGAATGGTTGACCTGGGCGATGAACGCGCATGCCCCGACGCTGGTCGCCGAGCGGTTCGCTCGGTCGAGGATCGTCTCGCTATCGACCGCCTGTGTTTACCCCTACGTTCCAGTCGACGGCGGTGGCGCGCTTGAGGCCGATCCACCGGTCGCGCCATCCGGCGAGTACGCGAATTCCTGCGTCGCCCGCGAACGTCTGCTTGAGTATTTCTCGCGAGCGCACGGCACGCCCGGGCGTCTGTTCCGGTTGAGCTACGCGCTGGATATGCGATACGGCGTTTTACACGACGTCGCCACCAAGGTCCGTGACGGTCAACCGGTGGACGTCACGATGGGCCATGTGAACGTGATCTGGCAGGGTGACGCCAACGCCCAGATCCTCGGCGCGCTGGCGCACGCGACCGATCCGGTCTCGCCACTCAACGTCTCGGGCCCCGAGGCCACGAGTGTTCGCGCGCTTGCCCATGCATTCGCCGAACGGTTGGGGAAACCGGCGGAGATCGTCGGTGAGGAAGCCGGTACCGCTTGGCTGATGAACACCGACGCCGCTCAGGCACTGTTCGGTCCTCCCACGGTCCCTCTGGACCAGGTCATCGACTGGGTCGCCGATTGGGTGGCGTGGGATCTCGGCAGCCTCGACAAGCCCACGCATTTCGAGACCCGTGATGGCAGCTACTGACACAAACGGTCTTCCAGACGGCGTTCGATTGCGTGATCTCCGGTCCGATGACGTCGATGCCGGTCTCGCCTTGTCGGAGGAAGCCGGCTGGAACCAGGTGGCGGATGATTGGCGTTGGATGATCCGCCATGGGCGCGGCTGGGCCTGCGTCGATCCCGGCGAGCGGGTTGTCGCGACCGCGCTCACGCTTCCGGGATCCAAGTCATTCGGTTGGATATCCATGGTTCTGGTGACCGCCGCGTGGCGTCGGCGGGGGATCGCCAGTGTACTCATGATCCGCTCCATCGAGGCCTTGAAGGCGATGGGGAAAACCCCTGGTCTCGACGCAACGCCGGCGGGGCGAACCGTGTATGGGCCGCTCGGTTTCAACGATATCTATGGTCTTACCCGCTTTCGCGCGGAACGCCCGCGTCCCGCGCCGGTGTCCGGTGTAACCAGGCTCCGCCCTCTCGACGGTGGCGACATAGCCTCGTTGGCCGCGCGGGATTTGACGGTCCACGGCGCCGATCGATTGGCGCTTCTGAAGGTTCTGCGCCAACGCGCGCCGTCCCTGGCATGGGTCGACGAGACCCGTCAGGGTTATTGTCTCGGGCGAAACGGTCGCGTCGCCCATCAGATCGGGCCCGTGGTCGCCGAGAACTCCTTGATGGCGATGGGCCTGCTGCATGCCGCCCTTTCCGGCGTCGAGGGCCCCGTCATGATCGATGTCCCCGACCGGCATGTCGATTTGATCAACTGGTTGGTCCGGTCTGGGTTCCAAGCCGAGCGACCCTATACGCGCATGTTGCTCGGCACGGACCGGCCGACCGATGATCCCGACCGGGTACTCGCGATCACCGGGCCGGAGTTGGGATAGGACCGGGATAAGCCGGGTCTTGGCGTCGCCATCTCCGGCGGCGTAAACTTTCCTGGCCCGGCGCCGATGGGGCGGATGGTCGAACAGGACATTCAAAATGGCTCTGCACCGAGAAGATCTCCCGAAAGACGTTCTCGACACCCTGCGGCGGGGGGTTGTGATCCCGGCTCATCCCTTGGCCTTGCGAGAAGACAGGAGTCTGGACGAGACCCGTCAACGCGCCTTGAGCCGCGATTACATCGATGCCGGCGCGGGTGGTCTGGCGGTCGGGGTTCACACGACCCAATTCGCGATCCGGGATGTCGGTCTTTATGAACTGGTGCTTCGTGTCGCGGCGGAGGAAATGGACGGCTGGACCGATCGTCCCCTGATCCGCGTCGCCGGGCTCTGTGGGCCGACGGAGCAAGCGCTTGCCGAGGCGCGGCTGGCGCTCGATCTCGGATACCATGCCGGATTGCTCAGCCTGGCCGCCTTCGCGACCGCCGGAGATGACGAAATCGTCGCTCATTGCCGCGCCGTCGCCGAGGAAATCCCCTTGGTCGGTTTCTATCTCCAGCCGGCGGTGGGAGGCCGCGTTCTTTCGGTGGATTTCTGGCGGCGGTTCGCCGAAATCGATAATGTCGTGGCGATCAAGATCGCGCCCTTCAATCGCTATCGGACGCTCGACGTGCTGCGCGGTGTCGTGGAGGCCGGCGCGGAAGAACGGATCGCGCTCTATACCGGCAATGACGATCACATCGTCGCCGATCTCTTGACGCCGTTCCGGATACGACGCGGCGGACAAGATGTTTCGGTGAGGATCGTTGGCGGGCTGCTCGGTCATTGGTGCGCCTGGACATCATCGGCGGTACGCTTGCTGGAACAGTGTCACGCGGCCGTGGCGAACGGCGTGATCCCGCCGTCCTTGCTTGCCGAGGACGCCAGGGTGACGGATTGCAATGCCGCGTTCTTCGACGCCGCGAATGAATTCGCGGGCTGTATCGCCGGCTGTCACGAGGTTCTGCGCCGCCAAGGGTTGTTGCGGAACCTCGTTCTTCTCGATCAGGACGAAAGGATGAGTCCGGGCCAGGCGGCGGAGTTGGACCGGGTTGCGAGCGCCTATCCGGATCTCGCCGATGACACCTTCGTTGCCGCCAATCTCGCGCGCTGGCTCGACCCCGCGGCGCCGATGGCTTCCACCCCCTCCAGTCGGGTTGCGTGAGTTTGACTAAGCCACCCTTTAACAAGCTTTCCCTGGCTCCGGCCCGGGTCGATGTCGATCGCCGCGCCGACGGCTCGTTCATTCTCACATCACCGATCCCCGTGCCTCGGCCGCCGCGCGCCGTGGGGGTATGGCTCGAGCAATGGGCCGAACAAACCCCCGACGCGACGTTCCTGGCCGAGCGCGCGGATGGCGGCGAGGGTCCGTGGATACACCTTGGTTTTCGCGCGGCCTTGGATTCCGTTCGGGCGGTCGGGCAGGCTTTGCTGGATCAAGGTCTCGGCCCGGAACGGCCGGTAATGATCCTGTCGGACAATAGTCTCGCGCAAGCCAAGCTCACGCTGGGCGCCATGCATGTGGGCGTGCCGGTGGTGCCGGTTTCGCCCGCCTATTCCTTGGTCTCCACGGATTTCGAGAAACTTCGTCATATCGCGGGTTTGATCAATCCCGGCTTGGTTTTCGCCGAGAGCGGCGCGGCCTATCGGCGGACCTTCGAGAATGTCGATTTCGGCGGCGCCGCCTTCGTCGTGGCGACCGACCCGGCCCCTGGTGATCGGGTTTTCGCCGAAATGCTGGACACCACCCCGACCGACGCCGTCGATCAGGCCTTCGCGGGGATTGGACCGGGGACGGTCGGCAAGATCCTGTTCACCTCGGGCTCCACCGGCGCCCCCAAGGGGGTGATCAATACCCAGGGCATGATGACGATCAACCAGGAGCAGATCGCGGCGGTCTGGCCGTTTCTCGCCGAGCGCCCGCCAGTGCTGGTGGATTGGCTGCCCTGGAGCCACACCTTTGGCGGCAATCACGACTTTCACACGATTTTGCGGAACGGCGGCTCGCTCTATATCGACGCCGGGAGGCCGGCGCCGGGACGCTTCGAGCCGACCTTGCGGAACCTGCGGGAGATTTCACCTACTCTCGCCTACAACGTGCCAAGGGGCTTCGAATTGCTGCTGCCGCATCTGGAGGCCGATCCCGCTTTCAGGGATCGGTTCTTCCGTGGTTTGGATGCGATCTTCTATGCCGGCTCGTCGCTGCCGCCGCATATTTGGACCCGGCTGGAGGAACTGTCGGTGGCGGCGCGGGGGGAGCGTGTGTTGATGTTCTCCTCATGGGGCACCACGGAAACAGCGCCCGCCGTGACCCGCGTTCACTATCCGATCGAGCGCGCCGGGGTGATCGGGTTGCCGATGCCGGGAGCCGAGTTGAAGCTGATACCCCGCGCCGAAACCATGGAGCTGCGGGCGCGTGGTCCGAACATCACGCCCGGATACTGGAAAAGCGACGAGCTCTCTCGTGCCGCCTTCGATGAAGAGGGATTTTATATCGCCGGTGACGCGGTGCGGTTCAACGACCCGGATGACCCCGCCGCCGGATTGGTGTTCGACGGTCGGCTCGCCGAGGATTTCAAGCTCACGACCGGAACCTGGGTGCAAGTCGGAAATCTGCGGGTCAAGGCGATCGCGGCGGCGGATCCGGTGATCCAGGATTGCGTTGTTACTGGTCATGACCGCGGGTTCATCGGATTGCTGGGCTTTGTCAACCCAGAGGCATGCCGCGCGCTTTGCCCGGATCTGGCGGCGGATGCGGCTGTCGAGGAGATACTGGCGGACCCCCGAGTGCGGGAAACCGTCGCGGCTGGGCTCGCCCGACACAACGGAGACGAGCCCGCGAGCAGCACCCGCATCCGCAGGGTGATTCTGATGGCGACGCCGCCTAGGATCGATGCCGGAGAGATCACAGACAAGGGGTACATCAACCAACGCGCGGTTCTGACGGCGCGGGCGGATGATGTTCTCAAGATCTATAACGACGAGGATGTCGACCCCGGTGTTATCCTGATCGATTGATCCCCGTTCCCATCACCGGTGATCGGCGCGCGCGCCAGGCCGAGGGGGAGCGTCAGCACCGCCACTGGGAGCCCGACGGCCAAGGTCGCGGCGGTCAGTAGACCGAAATGCATATTGCCCCGGAACGGTGACAGCGAGAGGACCGCGAACCCGGCTATAAGAATAAGATAGCCGGTCAGCAAAGCCGGGCCGGCGGTTTCAAAGGCCCTTCGGATCCGGGCGCGAGGATCAAGCCCTTGTAGTGATCTGGCTTGAAAGCGGGTGAATATGTGAATGCTGGTATCGACCAGCAAGCCGAGAGAGGTCGCCGCGACCACCGATTCGGCGAGTCCGATCGGTCGCCCAGTCCATGACCAAACTCCATAGATCATCGCCGGCGGCACCAACATCGCGGCCAGCCCGACCACGCCCAGCCGCCAGGATCGCAGCACCAGGCCCAAGCAAGTGGCGATAGCGAGGAACGCGACCAGTGTTCCGGTCAACATGGTCTGGGCGCTGGAGGTCACCAACATCGCCAGACTCCATGTCGGCCCGGATGGCCGTGCGCCGCCGATCGGCCCGGATCGCTGGCTTGTCCAGGATTTGGCCCGGACGGCGAGGGCTCGCAACCCCTGGGTTGATTCGTTTCGCGGCGTTACGATCACGCGGGTTTCGTCCATGTTTGTCGACAACAGAGGCGATAACCTGTCGCGCCCGTCCTTGAAGCGGCGCAATCCGTCCAGGATCGCGATCTTATTCGCCGGCGTTCCGTCGCGGGAAAGTACATCGAGCATTGAAGAAAGACTGACGGCGCCGGCAACTTCCGGCTGATCCCGGAGCCAGCTTGAAAACCTATCCAGATTTTCCAGGAAGGCCGCGTCAATGTCGTTGGATCCGCCCGGTAGGGGGATCACCCACGATACCTGTTCCGTCGGCCCGAACCTGTCGCGGACGGCGTCGACGTCGCGCTTGAAGGCGAGCGAGTTGTCAAACCATTCGGAGAGGCGATCATCGCCTCGCAATTGCGAGAGACCGGAGCCGGCGATCGCGACGAGCGCGCCAATCACCATGAGCGCGGCCGGCCGTCGGCACGCCGCGTGATCCGCGACGCCGCCGATCCAGCGCCCCATCTGGTCATATCGAGAGCGGATCTTCCCCGGAGCAACCAAGCTGATCACCGGGAGCAGGGTCAGGGTAAAGAAAAGCGCCGCGAAGACGCCGATCGCGGTGACCAGACCGAGATCGCGAAACGGAGGGGACTCGCTGAACATCAGGCAAAGAAACCCGACGCCGGTGGTAAGGGTGGTCAAGCCGATCGGTCCCAGATTGCGGCGCATCGTCTTGTAGAGCGCCGGACGGGGGGCCGCTCCCGCGAGTCGAGCTCGGTCGACGCCAACCAGGATATGCAAACTGTCCGCGATCCCAATTCCCAGGATGATGGTCGGCGCGATCGACAGGATCGGCGTGACGGGAATTCGTAGCCAGCCGGCCGCGCCAATCGCCGCGGTCACCGCCGCGACGACGATGATTAGCGGGCCGGCCACGCCGCGTGGACTTTTGGTGAACACGAAGAGGCCCGCCAAAAGCAGCACTCCCATGGCCGGAAACAGAACTCGCATATCCGAACGCGTTGCCTGGATGAATGCGTCGTTGAGAGGCACCAAACCCACCAGCGACACCGACAGGTTCGGATCGCCAGACGTGGAGGCATCGACGAGTGCTCGCGTCGTTCGCAGGAACCGATCGAGCGCCGCGTGATTATCGTCCCGAAGCTGAACATCCGCGCGTATCAACGCGGCGTCTCCGGCGCGGGTGACCAGGGTCTCCGCGATCCCGGACGCCGCTAGGATGTTCGCCCGAACTCTCGCCAAACCATCCATGCTTCGCGGCGGTTTTTGGGGGACCAGATCCACAAGCATCGTACCGATCGCGGTGCGGATGGATCGGCGTTGGGTCGAAAGCGACGTGACGCGCCGGGTTTCCGGTAGCGCGTCCAGGGACCGCGTCAGCGCGGTTATCGCGGTCAGGCCCGATCGATCCAATACATCGCGGTCTCGAGCGCTGATCATGAGAATCAATCCATCGCCGGTCCCATACCGGCCGTTCATCGCGTCGATGTCGAGGAGCAATGGATCGTCGGCGTGAAACAGACCTCTATAGCTGGTCTTGATGTCCAGGCGGCCCAGACCCGCGGCCAGGATCCCAAGAACCACCAGTGCCAGGACAATCGCCATGCCGGGCCGGGCAACGATGGCCCGCGCGCAAAATCGTCCGAGATCGCTCCTAGTCGGCATCCGCGTGGCGCAGCACCGCGGCGCGCAGTTCCGCTGGCGTTACCGGCTGGATACCAACCTTCTCGCAGATCAGCCCACCGCCGTAATTGGCGATTCCCATGGCGTCCAGCGGCGTTCCGCCCGCCGCCATGGCGGAGGCCATGACGCTGATCACCGTATCGCCGGCGCCGGCCGGATCGTTCACCACGCGCACGAAAGCCGGCAAGGTCGAGAACCTGTCTTCGGAATCAATCAAGGCGACGCCGTCCGCGCCCAGGGTAACCATTACATTGTCGCAAGCCATGCGTTCACGCAGCGCGCGGATTGCGGTCTCGATCTCGTCCTTGTTGGATACCCGCATCGCCAGCGCTTCCGATGCTTCTCGAAGATTAGGCTTGAAGACGGTAACGCCCTGGTAGGCGAAAAAGTTGTCGAACTTCGGATCAACGAGCACCATCAACCCGTGCCGTTTGGCGATCTTCAAAATCTCATCGATGAACGGGCTCGGCAGCAGGCCCTTGTTGTAATCCTCGATGATCAAGGCCGAAAGCGTGGGCGCGATATCATCCAGGATCGTCGCCATCTTGGACCAAATGGTCTCGTTTACCGGCGTCCGAGTTTCGAAATCCGCCCGCGCGATCTGTCGGCTCTGAGCGAACATCCGCATCTTCACCGTGGTCGGCCGAGAGGCGTCCGGGAAAATGAACTGTTCGCCTCTCGTGCTCTTGCCGACCAGGTCCAACAGCCTGTAGCCGTCCTGATCGTCGCCGATAACGCTGAACAGCACGGGGTCCTCGCCCAGGGCGTTAAGGTTGTTGACGACATTGGCCGCCCCGCCGAGCTGAAAGGTCTCCTCGGTAACATCGACGATCGGAATCGGCGCTTCCGCGGAAAGCCGCTCGACATCGCCGAATACCGAACGATCCAGCATGACATCGCCGATCACCGCGATGCGCCGCCCCCCGATGGCGTTCAACAGTTCCAGATACCGTTCGTGCGCGGCCATGAGTAGTCCGACTCCGCTAGCGTTCAATCGGGCTTGGCGGTAGCATCAAAAGATCACGATGGGAAGATGTTGGCATAAAAATAGGACTTGATCAAAATTCAATAAAATTTTATATAGTTACCGCCACTCAAGATTCAGAATAGGTCGATAAAGGGTCGACGGGGGACGCCATGGCGGACGATCAAAAAAGGGATGATGTCGAAGAACTCGATATCGCGCCGATGCAACGGGATGACGACGACAAGAATCGGGATCGAAGCGCGCGATCCGATGAGATGCCGCGCGAGGATGCCGATCAGAACGCACAGGTTCGTCAAGCCGGCGACGGCAATGTCCATCTGGGCTCGGGGCGCGATCCCTCGGCGGAAACGACGGAAGCCCGGCGAAACTCGACTTTCGACAATCAAGACACATTAGACGCCGTATCCAGGGACTCCGAGGAGGGGGACGGCGTCGCCGAAGGCGCGGATGGCGAGGACGTCGGTTTTGATGGAGCGATCGCTCGGGGCGACCGACAAGGAGACCAGAGCGACGAGCAAGAAGATCGCGGTGGAGAAGGCCAGGCGCGTGGAGCGGCGCGGGACGGCGCTGGTGGGTCCGAGAGTGCTCGCGCGGGTGCTTCAGGTGATGGCGATTCTGGAGGGCGCGCCGCTGGAACGGAATCCGCGTCGAGTGGCTTAAACCCTCTTGGGCGCGGGCCTCGCGGCCAAAACGACCGTGGCGCGGCAACGGAGCGGTCCGGCGATGGAACGGGAGACGGCGCCCAAGAAGCCACCGGCGAACCGGGAGAATCCAGGGAGCGTGAGGGCTCCGATGACGTCGTGGAGGCGGAATCCGGCGACGGAGCTCTCACCGGTGGTGTCGGAGAGGGCGCTGGAGATGGCTTGACGACGCCTGACGCCGAGGCGCGAGGTGGTGAAGCCTCCGCCGGATCCGATGATGGGGCAGGTCCCTCGCGGTCCTCGCGCGGCGCCCGTGACGAGCGCATCGGTGGCGACGGCGAGGGTGGCTTTCAATCCGACGGTGGCCCGGCCGGAGGCATTTCGGGGTTTGAGGAACCCGGTGGCACCGGTGGGTCGAGTCTCACCGATGAAACCGCAACGACGCTGGATGAAGGCGCCGCCATTGATGAGATCATCGCCGGCGGTCAAGCGGCCGACCCTTTGGCGGACACGACTGAGCCGATCATAACCGAGACGATCGAAGAGCCGACACCTCCCGAGCC
>JAYOIK010000055.1:34372-36496 GCA_038118725.1 Alphaproteobacteria bacterium | reverse complement strand
CCCGCGACGGCGGTCAGATGAACGATTGCGTTGGTCGACCCGCCGACGGAAAGCAGAACCCGCAGGGCGTTCTCGACGGAGGCGGGGGTCATGATCTTGCCCGGACATAGTCTTTCGCCCTCGGGAGCCCGGGCCAGGGTGACGGCCTGGGTTCCCGACGCCTCGGCGGCGCGCAGGCGATCGGCGTGTACCGCCGGGATAGCCGCGGTGCCGGGAAGCGCCATGCCGAGCGCCTCGGTGATGCAGGCCATGGTGCTGGCCGTGCCCATCACCGCGCATGTGCCGGCGGTGGTGACCAGCCGGGACTCGATCTTGTTGATGCCGTCCTGGTCGATTTCGCCGGCGCGGAACTTGCCCCAGAATCGTCTGCAATCGGTGCAGGCGCCGAGCCGCTCGCCTTCCGAGTGGCCGGTCAGTTGCGGCCCGGTGATCAACGAAATAACCGGAATGTCGGCATTCGCGGCGCCCATGAGCTGGGCGGGCAGGGTCTTGTCGCAGCCGCCGATGAGGACCGCCGCGTCCATCGGCTGGGCGCGGATCATTTCCTCGGTGTCCATGCTCATGAGGTTGCGGTACATCATCGATGTCGGGCTGAGGAAGGTCTCGCCGAGCGAGATCGTGGGGAACACGATCGGCAGGCCTCCGGCGGAGAGAACACCTCGTTTCACCGCCTCGACAAGTTCGGGAACATGGCGATGGCAGTTGTTGAAACCGCTTCCGGTATCGGCGATGCCGACCACGGGCTTGCCTAGGATCTCGCCGCCGTAACCCATCGAGGCCGCGTTCGCCCGTCTGAGGTAGAGACTGAAATCCATGTCGCCGTAATTAGTCAGGCCGCGCGCGAGCCCACGCTTTTGTGTAGTCATCGGGTGTTCCCTTTTTCGAACGATGCCCCGATATTCTATAGCGGGCGCCGGCTTGGATGGTAGCCATCGTTGACGCTTCGCGCCGATTAATCGGCGGAGCGGTGGGGCGAGAACGGGAAACAACCATGCCAGCGTCGAAAAACTTGCTCTTTACCTTGGTGTTGCCGGCGTTCCTCGTTCTGGTCGTGCCGTATTTCCTGGTTGGCGGGCGATTGGACTTTTTGGGGTCTGTCGCCAATTCCTGGGTGAGAATGTTTGGCTTTGTCCCATTCGCCATCGGCGCGGGACTGATCGTCACTGGCGTTGTCGCGGGCCTGACCACGTCGAGCGACGCCAAGACATCGGTCGGACCGTATCGGATTTCGCGAAACCCGATCATGCTCGGCGTCGTTGTCGCCGTGGCGGCTCAGTATCTGCTGTATGACTGGGCGCCGATACTGGCGTATCTCGTCGTGCTGTTCGTTTCCTGGGATTGCCTCGCGCGTTTCGCGATCGAACCGCGGATGATCGAACGTCATGGCGAGGCCTATCGCGCGTATCTCGAGACGGTGCCGCGCTGGCTCCCGAGGATCGCGCCGGTTTAAATCTATATCTTGAAAACCGCCTCGACTTTCTGGCGGACCTGATCGAGCGAGAACGGTTTCGCGATGTACCCGTTGACGCCGTGTTTGGCGGCGGCGAGCACGAACTCCTTGTTTGCGTTCGAGGTCAGCATGATGAAGGGCATGCTCGGGTAGAGCTTGCGCACGGTGCGCAGGAACTCGATCCCGGTCATGTTGGGCATGTTCCAATCCGAGATGATCAGCTGAAAGTCACCGTTGTACTCCGACAACTGCTTCATCGCCTCCAAGCCATCCTTGGCGACCACCACCTGGGTGATCCCCATGAGACGCAGCGCCCCGCGCGCGAGTTTCGCGGCAAGCGGCTCATCCTCGGCGATAAGCACCCGAAGACTTTCGAAGTTTCGTTCCAGCGTGGCGTTGGGTGGTGTGGTCATACCGGTCGGGCTTCCATTGCTTTCAAGCGCGTCACGATGTTTCCCCGTGGCCGCCGCCCGGTTGTTGCGTCATGTAGTCTCGCAATTGACGCCGGCCATGGTTTACCGCGTCGGGCAGACCGGCGGAAAGGGCACGCGCCTCATCATTTTGGTTGTTCGCGGCGGCGGTTTCAACGCCCATGGACAGTTGGTACGCATGGCGCAACCCGAGTGCGCCGCTCGCGCCTTTTAAGGCATGGGCGACGCTTGCGATTGAATCAG
>JAYOIK010000055.1:0-34272 GCA_038118725.1 Alphaproteobacteria bacterium | reverse complement strand
CGCCGCCGCGCCGTCGCCGACGATCGTCACCTCGTGACCGCCTTCGTCGAGATAGCCCCGCGCGACCTTCTGATTGACCAGATTGTCCTCGGCCACGAGAATTTTCAGCGTCGGCAAGCTTGGCGCATCGCTGGCTTGCGCTTGCATGCCATCGGCGTCGGCGGCTAACAGCTCCAGATCGAAGAAGAACTCGCTGCCACGCCCCAGTGTGCTGTTTACACCGATGGACCCGCCCATCAGTTCGACCAATTGCTTGCAGATCGACAGCCCCAAGCCGCTGCCGCCATAGCGGCGGGTGATCGAGGCATCGACCTGGGTGAAGCTGTCGAACAGGCCGGTCAAGGTGTGTTCCGGGATTCCGATGCCGGTGTCGATGACCGAGAATCGGAGCGCGTGCGCGTTCGCCGCCGCCGCCGTGCCGCTTCTCAACCCGACCTTTACCGAGACACCTCCGGCCTCGGTGAATTTCACCGCGTTCCCGACCAGATTCAGCAATACCTGGCGTAGGCGTCCCGGGTCTCCGGTCACGTAGGGGGGCGCGGTTTCCTCGACATCACAAGCAAGCGTCAGCCCTTTTTCCTCCGCCCGACCGGCCATCAGCGAGAGCGAGCCATCGACCATGCGTCGCAGGTCGAACCCGACCGCCTCGAGCTCCATTCTCCCCGCCTCGAGTTTCGAGAAATCGAGGATGTCGTTGAGGATCGTCAGAAGGTTTTCGCCGGATTCCAGCACGATGCCCGCGCGGTCCCGTTGCTCGGCATCTAGATCTGTTTTCAGCAGTAGTCTGGTCATGCCGATGACGCCGTTCATCGGCGTGCGGATCTCGTGGCTCATCATCGCCAGGAACTCGGACTTCGCGCGCGTGGCGGCTTCGGCCTGATCCTTGGCGTCGCTGACATCCGTCATGGCTTGTTTAAAAACCGATAGCGCGGCGGCCATTCCGCCGATCTCATCGCGGCGATTCAATCCAGGAACGTCGATATCATTGTCCCCATCCGCCACCGCGATCATGGCCTGACCCAGCTGATTCATCGGGCGAACGATCGTATACACGACCACGATACCGACCAGAGTGGCCAATCCGAGCACCAGGCCGACGATGCTCCAGGTTATGTAGCGGGTTTGATCAACGCCTCGTTCCGCCTGGAGCCAGAAACGATAGCCGTCCTCGGCGGCGGTTTGCACCAGAACGTCTAGATCCTCGCGTATCGAGGCGGCGAGTTGGTCGCGCCGAATGCGTTCCCGCTCCGGCTCGACTCCGCCGGTCATCGAAACCGCGCCCTGGGCGGCGGTCGACCAAAGCTTGATGTTCTCGCGAAGCTTGATAACAAGCGCGTTCGCCCGCTCGGACAAAGCGCGCTCCTGGACGATGTCCAGGTCGGTGAGAAACTCGTCCATCAATTCGCGCTGACGCGCTTCGTCGCGCCGATGACGCAGTTGCGCCTCGACATCCATGACGATGAAATCGGTTTGCGCGGCCCGGGCGAAGTTGATCGCCTGTAACGGCTTGTCATACATCGACTGGGCGAGGCCGCCGAGCATCCAGGTCGACACCAAGGTCGTCGACGCCAGGATCGCCGTGATGATAACCGCGACGATCAGCGCGATGATGAACTTGGCGCGGATCGACATGCCGGCCCGCTACTCGGTCACGGTGATTTGCAAACGCATCCGTGGATGAATTCGGCAACGAATCTTGGCGATCACGGCCTCGTCGAATGTCACGTCTAGGGTTTCCCCCGGCTCTTGAAGACCGATATCGAACTCGGCGCCCTCGGTATCGGAATACACGTTGTGGCCGTAGATATCGTTATTGATGAAGGTCACGGTGTCGCCAACCTTCACCGTGAGTTCCGAGACGCCGAAGGAACGTCCTCTCTGTTCGACGGAGAGAGTCGCCGCCCAAGCGGTTGCGGCGACGGCGCAAAGGGCCATCCCGGCCAGGGCTGCCACCTTTTTCATGATCACTCCCGGTTGTTCGAACATGGAAGAACGCGGTGTAAACAGTCTATGCCCGTGATGTTCGCGGGCCAAGGGCCGAGCGGGGCTATTCGACCGTCACCATGACTCGCATTTTAGGATGGATTCGACATCGGATATCGAAGTTTCCCCGAGCGTCGAGCACAACGGTTCCGCGATCGCCCTCCTCTTGAATGCCAAGATCCAGCCACCCCTTGGGGGCAACGGAGTAGACATTATGCGCATAGGGATCGCCGTTAACGAAAACCAACCGGTCCCCTATTTTGGCGGACAAGTTGGCGGCGCCGAAGGAGCGTTTTTTCTGAATGATCTCGTGAACGGCGCCGCCGGACGCGGCCTCGACCGCGAAACCGATCGCGCCGATCGCGGCGACCGTCATGCTTGCAACAATGAGATATCTCCCCATACCCATCGCCGTATCTCCGCCCATCAAACCTTATGTTCCAAAGGATATAGGCCAAAGCGGCGACCAATCCAGGCTTCGTGCCTCGCTTTGGATCGCAATGCCGTGATCCCGGTATGAATCCTCACCAGCCATGGTGTCCGCCATCGTTAAGTGTTGGCTTCCAGTGAATCTCGCAGTCTCTGGAGCTGGATTTCGTGAAATAGCGTGGCCTGAGGTCCGCTGTCCGGGCCGAAATAAAGCGCGATTTCGCGACAGAGCTGAAAAAAGCCCGGCCCAGGGAGGCGATCGCCCGCCCGGGAGACCGCGACCGCGGCGCGCAGCGGACGGCCGGCGGAGTGATCGGCGCGGATCATATCCTCCAGGGTGCCGGTTACGCATTGAATGCGTCCAGGCGGCGGGATATCCGCCATATCGGCGATCTCTCGATAGGTGATCGTACCGCCGCTACCAGCGACGGTCGTTACCACGTCAATGATCCGGCTCGAGAATGAGTTCAAGGGATGCGCCCTCGTTCGGTGACACGGCGGCCAGGTTACGATACAGGATTTGCGCGATACAGAACTGGTGCGCGATAGTGGCCTTAGGCCGTTCATAACACGACCGCTTTGGGAGTGACGCTGATTTCATGATTGTGGTCCGGTCAACGATTTTCAATATCGCCCTGGTCCTGGTGACCCTGGTTCTCGGGATTCTCGGTTTGCCGTTGGTCCTGGGGCCGCGGCGTTGGATCTGTTGGTTGCGGGACTTCTGGATCCGGCTGGTGTTGTGGCTGTTAAGGGTGACGGTCGGGCTCTCTCATCGCGTCGAGGGCATGGAGAACCTGCCCAAGGGCGCCTTCATGATCGCCGCCAAGCACCAATCGGCGTGGGAAACCCTGGCGCTTCACACGGTTTTCCAGGACCCGTCGATCGTCCTGAAGCAAGAGCTTTTGAAGCTGCCGGTTCTGGGCTTTTACATCTCCAAGGTCGGCATGGTACCGATCGATCGGGGCGCCGGCGGCGCGGCGCTGAAGTCGATGATGGCCGCCGCTCGCAAGGCATCCGGCGACGGGCGACCGGTTTTGATCTTTCCGCAAGGCACGCGGGTCGTTCCAGGCGCGGAGGCGCCCTATCACTCCGGGGTTTTCGCGCTTTATCGAGCCTTGAACTGTCCGGTCGTTCCGGTCGCGCTCAATTCGGGAAGATTCTGGTCCCGTCAGGCGTTTTTCAAGCGGCCCGGAGTGATAACCGTGCGAATCCTTCCTGCCATGCCGCGTGGAATGGATCGCAAGACCTTCATGCATGAGTTGGAAAACATGATTGAAACGGCGACCCGCGTGATCGACGCATCGAACCCGAGCTAGCGCCGATTATTTCACCGTGAGCTTGGAGATCTGGATGTTTCTGAGCAACTCGTCGTTGTCGATGATCTCACGGATCCGTTTCCAGATCTCGTTGCGAACGGTTTGAATGCCGTCGAAACCATTGAGGGCTTCCGGCGTCAGACTACTCAGATAAATGTTAACCGCGTCGCGAATTCGCGGCTCCTTCGGCTCGATGATCTCTTGCGCCGCCTCGTTCGGGAGTTCCAGCGAAAGGCTCAACAGCAGAAACACCGGCTTGCGGCGCTCGGAACGCAGTTGCACCACGAACTCCTCCAGGGTGAAGTAAATGCTCAGCTCTCCGGATTTCACGAAGGGGTCGGGCGGGAGGTCTTCCTTCGGTTTTTCCGGCTCCGCCGCTGCCATGCCCGGCGGCTCCCCGCCGAGGATAAGTTCCGGACCCACTCCGGGAATCAATCGGAGAAACAAGACACCGAGGCCCGCGCCGATGAGCAGAATGAGCGGTAGAATGAAGATGATCAGGATTTTCTTCATGGCGCCAGTTTGTCCGCGTCACGGGCTAGTCTAGAGATCCAACCGTCGTGGAAACATCATCCTCGACATCGCATCGCGACTGTACCACAGGCTGGAAACACTCCCCACTAAAACGCGCCGGCATTTCGAACGGAGATCTAACGCAACGCTGTTTGCGCGACGCGGATAATGCTACAATAGATGACATTTTAGAAATCCCGGAAACGAAGGGTCCCGGCGGAAGCATGGCGAGCGAAGACGTAACAGCGCGCAAGTGGCTCGACTATTTCATGAGTCAGCCAGGTTCCGAAGGGGAGGGAGCGGGCGGCGGCGACGGGGCCGTGGAAATCCCCGAGGCGCAATCCTTCGTGGTTGAGGTTCGAGGCGATGATATCTTGTTGCGGGTGCGTTTCGCCGATGGCCGCGAGCGGGCGTTCAAGATGGTTCCGGATGTCGCTCTGTTTCTGCGCGAGTATCTTACCGTCGCGTTAAAGAGCACCGAGGCCTACGGTCGCTCGGAGCCTTGAAGGCCGGGCCTGGACCCTACCGGCCGGCGGCGTAGCCTTGCATGCCGCGCGGGTTGGCGCCGGCCTTCAGCAGGCGACCGTCCCGGGCCGCCCCGGTTAGACGCCCTTCGGACCAGTCATCGCCAACCTCGACCTCGTGCCCGCGACGTCGCAACTCGGCGACCGTTGCCTCGGGAAATCTTCCCTCGATCACCACCTTCTTCGGCGTCCGGCCCCGAGGCCAGAACGAGCTTGGGAAGTGTTCGGTGTGAAAGGCCGGGCAATCGATGGATTCCTGGAGATTCATGCCATGGTCGGCATGGTGCAGGAACATCAGCGCGGACCACTGATCCTGCTGGTCGCCGCCGGGGGTCCCGAACACCATATAGGGCTCGCCGTCTCGAAGCGCGAGAGACGGGGATAGCGTCGTGCGCGGCCGCTTGTTGGGGACCAGGGCCGATGGCGTGTTCTCGTCCAACCAGAACATCTGCCCCCGATTGCCGAGGCAGAAGCCGAGTTCCGGAATGATCGGAGAGCTTTGCAGCCACCCGCCGCTCGGCGTGCAGGAGATCATGTTTCCGTGCCGGTCGATGATGTCGAGATGCACGGTATCGCCGGTGGAAACACCTGTTTTGGCCACCGTCGGCTCGCCCACCCCCATGGAGGCCGCGGCCTCGACGCCGGCGCGATCCGCCAGGGCCATGCCGATTTCGACCCGGTGACCGTCGATGGCGCCCGGGCGAAGCTCGGCCGAGGCTTCCGAGGAAATCTGGGCGCGTCTGCCGGCGTTGTACGCGGCGCTCAGCAGGGTATCCATCGGAACGTCGACGAAATCCGGATCACCGTAATACGCCTCGCGATCGGCGAAGGCGAGCTTCGCGGCTTCGACGACGGTATGCACGAAGTCCGGGCCGGTCGGGTCCATTTCCGACACCCCCATGCCGTCGAGGATCGCGAGTTGCTGCAACAGCGCCGGGCCCTGGCTCCATGGGCCGGGCTTGCAAACCGTGTAGCGACCGTAGTCGTAGGTTGCCGGCGCGTCATAGCTCGCGCTCCAACCGGCCATGTCCTCTCCGGTAAGCAGGCCTCCATGGCGACGACCGGTGACGTCCATCACTTCTTCGGTTCTCATGAAGCTGTCGATCCGTTCGGCGATCCAACCCTCTGACCAGATCCGACGAGCCCGGTCGATGCGGGCCTCGCGGCTCCCGCCGCCGGTATCCGCCTCGGCGACGACGCGGGCATAGGTTTCGGCCATCACGGGGTTGGAGAAGATCGTACCCGGCGCCGGAGGCTTGCCGCCTGGCAGATAGAGCGCGGCGGAGGTCTTCCATTCACTGGCGAATAGCTCCCGCACGGTATCGATGGTCGCGGTAATACGCGGCACCACCGGATAACCATCGCGGGCCAGCGCGATCGCCGGCCCCATGACCTCGGCGAGGCTCATCGTGCCATGATCGCGCAGGAGCTTGAGCCAAGCATCGAAGGCGCCGGGAACCACCGCGCAGAGCAGGCCGCTTCCCGGGATCAGGTCGAGGCCCAGCTCGCCGAATTTGTCGATCGTCGCCGCCGCCGGTATCGGGCCTTGGCCACATAGGACGCGCGGCGAGTCCTCTCCGGCGACATGGAAGATCGCCGGCATGTCGCCGCCCGGACCATTCAGATGCGGCTCCACGACCTGGAGCGCGAATCCGGTCGCGACCGCGGCGTCGAAGGCGTTTCCGCCTTTTTCCAGTATGGCCATGCCGGTGGCGGTGCCGAGCCAGTGGGTCGTTGTGACGACACCGAAAGTGCCGAGAAGTTCCGGACGCGTGGTGAACATGAGACGGCTCTGAGTTGGTTGTGAGGTCGCTGGGACGGTTGAGACTATAGGGGCCATGCCGGGTTTCGAGCAACATCGGAGAGACAGTGGCCGGTGCATCGAAAGCGGGCGCATCTTGACAATAGATGTAATTTTATCTATATGGGAGAGACCCTATAAGGGGGTGTTGGCCCGGAAGTTGCTTATTCATTCGAGTAGGCGCACTATCGGGCAACTGCAGAAGCAGGAGAGAAAGAGCATGCTGAACGCGGCAGGCGCTCTTGGAATTCTAGGTGGCGGCGGAGGCGGCGGTGGATCGTCGATCTCGGCGCTCGCCCTTTTTAAGCAAATCCGTCAGAACGAAGTTCAGTATCGGCAGCAGTTCCAAAACCGCGCCGACGTTCAGAAGGAAATCGAGAATTTCAAAAAGCAGGCCGGGAAGATTAAGGATGTCGACGAGCTGGTCAACGACCGCCGGGTGCTCGGGGTATTGCTGTCGGCCTTTGGTCTGGACAGCGAGATCAACAATCCCGGCAAGCTGAAGGCGATCATCAATAGCGATCCCACGGACGTAAACTCCTTTGCAAATCGCTTGAACGACCCCCGTTTCGGCGAGCTCGCCGCGTTTGTCGACGCGCCGAACAAGGATCTCTTGAACCTGGTCACCGCCAGCAAGCAGCAAGAGGTCATCGACAAGTTCCTCACCAACGAATTCCAGAAGGATGTCGGCGCGCAGAACCCGGCGGTTCGCGACGCGTTCTTCTTCTTGAACAAGATCAACTCGGTCGACAGCACGTTCGGCATCCTCGGTGATCTGCCGCTCAGAACAATCGTGACGACAACCCTGCGTTTGCCGCCACAGATCGCCAAGCAATCGATCGAGAAACAAGCGGCTCTGATCGAGGCGAAGTTCGATATCGGCCGCGCCAAGCTGGGCGGCCTGGATGAAACGGTTTCGAGAACCCGACAGGAAATTCTTGCCGATGACATTGCCGCGCTGGATACCTCGACGGCCCAGGTGACGGCGGCGGAAACCGCGATCTCGGCAATTCAGACCCAGTTGGAGACCATCCGCACGAAGCTCTCGGACCTTGCGAACGTTACCGACGTCGCGGGGGTCAACGCCGCCGAGATCCCGATACAGCAAGCCGCGCTTCCCGATCTCATTCGGCAGTCCGGGCTGATCGCCGCCGCGAATGACGCCCTCTCACAGGCCACGCCGATCTTTGAAGAGCTGGACGGCTTGTTTCAACAACTTCGCGATGCCGAGGATCAGGACGCGGTTGACGTGCTGATCAATCAGTTTACCGCGGCCGCGGACAAGATTCTCGGCAATACCGGCCTGATCAACAGCGCGACCTATACGGATCCCGATACCGGAAACACCGAGAACCTGTTCCGACCGACGGGGGATGCGGGCCTCGGCATCACCGCGATCACCGACAGCAAGATTTCCACCACGGTCAAGAGCGATGGAACGGCGGTCGTCACCCCGGGGTTTGATCTGACCTCGTTCCTCGCGAATTTGCAGTCCGCGCGAGATCAGGTCGCCGCCACGACCTTCGCCAATCTCAGCGCCGACGTCGCCGCCGCCGAGGCGAGTTTCGACTCCGCCGAGACCGATTTCAACAGCGCCACGGTCCAGAACGGCGTGAATGTCTCCAGTTTCAGCGGCACGACCAATTCGGTGGGGTTTGCCCATTCCTTGGGAACCCAGGCATTGGCCGGCGGGATTTCCGCCGTCGATGACGCCGTTACCCGTGTTGCCTCGGCCCAAACCTTGCTCGACGAGATCCGTCAGTTGGCGATTGACGCGGTGGAGGTCGACGCTGATCTGGTGGCGATCAACGAGAGCTACGCGATCAAGGTTTCGGCGTTGCAATCGGCGATCAATTCGCCGGGCTCGGTGACCGACGGAACCAGCACGATTACCTTCGATAATCTGCTGACCAGCGGCACGACCGACTATCTCGCCGAGACCGGCGTATCGGTGCGCGCCAACGGAGGTAATCTCGACACCTCGATCCTGGCGGCGCTGCCCGCGTCGATCTCGGTCGCCAACGCCTCGACCTTGAAGGACGATATCGACAACACCTACCGTCCCGCCGCCGACGCGGTTGCCCAGAGCTTGGGACGGGACCGGACGACCTTTGAATTCGTGGCTAATGTCGCGGACCCGCAAGGCGCGCTGGACGCCGAGATTCGTCAACTTACCACGGATCTAGACCAGCTGATCGCGGCCGCCGAGGAAGAAGGCAAGAATCTCATCCAACCCTTTGCCAGTGATCTGCGGATCGCCTTGGGGTCGGTGGGCACGGTCTTGACCGTCGCGGCCCAGACGGGTTTCAAGGATTCCTTCAATAGCGCGCTATCGAGTTTCTCCTACACGGTCCTCAACGGCGGAAGCATCGCCGAGCGTACGTCCTTGTTGAATGACGCGCTTTTCGCCGCCGGTAGCACCGCGAGCAAGCTCAAGGGCGAGAAGTTCGCGCTCGACATTCAGAGCAAGATTCTGGCCGAGGAAAGCGGCGCGTCGTCGGTAGCCGACTCCACGTTCCTGAAGCCGCTGGAAAACACCGCCTACGCCGTCAAGTTCATCGAGCATTATCTGATCCAGAAGGATCTGGAAGCTCAGGGCGCCACTCTTGGTCCGGTGAACACGGATGCCGCGCTTGTCGGCTTGGTTCGCAGCATCGCGCCGAGTTCCGGTCTGAACCTGAATCTTTTCTCGTAGCAGGCTGTTTTAAGCACCGGCGAAGCACTCCAGACCCTTCGAGACGCCCATTCGGGTCTCCTCAGGGTGAGTGGTGTTGGTTTAACACTTTAAAATTAAAGGTTGGTCTCACCCTGAGGAGCACGCAAAGCGTGCGTCTCGAAGGGTCTTTGCTCGGTTTTTTAACCTCCTGGACCGCGTCACGTCCCGGAAACTAGGGGCGCGGTTAGGCGTCGCAGGGTCGCCAACATGCTGAGCGCCGTGATTTTTCCGGTCTTCGGGTTCTCATCGCTTGGAATGTTCTCGATCGTCATGGTGAAGCGCGCGCTGTCGGCCTCGACGGTGATGGTGTGCATGTTGCGGTCGACGCCGGGGTCCGCCCAGATCTGAAGCGTCGTGCGGTCCGGCCCTATCCCGGCGAGGCTGAGGGCGGCGGCGACATTCACATTCGCGGGAAAGCCGATCGCGCCGGCCCGGGCCGTGCCCTCGAACACGAGTTTCGGCTCGTTCAATCCATCAACGGATATGTTGTTTTCCACCAAATGCGGCGCGCCCTTCAAGCCATTGGGCGGCTTGCGGGTCTTGAGGGTCACGCTCTCGACCTCGCCCTCGGCGGCGGCCCGCATGGCATCGAGGCCGATCAGGGCGCCGGTCGGCACGATGATCCGGGCGCCGGTTTCGCCGGCCTTGTCCACCAGATCCATGCGGGGCAGCAGCGCGCCGACGCTGGCGGGAATGAAAATCCGACCGGCGGCGACCGCGGCATCGGCGACCTCCGCGAATACCGCCGCCGGCGCGCATTCGACAATGACATCGCAGCTCTCGGAAAGCCCGGCCAGGGTGGTAATCGCCGGCATCGCCGACAGGTCGGCCAGATTGCGCCGCGCCTTATCATGATCACGCGCCGACACCGCCCCGAGACGCAGGCCCGGGATCAAGCCATCGTCCAGGCTTTTCGCGATCTTGAGGCCAATCGCGCCGAGGCCGCCAATTCCAACACTAAGCTCGCGCGCCATGTGATCGCTCCCGATCGTTTGGTTTCCCGGGCCTTTTATAGGCTTTCGGATGTCGGCACAAAACGACTTTGTGGACCTGGTTCGTCGCTAGCGTGTAGGGTTCCAACCCATGACGATGCGTTTCCCGATCCTTTTCGCCGCCGCGTTTGCCTGCCTGCTCGGCTCGCCTGGCCTGGCTTGGGCGGAAGCGCCGAAATGCAGGAACATCCGGCTGGCCGTTCCCCATGCCGTGGGCAGCGCGACCGACATGGTCATGCGCGCCTATGCCGAGACGATAAACCGGCGCGGTTCGGGGCCGCTGATCCGGGTCATCAATGTCACCAAGAAATCGGTGATCTGGGAAGGGATCTGGGCCAAGGCCGATGGGTGTAGTCTTCTCGCCACCAGCCAATCCCTGGTCGCCGAACATCTCGCCAACAAGCGCAAACCGAAATGGGAACGCCTCAAGCCGATCGCGATGATCTCGCGAACGCCGCTATTGGTCGTGGCCAGGGGCGACATGAAGGACGCGACCCTGGCCAATGTCGTTGAAAAGGCGCTGGGGGATCCGAACGCCGTCGGTATCGGCGAGTCGCGCAGCCCGCTTGAGCGAATGATGCTTATGTCCCTGGAGGACGTGACCGGCGCCCGGTTCCGGATCATGACCTACAATACCGGTCGGGAAAGCTATACGGACCTGTTGGCCGGCAAGCTTGATATCGGGATTATCTCGGTCACCGCCGCCAAACGGCGGCTCGATCAGAAGGAATTGCAAGCGCTGGCCATCACCACCGAGGAGCGGAGCGCCATGCTGCCGGGGGTGCCGACCTTGCGGGAAGAGGGCATATCCGGCGGGTTCAGCGTTGATCGCGGCATCATGGCGCCGAAGGAACTCCCGGAGGAAATCGCCACCGAGATCGCCGGCTGGTTCGAGAAGGCGTCCGAGGTCCCCGAATTGGAGGATCGTTTGGCCGAGCATGGCACGCGGCCGGTTTTCATGGGGCCGGACGCCTATACCCGCTACTTCGAGAACCTGACCGCGGACTGGCTTGAGATGATCCGCCGGGCGGCTGGAAAACAAATCCGCAGACAAGCCAGCTAGATTGCCATCGCGCCTCTGGTCTTGCCCGTCGGTTGCTCTTATTCTCGGCCACGAAATTCACATAGCTTTGGGGGACGCCGTGGAGATCCACAGCCCGTATCTTCTCTTCCTAGGTGACGCGCGCGACCAACTCGCCGCCAAGACCGCCAACGGCGTACGGGTCTGGCGGCCCGACTGGTGCCTGGGCCAACTACGTCTGCCCGGCTGCAACGCCGATTGCGGGGTGCCGGACATGTCCATCGAGGAAGCGGCGGCGGCCGGGGTGAAGACCGTTATTCTAGGCGTCGCGAACCGCGGCGGCGTGATCCCGGAAAGCTGGACATCGGAACTCGTCAAGGCCGTCGGCCTGGGCATGGATATCGCCAGCGGCCTGCACACAAGGATCACGGAGATCCCGGAACTCGCGGCGGCGGCCAAGGCGAATGGGCGCGCTCTGCATGACGTGCGCCAGCCGACCCGGGATTTTGACGTCGCCAACGGTATCAAGCGTCAGGGCAAGAGGCTGTTGACCGTGGGCACCGACGTTTCCGTCGGCAAGATGTTCACAACCCTGGCGATCGAGAAGGAAATGCGGGCAAGGGGCATGAAGGCGGATTTCCGCGCCACCGGCCAGACCGGCATCTTCATCGCCGGCTCGGGCGTGTCGATCGACGCGGTGATCGCGGATTTCATTTCCGGCGCCGTCGAATGGTTGGCCCCGGAGAACGAACCGGACCATTGGGATCTGATCGAGGGTCAAGGCTCACTGTTCAACGTCTCCTATGCCGGCGTGACCATCGGACTGATTCATGGCGCCCAACCCAACGCCCTGGTGGTCTGTCACGAAGCTGGACGCCCGCATATGCGCGGCATGCCGCATTTTCCACTTATCGATATCCCCACATGCATCGAAGCCAATCTCCAGGCCGCGCGGTTGACCAACCCTGACGTGAAATGCGTGGGCGCGTCGATCAACACGGTCAACCTTTCCGAGACCGAGGCGCGCGACTTCTGCAAGCGCGTGTCCGACGAGACCGGGCTGCCGACGGTCGACGCGCTGCGCGACGGTGTCGCGGCGATCGTCGACAATATTTAGGGGCTTGCGAAACGCTCCCATCGGTTTTGGAGGTTCCCCATGGCACGAGTACTGTCCGTCTCCCGCGACGCTTGGCCGCTCGCGAGCGTGTTTCGTATTTCGCGGGGGCCGCGCACGGTTTCCGAAGTTGTCGTCGCGGAAATCACCGATGGCGCCGTGGTTGGTCGAGGGGAGTGCTTTCCCTATGCCCGCTATGGTGAATCCCTGGATAGCGTCGAGGCGCAAATCCGTTCCGCCGCCGAGGCGATCGCGGGTGGCGCGGAACGGGAGGAACTGCTTTCGGTGCTCCCCGCCGGCGCGGCGCGCAACGCGGTGGATTGCGCGCTCTGGGATTTGGAAGCCAAGCTGGCTGGAAAAAGAGCCTGGACGCTCGCGGGGCTGCCCGCGCCGGAGCCGGTGACGACCGTGTTCACGCTGGGGGTCGATACCCCCGATGTCATGGCGGAGAAGGCGGCGGAGAACCGGGACCGTCCACGTCTCAAGTTGAAGATGACCGGGGACGGCTTGGACCTGGAGCGGGTAAGGCGCATCCACGAGGCCGCGCCGAACACCAGTCTTGTCGTCGACGCCAACGAAGGTTGGACGATCGAGCAATATCTCGAGGTGGCGCCCAAACTGGCGGCGCTCGGCGTGGAAATGATCGAGCAGCCGCTTCCCGCTTCCGACGACGGGCCGCTGGCGGATGTCGAGCGGGCGGTGCCGGTTTGCGCGGACGAGGCTTGCCATGATACCGCGAGCCTGTCGGCGCTGGTCGGCAAATACGACATGATCAACATCAAGCTTGATAAGACCGGTGGCTTGACCGAGGCGTTGCGCCTACGCGACGCGGCGTTGGCCGAGGGATTTGGCGTCATGGTCGGCTGCATGATCGGCACTTCGCTCGCCATGGCGCCGGGCGTTTTGGTGGCGCAGGGCGCGCGCGTCGTCGACTTGGATGGGCCGCTCCTGCTCGCCGAGGATCGCCAGCCGGGGCTTACCTATGATGGAAGCATCATTCAGCCCCCGCCTCCGGCGCTGTGGGGCTGAAATGCCGGAACGCGACGCGACCGAGTTGCTCGAAACGGGTGTCCAGGCGCATTACGCCAACGCTGGTTTGCTTGATCGGATGATCGCGGCCCTCGCCGAGATGGGGGAGGATCCGGACAACCCGTCGCCGGCGGCGGTGGCCCGGCTCGACCAGATGCATGTCCGGGGCGCCGCGGCGACCGATGAATTGCATGACCTGCTCGATATCGAGCCGGATCAAAGTGTGTTGGACGTCGGTTGCGGAATCGGCGGTCCGGCGCGCGCCTTGGCCCGTCGGATCGGCTGTCCGGTTACCGGTCTCGATCTGACACCGGATTTCTGCGCCGTCGCGCGAGAGCTGAATTATCTTCTCGGTCTCGAGGATCTGGTCGAGATCGTCGAGGGGAGCGCCCTCGACATGCCGTTCGAGGACGAGAGTTTTGATGGTGTCATCACGCAACACGCGGCGATGAACATCGAGGACAAGGCCACGCTATACCGCGAGGTCGCGCGGGTGCTTGAGCCCGGGGGGCGTTTCGGTCTGTATGATATCATGGCGGGGCTGGGCGGCGGCACGCGTTATCCCGCGCCTTGGGCCAGCGAGCCGGCCTTCAGTTTTCTTGAAACGCCGGACCATGTCCGAACTTGTATCGAGGGGGCGGGCCTGCGGCTTGTGTCCTGGGAGGATGTCACGCCGAAGGCGCTCGCCTGGATGGCGGATCAGAAAGCCGAAAGAGAGGCGCGGGCGGCAAGAGGCGAGAAGGAGCCGCCGGTGGGCGCGGCGCTATTGATGGGCAAGGATGCGCCGGAAAAGCTCAAGAACATGGCGCGCAATCTCCACGAGGCCAGGATCGTCACCGTGATGGCGGTATTCGAGAAGCCTTAGTCGGGTGGTGGTTGGCCTCCGACCGGCTCCAGTGGCGCGATCCTGAAGAGCGATTCCGTGCTCGGATCAATATCTATTCGGGTGGCCCAAACCTCGGGCGCGCCTTGGACCTCCAAACGGGTGAGGTTCTCGATGGTCTTGCCCGAGGCCGTCGCGAAGGGCTTGTCCAGTTTGTACTCGTGGAAATCCCCGTGCACGACCAGCACCGGTTTCTTGAAGGTGAGCGCGCCTTGCTTGAGGGCCTTGACCGTGCGTCCGAAGGGGCGGCCGACCTTGCGATCGTGATCGCGGCCACGCAAAGGGTCGGCATGGATGAAAATCACCAAACCCTTCTTGTCGGTCCCCCGCGCCCAGGCGAAGCCATCGGCGATCCAGGTCGACGACGCCTTGTCGCGTTCCTTGAATTCCGCGCGGGCGGCGGCGTCGCGGCGTTCGGCGTTATTGTAGCTACCGACCACATACGCGGTCAGAAAACCGACGCCTCCATGGTCCCACCGGGCGTTTTCGACGAACTTGCGAAAACGCTTGTCGTCTGATTGCCGGGTAAGGCGAATGGGATTTTTGCCGTGGCTTTCAGCGGTCGCGAAATAGGTGCGCCGCAGCAGGTCGAGACGGTCTAGCGGATCCCAACCACCGGCGGACAGCCGATGACAGTCGGTCCATTCGTTATCTCCGGGGGTATAGATCAGCGCCGAGTTGAAGTCGTTGAAATAGTCTCGAATGCGCGTCAGCCGTCGATCGGTGCAAGGGCGGCTCCCGCTTTTGATGTCGCCGACATGAACCGAGAATGCCGGCCCCAGCGCGTTGATCGTATGAATCAGGCCGGAAAAACGCAGATAGTCCAGGGGGTCGCTGTAGGGGGCATCCCCCATGGCGACGATCGTGAAGGGTGCGTCCACCGAGGACTTCGAAGGCGTGTCGGCGGCGCTGGGCCAACTCAAGGCGAAGAGGGCAACCGTTGCCAGGATCACGCCGATTAACATGGATATGGTGCCTCTCCACTGGTGTCGGCTCGACCGTTTCGAGTATGGTCGCGCCGACGAAAGGACCCGACCATGCCACATGCTTCCGAAGAGATGAACGAGGTGATCGCCGAAATTCGCCGCGCGGTCGCTGCCCTGTGCGAAAAGTTTCCCGGTGAGTATTGGCGCGAGAAGGATCGCGAACGCCAATATCCGACCGAGTTCGTCCAGGCGCTGACCGAGGCGGGCTATCTGGCGGTGCTGGTGCCCGAGGAATATGGCGGAAGCGGCTTGCCTATTTCGGCGGCGGCCGCGGTGCTCGAGGAAATTCACAAGTCCGGTTGCAATGGTGGCGCCTGTCACGCCCAGATGTACATCATGGGCACGGTGCTGCGGCATGGCAGCGAGGAGCAGAAGCAAAAATACTTGCCTAAGATCGCTAGCGGTGAGTTGCGGCTTCAGGCTTTCGGCGTATCCGAGCCGACAAGCGGGACCGACACGCTGTCGCTCCGGACCACGGCGGTGAAGAAGGGCAACGATAAATATGTCGTCAATGGCCAGAAGATCTGGACCTCCCGCGCGGAACACTCCGATCTGATGCTGCTGCTGGCCCGGACCACGCCGAAGGAGGAGGTCAAGAAGCGCACGGACGGGCTTTCGGTGTTCCTTGTCGATATGAAGGAGTCCCTCGGCAAGGGCATGGAGATCAAGCCGATCCGAACCATGGTCAACCATTCGACGACCGAGGTTTTCTTCGATGAGCTCGAGATACCCGCCGACAGCCTGATCGGCGAGGAGGGCAAGGGCTTTCGCTATATCCTGGACGGCATGAACGCCGAACGGATCCTGATTTCCCACGAGTCCCTCGGCGACGCGCGATGGTTCCTCAAAAAGGCCGTCGACTACGCCAATGACCGACAGGTGTTCGGTCGACCGATCGGCCAGAATCAGGGCATCCAGTTCCCGATCGCCAAGGCCTACGCGGATACCGAGGCGGCCGCGCTGATGGCCGAGCGGGCGGCCCAATTGTTCGAGGCGGGCGAGCCCTGCGGCGCCGAGTCCAACATGGCCAAGATGCTCGCGGCCGACGCGGCCTGGGCCGCCGGCGACACCTGCGTGCAGACCTTCGGCGGTTTCGCCTTCGCCGAGGAATACGACGTCGAGCGCAAGTACCGCGAGGCGAGGCTGTACCGAATCGCGCCGATCTCCACCAACCTGGTGCTCGGGTTCATCGCCGAGCACGTGCTCGGTCTGCCGCGTTCGTACTAGTCGACGATAGGAGCCGAGCATGACCAAGCCGCTGGAAGGTATCACCGTTGTCGCGTTGGAGCAGGCGGTGGCGGCGCCCTATTGCACCAGCCGTCTCGCCGATGCCGGGGCCCGGGTGATCAAGATCGAACGCGCCGAGGGGGATTTCGCTCGGGGCTACGACCGTCAGGTCCACGGACATTCCGCGTTCTTCGTCTGGCTTAACCGGGGCAAGGAGAGTCTGGTCCTTGATATCAAGCAAGCGGAGGACGCGGCCCTGCTGGGGCGGATCCTCGCGCAAACCGATGTATTCGTTCAGAATTTGGCGCCCGGCGCGGCGGCCCGCGCGGGCTTCGGCTCGGAGGATCTAAGAGCCCGCTATCCCAAGCTGATAACCGTGGATATCACCGGTTACGGCGAGGAGGGCGAATACGCCGACATGAAGGCCTACGATTTTCTGGTCCAGGGCGAGAGCGGCCTGATCTCGGTTACCGGCTCGCCCGACGAGATGGGACGGGTCGGGGCCTCGGTCTGTGATATCGCGGCGGGCATGTATTCCAAGATCGCGGTCCTGGAAGCACTGATCAAGCGGGGGCGCACGGGTGAGGGCTCGGGGATCAAGACGTCGATGTTCGGCGGCATGGTCGAGTGGTTGTCGCCCTGGCTTTTGCACCAGGCCTATGGAGAGCTCAGCGAACAGCGCATAGGGCTCGCGCATCCGGCGATCACACCCTACGGCGCCTATGAATGCGCGAATGGCGAGCTGATCCTGATCGCGGTTCAGAACCAACGGGAATGGCGCCGGCTTTGCGCCGAGGTGCTCGGCAAGCCGGAACTCGCCGATGATCCGCGCGTGGCCGACAATCCGGCGCGATTGGAAAACCGGGAGTTTTTGAACGCCGAGATCAACGCGGTCTTCTCTTCAAAACCGCGTGACGAGGTGCGCGCTCTTCTGAAGAAGGCGCAAATCGCGTTCGGCGCGGTCAATACCATCGCCGATGTGAGCGAGCATCCGGCGCTGCGCAAGATCCCCACCGATACGCCGGCCGGCCGGATCGAGGTGATGGCGCCGCCCGCGCATTTCGTGGGCGAGGAAATCGAGGCGCTGTCGGTGCCGACCATCGGGCAGCATAGCGAGGCGCTTCGCGTCGAGTTTTCCTGACGCCATGTGGGCGGCGCATGTCGGCGCCGCGGATGATTGCCCCGACACACCAGGGGCGGCTTAAGGATCTTCCGTGTCCTTTGCAGGTGACGGATTGTCACCGGCGAATGAGTCAAGTAGGGTACGACTCGGCTAGGTCGTAAGGCCTTCGATTTCAAGGTGCGCGCACCAAAAAATCAAGCCGCACGCAATCGGTGTCGAGCGGGTGCTCGGACCGGGCTGTTGAGCTCCATCCCGTGACACGGGATGGAGGAGAAGAACCGGGAGGATTAAAGGAATGGGTAAAACTCTTTTGAAGACCGCGGCCCTCGCCGCCGTTGCCGGCGCCCTGGCGCTTGGCTCGGTGTCGGACGCCGAGGCGCAGGGACGGGTTAAGTGGAAGATGCAGGCGGCCTTCGCCAGCACGCTCGCCCACTTGGGCCCGGCCGGTCAGCGGATCGCTGAAGATATCACCACGATGTCCGATGGCAAGTTCCAGGTGAAGTTCTTCGAGCCGGGCGCGTTGATTCCGCCGCTCGAGTGCTTTGACGCCGTTTCCAAGGGCTCGGTCGAGTCCTGCTACACCACGCCGGGTTACCACACCGGTAAATATCCGGGTCTGGCCTTCATGACCGCCGTGCCGTTCGGCCCGGGTCTGGGCGAGTTCCTCGGCTGGCAGTGGCATGGTGGCGGGCAGGAAATCGCCTCCAAGATCTATGCCAAGCATAACCTTGTTTCCACGCCTTGCGGCGCGATCGGCCCGGAGACCTCGGGCTGGTTTAAGGAGCCGGTTGCCAGCTTGGAAGACCTCAAGGGCCTGAAGATGCGTTTCTTCGGTCTTGGCGCCAAGGTCATGACCAAGATCGGTGTCTCCACCCAGTTGCTCGCCGGTGCCGATATTTACCCGGCCCTGGAGCGCGGCGTGATCGACGCGACCGAGTTTTCCATGCCCAACATGGACATCTCGCTCGGCTTCTATCAGATCGCCAAGAACAACTACTATCCTGGCTGGCATCAGCAGGTCTCGATCGGCGAGTTCCTTTCCAACAAGGAAAAGCATGACAAGCTGAGCGACACCAACAAGCGCATCATCGAAGTCGGCTGCAAGGCGAACATGCTCACCGAGTATGCCGAGACGGAAGCCCAGAACTTCGGCGCCATGCAGAAGATGAAGGACGAGTATGGCGTGACCAACCGTCGTTGGACCGACGATCAGTTGGCCGTCTTCGAGAAGGCCTGGAACGAGGTCGTGGCCGAGGAATCCGCGAAGGACGCCACCTTCAAGGAGTTCGCCGAGAGCTACTACGCGTTCCGCAAGGGCTACAAGATCTGGGGTGAAGCCCAGGCTCTTAAGCCGACCTATCTCGACTGATAGGAACGCCAACAACGTCACCGGGTTTTGCCCGGTGGGGTTGACGGAACCAGGGGATCGGGGGCTCGAAAGAGCCCCCGGTTCTTTTTTGCGCCCGGTGCTTTCGAGAATGGGGGGATTTCGGAGCATCGCACGTGTGATCACGCGACGAGAATGACTATCACGGTTTGACGGGTTGCGATATAGACGGTGCTGCAATCTCGACGTGGCTTTGCAAGGTAGCCGAAAATGGATGATGCAAGCGTGCGTGCCCCCTCCTCGGAGGGCAAGGTCGCGGTTTTGATGCTGTTTTTCCTTGGCGTGATCCTGTCGATCGGATTCATCTCGGTCATGATCGAATCCGGAAACGTCATGGCTCAAGACGAGGTGGGGCGCGGGACGGCCATATTCCTGGTGGTTCAGGAATATATCTCGATCGCCATGTTCCTGACCCTGGCGATCCTGCTGTTCTCCGGTTATCCGGTCGCGTTTATTCTCGGCGGCCTGTCGATGCTGTACGGCCTGATCGGCTATTCGCTGGACAGCTTCGCGCTCATCGAGTTTTTCAATTTCGTCCCCCGCATCTGGGGCATGGCGGCCGAAAATCTGGTTCTTGTCGCGGTGCCGGCTTTTGTCTTCATGGGCGTGATGTTGGAGCGCAGCGGTATCGCCAATGACCTGCTGTACTGCGTGCAGGTTCTGTTGCGCCGGGTGCCGGGTGCCTTGGCGCTCGCGGTCACGGTCATGGGCACCATTTTGGCGGCGATGACCGGCATTATCGGCGCTTCCGTGACCATGATGACCGCGCTGGCGCTGCCGACGATGATGCGACAGGGCTACAGCCACGCGCTCGCCACCGGCGTGATCGCCGCCTCCGGCACTCTGGGCATCCTGATTCCGCCCAGTATCATGTTGATTATCATGGCCGATTTGATGGCGATCTCGGTCGGCAACGTGTTCATGGCCGCCGTTGTGCCGGGCCTGACACTGGCCGGGTTTTATCTGATTTTCGTGGCCACATTGGCGTCCATCAAACCAAGCCTGGCCCCGCCGTTGCCGAAGAACCTTCTCAACATTCCTCGGGGTGAGATGGGGCCGCTGGTGGCGCGGAGCTTCCTGCCGCCGGTCTTCTTGATAACCTTGATCAAGGGGTCGATCCTGTTTGGGTGGGCGACCCCCTCGGAGGCGGGCGCGGTCGGGGCCTTCGGCGCGACGCTGCTGGCCGCGGCGAATGGACGACTTTCCAGAAGCACCTTGGTTTCGGTTTGCCATTCCTCGGCCCGCACGGTCTCGATGATTTTCTTTATCGTGATCAGCGCGACCTGCTTCGCCTATGTCTACCGCTCCCTCGGCGGTGACGACGTGATCGAGCATCTGATCATCGAGAAAGCCGGCCTCGGGCCGTGGGGCATGCTGATCCTTGTCATGGTGATCGTGTTCTTCCTTGGTTTCTTCCTGGATTTCCTTGAGATCACCCTGATCGTGCTGCCGGTCTTCACGCCACTGATCATCCAGATGGATTTCGGCGCCCATGTGCCGGCGGCGGATATCAAATTCTGGTTCATCATCCTGCTGGCCGTGAACCTCCAGACGTCCTTCCTGACGCCACCCTTCGGATTCGCTTTGTTTTACATGAAGGGAATCGCGCCCAAGGAGATCAAGATTCAGTCGATTTACAAGGGGATCGTTCCCTTCGTGATCCTTCAGGCGCTTGGCGTCGTGACGGTAATGGCTTTCCCCGACGTCGCGCTTTGGCTGATGCACACCGCCTATGACTAGGACCGGGTGTCGCGTGAGCGGAAATCGCTTGGAGGATTAACGACCCGCGTGGTCCGGGATGCGCCAAATTCAAGGGGCGGCTGATCAAATCAAGGCGAGTTGGCCGGAGGATGGGATTGTATCGGTCGCGAGACTCGCGTAGTTTAAACTCCACGAAGCTGCCCCAGTCTTTTCTGGAAGGCTTTGAAGATAAAGAAGCGCGTCAAAGCGTTTCGGCAAGAACAGAGGTGTTGGTGGACCAACGGTAGGAGTTTGGTCGCGGCTGGCGCGTTTTGTGACAAGTGCTTGGGGACGAGGGACGTTCAATGGATGATTCAAGCGTAGGCGGACGCTCAGGCGAGGCCAAAGTCGCTATATTAATGTTCGGCTTGCTGGCCCTTGTGGTCTTGCTGGGCACGTACGGAGCCTACAACTACTCCGGCTTCCTGATGGTCGAGGAAGAGATTTCCCGCGGCGAAGCCCTGCAATGGGTCGCCCAGGAATATATCTCGATGGTCATGTTCATCACCTTGGCCCTGCTGCTGTTTTCGGGCTATCCGGTGGCGTTCATTCTCGGTGGCTTGGCGATGTTGTTCGGCGTCCTGGGATACTTCCTGGAATCCTTTTCGCTGATCGAGTTCTTCAACTTCATCCCGCGGATCTGGGGTCAGGCGGCCGAGAACCTGGTTCTCGTCGCGGTTCCGGCCTTCGTCTTCATGGGCGTGATGATGGAGCGCAGCGGTATCGCCAATGATCTGCTCTATTGCGTCCAGGTGTTGCTAAAACGGGTGCCCGGGGCCCTGGCCCTGGCCGTGACGGTGATGGGCACGATCCTGGCCGCGATGACCGGCATTATCGGCGCTTCGGTGACGATGATGACCGCGTTGGCGCTTCCGACGATGATGCGTCAGGGATACAGCCACGCGCTTTCCTGTGGTGTTATCGCGGCGTCTGGAACCCTGGGTATCCTGATCCCGCCGAGCATCATGCTGATCATCATGGCCGACCTGATGGCCATTTCGGTTGGTAACGTGTTCATGGCGGCGGTGGTTCCAGGACTGACGCTTGCCGCGTTCTACCTGATTTTCGTGGCCACCATCTCGGCGGTGAAACCAGCTCTGGCGCCGCCCCTACCGGCCAATCTGTTGAATGTTCCGCGCAGTGAGATGGGGCCGCTTATCGCGCGCAGCTTCCTGCCGCCGGTGTTCCTGATCACGCTCATCAAGGGCTCGATCCTGTTGGGTTGGGCGACCCCGTCGGAGGCCGGCGCGGTCGGCGCGTTCGGCGCATCCTTGTTGGCGATCTTCAACGGTCGGTTGGACCGGGGCGTTCTCGTCAATGTCTGCCACACCTCGGCCAAGACGGTGTCGATGATCTTCTTCATCGTGATCAGCGCCACCTGCTTTGCCTATGTTTACCGCTCGCTCGGCGGTGACGACGTGGTCGAGCATCTGATCGTCGAGAAGGCCGGCCTTGATGCCTGGGGCATGCTGATCCTGATCATGGCGATCGTGTTCTTCCTGGGCTTCTTCCTGGATTGGTTGGAGATCACGCTGATCGTTCTGCCGGTGTTCACGCCGTTGGTCGCTGGTTTGGACTTCGGTGATCACTTGCCGCAGGAGGACATCAAGTTCTGGTTCATCATCTTGTTGGCGGTGAATCTACAAACATCCTTCCTAACGCCACCATTCGGCTTCGCGCTGTTCTATATGAAGGGAATCGCGCCGAAGGAAATTAAGATCCAGTCGATCTACAAGGGTATCATTCCCTTCGTGATCCTGCAGGCGCTGGGCGTTGTCACGGTGTTGGCGTTCCCGGACGTCGCGCTTTCTCTGATGCACTTGGTGCACGGTTAAAAGGGGAATAGAGAACATGGCTTCCGAGGAAACCATCCGCCCCGGTGATATCACCGGTGGCCGTCTGCTCGGCCAGGGTACCGCCGAGGGTCTGGTCGCGCTTTCGCTCAAGCTGAAGGCATTCGTGGATTTCGTCGGGCGTTGGGCATCCCTGCTCTTCGTCCCGATGATCCTGGTTACCGTCTACGATGTGTGTCTGCGCAAGACCGGCAAGCTCCAGATCGATCTGAAATACGCGGCCGAGGAAATCGGGCTTGGTCCGCTTTTCGAGTCGACCCTGCTTCAGGAAACCGAATGGCACCTTCACACCGCGCTCTTCGCCCTGGTGTTGGGTTTCGGCTGTGTCTGGAACACCCAGGTCCGCGTGGACGTGGTGCGCGAGCATCTGGCTTTCCGCCGCAAGGCCTGGCTGGAGCTGCTCGGCGCGACGTTCTTCATGATCCCCTACACGCTGGTGGTAATGTATTTCGCGGCGATCTTCGCATACGATTCCTGGGAGATTAGCGAGATTTCGGCCTCCCAGGTCGGCCTGCCGCACCGCTGGATCATCAAGACGATCCTGACCAGTGGCCTGTTGGTCGCGGCGATCGCGGGCTTCGCGGTTTGGCTTCAGGCGTTCCTCGCCCTCGCCGCGCCACGGGAGATGCGGTACGAGCTCATGACCCTCGAATGGCCGGAAAACACCGGTGAGTCCATCGAGGGCAAGGAACGGATGGCCGTCGACCTCAGCGTTTCGGTCGAGGAGGATTTGTCGCGTCAAACCCAGCAAATTCTGGGCTCCGACGGAAAAGCCAAAACCTAGGGTAAAATCGACGCGGGGTTGACGACGGACCCCGGCGAAAATCAACAGGGGCGTTCGATCTTAGTCGTCGAGCGCCCCTTTTGCTTCCATCGTCCGACCGGATCGGTCGGCTGTTTGAAGGCGGGGCGCATGTTCAAGCTGCAGAACTTCCTTAAACGCTATGTCTGGGATGAGGAGACCACGCCCTATTTCACGCGTGTCGCCAATCTGAGCCGCAGTCAGGCGGATAGCGAATTGTTCTTTTTCGCGATCATGTATTCCGTCCTGTTCGGCGTGGCGACCTTCACCTCGATCACCGGCCAGGCGCCTTACGGGGTTTCCAACAACGCCGCGATCTATTGCTTTACCATCGTCGCGGGCGCCGTTCTGGTGGGCACGGTGAAGAATATGTACGCCGCGATTTACGTCGCCAGCGCGCCGGTGGTGGTGATTCTGGCGCTGCTGATATTCGGGTTTCCGGGCAAGATGGTGTTGGTCGATCAGTTGGTGCTGATCGTCATCGACCTGGTTCTGTTGCGGTATATGTGGCGGGTCATCACGATTTGCCGTGTCTACAAGATGCTTCCCAACCGCGCGCCCCAAAACAAAACCCGCCGCCGTCTCTTTTGAGTCGCCAAGGGAGCCGCTCGTGACCCTGGATGGCCTGAACAAAACACTGCTGGCCAGTTATCGCTGGCACCAGTACGCGTTCATGCTGGGCGTCGCCGTGATGATGGTCGTCGATTTCTTCTATCTCGAGGGCTGGGCGACATTCTGGCTGTTGGCCGGATGGTCGTTGGTTTTCGGCGTGCATTTCATGGTTTACCAGTCCCAGGCCGTGGACGAGGAATGGGTTCGCGAGAAGATTATTTTCGAGGTCTATCGCCCGTGGGATCACGGCCATGTCGACGAAATCAAGAACAATCCGTATGGCAAGTCCATCTATCGTACCGAGCTCGGTCGGGTCGACAAGGATGGAAAGCCGGTAAAGTCGAAGGATGACGAGCCCGCGAAAGACGCGTGACGCGCGCGCCTTTGCGTCGTCCCGGTCTCTTGGGCGTCGTCCGGGTTTAACGCTTCAGAAGTTTCGGTAGCTCGGAAATGTCCTGGAGAACGTGATCCGCGAGCGGGGCCAATAGTTCTTGATCGGAGGCGCCGGTCAAAACCGCCACGACCAGTCCGCACCCCGCGGCGCGCCCGGCATCCAGATCGGCGGGGCTGTCCCCGATCATCGCAACCTGGGCCGGCGCCAATTCCCGGGCGCGACAAAATTCCAGGATCATTCCCGGTTCGGGCTTCGCGCCATGGCCACTATCGTAACCGAGGACAAGATCGAACAGGTCCGCGACCCCGAGCCTTTCGAGCGTCAGCCGTGCCGCGCGCTGGGCGTCATTGGTCGCCAGGCCAATGGCATATCCGTCGTCGCGAAGACCCTCGATAAGCGGGGCGAGGGGCTTGACGGGATGCAGGTTGGTGAGCGCCTGGTTGGTCCAATAGGCATCCAACCATTCGACCACCTCGCTCTGGCCCGGTAGCTCGGGCAGGAATTCGCGCCACCGCGCGGCGACGACATCGGTTGTCCCGGAGGCCAGTTGCGTGCCGGCGATGATCTTGCCGGACACGGGATCCCTGCCCACCGCGTTGAGCATCTCCACCGCCATCTCGCCCCGCCCGACGGTCGCCGCCAGGGCGGCGGCGCTTCCAAACAGAATGGGCGTCCAGGTTTTCTCGAAGTCGATCAAGGTGCCGTCCTTGTCGAAAACGATACCTTGTATCCTCTCTCGGCCTAGGTCTCTTGCCACTGTTAACCCGTCTCGTTGCCTGGATGTCCGACGCGCCACGCTCTCGCGCCGGTGGGCGCCGCCTGCTAGAACCGACATATGAGCACGAAGCAACCGGATTACATAATCATTGGCGCGGGATCGGCGGGTTGCGTGCTCGCGAACCGGCTAACCGAGGATCGCGACACGTCGGTCCTGGTGATCGAGGCGGGCGGCCGGGATCACTGGTGGGATTGGACCATTCACATGCCCGCGGCTCTGGCCTATCCGCTGGCGACGGACCGGGTGAACTGGGCCTACCACTCGGAGCCGGAGCCGGGCATGGACGGCCGGCGGATGTACTGCCCAAGGGGGCGGGTCCTGGGCGGTTCCAGCTCCGTCAACGGCATGGCCTATGTTCGAGGCCACGCGCGCGACTATGACCGTTGGGCCCAAGGCGAGGGTATGCGTGGCTGGTCTTACGCTGATTGCCTACCCTATTTCAAAAGAGCCGAGGGTCTGGATATAGGGGGTGACGACTATCGAGGCGACGACGGGCCCCTGCGGGTAACCGCCGGGAAAATGCGCAACCCCCTGTTTCAAGCCTGGGTCGAGGCGGGGCGTCAGGCCGGCTATCCGGTGACCGAGGATATGAACGGCGCCCAACAGGAAGGCGTTGGCCGGATGGACATGACGGTCGGCGGCGGACGGAGATGCAGCGCCGCCCGAGCCTATCTTCATCCCGCGCGTTCCAGGGATAATCTTTCGATCATCACCAAGGCCTTGGTTTCAAGGGTCATGATCGAGGATGGACGCGCAGTGGGCGTGGAACTGATCCGGGGCGGCGCGACCGAGACATTACGCGCGGCCCGGGAAGTGATTTTGTGCGGCGGGGCGATTAACTCGCCGCAATTGCTGATGCTTTCCGGTATCGGCCCGGCGGATCATCTGCGCGCGCATGAAATCGACGTGGTCGCGGACAGGCCGGGCGTCGGCGACAATCTGCGGGATCATCTTGAGATCTATGTGCAGTATGCCTGCACCAAACCGATCTCGCTGTACGGCGCGCAAAACCCGTTTCGCAAAATGCTGATCGGCATGGAATGGATTATCGCGCGAACCGGTCTAGGCGCTACTAGTCACTTCGAGGCGGGTGGATTTATACGCTCCCGCGCCGGTGTGGAGCATCCGGATCTCCAGTATCACTTTTTGCCGATCGCGATGAACTATGACGGCACGAATCCCCAGGATACACATGGCTTTCAGGCTCATGTCGGCCCGATGCGCCCGACCAGTCGGGGACATGTACGCCTTAGGTCGGCCGACCCTCGCGAGGCGCCGGAAATCTTGTTCAACTACATGATGACGGAAGGCGATCGCGCCGAAATGCGGGCCGCGGTTCGCCTCACGCGGGAGATTGTCCAGCAGCGGGCTTTTGATGATCTTCGCGGTGATGAACTGGCGCCGGGGATCGATGTCAAATCGGACGAGGCAATCGACGCCTTCGTTCGCGCGCGCGCCGAGAGCGCCTACCATCCGTCCTGCACCTGTAGGATAGGGGAAGATCCCATGGCGGTGGTGGACAGTGAGGGCCGGGTGCACGGGATAGAGGGGTTGCGCGTGATCGACGCCTCGATCATGCCGTCAATCGTAAGCGGCAACCTCAACGCGCCGACAATCATGATGGCCGAGAAACTGTCCGACAAGGTTCGTGGGCGGAATCCATTGCCCGCGTTGGAGGTGCCGGTTTGGATCAATCCGAACTGGGAAACCGAACAGCGTTAGCGGGTACTCGTGAAACTCGCCTGGGAAGGATAGTCAGGATTTCTCGGCCGATTCCCGTCGCTTCCGCATCATCTCTTCCCATCGCTTGAACACCCGGGCACGGCGTTCCTCGAAGGCGGCGCGCAGTTCCTTCTCTCGCTCGGTCATGGCTTTGCGTTGATCCTGGATCAGCTTGCGCCGGGCTTCTCGCGCGATCCTATAGTTACGTTTTTGGTCCTCCAGGCGTCGCGTATAGCTGAGTTGCGCGTCTTCACGAGTCGCCACCAATCGGGCTCTGGCGGCGGCGTATTTCAGTTTGTAGACGGCCTGACGATAGGCGGCGCCGCGTTCCGGATCGCTGGAATGATACCGCTCGATCGCGCGATGCCAGGAATGATGGTCCTCGCGCAACTGTTTCAGGTGGGCACCCGCGTAAGCGGCGTTCTTTTGAGGAACAAACGCTTCCTCGATGGATCCAAACGCGTGGGGGTGGTAGCGCAGATTGATCTGCATGCAACCGACGTCGATATTGGTCTTGCCGGCTTTCTGGAGCGCGCGGACTTTCGCGATGGCTTCCGCGCGGGTGGCGAAATGTTCGCCTGGACCGCCCCAGGTTACGGTCCAAGGCCAGGCAACGCTCTTCTTGGCCTCGCCGTCCCAGCGTCCGGATTCCTTCAGTGAGATTGCTTGAAGCAGCCCTCGAGGCAAATGTTCCTGGGCTTCGGCCTGACGTGTCGCGGCCTCGCAAAGCGCGGCATCTCGACGCTCGGTATCGCTAAGAGCGTCAGCGTCGACGGTGAACGCCATGAGGGCGAGCAAGATCGCAAATGGTTGTATCCAGCGCATGGCTATCCTCCCTGCAAAGGGAAAAGCAAACAACATGCCAAATCGACGAGAAACTATTCCGCCGCTTCGTCGAAACCGATGGTGGGAAGCTGGATGGCGCCGAGTTTGTTGATCAGGCCGGCCATGTCCTCGGACAATTTTCCGATTGCGGGTAGGCGTTCCATACGTGCTTCATCCATGTAGAGCCCACGGTTCAGCTCTATTTGAAGCGCGTGAATTCCGTCCCGAGGCCGTCCGTAATGCCGCGTGACAAAGCCGCCGGCATAGGGATTGTTGCGGCGAACGAGATACCCTGATTCAGTCAAAACCCGCTCGGCCTCGCTTGTGACAATCGGGGCGCAAGCGGTTGCGTGACAATCGCCGAGCACGGCGTCGACGAGCCTTGCCTGGCTTGCTTGGCCGCCGCGTTGTTGAGCGGCGCCCGATGGCATGGAATGACAATCCAACAGAATACAAAACCCGAAGAGAGCTCGCGTCTCGTCGATCAGGGTAGCGAGCGCTTCGTGATAAGGATCATAGAAGTCCTTGATCCGCTGGTTGGCCTCCGCGAAAGTCAATTTATCGCTGTAAACGGGCTCGGCATTCGAGACGACTCGGGCAATCGTTCCAAGTCCGGCGGCGATGCGGGCGTTGCGGATCGTCACGTAAGACGGTAGCGGCGTGCTGAACATCGCCGGATCCAACTCATAGGGCTCTCGATTGACGTCGACGAACACCCGAGGGAATTGCGCGCTCAATAGCGGCGCCCCGAGAGTGGGCGCCGCCGCGAAAATCTCATCGACAAAGCCATCCTCGGAGGACCGGAGGCGCGTTAGCGGTAGCCGAGATCGCGCTACAAAGCTCTCGGGGTAGATCCGCCCGCTATGCGGCGAGGCCACGACCAAGGGAAGGGTCTGACGGCGCGGCCGACTGATCACCAAGCAGGTTTCGTCGGTTTCGCGCGCTTTGGTCGCCGGGACTGGATCGTTATCGGACATGTTCAAGACTTAGAGCAAACCCGCGGGGCTGTCATCCCGTCGCGAAGCGTAACTAATCACCGGTTTCGGGCTTGCCAAATCTCCGGGGTTCGCTATAACCACGCTTCGTTTTGGTCGGCCATCCCGTTGCCGACCTTGATGGGCGCGTAGCTCAGCGGGAGAGCACCTCGTTGACATCGAGGGGGTCACTGGTTCAATCCCAGTCGTGCCCACCACCGCGCCTTCGCAAGAAGGCGCGACCCCAATCGAGATGCTGGCGGGCGACAGTGGATTGCATAGCAATCCGCGAAAGCCCCTTGGTTCGAACTTTCCTCGGAAAGGTCCACCACCGCGCCTTCGCAAGAAGGCGCGACCCCAATCGAGATGCTGGTGGGCGACAGTGGATTGCATCGCAATCCGCGAAAGCCCTTTTGGTTGGACCGCTGGAATGCGCGCGTCACGCGCCGACAATCTCTATCCGCGCGTCCGGGTCGAGGTTGGGCTCGAATCCCCATATCTGGCCATAGAAGGATAACTCGCCTTCCAGGGCGCCGCGGATGTTTTCGGCCTTGCGAAACCCGTGGCCCTCGCCCTCGAAGGGGACATAGGCGACCGGAACACCCTTGTCGGTCAAGGCGGCGACCATGGCTTCGGCCTGGTTCGGCGGGACCACCTTGTCGTCCAGCCCTTGGAAGAACACCACGGGCGCGGATAGGCCGTCGGTGTGATGAATCGGTGACCGGGCCTCGTAGAGATCACGGCGCTCGGGATACGGACCGACGAGCTGATCCAGGTAACGGCTCTCGAACTTGTGGGTGTCGGCGGCGAGCGAGGCGAGATCGCCTATCCCGTAGAGGCTGCAACCGGCGGTGAAGGTGTCGTGAAAGGCCAGGGCGGCGAGCACGGTGTAACCGCCCGCGCTACCGCCGCGGATGGCGAGCCGGCTTGGGTCCGCCAACCCCCGCGCCACCATGGCCTCGGCGCCCTTGACCACGTCCTCGACATCGGCGATTCCCCATTCGCGGTACAGGGCCTCGCGATAGGCGCGGCCCCATCCCGTCGAGCCGCGATAGTTGACATCGAGGACCGCGAACCCGCGGCTGGTCCAGTATTGCGTGGCGAGACTGAAGGCCGAGGAGGCGGCGCCGGTTGGGCCGCCATGGCCGCGGACGATCAACGGCGGCGGGCCCGAGGGAGCCGAGACGTCGTCGTTTCTTGGCGGATAGTAAAAAGCGTGCGCGATTTCCGTTCCGTTTTCCCCGGTCGGGAAATCGATCGCTTCCGGCGCCGAAAGATAGCGCGCGTCGGGGATCTCGGCGAGGGAACGGTGAATGGTCTCCCATGACCCGCTGGCGAGATCGACAAGGATAATCCGCCAAGGTTCCATCGCCGATGCCGCGATCACCGCGAGTTTGCCGGGCGAAACGGACGGCGCGCCAAACTCGGTGAAGGGCAGGTCGAAGGGGATGAAAACCCCATCGCGAAGCTCGCCGAGCCGAGAGAAGCCGTCTTCGATCCGGCAAGTGAAGAGCCGGCCATCCTCGTCGAGCGTGTAGGTTGCCGAGGAAATCGACCAGTAGGGCAGGCCGTATTCCGCCTCGTCAGGGTGAAGAGCGTGTATCTCCCCATCGCGCGCGAGGTGATGGTTCCACCAGCCCGTCTCCCGGTCGGAGACGAAATGCAGGCTTCCGTCCGGCGCGAATTCCGGTTGATAGATGGCCTCCCCTGGGCCGCCCGCGACCGCGACGAGGGTGTCGAGCGTGCCGTCGTCGAGAATCCTAGCTTGCCACAAGGTAGTGGTGTCCCAGGGCATCGCCGGCAGATTCCAGGTGAGCCAGGCGAGGCTTTGTCCGTCGGGGGAAAGCCGTGGGGCGGTATAAAAGTCATGACCCGACGCGATCACCCGCGCCTCGCCGCCGCTGAGTGGTACCGCGACGAGTTCATTGACCGGGGGCCCGGATCCGGCGTGGGCCTCGCGGATCGCGATCAACCTTTCGCCGCGGCTATCCAGTATCATCGCGGCAAAACGCCAGGGACCTTCGTCGGTTAGGCGCCGGGGCTCCGATCCTGGTTCGACCCGATGGATGGCCTGGGTGGCGAAGTCCACGAAATAGGCGACGCCACCGGCGATCGTGACCGCGCCGCCGCCATATTCGTGAACCCTTGAGCGGGCGTTGTAGGGAGCGGAAATCATGTCTTGGGTCGTGCCGTCGGGCGAACGTCGGACAATGACGACACGTCCTCCCTCCGACGGTCGCGCCTCGGTCCACCAGAGGTGATCCCGGTCCAGGACGACACCGCCCAGCGCGATGGACCCATCGGTAAGGGATTGCGCGGAAATGGGCGACGGCCATTCTCCGTACGGGGTGTTCGAGGCGTTCACGATAGTCTCCCGAAGTCTTCGGCTCCCTTCGCCGGGGAGCGGGGCGGCGGCGCGCCACTATCGCACGGAGCAGCCGCGCGCGCCCAGTTTCTCTTGCATTGATGGCGGTTTCGCCGTTTGACGGCGCGGCGCGGGGCGTGTGATATCCCGGGGTGCCAAAAGGGTTCGGAACCGGGATGTTCAAGCCGCCTCTCAATATCCATTACGCGGAAAAAGTCGCCACCGAACTGGGTTTCTCGGTCGAGCAATTGGATCCGTTTTCCGGTTATATTCTGCGCGTCTCCCAGGTGGGAAAGGTGGGGAAGGCGGGCAAGACGGTCTTCGTGGGCGCCGGAAACGTTTCGGGATTTCCCATCAATAGCGTCAGTGTCGCGAATCTCGTTACCGACAAGGCGCATACCCACGACCTGCTTCGAGCCGAGGGGATCGCGACACCGAAATCGCGGATTGTGTTTCTCCTCGACGGCTTCGCGGATCTGAGACCCGCCGGCTTTGATCGCGACGATGGCGAGGCCTTCGCGACCGAGCTCGGTTTTCCGGTTTTCGTCAAGCCGAACCGAGGCGCGCGTGGCCGTTACGCGAGATCGGTGAAGGACGCGGGGGGCTTGCGCGCGCATTTCGACCTCATCGCCAGGGACTATGACACCGCGATCGTGCAGGAATATTTGCCAGGTCGGGAAGCGCGGTTGTTCGCGATCGATGGGAAGCCAAAGTTCTACTACGAGCGCGTGCCGGCGGTTCTGACCGGTGATGGGAGCAGGTCCGTCGAAGCGCTTCTGGATGCCGCGGATGCTTTCGCGCATCGCCAAGGCCTGCCGGCGCAGAGCCGGGATAACCCGGTGCTGACCAATACTCTCGGGCGGCGGGGGTATACACTGACCAGCATCCCGGCGCCGGGCGAAACCCTGGCCTATTGCGAGATCCCCAACGCCTCGGTCGGCGGCTCCTCCAACAGTTTCCGAACCACTTTCCTCGCCGAGGAAGAGGCTCTTTGCGCCAGAATATTCGAGGCGACGCATTTGCGGGCCTGCGCGATCGATCTGGTCTATCCACGCGACCGGCCTTGCGATGACGCCTTTGTCATCGAAATCAACGCGAATCCGGCGCTGACGACACTCGAGACAATCGGTGAGACCACCTTGCTGGAGGACATCTGGCGGGAGATCCTCATCAAGGCGTTCGAGTGATGGAGGGCTCTTCATTTCTGGATTTCGTGGAGCGCTATCCGAAATACGGAAAAGGGCTGGCCACACTACGGATGCGGCGTGGTTTCGAAAGCCTGAAGACCCTGCATGCCGCGGAGTTCCCGCCGGTGATCCATGTCGTGGGCTCGAACGGCAAGGGCAGCACCTGTCATATTCTCGAGACGGCGTTGCGTCATCTGGGACGGCGCGTGGGGATGTTCACGTCGCCGCACTATCATTCATTCAACGAGCGCTTCCGGATCAATGGCGCCGACGTATCGGACGAGGCGCTTGCGGTGTCGATCGATACCGTCGTCGAAATCGCCGATCAGCTTCCGGGCATCGGCGGCTTCGAGGTCATGACATTGATCGCAGCGGATCTGTTTCTCCGGGAACCGTTGGACGTTCTCGTGATCGAAGCCGGGGTCGGCGGCCGTTTCGACGCGACCCGTGCGTTTGGTGGGAGTATCGGGATCCTGACATCGGTTGATCTCGAGCATACCGAGATCCTGGGAGAGAGCCTGGAAGCAATCGCCGCCGATAAGATCGACATTGTGAAGCCTGGCGGCATGGTTTTCACCGGCTGGATTGATGACCCGGTTCCGGCGTTCGCCGCGGCATATGGCGAGCTGAACCAACGCCGATTGATAGACGTTTCCAAGACCACGCGAATAGCGGGGAAGGGCGAGAGCGAGATCGACGTCTCCACGACCATCGGCGGCGAGAGCCACGTCATGACCTGGCGTCCCGTCTCCTCAGCCGATTATCTGGCGCGCAACGCGGTCTTGGGGCTTCACGCGGTTGAAGCCATGAATTTGCCGGATGTCACAACGCGAGACTTGGCCGATGCCTTTTCCCACGCGGTGAACCATGTCTGGCTGATCGGGCGGTTCGAGACCTTGTCGGAGGCACCTCCGACGATCTGTGATTTCGCGCATACGCCCGCCGCCGCCCGGGAGGTGGTGGCGACCTGTCGGAGACTATTCGCGGGCAAACGGGTCATCGGCGTCGTGGGCATTTCCCACGACAAGAACCACGCCGAGATGTTGGGCGTGTTCGCCGAGGCTTGGGGTGAGTTTCTGGTGTTCTCGGCGCGGCACAAGGGAATGGACGCGACCACGCTCGAGGCCGAGATACGGGCGTTCAATCCCGATGCCGCGGTTCGCGCGTTTGATGACATCGGAGATCTGATTGAACGTGTGAAGGCGGAGATTGATGACGACGCGATTTTCATGGTCACGGGCGGGATTTTCTCGGTGATGGATTTCAGGAGCGCTTTCCTGGGCGTTCCACTGGCGGACCTTAGGTTCTTTTAGGCCGAGGTTCTTCTAGAGCGGGCGGTTCGTGATCTCGGCGGCGCGCTTATTCGTGCTATAGGAACCAGACAGCTCGGTCGCGCTGGTTTCGCGCGACACCACGCATTGGAGGTTCATCATGGCGCTATCCTGGTCGCACGCGGTTCTTTTCGTTCACGACGAGCAACGCATGCTGGACTTCTATACCCGTGTTCTCGGCTTTCAAGTGACCGACGCGGGGCCGATCAGCGGCGGACGCAAAATCACTTTCCTAAGTCAGGAAGCCGCCGAGCATCATCAGGTCGCGTTTATCGCCGGTCGCGAGGATGTCGGTCCGTCCAACAGTCACGCGCATCTCGCGTTCCGGGTCGAGGACATGCCGGAATTGCGCGCGCTTATCGGGCGGCTACAGGCCGAATCCCTGGAGCTGAGACCGACATCGCACGGCAATACCTGGTCGGTTTATTTTCAGGATCCCGAGCAGAACGGCATCGAGATTTTCCGCGATACGCCGTGGCAGGTGAAACAGCCGGCGGGCGAGACCTGGGATATGACGCTGGACGACGAGGCGTTGCTCGCGTGGACGCGAGAGAAGTTTCAGGACGCCGAACGGTTTGGTCCCCAGGCGGACTACATCGCGCGGCGCGAGCGGGAACTGGCGGCGGCCTCGGGCGACGACTAACA
>JAYOIK010000054.1:0-37381 GCA_038118725.1 Alphaproteobacteria bacterium | reverse complement strand
GCCGCCAATTCCGTGGCCGCCGGATAATCGATCTTACCGGTTCCGAGCAACGGCACCGCGTTCACCGACAGAATCTGACGCGGCACCATCAGTTCACTAGCGCCGGTGGCTCGCGCGGTCGACGACAACGCCTCGCGCGGCGCGTCGGGATGATCGGTGATCAGCACCAGTTGTTCACCCTTGCGCGCGTCCGGCAGGGAGACAACGGCGTGGGCGTGATCCGGCCATGTCCTGGCCGCCAGATCCTCAACCGCCGTGAGCGACACCATCTCGCCAGCGATCTTGGCGAAACGCTTGGCACGACCCAGGATCGTCACGAAACCACTGGCGTCGATATCAACGATGTCGCCGGTGTCGTACTCGCCCTCCGGCGGTGCTTGAAGCTCCCCCGGCGCGCCGGCGCGGAGATAGCCGAGCATCACGTTCGGGCCGGTGACGTACAGCCTGCCACCTTGCTCGACACCCGGCACCGGCTCGAGGCGCGCGGTTACGCCGGGCACCAGGCGACCGACCGTGCCGGCGCGAAAATGCATCGGCGTGTTCACGGCGAGAACCGGCGCGGTCTCGGTGGCGCCGTACCCCTCGAGAATGCGCAGCCCGAACTTTTCCGACCAGACCCGGCGGGTCTCGTCCTTGACCTTTTCCGCGCCGGCGAAGACGTAGCGCACGTTGAAGAAGTCGTAGGCATGGCTCAAGCGCGCATAGCCGGCCAGGAAAGTGTCGGTGCCGAACAGGATCGTCGCGTTGGTATCGTAGACCAAGGCCGGAACGATCCGGTAATGCAGCGGCGAGGGATAGAGGAAGGTCCTCACCCCCGACAAAAGAGGCAGGATCAGACCGCCGGTCAGGCCGAAGGAATGAAAGATCGGCAGGGCATTGAAGGCGATGTCGGCGGCGTTGAAATCGATCCTCGCCGAGAGCTGGAAGCGGTTCGCCAGCAGATTCGCGTGGGACAGCACGACCCCCTTGGGCTGGCCCTCGGATCCAGAGGTGAAGAGCACGACCGCGGGATCGTCGGCTTGGATGCCGCGGCGGCGATGCAGCCAACCGGCGAAAGGACGCGCCAGAAGTCCGATCAACTTGTCCCGCGCCGAGATCCGTTCGCGGAGATCCTCCAGATACACCACCCGCGCGACGGGCGTGATGGCGGCGACAAGATCCTCCAGCTTACCCATCTCGATGAACCGCCGGGACGTCAGAACGGTTTGTAGCTCGGCGGCTCGACAGGCCGAGACCACATTGGCCGGACCGGTGGAGAAGTTAAGCATCGCCGGTACCCGGCCCGTCGAGATCAACGCGAACAGCGTCACCGCCGCGCCGACGGAGTTCGGTAGCAGGAAGCCGACCCTCTCGCCTTGCTCGGTAAACTCGCCGAGGGCCCGTCCCAGAACGCCGGCGCCGAGGAGAAGACGGTTGTAGCTGATCGGATCACGCTCGATATCCTCCAGCACCTCCGTTCCGCCTCCATGGGTCGCCCTGGCTTCGAGGAAGGCCCGGAACAGCGTCCTGTCGGTATCACAGGTCCGAAAGATCAGATCCGACATCGCGTCGTACAGCTGTTCTCCGGCGATCCGCCGACGCGCCCGGCCCACCGTTCCCTTGGGGATCTTGAAGCGACGCGGCTCCAGGATGGTAATGGTGATCCCGGGGAACCAGCGCTGGCGCAGTTTGCCCTTTATGCGGCTGAGCGTGCTGGTCTCGGCGCCGGCGATGCGTACGGGGATCAGATCGGCCTCGGCCTTGTCGGCGATCATGCCCGGCCCCTCATGGATCTTCATCAACGCCCCGGTGACGGTGATCCGGCCTTCCGGGAAGATCACCAGATGGTTGCCGGCCTTCACCTCGCGTACCAGCGCCTTGGTGGCGAAGGGGTTGTTGGGATTCACCGTGAAGGTCTTGGCCAGCGTTAGAAAGGGCCGCGCCCACCACTCCTTGGCGATATGCGTGTCGACAGCGAAGACCGGGCGCCCCGGCAGGAATACCGCGAGCAATATCCCGTCCAGGAAGGAGACATGATTGGCGACGATAACCGCGCGCGCGCCGGCTTGGCGATAGTTGTCGAGCCCCTCGACGCGAACCCGGAACAGGGGCCGCAAGATCATCGCGAAGACGGTCCTGATAAGGTGATGCGGCAGAAGCCGGCAGATATAAACAGCCACCGCCAGGTTAGCGATCGCCAGGGCGAGCAGGATCCCCGGCACCGAGATCCCCATGGCCAGCATGGCCCCCGCCAGCACCGCGCCCACCACCATGAACAGCGCGTTCAGGATATTGTTTACCGCGACATTGCGGGCCCGGCGCTCACGCGCGCTTTCGCTCTGGAGGATCGCATAGAGTGGGACACTGAAGAGACCACCCGCCACCGCGACCGCGAACAGATCGAACAGAATCCGCCAATTCCCCGGCGCCGCCAGAAAAGCCGCCGCGCCGACCAGCGCGCCGGCCCCATTCCGGTCCGCGATCATGAGATAAAAGTCCACGATGAACACGGTCATGGCCAAGGCCGCGAGCGGCACATACTTGGCGGAAATCTCGTTCTTCAAAAGCACGTTGCACCACAGCGAACCGGCGGCGATCCCGACCGCGAAGGTCATTAACAGCAAGGTTACGACCCGCTCGTCGCCACCCAATACGTCTTTCGCGAGGCTCGGAAACTGGGAGAGAAAGGTCGCCCCAATCAGCCAGAACCAGGAGATCCCGAGGATTGCCAGGAACAACTTTCGTTCGCCAATGACATGGCGAACCGCCCGCCAGATTCCGCTGACGACGTTGCAATCGATCGACATGTCGCGCGCGGTCGCCGGGGCCGGCGGGATCATCCGGCTAACCAGCCATCCGAGGACCGCCAACGCGATCACGATCGATGAGATCATCGCGACGCCGTTGGCGCCGAGCACGAGAACACCACCGATCACCGTCCCGGTCAAAATCGCGACGAAAGTACCGGCCTCGACCAGACCATTTCCCGCGACCAGTTCATCCTCGCGCAGGTGATCGGGAAGAATGGCGTATTTGAGCGGGCCAAAGAACGCCGATTGGGTGCCCATCAGGAACAACACGGTGATCAGCAACAACGGCTCTCCCAGGTGAAACGCCGCCGCCGCGCCGATCATGATCGGTATCTCCGCCAGCTTAACGCGCCGGATCAACGTTGATTTCTCGAATTTGTCGGCGATCTGGCCGGCGACGGCCGAGAACATGAAAAACGGAAGCACGAAAATGCCCGCCGCCGCCGTCACCAGTAGCGACGCGCCGTCTCCCGCCAATCGATAGAGAATGAGAATGATCATCGCGTTCTTGAACACGTTATCGTTCATCGCGCCGAGGAACTGGACGACGAAAAGTGGCAGGAACCGGCGGGAGCGAAGCAGCGGGAGCAAGGGGCTGGCCATGAGTATCTCCTGAATCTGTCGCCGAATGAGGCGGCGAGGGAACAACGTCTATCGGCTAGTGGTTCGCGGGCATGGCGCCGATGACCAAGCGCGGACGGTCCGCGCCACCAAGCCTGTTGTTCGAGGATGGTTCATCAATAATGTGTGGATCGCGGGCACCACATGATGTGAATGCGCGCGCGCCATAACCGTCTCCTCGACGCGAACAACCCCATCGTTGTTTCCGTCGAGCCAAGGGTTGTAGCCGCCGCCTGATCGACCGCCCGCGATAACGGTTACGGGAACCTCGAGAGCCGGCTCGGGAACATCGATCTTCGCGGTCAATTCCCTGACCGGCGCCGTCAATAACTTCCGAAGGACCGCACTCCGACAAAGCCACCGCGCGAGTTGGGCGCCCCGGTTCGGAGTCCCCAATTGAATCAGCCCCACGACCGTCATCCGGGACCGCCAATCCACCGGGTCCACGAGCGCGGCGCGAGCGACAAGGCCCCCCAAACTATGCCCGACAAAGATCACGCGGGAGTAACCGCGAGTTTGGTTGAGCACGTCATTGACTTGCCGGGCATGGTCGAAGATCGACCCAACGGCGCTTGGATATTCGATCGCCAACGTTGACCATCCCTGCAACGCCAATCGTCTTTCAAGGAGGCCAAGCGATGCACGCGAACGAAACAGGCCATGCAGGAAAACGATCAGGGTTTCCCTTCTACCCGCATGCCGGTCCACGACGCCGTCATCCAGCGCCGCGCCAGGGGACGACGCCCTTCCTATCGCCTCCAGGCAAGTCTCGCGCGATCCAAACCCATGGCGCCTATTCGCGGCATCCAGGGTTCTGTGGTGGCCGGTCCAAAAATTCCGCTGAACACGCGAGCCAGCGCTGATCAAGATATCCGACCAGAATTGTCGACCGCCCAAGGTTGGGATCCCCGGCGTTTGCCACCGAAACGAGCCATGACCGCTCATCTTTTTAAGTGAACATTCACTCACTTTTTGAAGCCAGAGAAAGCACTTCATGCCGTTACCGCCTTTCCAATGGCCTCGGCGAGGCGCGGAGCATGTATCGTCAAGGGGCCGTCAAGCCGCCCGTAGATGATAAAGGTCGCGGGCTGGAGCACCATGCCGAGCGCGATTCCCGCCAAAAGCGTGGCGCTTTCTCCCCGACATAGACCGGCGTCGATTCCGTCGCGAAACAGCCGCTCCAGACTGTTGACCGGGTTTGCCATGCTCTCCGGCACCTTATCCAACTGGCCATGCTGCGACAGTAGAATGAAGCGAAACAGATCCGGGTCCCGGTCGAACATGCCACAGAACAGGTCGACGGCCAGTTCGATCCTCCGGGAGAAATCATCCGTCGCCTCCAGGATCTCATCGAGATGTCCGGCCAAGGCCGCGTAGTTGGTGGAGAACAGATGCCAGACAAGCGCATCCTTGCTTTCGAAATGTCGATAGATCGTGCCCTCGGAAATCTCCACGCCCGCCGCGATATCCTTGGTCGTCGTGGCGTCAACGCCCTTGGCCGCGAAGAGGCCCAGGGCGGCCCGCTCAATTCGTTCCTTGGTATCCGTGCGGCGTGGCATCGTCGCGCCTCAAAGTGAGTGTTTACTTAAAATAGCGCTGAATCGCGAAACGTCAACCCCGGAGATGGGAATTTCCCTCATAAATCGGCGAAACCACGGGATCGGGTGGATCACGAGGGCGAACCACGGGTGGGCCGGGAGAAGCCCGCGACAGTCATCTATGCGGTTCCGACGCCCCGGAGTGCATCCGGCAAGTGGCGGCAAAGCAGAGCGCCGTCGGCCGGGCCTACGTCCAAATGGCAGACGATCCGGATCGTCCGGTCGCCGAACACGCCGAGCCTGACACCGTGCCGTAACATCGAGGCGACAACCTCGGCGGCGGTGGGACCGTTTCGCGAGATCTCGAAAATGACGATATTCGTCTCCACCGGGAGAACCTTCTCCACATTGTCCATCGAAGCGATGTTCTCGCCGATCGAGCGGGCCAGGGCATGGTCTTCCGCCAATCGGTCGATATGGTGATCGAGCGCGTAAAGTCCCGTCGCGGCGATGTAGCCCGATTGGCGGAGCCCGCCGCCCAATTGCTGTTTCAGCTTCCAAGCCTCTTTGATGAACGCCCTCGACCCGGCGAGCACCGCGCCGGCGAAGGACCCCAGCCCCTTGGTGAGGTCGATCCAGATCGAATCGAAGGGTTTTGCATAGTCCCGCGCCGCGATGCCTGATTGAACCGTGGCATTGAACAGCCGCGCGCCATCCATATGGGTGGAGAGTCCCCGAGACTTCGCCAATTCCGCGACGTCGGTCAATTGTTTCAATGGCCAAACCCCGCCGCCACCGAGATTGGTGGTCTGCTCGACCGCCAATAGCCGGCTGGTCGGGGCATAGCGCGACGCGGGCCGAATGGCCTGGCGCACCTGATCGACGGTGAACATGCCGTTCTCACCATCCAGGGGATTGATCATCACCCCGCTTAACGCCGCCGGCCCGCCGGCCTCGAAGTTCACGATGTGGCATGAGCGATCGCAAATGACCTCGTCACCCGGGTCGCAGTGCACCCGCAACGCGATTTCATTGCACATGGTCCCGGTCGGCAAGAGCGTGGCGGCTTCCTTGCCGGTCAGCTCGGCCACGCGATCACAAAGCGCGTTCGTCGTCGGGTCCTCGCCTTTTTGCTCATCGCCGACTTCCGCGTTCAACAAGGCCCGCAACATGGCTTCCGTCGGCTTGGTTTTCATGTCGCTATAGAAGTCGGCCTTGATACCGGTCGCATCCGCCGGTTCGGGAATCCAATTCAAACCCGTCGCCTCGCCCGCCATTCCATCACTCTCTTATTTCGTATTATACGAAATATATATATTTGACAAATTATTCGGGAGTCAAGTATGAGATTCCAAACCTCTGAAACAGGAGAATCAGCCGTGCGGTCGGGTAAGGCGCGGAAGACCCCCATCACCGCCGCCACCGCTTCCCCGGCATCGGAAGCGCGGTTGGGGGATGCCTTGGCGAAGCTCTATTACGTGGCGCGACGAGAGTATCGAATTGACCTGACCCACCGGGCGATCAGGGTTCTTCAGTTCATATCCCATCGACCCGCCCCCCCTCGGTTGGACGAGGTTCGGGTCTATCTCGGCTGCGCGCCGAGCACGGCGTCCGAGCTGATCAAGCGGTTACAAAAGAAGGGGTTGTTGATCAGGACCCGGGCGCCTAGCGACGAGCGGGCCATAGCGATCGAGCTGACCGATCTGGGTAGGGAAACCGTGGCGGAACACACATCCCTCGATCCCGAAAAACTGCGGACTGGGATCGCGGGCCTGACCACCGAGGAGAGATCGGCGCTGATCGGTTCACTCGAAACCGTGGCCGACGCCCTCGATCGGGACTGACTGGCCCCGCGACATTGGATCAGCTTTCGGCGTTCCCGCCGGCCTTGATCAGCGCCCGTAGCTTCTCACCATCGTATTCAGCGTCCAACCGATCGGCCACGGCCGTCGCCTCGGCTTCCAGATCATCACCGCAATCAACCGGATCCGAGCGGCGCCAATCGGCCAGATAGCTGTCGGTATCGGCGGCGTCTCCACGCATCGCGGCGGCGTCGATGGCCTTGGCGAATCTGTCCGGCAATTCGATCTTGGCGCTCTCGCGCTTGCGGCCTCGCCCACGCTCGGCGATCACCTGAGCCGGAATGTCGCGCCAATAAACGGTAACGAGATGCGCCATGTCGAGCCTACCAATCCGTCGTCATGCGCCGGGCGGCGGCGGCGTTGATATAATCCCCGAGCTCTCCATAGCCACGATAACGATACTCGTATTCCAGACCCAGCCGTTTAGCGGCCGTTTTGGCCTTGGCGCGCAACCGTTCGTCGTCCGTTTGCGCGATATAGATCAGTCGGGTGTAGTTACCGAAATAGTCGCTCAGCAACTGGGGAAACCTGTCCAGACCCAGGCCCTTGATGATGATCCGGTCGAAATGCCTGACCAGATAGTCGGTCAGGTAAAAGCAGGTCGGGTCGTCGTCATGGGTGCGCTCGAATTCCTCGCCGCCCATGTAAAAATGATAGCAATGCGGGCCGGGGATACGCTCGACCCCTTCCTCGGCCAGCACCCGGTCCAACTCTCCACCGGTTCCGCAATCGCCGTAGAGGACGAAAACGCGGTCGAAACGCTGGCCCATGCCGCGGATCTTGGAAAGCACCGCCGGCGCGATTTTCATCGGCGTGTTGTGCCAATGCGCAGGTAGGCACGCGATGGTCAGTTCCGACCAGCCCGTCGCCTCCTTCAGCGCCACGATCTCCTTGGCCAGCGCCCCGCAGGTGATGAACAGCGTCGTCGGTCGCTCGGAACCACCGGACGGAGCGGGAGGTTGGGTCAATGGGTCACGGTCGACAGGAGGGAGTCCATCCATCGTTTCATCGTCCATTCCAGCCCGCGCCGTCGAACGCGGGTAAGTTTGATCTTTTTGACTACTCGACGCCCATCGGGACCGAGTTGGAGCCGCGCTTCTCCGCCACCATGACCTTCGCGGTTTCCACCGCCACCGCCGCGTCGCGGCAATAGGCATCGGCGCCGACACTCTCGGCGAAGGCTTCGTTCAGCGGCGCCCCGCCGACCAGAACGATAAAGTCGTCCCGGATGCCTTTTTCCTTCATCGCGTCGATCACCACCTTCATGTAGGGCATGGTGGTGGTCAGCAACGCCGACATGCCGAGGATGTCGGGTTTGTGTTCCTCGAGCGCCGCGATGTAGTTCTCGACCGGGTTATTGATGCCGAGATCGATCACGTCGAAACCGGCGCCCTCCATCATCATCGAGACGAGGTTCTTGCCGATATCGTGGATGTCGCCCTTGACCGTGCCGATCACCATCTTGCCGAGTTGCGGCGCCCCGGTTTCGATCAACAATGGCCGCAGAATCGTCATGCCCGCCTTCATGGCATTGGCGGCCATCAGAACCTCGGGCACGAAAAGGATACCGTCGCGGAAATCGACCCCGACGATGCGCATGCCCTCGACCAGTCCCTCGGTCAGAACCTTATACGGCCCCCACCCTCGTTCGAGCAGAATGTTTACCGCCTCTTCGATCTCTTCCTTCAGACCGTCATAGAGGTCATCGTGCATTTGTTGAACGAGCTCTTCGTCGTCAAGCTCGGACAGGACGATATCGTCTTCCTCGTCGGCCATCAGTCACTCCCGATAAAGCCCATGGGCAAGCGATACCCATGATTTCAATACCGTAATTAGGACTCCGGACGGGCGGGCGCTAGCGGTTGCGCGACAGGATATGTCGGAGGCGCGACGTGGGCCGCCGCCCAGACGGCGGTCCGACGCGACCATTCCGGAACAATCGGGCCCCTTTATTGCCGAGAAGAAACAATCTGTTTCCTCGACGCCTCTTGCCGGGAACGGTGGGCTTGGCCACACTCGACAAATGTATTCCGGGTCCCTTCGGCGTTGCCGAAGGGACCGTTGACATTCCCGAGGAGGAAGACTCATGCGGACATTTTTCATGGGGGCCATCGCGGCCCTGGCCATGGGCTCGGTCTTGATGATCTCCCAAGGCATCAGCCCCGCCCACGCGGACGGGCACGCGGTGATCGAGAAGCGCATCGCCTATATGAAGAACGACATCCTGAAGCCGTTCCTGACGATCAAGGGTTTCGTGAAGGACGGCAAGGGCTCCGCCGCCGACGTGGCCAAGGCCGCCACCGCCTTGAGCGCCGCCGCCGGTGGCATTGTCGCCGACTATCCCAAGGGTAGCGGACGCGGCGATCACGACGACAAGGTAACCCGCGCGCTTCCGAAGATCTGGGAAGACTGGGCCGGCTTCGAGAGAGCCGCGGCGGCACTCGGCGCCGAGGCGGCCAAGCTGGCCTCGGTCGCGGCCGGCGGCGACAAGGACGCCATCGGCGCCCAGTTCGGCATGGTCGGCAAGATCGGCTGCGGCGGCTGTCACAAGCCGTTCCGGGGCGAGAAAGTAAAATAAGCGACGTTATGAACGAGAACCGGCGGAGGCTCTGCTTTCGCCGGTTTTTCGCGCGCGCCGGATGGCTTGCCGGCGTGCTTTGCTGCGCGTTCGCGGTGACTATTTCGACACCGAGCAAAGCGGCCGATGATGCCGCGGTGGAGCGGGGTCGCTACATCTTCGCCGCCGCCGGGTGTCTGGGCTGTCATACCAGGGCCAAGCCCAAAGGCACGCCGTTGGCCGGCGATCATCGTCTGGCAACGCCCTTCGGCGACTTTTACACCTCCAATATCACCCCCGATCCGGAGCACGGCATCGGAGCCTGGAGTCTCGACGACTTCAAGCGCGCCATGCGTCAGGGGCTCGCCCCCGACGGCACGGTCTATTTTCCAGCTTTTCCCTATGCGTCCTATACCGGGATGACCGACGCGGATCTCGCCGATCTTTGGGCCTATCTGAAGAGCGTGCCACCCGTCGCCGAGCCGGTTCGCGTGCACGATCTTACCTTCCCGTTCAACATGCGGGTCCTGATCTGGCCCTGGCGCTTTCTCTATTTCGAGGAAGGCTGGACGGCGGTCGATCCCGGGAAACCGGAGCAATGGAACCGAGGCGCCTATCTCTCGAACGCACTCGGCCATTGCGGCGAGTGCCATACCCAACGCAACCTGCTGGGCGGCCTGGATCGAGCCCGACCCTTCGCCGGCAACAGCCGCGGGCCCGACGGCAAGGGCGTTCCGAACATCACGCCGCATCCGCAAAAGGGCATTGGCGGTTGGAGCGTGGGTGATATCACCTTTTTCCTGTCCGACGGCATTCTGCCGGATGGGGACTTCGTCGGCGGCTCGATGACGGAAGTGATCGAGAACAGCACCAGCAAACTCACCAAGACGGATCTAGAGGCGATGGCGGTCTATCTACGCGATCTGCCGGCTGATTCCGGCGATTGACCTCTCCCCGCCGATCCCGTCGCCCCATCATCTCCCGCCGCCCAACCCCACAGCGTCGCCCTGGCGAACGGCAGGGCCTCGGAACTGGCGACGGGAGTTAACACCGGCCGCTTGGCGCGCGGCATGAGGTCCCGCCGTTCGCCAGGACGACGTGAGAGGGCGCCAGGACGACGGGAGAGGGCGCCAGGACGGTCTCCCGGGACCAAGCCCGCTAGCGAAACAGGCCGATATCCACCGGCAGCCGCTTGCGGCCCCAAGCGCCGGGTGGGCCGTCGAGCACACCGGCCATCGCCGTGCCGCATTCCCGGCATGCGCCGCGCTCGTCGAGGTTCCAATCCGAGAGCAGATACCAATCCCGGCCGATCGTCCGGTCGCCGCAGCCATGGCAATAGGAGGACTGGCGACCGAGATCATGCACATTGCCGGTATAGGCGTGCCGTACCCCGTTGCGCATCGCCACCCGACGCGCCATCGCCAGGGTCTCGAACGGGGTGCGTGGTTTGTCCATCATCCGATAATCCGGATGAAAGGCCGAGAAATGCATCGGCACGTCGGGACCTAGATTTTCCACCACCCAGGCGGTCATCTCGTCGATCTCGCGCTCCGAGTCATTCTCGCCGGGGATGATAAGATTGGTAATCTCGAACCAGACATCGGTCTCGTGCTTGAGATATCTCAACGTGTCCAGAACTGGCGCGAGTTGACTCTTGGTGACGTCGCGATAGAAGCGCTCGGTAAAGGCCTTCAGATCGACGTTTGCGGCGTCGATTTTCTCGAAGAACGCCGCGCGCGCCCGATCCGTCACGTAGCCGGCCGTCACCGCCACGGTCTTGACCCCGACCGCGCGGCAGGCATCGGCGATATCGGCGGCATATTCGTGAAAGATGACCGGGTCGTTATAGGTGAAGGCGACCGAGGCACAACCCATCCGCTGGGCCGCCCGGGCGATCGCCTCGGGTTGGGCCTCGGCCTGCATCGTGTCCATCTCGCGGCTCTTCGAGATGTCGTGATTCTGACAGAAATTGCAGGCGAGGTTGCAGCCCGCCGTGCCGAAGGACAGCACCGAGGTGCCGGGCAGAAAATGGTTCAACGGCTTCTTCTCGATCGGGTCGACGCAAAAGCCCGACGACCGGCCATAGGTGGTCAAGACGATGGCGTCGTCCTGGCGGGCCCGCACGAAACACAGCCCGCGCGCGCCTTCCTTCAGCTTGCACAGGCGCGGGCACATCTCGCATTGCACTCGCCCGTCCCCGAGCATCGTCCAATGCTCGGTCGGAACGATCGGCCCCTTGCCGTCCACCGGCGGTGGGGCGGTTTCGGCGAGGGTGGGAGCGTCGGCGGTGGTTTCGGCCATGGGTTAGGGATCTCGCGTGGTTTCGTCGCGCGGCAAGCTATGATAATCCATGATCATGGCTCAGGACATCACATCCGAACGCGTCCGCGCGCCGCACATGGCCGGCGCCTGGTATCCCGCCGGGGACAATGAATGCGCCGACATGGTCATGGCATGCCTGGACAAGGGGCTCGCCTCGCCGGTCTCGGACCCCAAGGTGATCGTCGCGCCCCACGCGGGTTTCGTCTATTCGGGAGAGATCGCCGGCACCGCCTTCAAACAGCTCGCCGCGCACCGCAAGCGCATCAAGCGGGTAGTGATCATCGGCCCGGCGCACCGGGTCGGCTTCAAGGGCCTGGCGACCACCAGCAGCGATGCCTGGGCGACCCCGCTCGGCGTCGTTCCGGTGGATTGGGGGGCGCTGCGAAAACTGATGCCGCTGGAGGGGTTCCGGGTTCTCGACAAGGTCTTCGAGGGCGAGCATAGCCTGGAATCGCATCTGCCGTTCCTGCAGCCGGTTCTCGATGACTTCACCATCGTGCCGATCCTGGTCGGCGACGCGAGCATGGAGCTGGTGCGCGATGCCCTGAACCTGGTTTGGGGTGGGCCGGAGACCGTGATCTCGGTCTCGTCCGACCTCTCGCATTTTCACGATTACGACACGGCGGTCGGCCTGGACCGTCAGACCACCGGCCAAATCGAACTGCTCCAGCTCGAGAAGATCAACGGCACCGGCGCCTGCGGGCATCGGGCGCTGGCAGGGGTGCTGGACATCGCCCGCAAGCGTGACCTCAGGGTCACTCATCTCGATGTGCGCAATTCCGGCGATACCAAGGGCGGTCGCGACCGGGTGGTCGGCTATGGCGCCTATTCCATGGAATACGCCGAGGCGGCGCGGATTTCCGAAGCCAACCGCCGGGTTCTCCTGGACGCCACCCGCAAGGCCTTGGCCTTCGGGGTCGAGAACGGTCGCGCGCCGAATGTCGACTATGGCCCCGGTGTCTCCAAGTCGCTTACCGCGATGCGGGCGAGCTTCGTCTCGCTCAAGATCGCCGGGCGCCTGCGCGGCTGTATCGGAAGCGTGATCGCCCATCAGCCGCTGCTGCCCGACGTGGTCGCCAATGCCTACAAAGCCGGCTTCGGCGACCCGCGCTTCGGCCCGCTGACCATGGAGGAGTTGGACCAGCTCGATATCGAGGTCTCGCTTCTGTCCTTCCCCAGGATCATGCGGTTCGAGGAGGAGGCGGACCTGGTTCGCCAGGTGCGTCCCGACCAGGACGGCCTGATCCTCCAGGACGAGGGACGGCGCGGACTGTTTCTGCCCAGCGTCTGGGAGGGCATCCCCAAGGCCGAGGATTTCATTCGGCACCTGAAACGCAAGGCCGGCTTCGACATGGACCATTGGTCCGACGGTCTCAGGGTCTTCCGCTACACCACCGAGACCTTCGGCGAGGGCTATCGCCCGGCCGGGTGACGGCGAGGAAAAGCGCGCTGTCGACGTCGGGCGCCCGCGATCTCGCTATCGTCCCGACCTCTTGGTGGCTTATCCCACTCCGCCGCCCTGACGAAGGTCGGCAACTGCATTTCTCATACGGTTGAGGCTTGAAAATCTCCCGCGTGGTCGACGCTCACGGCACAAGCCCTTGCCTTCGCAAGGGCGACGGGAATGAGGGCGACCCTCTCTCCACCGTCGCCCTGACGAAGGTCAGGGCTCGGGCCGCAATCGCCAGCGATCATTCCGTCACGTCGAAATTTCCACCTCCCGACAGCCCGGCCACGAAAACGGAAGAAGCCCTAACCTCCGTCAGGGCGACGGCTGGGGAGACGGCACGGCTTTCCGGCGTGGTCTCGATCTCCATCGTCCCGTGCAAACAGGGAACCTCAACCCTCACAAACGCGCCGCCAGCCGGACCGCCTGGTCGATGGCGCGCTGAGCGTCGAGTTCCGCGGCTTCCTCGGCGCCGCCGATGAGATGAACCGGCACACCAGCCGCCTCCAGTGGCGCTTGAAGATCACGCAAGGGTTCCTGACCCGCGCAGATCACCACCGTGTCCGCCTCGATCAGTCGCTCCTCGTCATTGACGATCACATGCAGGCCCGCCTCATCGATCGCCCGATAGGTGACGCCGCCGACGAACTCGACGCCCTTCATCTGCAGAGCCGCGCGGATCGCCCACCCCGTCGACTTGCCCAAGGTCGCGCCGAAGCGCTTGTCGGAACGCTGGCAGAGCGTTATCGAACGATCCGAGCGCATCGCCGGGCCCTCGGCGCTGACGCCTCCCGCTTCTCGTAGTGACGCATCCACGCCCCACTCCTCGAGAAACGCCGCGATATCGGCCTGCTGGCTCTCGGCCGCCGCCTCGTTACGCGACAGGAATTCCGCCACATCGAAACCAATTCCACCGGCCCCGATGATCGCCACCTTCTCGCCGACCGGGCGGCGGTGCCACAGCACATCCACGTAACTCAGTACCTTGGCGTGATCCGCGCCCGGAATATCAGGCACCCGGGGCGTCACGCCGGAAGCCAGGATCACCGCGTCAAAGCCACCGCCGGAAATGTCCTCGACGGTTGCTCGGATACCCAGACGGATATCGACCCCGAGTCGGTCCAGCCGTGTCGCGAAGTAGCGAATGGTCTCGCCATAATCTTCCTTGCCCGGAACAGCCATCGCCATGTTGAACTGACCGCCTAGGCGATCCTCGGCCTCGAAGAGCGTGACCTTGTGCCCACGCTCCGCCAAGGTCGCCGCCGCCGCCATGCCGCCCGGCCCAGCGCCGATCACGGCGAAGCCGCCCGGCGTCGCGGCGGGCTCGATCGCAAGCTCGGTCTCCCGACAGGCCCGCGGATTGACCAGACATGACGCGATCCGACCGGAGAAGATATTGTCCAGGCAAGCCTGGTTACAGGCGATGCAGGTATTGATCTCGTCGGCCTTGCCCGCCGCCGTCTTGGCGACGAAATCCGCGTCGGCGAGGAACGGTCTGGCCATGGAAACCATATCGGCGTCGCCCGCGGCGATCACCGCCTCGGCGCGATCCGGCGCGTTGATCCGGTTCGAGGCGATCACCGGGATCGAGACCGCCTGCTTGATCCGCTTGGTCGCCCAGACGAAGGCGTTGTGGGGCACCGAGCTCATGATCGTGGGAATCCGCGCCTCGTGCCAGCCGATACCCGAATTCAGGATATCGGCGCCGGCCAGTTCCAGGGAGCGGGCGAGATCCACCGCCTCGGCGCCGGTCATTCCTCCCTCGACCAGATCCAGGACGGAGACCCGCGCCATCAGCATGACATCGGTGCCGGCTTTCTCGCGGGCCCGGCGGACGATCTCGACGAAGAGCCGCTTGCGGTTCTCCCAGGAGCCGCCCCACTCATCCGTGCGCTTATTCGTCCGGGGAGAGAGAAACTCGCTGACCAGATAACCCTCGGAGCCCATGAGTTCGACGCCGTCATAACCGACCTCGGCGGCGAGCACCGTGGCGTCGGCGAATTCCTCGATGGTGCGCCGGATATCCTCGCCCGAGAGTTCCCTAGGCTCGAATTTGTTGATCGGCGCGCGGATCGGCGAGGGCGCGACCAAGGCCTCCTGCTTGGAGTACCGCCCGGCATGCAGAAGCTGAAGCAGGATCTTGCCGCCGGCCTCGCGCACCGCCGAGGTGATGGCCCGGTGCTCCCCGGCGTGCTCCGGAAACGCCGGCTCGCCGTCGCCGAGCCCGAGCCGACCCTCCCGGTTGGGAGAGATCCCGCCGGTGACCATCAGCGCCGCCCCGCCTCGCGCCCGCTCGGTGTAGAACGCCGCCATCTTGGCGTAGCCGTCCGGAGCCTCCTCGAGCCCGGTATGCATCGAGCCCATGAGGATCCGGTTCTTCAAGGTCGTGGTCCCGACCTGAAGCGGCGAGAGGAGATGCGGGAAAGCCGTGGTCATCGCGCGCGTCCCTCTTGATCAGCGCCCGGTGAAGTTCGGACGCCGCTTTTCCATGAACGCGGTGCGGCCCTCGGTGTAGTCATCGCTGGTGCCGCATTGCTCGACGGTCGCGTAATGAGCCGACAGATCCCACTCCGCTTCCGGCTTGGCGTGTTCGATCAAGGTCTCCTTGACCGCGCGGATCGAAAGCGGCGCGTTCTGGGCGATGCGGGTGAGCATGTCGCCGAGCGTGTCGTCCAGTTGGTCTTGCGGCACGCAGCGATTGACCAACCCCATGATGCGCGCTTCCTCGGCGGTGAATTGGCGGGCCGTATAAAAGATCTCGGCGGTGAAGGCCGGGCCGACCAACAGCTCCAATTCGCGAATGCCCTTGGCCTTATAGCCGATACCGAGTTTCGCGGCCGGAACCCCGAATGTGGAGATATCGGAGCAGACCCGTATATCGCAGCCGATCGCGATCGCGAGGCCACCGCCGATGCAATAGCCGTTGACCCGCGCGATCGTCGGCTTGTTCACCCGGTTCAAGGACTCATGAAACCCGCTTACCGAGAGATCATAGGCCTTTCGGGCCTCGGCGGAGGCGCGCTTGTCCTCGAACTCCGAGATATCCGCGCCGGCCACGAAGGCGCGATCGCCCGCGCCGGTCAGGACGATCGCTCGAACGTTCGGATCGGCGGCGTATTGATCCAACAACGCCGCGGCCCCGTCCCACATGTCCTTGGACATGGCGTTGTGCCGCGCCGGATTGTTGAACGTGATCCAGGCAATTCTGTCGCGAACCTCGCTCAGCAGCCGGTCTTCCTCGCCCGCGATAACCTCTTGCGTCGCCATGGCCTCCATCTCCCTTTTTTAATGCTCTTGTCCTTGAATGCTCTTTTCTTGGGGATCAGATCACGTTATCGGCGCGCAAGGCGGCGATTTCATCCGCGTCCAGTCCAAGTTCGCTCAGCACCTCGTCGGTATGCTCGCCGTATTCCGGCGGCGGCAAGGTCATGCTGGTCGGGGTACGGGACAGACGCACCGGCTGGCCGACCAGTTCCATGTCCCCCCGGGCATGGCCGGTGACTTTCTGGGCCATGCCGAGATGCTTGACCTGCTCATCCTCGAAGGCCTCGCCGATATTGTAGATCGGCCCGCTGGGCACGCCGTTCTTGTTCAGCAAGTCTACCCAGTGCGCCGTGGTCTCGGTCTTCATGAATTCCTCGATCTCGGCATTCAGCGCGTCGCGGTTGCGCGAGCGCGCATCCGGCTCGGCATAGTCCGGATGGTCGCGCAGGTCCTCGCGCCCGATCAGATCGCAGAATCGCTTCCAGATCACCTGGCCGGCGACCCCGAGATTGATATAGCCGTCCTTGGTGGTGAACACGCCGGTCGGGATGCTGGTCGGATGATTGTTTCCGGCCTGTTGCGGGACATGACCATCGACCAGCCAGCGGGCGGCCTGGAAATCCAGCATGAAAAGCTGGGCCTGCAAGAGCGAGGTGTCGATCCATTGGCCCTTGCCGGAGACCTCTCGTTCCAGCAACGCGATCATGATGCCCTGGGCGGCGAACAGCCCGGCGCAGAGATCGGCGATCGGGATGCCGGCGCGCACTGGTCCCTGGCCCGGCAAGCCGGTGATCGACATCACCCCGCCCATGCCCTGGGCGATCTGATCAAAGCCCGGACGCTTGGCATAGGGGCCGTCCTGGCCGAAGCCCGAGATGCTGGCATAGATCAGGGCCGGGTTCTCGGCGCTCAACGCCTCATAGTCGATACCCAGGCGGGTCTTCACGTCCGGGCGATAGTTCTCGACCACCACATCGGCGGTCTTGCACAGCCGCTTGAACAGCGCCACCCCGCGCTCGTCCTTCAGATTGAGGGTCATCGCCCGCTTGTTGCGGTGCAGGTTCATGAAGTCCGGGCCATGGCGCGAGCCGCCGAGGGCATTGCCGCTTTCCATCGCCTCGGGCAGTTCCACCTTGATGACATTGGCGCCCCAATCCGCGAGTTGACGCACGCAGGTGGGTCCCGCGCGAACCCGTGTCAGGTCAAGAACGGTAAAGCGTTTCAAAGCGTCGGAAGCTGGCTTGGCGCCCATGTCGACATCCCCTGTTTAAGTCCCGGGTTCACCACCCGCGTTCACAATCCCGTGCCCCGTCGGACCACGATCAACGGTTTGTCGGGCTGCTTAGCGCGCCACGAGAAGATTTGCCACAAATTCGCCTTCATCCCCTCGAAATCCCGCCTAATTGATCCCATATCTAGAGCACCATCGGTTCGTCCCCTCGAGCCGGTGGGCTTCCGCTCGGATACAGTCCCCCAACGACCGAGCGGATGACAAGACTGATGCGGCGCCGCCCCCTCCCCCCCAATCCAGGCGCCGCATCTTTCTTCTCCCGGTTTTCCAGTCGTCATGACCATTGCCTGTCCGCGGGACGGCTCCCCACATCACGCTAGATCTGGTATAAAAGGCTTGAACTAGCCGGTGGACCACAAGATCTTGGCCAATCTCGATTCCGAAACCATCACGGTAACCGCGCCAAATGGCGAGGATCTGGTCATTACCGTGCGGATCAGCGGGCGCGCCAAGCGGGTCGGATTGCGTCTCGATCCGGCGGGTGAGCGGGCGGTTCTAACGGTTCCCTGGGGCGCTCCGCTCGACCGGGCGGTCCGTTTCGCCCAGGATCAGGCCGGCTGGCTGGCCCGGAACCTGGCGAAGCAGCCCAAGCGTATTGTTTTCGAGGACGGCGCGGTGATTCCGATGCTGGGCCGCGAAATCCGATTGCGGCATCGGCCCGATCAGCGCCGTGGCGTTTGGCTGCAAGGCGGCGAACCCGACAATGACGCGAATCCCTTGCCCGAACTCTGCGTGAGCGGAGAGGCGGACCACATGGCGCGGCGGGTCACGGACTGGCTCAAGCGCCGCGCCCGCGAGGAGATCTCGCCCCGCGCCCGCGCCCATGCAAGGACGCTTGATCGGCGGGTCGCCAAGATCTCGATCCGCGACACCACCTCGCGCTGGGGAAGCTGTTCGTCCAGGGGTGGATTGTCATTCTCCTGGCGGCTGGTGCTCGCGCCCGAGGAGGTGCTGGACTATGTCAGCGCCCACGAAGCGGCGCATCTCGTGGAAATGAATCACTCACCGGCCTTCTGGCGACTGGTCGGCCAACTTGTCGGCGATTGGGAGCCCCAGCGCCGCTGGCTCAAGCGCCACGGCGCCGAGCTGCATCGCTACGGATAGAGCGATAGGATCCGGGACGACGACACCGCCGCCCCGGATTCTTCAACCGATCTTACTTCAACGGCGAGTGGCTGAACGGCACCAGGATGGTGGAGCTCATTTCCTCCAAGCGATCCGGGCCGTCCTTCAGGAAAGCCTGCCAGTCCGGATCCGCCGCCGCGGCCGCCCGGCACGCGGCGCGGTCGTTCAGGTCCTTGTAGACCCAGAGATGGGAGACTTCGTTCGGCTGTCCGGTATCGGTCATCCAGATGCAGACATTCTTGGAATGCCGCTCGCGCACCGGCATGGCCGCGGTAATGGCGTCGGCGAAGATCTTGGCCTTGCCGACCTTGCAGCGGTAAAACCGATATTCGTAGATATTGCCTTCCGTGCCCGGATTGAACAGCGGCTTGGTGGCGTACATCAGTCGGTTATCCTGGCGCCGAATCAGCGGCCCGCTCTTGGTGAGGTATTCCTCCCGCCAGGCCTTGTTCTGACCGAGTTTCGCCTTCACCTCGGTGCGGTGATTCATGTCCTCGTAGGACCAGAGATGCATCACCTGGTTCAACGGGCCGATCTCGGTCAGCCAATAGCCCTCGAGCTTGCCGTGATCGTCACCGCGGATCTCACGGCCGATCTCGGCGGAGTATTTGGCCAGAAGCGGCGCCTGTCCGGGGCCGGTGGTATAGGTGCGAAACTCGTACAACATTCTTGATTCCTCCGTAAGATAAGCCGGTGTGACATTCGGTTCGGCGCGATCCTGACATGAAATGACAGGCCAGGTGAACCGGGGCAACGCGTCGTGTCGCGAAACCCCATACCGGATTCGCCGAGGTGGTCCCCGCGATGATCACGATCCGCCGTCCTCCGGCGCCGCCTCGACGACCTTGATGATGGTCGGCCAGTATTCCTCGCCGTTACCCATCTCGATGGCCTTCTCCAGCATGGTGCCGGCAAGCTCGGCGCCCGGCGCGTCGACCCCGCCGTCCTCGGCCAGCAGCAGGGCGTAGGACAGATCCTTCAACGCGTAGCGGGCGGGAAATTGCTTCAGCGGAAAGGTGCCCGGAACCATGGCCTTGACCCCGTGATTCATGCCGACGAAGGAGCCGCCGGAACTCTTGTTGATGATGTCCAGCAGATGCCCGCCATCCATGCCCGCGCGGCGACCGATGGTCAGCGCCTCGGCCAGCGCGACGCCGTTCTGGAAAACGACCATGTTGTTCAGGATCTTGGCGATCTGACCGCAGCCTACCGGCCCGCAATGGGTGACGTCCGGCCCCATGCACAACAGCACGTCGCGAACTTCCGCCAGCACCGCCTCGTCGCCGCCGACCATGATCGACAGATTGCCGTCGATCGCCGCCTGCTGGGTTCGCGCGACCGGCGCGTCGAGATAACGGACCCCCTTGGCCTCGAGAAGCGCCGCCACCTCCCGCGTTGTCTTGACCGGCGTGGTCGACATGTCGATCACCGTCCAACCCGCCCGCGCCGCGCCGAGCAGGGTATTCCCGGTGATCGCCTCGACCTCGGGGCCGCCCGGCAGGGAGAGGATCACCACATCCGAGCGCCGCGCCAGATCCTCGGCGCTCTGGGCCCGCTCGACGCCATGCTCGGCGAGCCGGTCCAAGGGTTCCGGCGAAAGATCGAAGGCGATGACCGTGTTGTCGCCGCGCTGGGCGATGTTGCGGCACATATGCTCGCCCATGGCTCCGGTGCCGATAAACCCAACCGTGATACCCGCCATAACCGTTCTCCTTGAATGCTTGCCCGGCTTGTCCAGACCGCGCGTGACTGTCTACCCTGCGGCCATTCAAGCGGCTGACATGGGTCGGCGCAACCGGGGAGGACGGGACATGAGCAAATCCGAGGAGCGCGAGGTCTTTGAGATCTACGCGGTGAAATACGCCCACAACGCCAATCGCACGCGCAACGGCAACATGCTCTACATGGACGAGCATGACCGCCCGATGCCGCTCGACTATTTCGTCTGGGTGATCAAGAACGACAAGCGCACCTATGTGGTCGATACCGGCTTTGGCGAGGTCGCCGCGAAGAAGCGCGCCGCGCCGTTGCTCCGCAGCCCGGCCGAGGGTTTGGCGATGATGGGGATCGACGCCGCCGAGGTCGAGAACGTGATCATCAGCCACATGCATTACGACCATGCCGGCGGGATCTGTGATTTCCCCAAGGCAAAATTCATCCTTCAGGACGGCGAGATGTCCTACGCGACCGGACGCTGCATGTGCTTCCCCGCGGTCCAGCGTCCCTTCGAGGTCGACGATGTCTGCGAGATGGTCCGCAAGGTCTACGGCAATCAGGTGCATTTCGTCGACGGCGACGAGGAGCTGGTTCCGGGCCTCTCCGTGCACAAGATCGGTGGCCACTCGGCCGGCCTAATGTGCGTGCGGGTCTGGACCCAACGCGGCTGGGTCGTGGTCGCCTCGGACTGCGCGCATTTCTACGAGAACATCCGCCTACGCGACCCCTTCGTCATTGTCTACAATCTCGGCGACATGATGAACGGCTACACCACGATGGAGATGCTGGCGGACTCGCCGGATCATATCATCCCGGGCCATGACCCGCTGGTGATGAAATACTATCCCGCGGCCTCGAAGGAACTGGAGGGCGTGGTCGCGCGCCTCGACGTGGATCCGATCGCCTCGGACTGAAGACGCCAAACCAGCGTTCGGGGGGATTGCTCTTGGAACGCAAACTCGCGGCGATCCTCGCCGCCGACGTTGTCGGCTATTCACGCCTCATCGGCGCGGACGAGGCCGGGACATTTGCCCTGCTTCGCGCGCTGTTGACGGACGTGGTCGAGCCGACGACGGCGTGAACATCGCCGCCCGGCTTCAGGAAGTCGCTTTAACCGGCGGCGTGGCGATCTCCGACGATGTATACCGCCAGCTTCGCGGCAAGCTCGACCTTCCGTTCCAGGACGGCGGCGAGAGATCCCTTAAGAACATCGCCGAACCAGTGCGGACCTGGACGCCGATCGGAGGGCAAACCACCGACGCGATCGTGACGGCGATCGCGCCCGAGATCGACAAGAGTGAACGCAGCCGGGCGGCGCGCAACCTGGTGATCGAGATCAATGACGCGGCCTGGGAGACGGCTCGCTCGGGAGAGGAGCTTCCCATCCGTCTTCAGGGGGAGATGCGGGCGGTCGCGACCTATTGCACCGAGATCGCGTTGCAGGTCGTGACCGAGGCTTTCCGCTATTCCGGCGGCGGCGCGATCTATGACGGGAACATTCTGCAACAATGTCTTCGGGACATGAATGTTGCCGCCCAGCACCTTATGGTGAGCGAGATCGCCTACGAGAACCTGGGCCAGATGATCCTCGGCCTGCCAGATGCCGATCCCATGCGCTAACCGGTCTTGGAGCAACCGTCCCGCTCAGATTAGCTCCTGGCCCCGGTCATCCGTCTCTCCATAGCGGGACAGACTGGGCGGTTTGAGACCCTCGTAGAGCTTGTCGATGCCGGCGTTTATGTCGCGATTGTTGGTTTCGAAGAGCGAGTTTCCGGCGAGGTCGCTTTCCACCAGGAGTGGGCCGAAGCGTTCGACCTCCAGCACCCACATGGCCTGGGCGATGCCGACCTCGTCGAGCCAATGGGCGGCGCGGACCCGTCTGATGCCGCGGCCGAGCAGCGCCCCGGTACCATAGCCGACCGTGGTCAGGTACACCGCGCCCGCCGGAACGAACAGGGTGCGGTAATCCTCTTCCGACATGCCGCCCTTGCCGACGATCACCTTGGCCCCGGAGATCCGGAACCAGTCGGCCATCCATTTCGAGAACCGAAAGCTGGCGGTCGCGGTCACGGCGCCGACATTCAAGGTCCCATCCGCCTCAACCGTGGCGGCGGGAGAGCAGTGGAAATTCACGTTTCCAAGGCTGGCGAAATCCTCCGGCGGCGCGGCGCCGTCGGCGATCACCTTCTTGTAGACGCTTTCCCTGGCCGTATAGATCACGCCGTCGATATACACGACATTGCCGATCTCCAGGGTCTTGAGCTGATCCTCCGTGACCGGCGTGGTCAGGCGGACTTCCTTGAGCTTTCCGCCGCTGGCGTCCATTCAACCGTCTCCCGACGCATGTAAGGGGTGAACCATCGCGGGTCGGTGCGGTGCTCGACCCGTCCATCACTGTATATCCGCGCCGAGGCCCGGCGCGAGGAAAGGCAGAAGGCATGCAGGCTCATCGGCATGCCGCCGGTATGGGTGTAGCCGACCTCGATATGGCAATCGACGACCATGGACTTGCCGACAAACCCCATGGCGCCCATGCCGATCGAGTTGCCGAGCTCCTTCAATTCGAGCTCAAGCTCGGCGATCCGAGGGTCGGGGTTGCGATCTCCGACGACGCGCAGGCACGCCGCCTGCTTGCCGAGCACCATGGTGGTGTCCTTGGAGCCGCCGAGACCGATGCCGACGATCGCCGGCTGACAGGCGAGGCCCCGCTTGCCGAAGGCGATCATGCCGTCGAGGAAGAAGCGCTTGATCCCGTCGATCCCGTCGCCGGGAAACAGCATCCGGTAATCCGTGCCGAACAGTCCGCCCTTGTGAACCGTGGTGATCTCGATCCAGTCCGCGTCGGGCTCGAAGGAGTATTCGATCTCCGGCGCGTTGATGCCGACATTGTTGTCGTGATCGGTGCGCCACAGGGGGTGCACCCGATTGGGACGCAGCGGGATATCGCGCGTCGCCTCGGCGGTGGCCGAGCGGAGCGCGCGTTCCAGGGCGATGAAGCCGCCCTCGATACGCGCCTCGTTTCCGGACTTCACATAGTATCGCGGCACCCCGGTATCGGCGCACATGGGCCGCCGGTCCTCGCTCGCCGCCTCGTAGTTCTCCAGCATCGCGCGCAGCACGAAGGAGGAGAGATCGCCTTCCTCATCCGCCGCCATGGCCTTCAGACCGGTGAGGTAATCCTCGGGAATATCAATCCCGGCCCGGGTCATCAGCTCATGGGCGGTGGTTTCGATCAGGGAACTCGATATCATGGCCAGCCTCGTTGCCCGGTCGCATCCAGGTAACCATAATCCAGCCGGGCCGCCAGGGATAGCTGGACCGGTCCCCCCCAGGACCAGAAGCTGGGACCAGAAGCTGGGACCACAAGCAGGGACCACGAGCTGGGATCACAAGGCGGAGCCCTTGAAGGGAACCGCTTACAAGGGAACCGGTCATGACGGCGCGACGCGCGATCCTTATCTTGGTTTGTATCGCCGGGTGGCTGACCGCGGTCGGCGTGTTCGGTCAGCGTCATGTCCAAGGCACCTTGGACGCGCGACTGGCAACCGAAGCGAGCCGGGCCGGCCTGCTCGCCGATACCATCGCCGCCGAGATCGGCCGTGAATTCGGTCGCCTGCGCAGCCTGGTGAAGATCCTGACCCGGTCCGATCGGATACGGGCCACCATTCCCTTCGTCGGCTACCAGGAACCGCCGATCGACGAGGCCGCGCGGCTACGTCGTCAGGCCGAGCTTCAAGGCCGAGCCGACATCATCGAGGTCAACCAGATGCTGGCCTCCACGGCAGAGGAACTGGGACTGCGCGGGATACAGCTGTTGCACCGCTCGGGCGAGGTCATCGCCTCCAGCCGCTGGAGTCGCGGCGACAACGACATCGGCTCGGTGCTGTCCGGCGACCGCCTGCATGCCGCGGCAAGCATCGTCGGCGCCGCCGAAAGCTTCTATATCGATTCCGAAAACGTTCCCGGCTATCGCTTCGCCGCGTCGATCGGGATCGACGGCGATGCCATCGGCGTTCTGGTGATCGAGCAATCCTCGGTCAACATCGCCCGTCCCTTGAACGGCCATCGTCACCGCATTTTCGTCACCGACGAGAAAGGCGTGTCGGTCATCGCGCGCGAGCCGGATCTGCTGATGGCGGCGGCGCCGGATGCCCCGTTTCACGCGATTACCACGGCGGAGCGGTTGTTCCGCTTCGGTCAGCGCGACGTGACCGTCTTGCCGTTCGAAACCTTTGAGGGGGGCGGGACGCGGACACTCTATCGCGGCGATGACGGGCTGGACTATGCCGCGGTCACGCGCCCCTTTCCGAGCGAACCCCTTTGGGTGAACGTGCTCAGCCCCCTGGTCGGCCACGAGGCCCTGCGCTGGTCGGCCATGCAGCGGGTTGGGCTGATCGCGCTTGTCGGGTTGCTGGTGATGCTGGTGATCGAACGGAGCGTTGCCTTCGCGTTGTCGACTCGGGCCAAGAACGCGCAACTTCGGGCCGCCAATCTCCAGGTAGAGGAAGCCATGGAGGCGCGCTCGCGCTTCTTTGCCCGAATGAGCCATGAGATTCGCACCCCGATGACGGGGATCCTCGGGATGCTGGAACAACTCGGGCTTTCCAAGCTCAACGCCGATCAGTCCTGGCTGTTGCGCACGGTCACCAATTCCGCCGAGAGCCTGATCACGATCATCAACGACATTCTCGACTTCTCGAAAATCGAGGCCGGGCGTCTGGATCTGGAGATTCTCGACGTCGATATCGCCGAGGTGACGGAGCAGGTTGCGCAATCCATGGCGTCGGTGGCGGCGGAACGGGGCGTGAGCCTGCGCCTCTCGGTCGACCCGGCGATCCGCGTGCATTACAAAACCGATCCGACGCGCCTGCGCCAGGTGCTGTTCAATTTCGCGACCAACGCGGTGAAATTCACCGAGGGCGGCCGGGTCGGCTTGAGCGTCGAGAAACGCGAGACCGCAAGGACCCGCGAGATCATCCGCTTTTCCGTCAGCGATACCGGCATCGGCATGGACACGGCCACGGTCGACCGGCTGTTCGCGCCCTTCGCCCAGGCGGACGAGTCCACGACCCGCCGGTTTGGAGGGACCGGGCTGGGCTTGTCGATCTGCAAGGCGCTGGCGGACATGATGGAGGGCGATATCTCCGTCGACAGCGCGCCCGGAAAGGGCTCGACCTTTATCCTGGATCTGCCGCTGGAACCAGTCGCCGACATGCCGATCCCAGCCGCGCCGCGGGACTTCTTCGACGGTCGCCGCCTTTTGATCGATGGCGGCGACCCGGATCTCGCGGCGGCGGTGCTGACCAATCTTCCCGGCGCCGTCGCGGCGCGTACGGTCGATGCCGCGGACCTCGTTATCGCCCTTGACGACGCCGCGCCGCCATCGGACGGCCAGGCGTTCCTGCGCCTAGTCATGGCGCCGGGCCATGGCTTGCCGAGTTGGCTGCACCGGAACGCCGCCGCCGCTGCCGCCGCCGATGCCCTGGGCCTGGATCCCGAAGCTTTCCGGCCCCGCCTCGCGGAAGAGGTGGCGAGCCGGGCGCCCCTGTCGCGCGAGGAAGCGCTGTCCACCGGCAAGCTCGTGCTGGTCGCAGATGATCATCCCGTCAATCGCGAAGTTCTCAGACGGCATATCGAAAGCCTCGGCTATCCGGTCGATCTGGTCGAGGACGGCGAGAAGGCCTGGGCCGGCCTTGGGGACACCGCCTACGGCATCCTGCTGACCGATCTGCACATGCCGGAACTTGACGGACTGGCATTGACCCGACGCATCCGAGCCGACGAGGCGACGCGCGGAAGCGATCGACTTCCGGTAATCGCGGTTACCGCCTCGATCCTCACAGGAGAGTTCGAGCTGTGCAAACAGGCCGGCGTCGACGATGTCATGCTCAAGCCGTTATTGCGCAAGGACCTGGCGGTACTTCTCGACGCATGGATCGGCCCGCCAGGAAACAATTCGGCCTCGACAACCGGGGATGTCCCGGAAAAAACCGATAACGCGATCATGAAGTCCGACGCGCCGGTCGATCTTGACGCCGCCATTCCCGTGGATCTATCGGTTCTGGCGGAACTGGTGGGTGATGATCCCGACATGATGCAATTCGCGTTCAACGAGTTCTTGGAGACCACGCCGGCGGATCTTGCCGAACTGGCCGGGACGGCGGCGACCGGGGACTTCCCCGGAATGCGGGATTGCGCCCATCGTCTGAAGGGAGCCTGCAACATGATCGGCGGGCTGGAGGCCGGTGAGTTGGCGTATGAGCTTGAGAAGCGAAGCTTCGCCGGCGACCTGGGCGATCGCGACAACCTCCCCAACGACGTCGCCCACGCGGTCGGCGAAGTACTCGACTTCGCGCGGGAATGGCTCGATAACCGCGCGGGCGGGGCGGAAGCGTCATGAAGGATGATCAGACCCTACTCAAGGAAAAGGCGATCCTCGAGCGCAAGACCGTGCTGCTGGTCGATGATCAACGCTTCGTGCGCTCCATCGTTCGCGCCTCGCTCGCCGATATCGAACGACTGGTGGTCAAGGAAGCGGAGGACGGCGCAAAGGCACTGGAAATCCTAGTCAACGAGCAGATCGATATCGTGGTCCTGGACATCAACATGACGCCGATGAACGGTCTCAAGACCTTAAAGGCGATCCGCACCCGGACTCATGTGATCCGCGCCGCCACGCCGGTTGTCATGCTGACCAGCTTGAACGACATGTCCGTGGTGCGCAGCTGTGGCGAGTTGGATTGCCAGGGTTTCCTGCTGAAACCGGTCAGCAAGGGAGAGCTGATCACCAAGCTCGCCCGCGCGATCAGCCGGGAGTGGAAGCTTCGGGATGCCGGTCACTATTGGGGGATCGATGTTCCGACGATCATCCCGGTCGAGGATGGCGCCGCCGCCGCGCCCGCGGAACCCGCGAAACGCAAGGCGACCAGGCCCGGCCACGAGGTCAAGAACGTCACCTTGGACGAACTGAAGCCCAAGGACGTGCTGGTCGAGGATCTCCGAACCGAGAACGGCACCGCGATGGTAACGGCTGGAACCGAGCTTACCGGCTTGGTTATCGACCGACTTCAGGATCTCAGGAAAATGGCGGCGACCAACAATGTCGAGGTCGAACGCGAGATCGAATACATCTAAGGCAGGATCGCTTTGCTGGGCACGCCGGCGACGGATAAAGAAGTAGGGAACCCGCCCGCGTTTTTTGCGGTCCGTGCTTGCGCGACGCGGCCCGCATTGTGCAAAATGTGGATAACTTTCCTCAGGGGTGAGTAAGCCACCTTGGTCCTGACATTCTTCCCGCCGGCGCGCGCCGAGCCCAAGATCATGCTGCCGCGCCTCTATCTGCGCCCGCCGCATCGCTCCGATTGGGCCGATTGGGCGGAACTCAGGGGCGAAAGCCGGGAGTTCCTGGTGCCCTGGGAGCCGACCTGGCCGGATGACGCCTTGACCAAGGCGGCGTTCCGGCGGCGGCTGGCCCGCTATGCCGAGGATTGGAGCCGCGATCTCGGCTATTCCTTCTTCATCTTTCGCCGGGTCGATGACGCCATTGTCGGCGGCATTACCATCTCGAACGTGCGCCGGGGGGTCGCCCAAACCTGCTCTTTCGGCTATTGGATCGGCAAGCGTCATGCCCGCAACGGCTATATGACGGAGGCGGTGCACGGCGCCTGTTCCTTCGCCTTCGATCAGCTGTCCCTGCACCGTGTCGAGGCCGCCTGCCTGCCGATCAACGAGCCGAGCAAGGGCGTGCTTCGGCAATCCGGTTTCCGCTATGAAGGTCTCGCCAAACGGTATCTGAAGATCAACGGTAAATGGCGCGACCACATGCAATTCGCGCTGCTGCGCGAGGAGTTCTATCCGAATCTGGCGGACTGACCCGTTGACCGCGGTCGCCGTTGCGAGAGGCGGCGGCTATCGATACGCATTCGATCACGCGGCCGAGTTCGAGGCCCTGCCTTTCGCCAGGGCGACGATGGGTGAATAGGCCACGGATTTACCTGACGAAAACGCGACCCGTCGCCCTGGCGCACGGCAGGGCCTCTCACCGTGCCGGGTAGTCCCCAAGTTATCCGTTTCCCCGCCTCGCGTCGGCGAAACAGGATTCTCCCGCGAACGTCAGTCCATTGCCACTACGCGAAGCGAAACTCCGGATAGCCCTCGGCGGCTTGTTTGTCGATCATCCGGCGATAGCGCACGGCGCCGCCGTTATAGCCCAGGACCCGAGGCTCGCTTCGGCCCTCGACATTACGATTGACGCCGGTCTGCCAGGACGGGATTTTCGAGGACAGCAGATTGGCGGAGGCCTGGTTGACCTTCTCGATCCAGGGGTCCACCGCCTCCGGGCGGGGCTCGACGCGGCGCAGCCCGTTCTCGCGCATGTGCCGGATCAGGCCGGTCTGCCAGTCGACGACCTCCTCGATATTGCGGGGGATATTGCCCCGCGCCGTGTGCGGGCCGAGGATCGGGAACAGGTTCGGGTATCCCTCGATCTGCATGCCGTAGAGGGTGCGTGGCATGGATTTCCATTCCTCGACCAGACGCCGCCCACCGACACCACGAATATCGATGCGGTCATAGGGTCCGGTCACGCCGTCGAAGCCGGTGGCGTAGATCAGCACGTCGAACTCGTAATTGCGATCACTCGTTCGGATTCCCTCGGGCGTGATCCGGTCGATCGGCGTCGCGTTGATATCGACCAGCAGCACGTTGTCGCGGTTATAGGCCTCGTAATAGCCGCTCTCCAGCGGCAGGCGGCGGGTGCCGAAACCGTGGTTCTTCGGCGTCAGAAGGTCGGCGACCCTGGGGTCCTTGACCCGTTCCCGGATCTTGCGTGTCGCGAACTCGGTCATCAGCGCGTTGGCGCGTTCGTCGGTCAGGACATCCTTGAAGTTGCCGATCCAGATGCCGAAGCCTGGCTCGGAATAGAGTTTCTCCCAGAACGCCTCGCGCTCCTCGGGCGAAACGTCGAGCGTGTTCCGAGGGTCCGGGTTATGGATGAAACAGGCGACGGTCTGGCGGCAACGCTCGTAGATCTCCGGGAAGCTCGCCTTGATCTTCTTCTGCTCTTCCTCGGTGATCGGCGCGTTGTGTAGCGGCGCGGCCCAGTTCGGCGAGCGCTGGAAGACCGTTAGATGTCCGACCTCCTTGGCGATGGTCTGAATGGTCTGGATCGCCGTGGCGCCGGTGCCGATGATCCCGACTCGCTTGCCGGCGAGGTCGACGCCCTCCTTGGGCCAGCGCGCGGTGTGATGCGCCGGGCCGGCGAAATCACCGACCCCCGGAATGTTCGGCATGGTGAAGGCGGACAAGGGCCCGAGCGCGGTGATCAGCAGCGGCGCGGTGACCTGCTCGCCGCTTTCCAGGGTGATGGTCCAGGTGTCGTCGGCTTCATTGAAGTGGGTCGCGATCATCCGGCTGTTGAACTGGATGTCGCGGCGGAAATCGAATTTGTCGGCGACGAAATTGAGATAGCGCAGGGTGTCCGGTTGGGCCGAGAAATGCTCCGGCCAGCTCCATTCCCTGAGTACCTCCTCGGAAAACGAATAGCCGTAGGACCAGCTTTCGGAATCAAACCGCGCCCCCGGATAGCGGCACCAGTACCAAGTGCCGCCGACATCGCTCCCAGCCTCGAAGACCCGGACCCGCATCCCGAGTTCGCGTAGGCGGTGGAGCTGATACATCCCCGCCACGCCGGCGCCGATGATGATGGCGTCGAGCCCCGCATTGGGGTCTTGGTCGCGGATCGCGGTATCCATGGGCGTTGGTCCCGGCGGAAGAGGAGAACGACGATGATCGCTCCGTCTTTACAAATCCATCCCCGCCCGGATCAAGCCATTCGCGACCGCGGGGCGGCCCCACTCGTCAGATATCCCTCTTGTGAGGGCCCCGAACCAACCAGGTTTCCTTTTCCGGCTACCCGTGCTCGCCATGGCCGCGCCGACGCCTCCTTGTCTTCCCGTCGCTCTCGCGTGGGCGAGGGCTCTCGCCTCGAAAGCCGGTGAAACGGGAAACAGCGGGCGCCTGTCCAACCGCCGAGGGGTTCCCGCCCGCGAGGACGACGAGAAAGCCCGGTTCTCCGGGATCCACCGCATATCCGCCGCGATCCCGTATTCTCCGTCGCGCCAGGGACAAGCCGGGGCTTTTGGCAAGCGGATTTGCGCCCCAGCTTGTCCCTGACGCGATGGGTTCGGGAAGTCACGCGCGGCGTTGAATTTTTCCCGGACGGCAGTGAGCTTGCGCTGGGATGACAAAGGTTTGTAGAGGGAGCTGACGCGGCGGCGCTTATCCCCTTTCCCTGGTCACGCCGCCGGCAGGTGGCCGGCTTTTACCCAGAGCAGGGCGCCTTCCTCGGACCAGGGGGCGTGGGTGCTTCCGGCGGGCATGCGCACCCAGGTTCCCTTGGGATAGACGCCATGCTCATCGGCCAGCGCGCCTTCCAGGACGAAGACCTCCTCGCCGCCGGGATGGCCGTGCATCGGCACCTGGCAGCCCGGGGTCGCGCGCACCATGGTGACCCGCTCGCCATATCCCTCGAACAGAACCAGACGCTTGATGCCGGGATTGTCGGTGTCCAGAAAGGCCGTGGTGGCGGTGTCGATCCGCACGGTTTCCTGGTCCTCGTCCTTCATCTGGCGCAGCTTCACCAGGATCGTGCAGCCGTCCTTGCTATAGGGGGTATGGCTGGAGCCCGGCGGGTTGCGCACATAGCTGCCGGGGCCATAGTCGCCATGCTCGTCCGAGAAGACCCCCTCGAGCACCAGAAACTCCTCGCCGGCGCCATGGGTATGGGCGGTGAAATGGCTGTTCGGGGCATAGCGCACGATCGACGTGGCGCGCGCGACTTCCTCGCCGTCGCGGTCCAGCATGCGGCGCTGGACGCCGGGCAGGGGCGAGTCCACCCAATCCATTTCCTCGGTCCTGGCGACCGCCCGCTGGTTAAGATCCGCGTTGATGCGCATGCCGAGCCTCCCGTGATTGACATCCAACAGATTGGTGGCATTTCGCGCGCGATCAAGTGGAATTGACGCCCGGGCCGGCAACTCTATAGTGCCGATCGCGAAAGGATCTCCGCTCCGTGACCGCTCCCATAACCGATGCAGCCAACCCGCGCGACCGGGCCTCGGGGCTGATTTGCGCCATTCTCTGCTCGATCGGGCTTGGTCTGGCGGTGGCGTTCGGGCGGGTCGCCTTCGACGGCGGCACCACGCCGCTCACGGTGGCGCTGTGCCGTTCGATCTTCTCGATCGGCCTGATCGTCGCGCTTTGCCGGGTGACCGGACAGTCCTTGCGCCCGCCCAAGGGGTCCTGGCCGCATCTGCTGTTCCTGGGCCTGTTGTTCGCGCATATGGCTTTCGGCAATATCGGCTCGACCAAGTACATTCCCGTCGGTCTGGCCGCGCTGTTGTTCTTCGTCTACCCGCCGGTGGTGGCCCTGATCAACGCGGTGGCGGACCGAAAGCCCCCGAGCCTCGTCAAGGTGGCGGCGATGCTCACCAGCTTCGCGGGCTTGGCGGTGATGCTCGGCGTCGGGTTCGCGGATCTCGATATCCGGGGCGTGGCCATCGGGCTTACGGCGGGGATCGCCTGCGCGGTCAACATGGTCTGGCTCAGCCGCCGCGCCACCGGCCTGCACCCCTTCGTGATCGTGTTCTATCAGTCCTGCGTCGCCTCGGTGGTCATGCTGGTGCTGGCGATCCAGCTGGATGAACTCAGGCTGCCCGACATGGCTGGCGGTTGGTGGGGCCTGTCGCTGGTGGTGCTGTTGCAATCCTGCTCGATCCCGCTCTTCTATTTCGCGATCCGGCGCATCGGCGCCGAGCCGACGGCGATGGTCAACAACCTGCAGCCCGTCGCCAGCATCGTCGGCGCGATGTTCCTGTTTCAGGAGTTTCTCACCGTCGACCGCGTGATCGGCGCGGCGATGGTTCTGGGCGGCATCCTGTTGATGCAATGGACCGACGCGCGGGCGCGGCGCCTAAAAGCGGGTTAAGCCGGTCGTTCCCAAACCCGGGGCCAGAGCTTGCTGTCCAGCGGCGCCCCCGGGGCGAGATCCGGGTCGAACAGCATGGGTTGGATATTCGGACGTGGATCATAGACCACGCCGTCGCCGGCCCAGCGCGTGACATAGGCCCGACGGCTTCGGTCCTGGCGTCTGTTGCCGCCGGCCATGTGAACCATCAGACCATGATGGATCGTGCAATCTCCGGGTTCGTAGTCAAACCGGATGAAGTCGAGCTCGTCGCGCATTGCGTGGATATCCGGAACCGGCGGCTCCTCGGTCTTGTATTTGCCGTGGTCCACGAAGGCGATGGGGTGAAAGCGCTTGCCCCATTTGTGAGAGCCCCGAACGAACTCCATCGAGCCGCTATCCTCCGTCACCTCGTCCAGCGCCAGCCAGAGCGTCGCCACCCGGTCGCCCCGGATTGGCCAATAGGTGAGGTCATGGTGCCAGACCGTCGGCTCGTCGGTGCCGGGTTCCTTGATCAAGAATTGATCGAAGACAATGTTCATCCGAGTCGACCGCATGACCTGGGCCGCCAGCGCGGCCGCCGGCGACTCGCGCACGAACCGCTCAAAAGCGTCGTCGCGATGCCACAGGAACGTCTCGGTGAAGAATCGCCCCGCGTCGTCGCTCTTCGCCAGTTCCTGGGCCATCTTGCCCGGATTGGCCATGGCGTCGGCGGCGCGGTCGCGCAGCATTTCAACCCAATCCATGTTGAAGAACTCCTTGAGATGGACAACCCCGTCCTCCTCGAAGGCGCGTCGTTCCTCGGCGGTGATATCGCGCATCGGCGCTTCGGTCATGTCGCCCCTCAAAACGCCGGCTTGGTCGGGTGCGGGGTCAGTTGCAGCTCATGGGTCCAGCAGGAGCGGTCCTGGGTGTGCAGATAGTAGAAGGCCTCGGCGATCTTGGTCGGGTCGATGACGATATCCGGGTTGTCCTGGGCCTTCTTCAGGGCCCGCGCGCCGGGGGCGTCGATCAGACCGTCGATGACCACATTGGCGACATGGATGCCGTGCTCCGAGTATTCCTCGGTCAGCACCTGGGCCAGGGTCCGCATCATCACCCGGGGATAGTAGAGCGACTCGCCGGTATAGCGCTTGGTGCCGCGCAGCGACTTGTTGTTGTTCGAGAAGAAGAACGAGCCGTGGCCCTTCTCGCGCATCGAGGGCAGCACCTGCTTGGCGACCAGGAAGGGGCCGCGGCTGGAGACATGCTGGGCGGTGTCGAACATCTCGATCGGGATATGCTCCAGCAACTCCTTCTCCGGCGGCAGCTCGCGCCCGTCATTGTAGCCGGCGTTGTAGATCAGCACCTCGGGGTCGCCCGCCTCGTCGCGAATCCTGTCGAAGGCGGCGGCGATCGAGGCCTCGGAGGACAGATCGAGCTCGACGATCATGCACTCATTGCCTTGGGCGCGGATCGCGTCGGCCAGCGGCTGGGCATTGGCCTCGGTCCGGCTGGTCAGCACGGTGAAGAAGCCCTCGGCGGCGAATTTCTGCGACAGCGCCCCGCCGACGCCCCAGCGCTTGCCGACCGGCATCTCGCTATCATCCACGGATTGGCCATGGATCAGCTTGGTCTGGCGGCCGTCGGCCTGCCATTTCGACGTGGCGCCGATCACCACGGCGACCTGTTTTCCGTTCTTGTTCAGCATCTCGCCGACCTCCCGTTTTTCCTTGTTCTCTTTTCTCTTCCGGGGGCGGTTCAGCCGCGGTCCCAGCCCCACCACTTGCAAATCGCCTCGCCCATGATCAGGCGCTTGTCATCCGCGTTCAACCAGTCCAACTCCTCGGTGAACATCTCGACGCATTGCCGCCAGGAACACGGCATCTTGGTGATGTCGGTGCCCCAGAACATCCGGCTCGGCCCGAAGGCGTCGAAGATCTGTTTCAGATAGGTTTGCATGATCGGAAACGGATAGGCCTCGCCGGAATAGCCCGGCGCGCCGGTGGCCTTGACCGCGACATTGGGCAGCGCGGCGAGTTTCAGCAATTCGGGCATGTGAACCATCGCCTCGTGATCCTTCAGGGTGGTGAGCCCGCCCCGGCCGCCGAGATGATCGATGGTCAAACGCAAACCCGGATGCCGCCGCGCCACCTCGCCCAGGACCGTTAGGGAGTCCGTGGCGAGGCACGAGACCGGTACCCCCGCCGCCTCGGCCGCGGTCCACATCCATTCCAACTCGCCGTCGTGCAGGCGTTGCTTCTCGGGGTCGTGCAGGAACACGTAACGCAGCCCCAGCATCCCCGGCTGGTCCCGCCAGGTCGCGATCAGCGGCGCCGATTGGCCCTCGTCCAGGGGCAGCGATCCGAGAATCGCGAAGCGTCCGGGATAGTCGCGGCAGGCCTGAAACGCCATCTCCGTCGAGTTCGGATCCCAGTGCGGCGGATGGATCACCGCCGCGTCGACACCGCCCTCGTCCATCAGCGCGATCGCCTCGGCGGGGGTGAAATGGGTGACCTGGCGATGCGACAGGTTGCTCGGCAGGCCGGTCCCCCAGGTATGGATTTGCGCGTCGACGATTTGCATCTTTTCACCTCCCCATCGCGGCGTTCCGCCTTGTTGCGACCATAGTGCGAGATGCCCGCGGCTTTGGCATCCCGCGATGGGGCCGCGAGCGTGCCCGCGGCAACGTTATCTCCAATGCGATGGTCGGCCTATCGTCGGACCCCGGAGGCGGTGATACGCTCGTTCCATGCATTTCGGAATTTTCATGGAATTCGGGGTCCGGCCCGACACCAGTCAGGCCGACGCGTTTCGCGAGGGGCTGGCGCTGGTGGACGCCGCCGAGGCATGGGGGCTCGACAGCGCCTGGCTGGCCGAGTTTCACTTCTCGCCGGACCGTTCGGTCCTGTCCTCGCCGATCGCGGTCGCCGCCGCCATCGCCGCGCGCACCCGGCGGATACGCATCGGACTGGCGGTCTATGTCCTGCCGCTGAACAACCCGTCGCGGATCGCCGAGGAAGCGGCCACCGTGGATCAGCTGAGCGGCGGCCGGCTGGATTTCGGCATCGGTCGCAGCGGCTTCGTGCGCTCCTACAACACGTTCAACATCGACTACGCCGAGAGCCAGGGGCGCTTCGAAGAGACCCTGGAGATTCTGCGCCGGGCCTGGTCGGGCGAGAAGTTCTCCCATGACGGCGCCTATTACAAGGTCTCCGACGCGTTGGTGGTGCCCCAGCCGATCCAAAAGCCAACCCCGCCGATGCGCATGGCCGCGTCCTCCGCGGCGACATTCAAGACGGTGGCGGAGCAGGGCCTGCCGCTATTCGTCGGGTTGCGCGGCGACGGCTTGGAGGCGCTGGTCGAGAACATCAATGTCTATCGCGAGACCTGGCGCGCCCGAGGGCATCCCGGCGCGGGCAGCGTGTTTCTCCGGGTGCCGGTCTTCGCCGCCGATACCGAGGCCGCGGCCTATGAGGAGCCGCGCGCCAACATCACCTACTATTTCGAGCGTCAGGCGGCCATCGTCCGGGCCGGCGCGCCGAAGGGTGGAAACGCCGAGCGCACCAACACCGCCGCCAAGCTCTCGGCGCTCTCCTACGAGGACATCCTGCGCGACCGGGTCGCCTTCGGGACGGCGGAACAGCTGATCGCCCGGATCACCGAGTGGCGCGACGTGCTCGGCATCGACGGCATCACGGCGGAACTGAACGCCGGCAACGGTTTGAGCGAGGCCCAGGTGATGAACAGCCTGCGCATCCTGACTCACCAGGTCATGCCGGCGTTTGAATGACGGCTTGCGGTGTCGTATCGCCGGCGGAAGTGGATGGCTGGAGTTTCCCTGCCGACCGATCTCTGGTCATCCCGCCCCGGCCCTCGTCATCCCGCCGAAGGACGGAACCCATTCCTCCGGCTGGTCCACGTGACCCGCGTTTCAATCGCGGCTGTGCCGAAGGCCTCAATTGAAAAACCTACATTGGCTGAACCATCTCGGAATGGGTCCCGCCCTTCGGCGGGATGACGAGAGATGGGGCGGGATGACAAGGCGTGAGGCGGTCGACGGTTTGACCAACCCGCGCGCTATCTCAAGCTACGCCTTCGACCGGCCCCTTGATCGAGAGCCGCCAGTGGATGCGGTCTTCCTCCGGGGGGTAATCGCCGGCGGCCTTGTGCACGAGACAGCGGTTGTCCCGGATCACCATGCTTCTGACGTGTTTCCAATTCTTAGGTTATCTTACTATCGAAAACAATTTGAAAAATAAAAACCAATGTATGGTTCTGATGATGTTGACTGGTGGATTATATTTTGCAAAATTACGCAGGAGTATTTCAATTTTTAATAAAAATTCTAATTGTGTTTGTAATTTTAGGATATCATTTGAGATCGCTCACTGCGGTGGAGTGAAGGTGAGGGGGCGATGCTAACGAAAGTGGTTTATCTTTCGGCGATCGTGGGGTGACAGATGCTGTAGTTTAGAAAAATTTTTGGAGCTCGAGTAGCATGGACTATCTATGGTTTCGCATTCGGAATTTCGTCGCTGATTGGTTTGTCCGAAGTGTTTTTCCTGCCAAATGACTCGGTCCAAAGCATCGTGACTCAGTGGAAAGGGGCGACCGAACACGCCAAATTGATCGCAAATGGAAATAGTTGCTTGAGAGTTAGAGAGGATTTTTTGAATAATAAAGAAAAATTGAAATAATAATCGAGTACATATCATATTTTATATCAAAATTGTGGACAATATCTCGAAATAGAAAAAGATAGGGTTAGATTTTACGAAAATCAATGCGAAAAAGGTTTCGGCTCAATCGCCTCATCTCTGGCTGAACTATCTGAAGCATTAACGCGAGGAAACCAAGTCAGCGAAACGCCTTCGATATGCGAGGCAAAGGTGGCGAACTTGG
>JAYOIK010000053.1:0-37438 GCA_038118725.1 Alphaproteobacteria bacterium | reverse complement strand
TTTTTCAAACGAGCGATATCGCGGGGGTTCTGTTCGAAAGCCGACAGCTGAACCTCGCCGTTTTCCAGCGCGATGGTCCGGGCCGAGCCGTCCTTGATGATCCGCATAACGATCTTGTCGAGATACGGACGATCCTTGATGAAGAAGTTCTCGTTGCGCTCCAGGATGATGTGCTGATCGCGCTTGAACTCAACTAGCTTGAACGGTCCGGAGCCGACAACGTTTTCGGCGTTGCGCGGATGCTTCTTGGGATCCTGGCCGTCACCGTAGATGTGCTCCGGAATGATCGGCAGCAGCTGCGAGGACATCGCCAGGAGCAGCGCCGGGTGTGGCTTGGAGAGCTTCAGCACCGCGACATGCGGGGCCGAGGTGTCGACGCTGGTAACCGGCGCGAACATGGTCTTGAAGGGATGGTTTTCCTGCACCGTCTTGATCGAGAAGGCGACGTCCTTGGAGGTGATCGGCTTGCCGTCGTGGAAGGTCGCGCCCTTGACCAGATTCAAGGTCACCGTCAGGCCGTCCTCGGAAACGTCCCAGCTCTCGGCGAGATAGGGTTGCGGGTCCCAGTTCTCGTCATAGCGCAGCGGAGCGGCGAAAAGCTGAGTGCCCGGCTGACCGGTGGCGATGCCCGATTGAACCGCCGGATTGAGATGGCGGGGCGTGCCCTGGATCGCCCAGATCAGGGTGCCGCCGCGCTTCGGCGTTTCGGCGGCGACATTGGTCGCAAGGAACAGGCCTCCCAACAGCGCCACGGCGATCCGCCCAAGAAATGTCCGCATGAATTCGTCTCCCGGTTGTCTGTCCGAATGGCCCATGTTGATGGTGATATCCATGGGCTGGACTCGTATTGACGGGACGCTATCACGGTGCGGGACGGAGTCCAATGTGTGTACGGTGGATCTACCGGGGTTTCGATGTCAAGCGAAGGGTGAATCCCTGGGCGCTTGCGCGAGAGTCCATGGCTCATGGACGTCCGGGTTTGGTATGGTGAGGCCGAGCCATGTCATTTATCTCGCCTTGAGGACATCTCCATGCCCGTTGAAATGATCGGTTGGATCGCGCCCCAGGTCTCTTCCGAGATGATCCCGCCCCAGGGGCCGGTCTTTGACGCCGCGACCGTGGCCGAGACCGCGCGCATTCATGAGCGGGGCGATTTCGACCGCGTCCTGATCGGCTATTTCAGCGACGCGCCGGACGGATTCATGATCGGCGCCCAAGCGGCCATGGTGACCGAGAAACTGGCGTTTCTATTGGCGCATCGTCCGGGCTTCGTGGCCCCGCCATTGGCTGCCCGGAAACTCGCGACCCTGGATCAGCTTTCCGGCGGTCGCCTCGCCGTGCACATCATCGCCGGTGGAAGCGACGCCGACCAGGCCAAGGACGCCGACCATTCCGATCACGCCATGCGCTATCGCCGGTCGACCGAGTACATCCAGTTGCTGCGCCGGACCTGGACGGCGGACGCGCCCTTCGACCATGACGGAGAGTTCTTTCGAACCGAGGGTACCTATTCGGCGATCCGCTGTGCCCAAGAGCCGCATATCCCGATCTATGGCGGTGGTGGGTCCGACGCGGCGATCGTGGCGCTAGCGCCGGAATTGGACGTCTTCATGCTGTGGGGGGAGCCGCTCGCCGAGACCGCCGCCTTCATGAAGCGGGTCACCGACGGTTCCAAGGGCCGCAGTCCGACCTTCAGTCTGTCGACCCGTCCGATCCTGGCGGATACCGAGGACAAGGCCTGGGACCGGGCGCGGGATATTCTCGACAGGGTCCTGGAGAGACGTGGCGGAACACCAGCGCCCCGTCCGGAGAATGTCGGCTCGCAACGCTTGCTCGCCGCCGCCGAGGAGGGCGAGGTGCATGACGGTTGTCTGTGGACCAAGCTCGCGGTGGCGACCGGCGCGCGCGGCAACTCCACCGCCCTCGTCGGCACGCCGGACACGGTGGCGCAAGCGATGGTCGAGTATTACAAGCTCGGCGCGACGAGCCTGCTGATCCGCGGCTACGATCCACTACCGGATGCCGAGCAATATGGCGCCGAACTGATTCCGCGGGTGCGGGAGTTGGTGGCGAAGGTCGACTCCGGCGGTGGTTGACCTTGACCAAGCCATGAACGACAGTCGCCTTGTTCACGCGTAGGCGTACCAAGGTATCGATCCGATCAATTCAAGGCACCCTGGTTCCCGCCGCGCATGTTTAATCAAACGGGCCGCCCAACGGGCGCGATCCCAAGGGGTCGCTTCCAGAGCGGATCCGATCTAGGGCGGCGAAACGGAGAGACGAGACGTGGTTGATCTGACGGGTAAATTGACGGTGGTGACGGGCGGGGCCTCTGGCATCGGACGGGCAACGGTGCTGAAAATGGCGGCGGCGGGGGCGGTGGTCTTCTCCGGCGACATGGACGAGAGCGGCAACGCGGAAACCGCCGAGATGGCGCGGGCCGCCGGTGGTTCGGCGACCGCGGTTACGTTGGACATCTCCGATCGCGACAGCGTGGCCGCTTTCGCCGCCACCGCGACGGACAGCGGCGCCAAGACCGTGGACATCATCGTCAATGTCGCCGGCTGGGACCGCATCCAGCCCTTCCTCGACGCCACGCCGGAATTCATGGACAAGGTGCTGGACATCAACCTGAAGGGCCCGATGAACGTGGTGAAGGCCTTTCTGCCGGATATGGTCGCGGCCAATGCCGGCAAGATCGTCAGCATTTCCAGCGATGCCGGTCGGGTCGGCTCCATGGGCGAGACCATCTATGCCGGCGCCAAGGGCGGGGTCATCGCCTTTACCAAGTCGCTGGCCCGCGAGACCGCGCGGCACAGGATCAACGTCAATTGTGTCTGCCCCGGCCCGACCAACACGCCGCTTCTGATGTCGCAGCCCGAAAGCATGCGTGAGAAGTTGGCGCGCGCGGTTCCGTTCCGCCGGATCGGCGAGCCGGAGGAGATCGCCGACGCGGTGCTGTTCTTCGCCTCCAACATGTCCGATTACATCACCGGCCAAGTGCTCAGCGTCAGCGGCGGGCTGACGATGGCTGATTAGGGGAGCTTGACCATGGGCGAGGCGGCCATGAGCGAGGTGGAACGGGAAAAATCGCTGATCGCGGCGCATGAGACGCGCTTGAAGGCATTGCTTGAAGGTGATCTCGATCTCTTGAGCACGGTTGTCGGCGAGGACATGGTGTTCATATCCCCGTACGGCAAGACCACGACGCGGGCCGATGTCATCGCCGCCTACAAGGCCGGAACCATGAAGATCCACCGGATGGACGCGAGCGACATCTCCACCCGGCTCTACGGTGATATAGGCATTCTGATCTACACCGCCGACGGCAAGACCAGCCACGGCGAGGTCACCATTGCGGGCATGACCCGCTCCACCACCGTCTACGCCCATCGCGACGGTGGCTGGCAAATGATCTCCCAGCATCAGTCGCTGTTGGAGTAGCGGGCGGGGACGTGGCGTGAAACCCAGGGCCTGTCCTGGGCGTTTGTCCTCGCGGAAGTGTTGTTTCCCTGGGTCTACTCCGCCGCCCGTTTGGTCGCTTCCGGGTCGCGGAAGGCCGTTAGAGCCTGGGCCTGACGGGCCTTCGCGGTCATCAGGTGGCGATCCTTGACGTGGCCGAAGCCGCGGATCAGTTCGGGGATCTTGGCGAGGTCGACCGCCGCCGCGTGGTTCTCGCGGTCGAGCGCGCCGACGACTTCCTTCATCTGGGCGAAGTATTCCTCGATCAGGCGGCGCTCGGTCCGCCGTTCCTCGGTCTTGCCGAAGATATCCCAAGCGGTGCCGCGCAGGCCCTTCATCTTGGCCAGCAGTTTGAAGGCCGGCAACATCCAGGCCCCGTAGGTCTTTTTCTTCAGATGTCCGGTCTCGGGATCACGCTGGGAGAACAGTGGCGGGGCGAGGTTGAACTCGATCTTGTAGTCGCCCTCGAACTGATCCTCGAGCTGACGCCGGAAGGCCCCGTCGGTATAGAGCCGGGCGACCTCGTACTCGTCCTTGTAGGCCATCAGCTTGAAGGCATATCGCGCCACCGCCTCGGTGAGGCCGTCCAGGCCCGGGGTCTTGTTGCTTTCCGCCGTCTCCACCTCGCGGACCAGCGCCACATACCGATCGGCGTAGGCCTTGTCCTGATACGCGGTGAGATAGGCGGCGCGTTTCTCGATCATTTCCTCGATATCGTCGGCGATCTCGCGGTGTACCGGCTTCGGCGTCGGCGGGGTGGCGATCTTCTCGACCGTATCCAGGTCATGGGCGGCCCGGCGGCCCCAGAGCAGGGCTTGCTTGTTGAAGTCCACGGCGACGGCGTTGAGCTCGATCGCCCGCTCCACCGCCTCGAGCGACAGGGGGATATGTCCCTTTTGCAGCGCATAGCCGAGCATGAAGAGATTGGCCGCGATGCTGTCGCCAAGAAGTTGGGTGGCGATCCGCGTGGCGTCCACGAAATCGGTGGAATTCTCGCCCGCCGAGGCCCTGATCGCGTCCTCGAAGGCCTTGCCGGGGAAGGCCAGATCCGGGTCGCGGGTGAAGGCGCCGGTCATCGTGCGCTGGGTGTTGACGATCGCCGTGGTCTCTTCCTTGGAGACCTTGGACAGACCCTCGACGCTTGCGGCGGTGACCATGTCGCAGGCTAGCATCAGTTTGGCGCTTCCGGCGGCGATACGCACGGCGTGCAGGTCCTCGGGGCTCTTGGCGATGCGGATATGGCTGATCACCGCGCCGCCCTTCTGCGCGAGGCCGGTCATGTCGAGTACCGAGACGCCCTTGCCCTCGATATGCGCTGCCATGCCCATTAGCGCCCCGATGGTCACCACGCCGGTGCCGCCGATGCCGGTCACCATGACGCCATAGGGCTCGTCCAGCTTGGGTTGAGCCGGGGCGGGCAGTACCTCGAACAGGTCAGGCGCGCCGGCGCCACCGACCGCCTTTGATTTGCGGACCTTGCCGCCGATCACGTTGACGAAGCTGGGGCAGAAGCCCTTGGTGCAGGAATAATCCTTGTTGCAGGCGGACTGGTCGATCATCCGCTTGCGCCCGTATTCGGTCTCGACCGGCGCGACCGAGACACAGTTCGAGGCGACGCCGCAATCGCCGCAACCCTCGCAGACCAACTCGTTGATGAAGATCCGCTTGGGCGGGTCGATCATGGTGCCACGCTTGCGGCGGCGGCGTTTTTCGGCGGCACAGGTCTGATCATAGATCAGCACGGTCAGTCCCTCGACCTCGCGAAGCTCCTTCTGCACCGCGTCAAGCTCGTCGCGGTGATGGATCAGGGTGCCGTCGGGCCATTTCGTCCCGATCGGATATTTGTCGGGCTCGTCGGTGACGATACGCACTTCGTTCGCGCCCTCGGCGGCGACCTGAGCGGCGATCTGCGGCACGGTGAAACCGCCGTCGGCGGGCTGGCCGCCGGTCATCGCCACCGCGTCGTTGTAGAGGATCTTATAGGTGATGTTGACGCCCGCCGCGCCCGCCGCTCGGATCGCCAGCAGACCGGAATGGGTGTAGGTGCCGTCGCCGAGATTGGCGAAGACATGCTTGGTGTCCGTGAACGGCGCCTGGCCGATCCAGGGCGTGCCCTCGGCTCCCATATGGGTATAGGTCGAGGTGTTGCGGTCCATCCACACCGACATGAAATGACAGCCGATGCCGGCGGTGGCGCGGCTCCCCTCGGGCACCCGGGTCGAGGTGTTGTGCGGACAGCCGGAGCAGAAATACGGGGTGCGTGCGAAATCGGTTTTCTGTTTGACCAGTTGGGCTTCCTTGGCGGCGAGGAACTTCAGGCGATCCTCGATCGCGGCGCTGGTGTGAAAGCGCGCCAGCCGGGCGGCGATCACCCGGGCGATCAGACCGGGATTGAGCTCTCCGGCGGAGGGCAGCACCCACTCGCCATTCTCGTCGAACTTGCCGACCACGCGGGGCCGGTTGGGAATGTCCGCCTGATAAAGTTGTTCCTTCAGTTGGTTTTCGATCAGCGCGCGCTTTTCCTCGATGACCAGGATTTCCTCGACCCCGTCGGCGAAGGCGCGGGCCCCGTCGGGCTCCAGCGGCCAGGGCATGCCGACCTTGTAGAGGCGTATCCCGATGGCGGCGGCCATCTCCTCGGTGATGCCGAGATCGTCCATCGCCTGGCGCACGTCGAGATAGGACTTGCCGGTGGTCACGATGCCGAGTTTCGGCTCCGGCGCGTCGATGACGATCCGGTCGAGCTTGTTGGCCTTGGCGAAGGCGCGGGCCGCGTAGATCTTATAGCGATGCAGGCGGCGCTCCTGCTCCATCCAGTCGTCGGGCCAGCGGATGTTCAAGCCGCCCTCGGGCATCTCGATATCCGGCAGGGTAACCTTGACGCGCTCGGGATCGATATCAATGGAGGCCGAGCTGTCCATATTCTCGGCGGTGGTCTTGAAAGCGACCCAACAGCCGGAAAAACGCGACATCTCTATGCCGAGGATGCCGTAGTCCAGGATCTCCTGAATGCCGGCGGGGTTCAGCACCGGGATATTGGCGTCAACGAAAGCGAATTCGCTCTGATGCGGCACGGTCGAGGATTTGGCGGCATGATCATCGCCGGCGATCAGCAACACGCCGCCATGCTTGGCCGGCCCCGCCATGTTGCCATGCTTGAACACGTCGCCGCAGCGATCGACCCCCGGCCCCTTGCCGTACCAATAGGCGAAGACGCCGTCATACTTGCCGTCCGGGAACAGGTTGCTCTGCTGGCTTCCCCAGATCGCGGTGGCCGCGAGATCCTCGTTCACGCCGGGTTGAAAATGGATGTGATTGTTCTTGAGAAAGTGCCGCGCCCGCCAAAGCTGCTGGTCGTAGCCGCCGACCGGCGAGCCGCGATAACCGGAGATGAAGCCACCGGTGTTGAGACCCGCCTTCACATCACGCTGGCGTTGCAGCATCGGCAGTCGAACCAGGGCCTGCACGCCGGTGAGATAGACCCGGCCCTGTTCAAGGGAATACTTGTCGTCAAGCGAGACGGCGGCGAGGGTCATCGTTGGATCTCCGTGCCCGAACAATCGCGCGTGGTGATTTTCGCGTGACTCCAGGGTACGCCGAAGGGCCGGGTGGGACAATCGGAGCGATGTGTTTCAGACCGAAAACGCAAGCTTGATCCGAGAAACGACCGCGGAAGCGTAAATCCCTGTCGCGATTTATCCAGGTGGAGAAATCTTTCTCCGGCGCGGCGCTACCGTCACCCACCCAACCAATCTCTTGGCCAAACCGGCGCGATCCGGCATAACCGGCGCATCGACCCGCCAGGAGTGATCCATGTCCATTCTGTTGACCGGGGTTGCCGGATTTATCGGCATGCATACCGCGCGCCGCTTGCTCGACCGGGGCGAGCGGGTGATCGGGATTGACGTGCTGAACAGCTATTATGACCCGGCGCTGAAACACGCGCGGCTCGCCACCCTGGAGGGGTCAAACGCCTTCAGCTTCGAGAAGATGGATTTTTCCGACCGGGACGCGGTGCTGGATCTGGTCGCCCGCAACCCGGACATCGACCGGGTCGTGCATCTCGGCGCCCAGGCGGGCGTGCGATACTCGCTGGAGGAGCCTTTCGACTATCTGTCATCGAACCTGACCGGCCAGCTGGTTCTCATGGAGGCGTGCCGGGCGATGACGGGCCGCGAGGCCGGCTGTCGGAGTTTCGTCTACGCCAGCTCCTCCTCGGTTTACGGCGCCAACCGAGAGATGCCGTTCTCGATCGATCAGCGCACCGACCAACCCATGTCTTTCTACGGCGCGACCAAGAAGGCGGGTGAGGTGATGGCGCAAAGTTACGCCCATCTCTATGCGATTCCCTCGATCGGGCTGCGCTTCTTCACGGTCTACGGCCCTTGGGGACGCCCGGACATGTCTCCCTATATCTTCACCAGCAAGATCATGAACGGCGAGACCATCCAGGTGTTCAACAACGGCGAGATGAGCCGCGATTTCACCTATGTGGATGATATCGTCACCGGCGTGGTCGCGGCGCTGGATACCCCGCCAGAGACGGGTGAGGCGGGCGCCCCGCACCGGGTCTATAATCTAGGCAACAACCGGCCGGTGCCGCTGATGGACTATGTCGGCGTGATAGAGCGGGCTTGCGGCAAGAAGGCGGTGATCGACTTCCGCCCGCTTCAACCCGGCGACGTGCTGGAGACCTACGCCGACATAGAGGCCACCACCAAGGATCTCGGCTTTGCGCCCACGACCTCCATTGAAGAGGGCATTCCCCGCTTCGTCGAGTGGTATCGCGGCTATCACGGAGTGTAGACGTGGCGGCGGAATGACGAGATGTGTTGGTTCGCGACGATAGAGGTTTCGTCGACCTAAGCCCTGGGTGCGTTTGGGTTGGAGATTGTCGTGCGCTGCATCAGGCGGCGGTGCTTGGTGGTGTCGTAGGGCGTGGCGCGGTGCAGGGCGGCGCGGTTGTCCCAGATGATCAAATCGCCGGTGCGCCATTCGTGGCGGTAAATGGCCTCGGGCCGGGTCGCCCGCTCCAGCAACTCGGCGAGCAATGCCCGACCGGTTTCCACAGGCCAACCGACGATGTGCGAGGCATGGGCACCGATCATCATCGACTTGTGTCCCGTGGCCGGATTGACCTGCACCAGGGGGTGGCGCACCGGGGGGGTCTGGGCCGCTTCCTCGTCGGTGAAGTGAAAACCGATCTCGCGCCGGGAATGCAGGAGATCATGCTCGACCACCAAATCGTCCAACTCCACCTGTCGCTCGGATGGTAGGGCGTCGTAAGCGGCGCGGGTCGAGACAAACTCGGTCGCGCCGCCAACCGGAGGGACTTCGCGTGCGCTTAGAATAGAGCAGAGGGACGGGGTTTCCTTGAAAGTGCTGTCGGCGTGCCAGAGATAGTTGCCGCGCTGATAGTCCATGCGCCGGTCGCTCTTGTCGATGATCCCGCCTGACTTAATGTCGATATTGGACTGTCTCGCGAATGGCGTTCCGCCGGTCGGGCTGGCGCTGATAGTGCGTTCCAGCGGGCCGAAGCGTTCGGAAAACGCGATCTGCTCGTCATCGGTCATCGGCTGGTCATTAAACACCAGGATCCCGTGTTCCTCGAATGCCTGGCGGATCGTCCCGAATAGGGCGTCATTCAGGCCGTTCACCAGATCGACGCCGCTGATACGGGCGGCGAAATGCTCGGTGATGGGTTCGATCGTGATGCTCATGACGCGCCTCCTCCGGTCTTTCGACCTATCCATTGTGACCGCGCCCGGGTCCAGGCGTCCAGTCGCGCCCGCCACCGTTCGTCCCCCCATGTGATGAAACCCGGAACCATTTGACCTCCCGGGGAAGCCGGGCGGAAAATCACGGCCTATGGGCGCTTTGGGGAAAAACATGGCGAAACGCAGTTTGCGAGGCAGCGTCGCGATCGCCGGGATCGGCGAGACCACGTATTACAAGCACGGTCAGGCGCCGGATTCCGAGTTCAAGCTCGCTTTGACGGCGATCCTCAACGCCGCCAGGGATGCCGGGATCGACCCTCGAGATATCGACGGTTTCGCCTCCTACAGCAATGACCGGAGCGATCCCTCGCGGATCGCCGCCGCGTTGGGGACCAAGGAGTTGCGCTTCTCCAATATGCAATGGGGTGGCGGCGGTGGCGGCGGAGCGGCGGCGGTCGGCAACGCGGCGGCGGCGGTGGCCACCGGCATGGCCGATTGCGTGGTGGTTTTCCGTGCCCTCGCCCAAGGACAATTCGCGCGGTTCGGCCAAGGCCCGACCACGGCGACGATCACCGGCGACATGGCGATGCAGGCACCCTACGGGTTGATGTCACCCGGTCAGCGCTATGCCATGAAGTGTATGCGCTTCATAAAGGATCACGGCGTGCGTCAGGAAGCGCTCCGGGCGATCTCGCTGGCTTCTTATCATCATGCGCAGTTCAACCCGCGCGCGGTGATGCACGGCCGGCCTCTGGACGCGGAAACTTACGATAACTCCCGCTGGATCGTGGAGCCGTGGCGGTTGTTCGATTGCTGCATGGAGAATGACGGCGCCGCCGCCTTGATCGTGGTGCCGTCGTATCGGGCTCGCGATTTGCCGCACAAGCCGAGCTATCTGCTGGGGGTGGCGGCGGGCTCCGATAACCGTTGCGCCGCGCCGAGCCATAACGCGCCGAACTACGCTAGTTCGAGTTTCGCCAGCGTGGCGCCGCATCTCTATGACATGGCCGAGGTCAAGCCCGGCGACGTGGATGTGCTGCAGAGTTATGAGAACTTCACCGGTGGGGTATTGATGAGCCTAGTCGAGCATGGCTTTTTCAAACCCGAGGAATCCAATGAATTCCTGGTGCCGGAAAACCTCATGGCTCCGGACGGCAAGCTGCCGCTCAACACCAGTGGTGGCAATCTCGCGGAATGCTATATGCACGGCTTGGAGCTTCAGATCGAGGCGGTGCGGCAACTGCGCGGCGACTCGACCCGTCAGGTACCCTCGGTCGATGTCTCCATGGTCATTGCAGGCCCGATGGTCACGCCGGTTTCCAGTCTCATCCTCGGATCGGAGGCGACCCTATGAGCAGCTATCTGCCGAAAGGCCTGCCCGCCCCGGCGCCCGAAAGCGACGGACTCTCCGCGCCCTATTGGGAGGGCACCCGGCGCGGCGAACTCATGGTTCAGCGTTGTCGGGACTGTCAAACCTGGGTCTGGGGTCCGGAATGGATCTGTCACCAGTGTCATTCCTTCGATCTTGACTGGCGCGCGGTCGAGGGCAAGGGACGGATCTACAGTTGGGAACGGGTCTGGCACCCGGTGCATCCCGCCTTGAAGGACCTCGGACCCTATATCGTCGTGCTGGTGGAATTGCCCGGCGCCGACAACATCCGCATGATCGGCAACTTGCTCGGCGATCCCATGCAAGATGTTCCAATCGGCGCCGATGTCGAGGCGGTTTTCGAGTCCCATGATGACGCCGATCCGCCATATACTCTCGTGCAATGGCGGCGTGCCTGAATCCGCGAACCGCAAAAGCGAGGAGGCAGTATCATGAACGATCTCGCCGACGTCCCGATCAACGAGCCCAATCTCTGGCGCCTGGAAACCCCCGGCCACGAGGGCTGGACCCGCACGCCGCGCGCCGGCGACGCGAACAAGTATTTCATGGTCTCCACCGACTGCCACGCCAACGAGCCGCCGGATCTCTGGGAAAAGCGGATCGATCCCAAATACAAGGAACGGGTGCCGCGGATCATCACCGACGAGAAGGGCGTCCAATGGCGCTATTGCGAGGGCTATCGCCCCGATCGCGTCCGGGTGATGAGCTTCGAGGGCGAGGACTGGGTACGCTCCAAGGCCGGCGCCGACCCGGAGGACCGCTTGCGCGACAACACCCGCGACGGGATCGATGTCGAAATCATCTTCCCGAACAAGGGTCTGGCCATGTGGGCCACTCCCGATCCGGTATTCGCCAATGCCCAATGCGCAGTATGGAACGATTGGGCGTGGGAGCAGTTCGGGCCCTACAAGGAAAGCATGGTTCCGGTGGCCTCGATCGCGACCGGGGATCTCGATAGCGCGATGGCCGAGATCGAGCGGGTCGCCAAGATGGGTTTCCGGGTGCTGAGCCTGCCCTGCAAGCCGATCTGGGGCGGTCACGACGTCGACCATGTGAACTACAACCTGCCGCATTTCGACCCGATGTGGGCGCTGATCGAGGAAGCCGACCTGCCGTTCACCTTCCATGTCTCGACGGGGCGCGATCCACGCGCGGCGCGCGGCAATGGCGGGGCGGTGATCAACTATGTCAGCCACTCGCTCTCGCCGACCATCGAGCCGGTGGCCAATCTCTGTGCCTCCGGCGTGCTGGAGCGCTTCAAGGGACTGCGCTTCGCCACGGTCGAGGCGGGTATCGGTTGGGTGCCCTGGCTACTCGACGCCATGGACGAGGCCTATCGCAAGCACCATATGTGGGTGCGCCCGAAACTTCAGGGCCTTCCGAGCGACTATTACCGCGCGCATGGCTTCTCGACCTTCCAGGAAGACCCCGCCGGCCTGCATCTGGCCGAGCGTTATGGCTTGGATGATCACTTCATGTGGGCCAATGACTACCCGCATCACGAGGGCACCTGGCCGCATTCCGCCGAGGCGATCGAGCGTACCATGCCGATGCTGAACGACGAGCAACGAGCCAAGATCCTGGGCCTGAACGCCGCCCGTTTCCTTGGCGTGGACGTGCCCGAGAAATACAAGAATTCCTGACGTTCATCATGCCGGCGGGTTGATGCCGCGTCGGTAATCATCTCTGGAGGACCAATGTCCGAGTCTTATGTTTTTGCCGGCCTCGCCGGATATGTTGGCCGGCGCGAGGATACCGGAAAGGTTGGCGTGTTCCGTCGGTCGACGGAGGGTGGCGAGTGGACTCATGTCTTCGGCGATCTCGAAACCTATTCGGTCTTCGTTCACCCCAAGGATTCGAGCATCGTTTTCGCCGGCACCTCGGATGGAGTGTTCCGCAGCAAGGATCACGGCGCTACCTTCACCCGCGCCGCCTTCCCCGACGGCGGCATGCAGATCTGGAGCTTCCTGGTTTCCAGTGACAATCCCGACCGCATGTATGCCGGTGCCTCGCCGATCAATGTCTATCGCTCCGATGATCGTGGCGAGAGTTGGCGCAAGCTGCCGAATCCGGGCATTCCCGAGCGTTGCAAGGGCCCGTTCGAACCCCGTGTCATGCGCTTGGCCCAGCGGCCTAGCAATCCGAACGAGATCTATGCCGCGCTGGAGATCGCGGGTGCCATGCGGACCACCGATGGCGGCGAAAGCTGGGAGGATCTGACCGACGATCTGATCCGCTTGTCGGATCTTCCGCATCTGCGCAGCCAGATTGTCCAGAAGGAAACCAATGCCGAGGGGATGCTGGACGGTCACGCGATCACCATCAGCGAAGGCGACCCGGACTCTCCGATTATCGCGTGCCGAATGGGATTGTTCCGCACGCGAAACGGCGGCAAGACCTGGGAGGACATGGAACTCAAGCGGTTCTCGCCGACCACCTATGGCCGTGACGTCAAGGCCTCCCCGCATGACCCGAACACACTCTACTCGGCCCTGTCGGTGGCGGCGGCGAGCCATGATGGTGGTGTCTACAGGAGCACCGACAACGGCGAGACTTGGAGCCGCTTCGACAAGGTGCAAGTGCACGGCACGATCATGTCGATCGGCTTGCATAACTCCGATCCAAATCAGGTCTATATCGGCGCCCGCTACAATGGCGAGATCTTCGGCACCACCGATGGCGGGGAAACCTGGGCCGAGATGTCACTGCCCGGCGATGTGAAGGACATCTACTCCGTGGCCGCAGGATAGAGAGCACCGCGAGGGCTGGCAACCAGGTGCGTGGCCGTTGATCACGCGCCGGTTTCCGCCCAATCGATCAGCTTGCCGACAAAGGTCACGCACTCGGCCATCTGACTGATCTCGATGAACTCGTCGGGCTGATGGGCCTGCTGGATCGAGCCGGGGCCGAAGATGACGCCCGGGATGCCAGCCTGCTGAAACAGTCCGGCCTCGGTGCCGAACGCCACGGTGCCGGACTCGTTCAGCCCGGTCAGATGCCGGATGAGCTGTTCGGCCGCGGATTCGGTGTCCGGCATCAGCGGCGGGGTGACGTTTCTGAGTTCTGTCTTAACGCCCGCGTGACCGGCGACGGCTTTCAGCTTGGGCTCAATGGTTTCGGTGATGAAGGCGCGGACGCGGTTCTCCAGGGCGTCGGGAACCTCGTTCGGAAGGCCGCGATAACCCCAGTTGAAATGGGTGAATTCCGGAATGATGTTGTTCGCGGTTCCGCCCTCGATCACGCCGAGATCAAAGGTCGTATAGGGCGGGTCAAACGGACATTCGGGATCGGCGTTATCCGCCACTTCTTGCTGAAGATCCTCGATAAAGCTGATGATCCGGGCCGCCGCCATGATCGAATTGGCGCCGCGATGCGGCTCGCTGGAATGGCCGGGCACGCCGCGCACGGTGGTACGGAAGGACCGGCCGCCCTTGTTGCCGCCGATGATCTTCATCGAGGTCGGCTCACCAACCACGACGGCCCGGGGAAGCGGCAGGTTCTCCACGACATCCTTGATCAGCCCGCGCACGCCGAGACAGCCGACTTCCTCGTCATAGGAAAACGCGAAATGGATCGGGGTCTTAAGATTCCGACGCTTCATCTCGGGCGCTAGCGCCAGGGCGATCGCGCAAAAACCCTTCATGTCCGAGGTGCCGCGGGCGTAGAGCTTGCCGTCCGCCTCATGCATTTTGAAGGGGTCGCGGCTCCAATCCTGACCGTCGACCGGGACCACGTCCGTATGGCCGGAAAGCACCACGCCGCCCCGATCCTCGGGGCCGATGGTCGCCCAGAGATTGGCCTTGGTGCCTTCCTCGTTCCGGGTCAGTCGTGTCGGAACACCTAGGCCGTCGAGATATTTCTGAACATCATCGATAAGCTCGAGATTGCTCAACCGGGACGTCGTGTCGAAAGCGACCAGTCGGTCCAGCCATTCGATTGAGCTGGTCAGGGCATCGGTCATATCTTTAAAACTCCAGGCAAGGGAACAGCGGAACCGCAAGAATTCTGTGGATTGGACGTCACCGCGTCCAGAAGGCCGGCGAGAACAAGATCAACACGGTAAACAGCTCTAGCCGGCCAAGCAACATGCCCGCCGAGAGAAGCCATTTTGCTGCTTCCGGAAGGCTTTTGAAGTTGCCGTTCGGGCCGATGATCTCGCCCAGGCCGGGACCTACATTGCTGATCGCGGTGGCGGCGCCGGAAATCGCCGTGGTGAAATCCAAACCCAGGGCCGCCAAGCCGGCGGACAGCGCTCCGAAACAGATGATATATAAAAAGAAGAAGCCCATGACCGCGTCGGACACGCTGTCGGGTATCGGCGCCTTGTTGTAGTGCGGCATGAAAACCCCGTGCGGCAACAGCAGGCGCTGTAGCTGGGCCTTGGCGGTCGCGTAGAGGACTTGAAACCGGAAGATCTTGATGCCGCAGGTCGTTGAACCGGCGCAGCCACCGACGAACATGAGACATAGCATCAGCATGACCGGGAAGCCGCCCCAAACCGCGAAATTAGAGGTCGCGTAACCCGTTCCGGTCAATACCGATATGACATTAAAGGCGCCAAGGCGGATCGCGCTCTCGGGATCAAAGTCCTGCTTCAACCATATCCAGGACGTTACGCTGGCGACCGAAAGCAGCACGACCATGAGGAACCATCGGACCTGGCTATCCCGCAGGATCGGGCGCAGATCTCCGCGCACTACCCTCAGGTAGTAAACGAAAGGCAGCGAGCCGACGATCATGCCGACGACGATGATCCATTCGACCGTGGGGTTTAAAAAGTGCCCGATCGAGCCGTCCTTGGTTGAATAGCCGCCGGTGGCGATGGTTGTCATGGCGTGGGCGACCGCGTCGAAACCCGGCATGCCCGCCATCCAGAGCGCCAGCGCGCAGATACCGGTCAACAGAAGATAAATGGCGAATATGCCGCCGGCCAACTGGGCCGCCCTCGGCAGAACCTTGTCCGGGGTATCGCCGGCCTCGGTTTGGAACAGCTGCATGCCGCCAACGCTGAGCATCGGCAACATTGCCAGCGCCATGACAATGATGCCCACCCCGCCGAGCCATTGCAGCAAAGCCCGCCATAACAGAATGCCCGGTGGCGCGAAATCCAGCCCGACGATCACCGTCGAACCGGTGGTCGTGATACCCGACATGGACTCGAAAAACGCATCCGAAACACTGAGGTTCAGTTCGGAGAAGGCAAAGGGCAGGGCGCCCACCATGGCGACCGCGACCCAACTCATGGTGGTCAGCAAAAAGGCCTGTCGCAAATTGAGATGGGTATGCATGCCGGTTCGAGTCGTCAGCATCAGCCCGACGCCGACGAAAAGCGACACGGCGGCGGAACCCGCGAAAACCTGCCAGTCGGGGTTTCCGGTCGCCAAGTCGGCGATCGCCGGCAAGCCCATGGCCACCGCGAGCAACGACATGAGCAAACCGATGATAAAGAGGACTGGGCCGATCGCGACCAAGGTGGCTCCGATCCGTGCCGTTCAAAACTTTGTGATCATTGGATAAAACGCCGTTCAAGTCCACCCGATCGGAGGTCTTGGCGCCGACGCGGTCCCAATTGCGCCGAAATCGTGATGGGCCGAGAATCAGCCGGGATTGCCGATGAAGCTCATGAAATCCCTGCGCGCATCGGGATCGTCGCGAAAACAGCCGAGCAACGTCTTGGTGACCATCGTCACGCCGGGCTTGTGAACCCCGCGCGTTGTCATGCACTCATGCGCCGCCTCGATAACCACCGCCACGCCCTTGGGGCGAAGCACGTCGTTAATCGTGTTGGCGACTTGCGCGGTCAGCTTTTCCTGGATCTGCATGCGCTTCGCGTAAACCTCGAGAACCCGCGCGAGCTTGCTCACGCCGACCACCCGGCCATCCGGGACATAGGCAATGTGAACCTTACCGATTATTGGCAGAATATGGTGCTCGCAGAACGATTCCAGCCGGATATCGCGCAGCAGGACCATCTCCTCGTATTGCTCGGTTTCCTCGAAAGTCCGCTCCAGGATCGCCGTCGGGTCTTCCCAATAGCCGCCGAACAATTCCTCATAGGCCTTGACCACGCGTTTCGGCGTGTCGACCAGACCTTCGCGGTCCGGGTCGTCGCCAATCCACTGGATCAAGGTACGAACCGCGGCCTCGGCGTCGTCCCGACTGGGACGCGTGGCGGTCAACGCCTCGAACCGGGCGCGCGCGTTGTTTTCGGCGGAGCCGTGGTCATCTGGCGCCATGATTTGTTCCTCTTCGCGTAATAAGTCGCTCGTTCATCTTCGCAGCCTGGGCCGTCTTAGGCAAATCCAGACCGCTGCCTTGGGGTCGCCTGGGCCGCGCGATGGCACGGGGCGCTCTCGACCTTGTCAGTTCAGACGTACCGGTTGGTGGGGGCTGTCCAACGAGAAGGCGGGGACCGGGACATTAAACCGAGCGCCCGCCTCGCTTTCCATCTCGTATGAGCCGACCATCAGACCGGAGGGTGTTTTTAGCGGCGTACCGCTGGTGTATTCGAAACTATCGCCGGGGCCGAGGATCGGTTGCTCGCCGACCACGCCGGGCCCCCGCACTTCCTGGGTATGCCCGCTCGCGTCGGTGATCGACCAGGCCCGGTTGCGCAATTGGACCGTCTCGTCTCCGAGATTTTCGATCGTTACCTGATAGGCCCACACGTAATGTTCCTCGGAGGGTGAAGATTGATCCTCAAGATAAACGGGATTGACCGTCACCTTGATGGAATTCGTGATCTGGTGATACACCCGCGCCCCTCCCATTAGGCCTTTTTGTCGTGCCGCCGATCCCCATTGGGCGGCGTGTCACGTTATGTAAGGGTGGGGGACGCAATGTCCATAGTAAACCGATGTATCTCCTTCCAGACAGGCGGAAATCGGACAGGATATCCGGGCTCTATCACGCCATGGTGATTACGGTTGAGCGTGCCGGGAGGGACGCCTTGAACGCGTCGGATGCTCAGATGAAGTCGAAGAAGTCGCCGCTACTGACATTCGCGGAGGTGAAATCCGTGTGAACCACGACAACGGAGCCGCCACTACTGAAATCCACCCGCGTGCTTGAGGTCTCGTCCGTGAAGGACAGGGTCACGCCAGAGTCAACCGCGATCCTATCGCCTTCGCTTGAGCTGAAATCCACGATGGTATCGGCTCCGAAGTTCCCACGCAGATTGAACTGGTCCGTGCCGGTCCCGCCTAACAGGGCATCATTCCCAAGATTACCCCAGATCGTATCGTTGCCCGCGCCGCCACTGATTAGGTCATTGTCGCCGCCGCCATAGAGCAGGTCCGCGCCAGCGCCACCGGAGAGCGTATCAGCGCCGAAATTGCCGTAGATCAGATCGGCTCCGTCATGGCCGAACAGCGTATCCGAGTTCGAACCACCGCTCAGGGTGTCGGCGCCGGCGTTGCCGAACAACATGTCCGCGCCGTCCTGACCTGAAATCAGATCCGTCGAGGCGCCACCATAGAGGCGATCTCCATCGTCCCCGCCGGAAATCGTATCCGCCCCCTGATTGCCGTAGATCACGTCGCCGAAGGCGCCGCCGGACAAGACGTCGTTGCCATTGCCGCCGAGAAGCGTATCCGTGGACGCGCCTCCATCCAGCGTGTCGTCCCCCAAGTTTCCATAGAGCGCATCCTCTCCCGCGCCGCCGAAAAGGGAGTCATTCGACGCACCGCCATAAAGCGAGTCTTGGCCATTCTGGCCGCTCAACGTGTCCGCGCCAGCATTTCCATAGATAATGTCGTTTCCGTCACCACCGGTCAGCAGATCATCGCCCTCGGCGCCGTACAACGTGTCAAATCCGTTGCCGCCGATCAGGGTGTCGTTTCCGATGCCCGCGTAGAGCAGGTCGTTGTCGTCGCCGCCGTTGAGGAGATCCATGCCCTGGCCGCCGAACAGGGTATCGTTGCCGGACCCTCCGCTGATGGCATCAGCGCCCTGGTTACCGTACGCGATGTCCTCGCCGCCGCCGGCGAACAAACTGTCGGCACCGATACCGGAGCCGCCGAACAGGCTGTCATTGCCCTCTCCGCCCGACAAGGTGTCGGCGTCCGGACTGCCGCTTAAGGTATCGCTGGTGGAGGTGCCGATAACCGATAGCTTGTTCGCCGAACCCAGCAGGCCGGCTCCGTCCACGCTTACACCCACGGTGCTCGTGAAAACGATTGATACCGTCGAGGAGTTACTGATCGCGTAGGCGCCGTCGAAATCCAGCACATGAGCGGCATTGGAGGACACCGTGATGTTGGTATATCCGCGACCCTCGATACCCGCCAGATTCCCTGACGAAAGTGTCCCGGAGGTAATCGTCAAGGTTCCGCCGTCCGAGGTCAGGGTCGAGCCCGGAGCTTCCGTGGCGCTATCGATGCTATCGGCGCTGGTGGTTATCGACATTGTCCCGCATTCTCATTTCTGGTCCGTGCCAAAATCGATCAAGCAAGTATCATACCAGTTTCGGGCTTCCGCGGTTGAACGCCTTCTGGTTACCGCGTGACCGGAGATTGCCGCTGGCCCGGATTCTCTTGAAATCGAGCCGTGGCGTTGGCGGTGGCCGGCGCAAATCCAATCTTGCCCACCCTCGCGCTTGCCGCTAGTGTCCGCCCGACCGAAGCGTCATCGGCGCGGGTGTAGTTCAATGGTAGAACATCAGCTTCCCAAGCTGAATACGGGGGTTCGATTCCCCTCACCCGCTCCATTCCCGTGAGATAGTTTCCATCGTCGGCGCGACAACGGGTCGCGCTTGGAATTGCATGATTGTTTTCAATTGTTTTCGTCTGGGGCTTGAAATTCAAGTCGTCACGGGTTAGGTCATTGTAACTGACCAAATTCGCTTTCCGCGCCCAAAGAATTTGCCGAGCCTGTTGGCCGGATTCCTCGAAATGACCGCGCGCCCAGTGACCCCGACTTCAAAAGGCCGGGTCCTTTCGCGCCAGGTTCGTTGGAAATGTCCGGTACATGGGGCGCCTCTTGGTGATCTCGCCTTGATCGGGGTTTTTTCCGGTCGGCGCGTGACCAAGTGGGTTCGGCGAGACCGATGAAACCCGAGATTGGAGAATAGTATGGATGACAAGCCGCTGATTGGAAGAACGATCGCCTTGATGGTCGCGAATGGATTTGACGAGATTGAGTTCACCGAGCCGCAGAAGCGCTTGATCGAGGCCGGCGCCAAGGTCACCGTCGTATCGCGGGCCAACGGCCTGGTGAACGGTTGGTACGATGGTGGTTGGGGTCATTTCTTCCCGGTCGACGCGGATCTCGCCGACACGCTGGCGATTGACTATGACGGCCTGATTGTTCCCGGCGGCATTCGTAGCGTCGAGAAGATGGCCGAGGACCCCCATGCCAAGCGCATCTTGAAGGCTTTCCTGCGGGCCGACATGCCGACCGCGTTGATCGGTGACGGAGCCAAGCTGATGATTGCCTCCGAGGATGCGTCGGGCCGCGTCGTAACCGGTTCCGCCCTGATCCGCGACGCCATGGTCGAGGCCGGCGCGGATTGGCAAGACGACGATGTCGTGGTGTCCGGCAACCTGGTGTCCGGCTCTGGTTTCGAGGTGGTCGCGCAAGTGATGGAGCGTTTCTCGGCGCTGGTCGCGAGTTATGAGGGCGAGGTTAACGAAGCCGCCTGATCTCGGGTGATCGTCGCGGCGACACGGCAAGGATTGAACGGCGCTGGTGATCTCACCGCGCCGTTTTTTCTTGCTCTCGCCGCGTCGTCGCCGGATATAGCCCTGTCAACGCCGTTGGAGGCCCGCGATGGACGCCGACTTTCCACTGACCTCGCCCTGTGTCGGGGTATGCCAGATCAACGCCAAGACCAAGTTCTGTCTGGGTTGTTTTCGCACCCTACGCGAGGTCGCCCATTGGTCGCGATACGACGACGACCAGAAACGCGAGGTTCTGTTGGCGCTGCGTGAGCGACAGGCCGAGGCGGGAGTCGATCGGCGGCGTGTGACGCGGCGCCAAGCACGGCGTTTGAACAGCGCTACCGAAAGCTAAAAGCGGCGAGTTTTCCACTTTGAAATTTGACCGCGAATTCTCGTGATTATCCCTTGACGTCCAAGGACCTCGCGACGATAGTGCGCGCCCAACGCATCGGCCGGACAGTGCTCTCGAAACGAGGTTACCGTTTCGGTCGTTTCGTTCTTTCGGGAGGTGAAGACACCGAATTTCACTGGGGTCGTCGGCGGAACTACATCCTACGGGCTGGCGCGTCACGACCCTCGACACCATAAGTCACGCCAGACCATTCCGCCCATCGGTACGTTACGGCAAGCGGGATGCGACGGGGTGCTGGGACATCCATTGGTTGGGAGGGAGTGATGAAGGAATCCGTCGCTTTCACTGATTTGGGGATAGTCTCGGACACTCAGCCGAGCCGATCCATTTCCGAACATGCCGAGGCGTCCGCCGCGGAAAGCGCGCACTACCAGGACAGCGCGAATATCGTCCCCTTGCCGGCGCGTCCGGTCGAGGACATGCAGGCCGACCATTTCGTCGAAAAGGACGGCATGGTGTTCGCGGGAACCCATCTGATCATCGATCTGTGGGGCGCGTCTCGTCTAGACGAGATCGAACATATCGAGAGCACCCTGCGTGACGCCGTCGACGCCGCCGGCGCGACGTTGCTTCACATTCACCTGCATCACTTCACGCCAAATGGCGGTGTGTCGGGGGTCGCGGTGCTGGCGGAGTCGCATATCAGCATTCACACCTGGCCGGAGCGGGATTACGCCGCGCTTGACGTTTTCATGTGCGGTGACGCCGAGCCACATAACGCGATTCCGGTGCTGAAACAGGCTTTCAAGCCGAGCTCGGTTCAGGTCGGTGATCACAAGCGCGGCGTCGTGGCGTGACCGAATGGTTCGAGGAGCAGCTGCATCCGGGCTTGTCCCAGCGGCTCTCCATGGACCGTGTGCTGTTTCGCGAGAAGACCGAGCATCAGGATCTGGTGATTTTCGAGAACCGGATCTTCGGGCGGGTATTGGCGTTGGACGGCGTGGTCCAGACCACCGAGAGCGATGAGTTCATCTATCACGAGATGCTGAGCCACGTGCCGATCCTGGCGCATGGCTCGGTCTCGCGCGTGCTGATCATCGGCGGCGGTGACGGCGGCATGGCCCGCGAGGCCCTGAAGCATCCCGGGATTTCCGAGGTGACCATGGTCGAGATCGACCCATCGGTGGTTGATCTTTGCCGCGACCATTTGCCGTCGATCAGCGCCGGCGCCTTCGACAATCCCCGACTCAATCTGGTGATCGCGGACGGCGCCAAGTTTGTCGAGGAAACCGATGCGCGTTGGGATGTGATTATCATCGATTCGACCGACCCGCTGGGCCCGGGCGAAGTCTTATTCAGTGAGCGTTTCTATCGGGGGTGCAAGCGGTGCCTGACGCCGGGCGGTATTCTGGTGACGCAAAACGGCGTGCCCTACGTTCAGGGCGAGGCAGTCTCCAACAGTCACCAAAGATTGTCGCCACATTTCGATGATGTCTGGTTCTATGTCGCGCCGGTCCCGACCTATCAGGGCGGTCACATGGCCTTTGGTTGGGCGACGGATCAGGCGGCGCACCGCGCGGTGTCCATGAGCACGGTATTGGAGCGCTTCAGAGACGCTGGGTTCGAAACCCGCTATTACACGCCGGAGGTGCATGTTGCGTCCTTCGCTTTGCCCGCCAATATTCTGAAACTGTTGGCCTAGGCGCGAATACCCCTGATCGGCGGCTCTGTGATATGCTGTGACCGTTCCCACCAACGCGGGCGACATGACTTCAGCGGATCCCGAGTTCAGCATCATCATCGTGGCGTACAAGTCCGCGCCCGTGCTCGCGCGGTGCCTGTCCGCGCTCGACCGACAGAGTCACCGGAGTTTCGAAATCCTGATCGTCGATAACGGCGCCAACGATGGCGCGGTCGACGACGCGCGGAAACGGAACCCCGAGGTTCGTGTTCTCACGCCGGACGGGAATATCGGGTTCGCGGCGGCCAACAATCTCGCGGCCCGCGAGGCCAAGGCGGATTGGCTGGCCCTGTTAAATCCTGACGCCTTTGCCGGACCTGATTGGCTCGCCGGGATCAGCGCCGCGATCCGCGACTATCCCGGCGCGACGATGTTCGGCTCGACCCAGTTGAGGGCCGAGAATTCCGAACTTCTGGACGGCGCTGGAGATCACTATCATCCTCTCGGGCTTGCCTGGCGTGGCGGTGAAGGAGATCCGGCGGAGACGGTGGATCGAGATGCCGAGGTGTTTGGTCCTTGTGCCGCGGCGGCCGTCTATCGCCGCGATGTTTTCGAACGGGCGGGCGGCTTCGCCGAGCGGTTCTTCTGTTATTATGAAGACGTGGACCTCGCGTTTCGCTTGCGGCTCGCTGGCGAGACCTGTGTGCAACTGGCCGCCGCGCGAGTGGAGCATGTCGGCTCGAGCGCGGCTGGCGGCGGCTCGGATTTCATTCGCTATCACGTTACGCGTAATCGTGTTTGGACCTTCGTGCGCTGCATGCCCGGCCCGCTCCTGGCGCTGCTGGCCCCTAGTTTGGCGGTGACGTTGATCGCGCGGCTTTGTCTCGGGCCGGTGACGGGGGATTTCGCAAGCCGTTGGCGCGCGGTGGTGGACGCAAGCGCCGCGCTGTCCGAAGTTTGGAACGAGCGTCGTGTCATTCAGTCGCGCCGCCGGATCGGCGCTCTCGCCGTGGCGCGGCTAATGACCTGGTCGGTCGGAAAGCTGATACTGCGGGCGCGGGACGCGCGCGCCCTGCCGGTCGATGATGATCGAGAACGGTCAACGCGATGAGGGTCGAAGGCACGGAAAATGTCGCGGCGGTGGTCGTGACCTACAACCCCGGCGACCGCTTCAACACGTTGATGGACGCCCTGCGCCCTCGGGTTGGGGGCATCTGGGTCATCGACAACGGTTCGAGGCAACCTGGGCTGGATCGAGTTCAGTCATGCCGAACCGACGGGTCGGGCGACGGCGCCGTGGTCGAACTTATTCTCAACCCGAACAATAGAGGCCTCGCGGCGGCGCAGAACCAGGGCATCACCGCCGTCATGGACGCCGGGTTCAAATGGGTTCTGTTGATGGATCAAGATGGTGTCCCCGACACGGACATGGTCCCGGAACTCTTGGGTGCCGCGAAACGGGATCCAGATCCCGGCGGTATAGGGATCTTGGCTCCAATGCATGGTGATGAGCGTGGGTTGCCCGCCGCGCCGGTCTATAGCCGCGGCCCATGGGGAATATTGAGGCGACGGGTCGTCGAACCTGGAGAAGTAGAGAAAAACGCGGCCTTCGCGATGGCGTCGGGATGTCTGATCTCCCTAGCCTGTATTCCCGTGGTCGGATCGATGAACGAGGACTTCTTCATCGATTATATCGACTATGACTTTTCGTTTCGGGTTCGTCGCGCCGGCTACCGGATCGTCGTGGTTGGCGCCGCGCGCCTGTCACACAATCTGGGTAAGGTCGGCGAGACAAAGATCCTCGGAAAGACGTTCCGCTATCGAGAGCATAGTCCGGACCGCTGGTACACGATCTATCGCAACCGCGTTCGCGTGTTTTTGAGTGGTGGGTGCCGGTTCCCCGAATTCATACAGTTCGAGGTTCTATCGGTCGGCAAGGATCTCGTGCAATTGCCGCTGCGGAAATGCGGCAAGGGCGCGCGCTTTCGCGCGATGCTCGAGGGTGTCTTGGATGGATTCCGACGGCGCGGTGGACCTAGGAAGAGCTGACCGCGCGGTCCTTGCGGGAGGCAATCGACTTGCGCGGCGCGCGCGCGAGAACCGGCACCGGGCGAGGTGGAACCACCAGTTCGAACATCCAGCGTAGCGACATTGGGATCAGACGCAGGACAAATCGCGTATAAATTGCCGCCGCGAAAATGTTCAACAGCGGTTTCGGATATTGCGGTTGGAAATGCTTGAAGAAGTATTTCGCGAAGCTGTTCGATTTATGCCATTCGACGAAACCGGAATAGACCCGGCTCGTGCCTTGTTGGTGCATGATCGAAATGTGAGGCACGTAAAGAATCTCGCCGCCGCGCTTCTCGATGCGCATGCAGAAATCGACGTCTTCCACATGCAGAAAATAGTCCTCGTCCATCCCTCCGAGGTCATCGAAGGTGGATTTCGGCATCAACATGAAGGCGCCGGAAATGCATTGAACCTTGGTGATCTCGCTGAGCGGTTCATTTTCGTTGAGGTTCAGGCGCTTGAAATGCGGATGGTTCGGCGCCAGTCGGTCGAGGCGAAACTGTTCGACCAGGCAGGTCCACGGCGTCATGAGATTGCGCCGACCACCACGTTGCTCGCTGCCGTCCGGGTTCTCCAGGCGAACCGTGATCAGCGAGGCCGATGTAAACTCGTCAAAAACGTCCAAGGCCTCGCCCAGTACGCCCTCCTCAATGACCGAGTCGGGATTGAGTAACAGAAGATAACGGCCCCGGGCGCGCCTCGCGCCGATGTTGCAGCCCTTGGAAAAGCCCACATTGCCGTGCCCGGAAATAATCTCAAGCCGTGGATCTTCGTCGGCCAGCGCATTGACCTCCCGCACCATCGACCGCGCGTTGCCGTTATCGACCAGGATGAGCTGATTGACGTCCGGCTGGGTCAGGACCGATTTCAAACATTCCAAAAGAACCGGGCCGGTTTTGTACGACACGATCACGACGCTGCAGGATTTGGCTTCGTTTCGCGGTTCCGGCAACAATGAGGAGATTCGTGTCACCACTCCCGATTTATGGGGAAGCGGAATAACCTCGCTCTTGGGCGGTTCGGAAATCGGATCCGTGTTAGCGCTCATTCGTCCTCGGCCAGCTAGACCCGTTGACTCTCAAAACCGCTTTCAATCGCGACCTCGCCGGTCCCGATCAGACGGCGCGACGCGGCGTCCGGCAACGGCAATACATGCGCAAACTCGCAAAGCATACAAGGACAATAACATAACCATTTGAAATGTCGAACCTAAACCGCCGCCGCGTCGGTGAGTTCGAAAGCCGGCGCGGGATTGGGGTAATGTTGCGGGCGGGCGCCGAAAATGATAAGAGCCGCCAACCGCAACGACCATCGAAGCGAACGCCGGTGAATATCGAAGCAACCGAGATTCGGGACGTCAAGATCATCTCGCCGGCCAAGTTCGGCGACCATCGTGGTTTCTTTTCCGAGACCTACAATAGGGCGGATTTCGAGGCCAGTGGTCTGAACTTGGACTTTTGTCAGGATAACCACTCGTTCTCGGCGGTCGTGGGCACGCTGCGGGGCCTGCATTTTCAGATTCCGCCCTTCGTGCAGGATAAGTTGGTGCGCGTGACCCGTGGCGCTATTCTTGATGTCGCGGTTGATATCCGCCAGGGGTCGCCATCATTCGGCCGTTGGGTGTCCTGGGTTATCAGCGCCGAGGCTTGGAACCAAATTCTGGTCCCTAAGGGGTTCGCCCATGGGTTCTGCACGATCGCTCCGGATACCGAGGTTCAGTACAAGGTGACCGCGCCGTACTCCCGGGATCACGAGCGGGGGATCATTTGGAACGATCCGGCGCTTGCCATTGATTGGCCACTAAACGACGTCGAGCCGACGCTTTCCGGAAAGGACACGGAGTTTCCCACGCTGGCGGAGTCACCAGTCTATTTCACTCATGAACCCGGATAACGCGCCCATGAACTCACCTCGCAAGGTTCTGGTTACCGGCGGCGCCGGTTTCATCGGCTCGGCAGTTATCCGTCTCCTTGTTGGTGAGATCGGCTGTGCCGTGGTCAATGTCGACAAGCTGACCTATGCCGCGAATCTTTCCTCGCTGAAGCCCATCGACCACTCACCGCTCTATGCATTTGAGCAGGTGGATATCTGTGATCACGAGGCGGTCAACGCGGTACTGCGGCGCCATGCTCCGGACGCGATCATGCATCTGGCGGCGGAGAGCCATGTCGATCGGTCCATCGATGGCCCCGGCGACTTTATCCAAACCAATGTCGTCGGCACCTATACGATGCTCGAGGCCGCGCGCGGCTATTGGAGCGAGCTCTCCGAGGACCGCAAGGCGAGGTTTCGATTCCATCATATCTCGACCGACGAGGTCTTCGGATCGCTTGGCTCGGAAGGGGCGTTCACCGAAGAAACCCGGTACGACCCGCGTTCTCCCTATTCCGCCAGCAAGGCCTCGTCCGATCATCTGGTCCGCGCCTGGCACGAAACCTATGGCCTGCCGGTGGTTCTCAGCAATTGCTCCAACAACTACGGGCCGTATCATTTTCCCGAAAAGCTTATCCCCTTGATGATCATCAAGGGATTGAAGGGCGAACCCTTGCCGGTCTACGGCAAGGGAGAGAATGTACGCGATTGGCTCTTCGTGGACGACCATGCCCGCGCGTTGTGGGCCATTCTTTCGCAAGGCCGGCCCGGCGAAAGCTACAATGTCGGCGGCAACGAGGAGATCGCCAATATCGATGTCGTGCGTCAGGTCTGCGCGCTACTTGATGAGTTGGCGCCGCGCCCGGATGGCGGCAAGCGCGAGGAACAGGTCACCTATGTTCAAGACCGACCGGGCCATGACTTCCGGTATGCCATCGACGCCTCGAAGATAACCGAGGAACTCGGTTGGCAACCTCGGGAGAGTTTCGCGACGGGGTTGCGGGCGACGGTCTCCTGGTATCTCGAAAACACTGATTGGTGGGAGCCGATCCTTGATGGCCGCTATACCGGGCAGCGTCTCGGCACCAAGACGGCGGCGAATGGCTGAGCGGAAACCACGGATTATCGCCACCGGCGGCGCGGGCCAAGTCGGGACCGAACTTATCCGCCGGGCCGCCGCGAACAATGTCAATCTGACAGCCCTTACCCGGGCCGAACTCGATATCACCGACGCCACCGCAATCCGCGCGGTGCTCAAAGACGCGCAACCCGACGTGGTGATCAACGCCGCCGCCTATACCGCCGTGGACAAGGCGGAAGAGGACGGTGATACCGCCTTCGCGGTGAATCGGGACGCGCCGGGACACTTCGCCGAGGCCTGTGCTCAACTAGGTATCGCCCTGATCCATATCTCCACCGATTATGTCTTCGACGGTGGCAAGGACGGCGCTTATCTGGAGAGCGACCCGGTCAAGCCGATTGGCGTCTACGGTGCTTCCAAGGAAGCCGGCGAGCAAGCGGTTCGCGATGTACTCGACCAGCACGTGATCATGCGAACCTCGTGGGTCTACGCGGGCCATGGCGGTAACTTCGTGCGCACGATGCTCAGGGTCGGCGCCGAGCGCGACACGCTTAAGGTGGTGTGTGACCAAACCGGCGCGCCAACCTTCGCCGGTGATATCGCCGATGCCGCGCTGTCCATCGCCCGGACGATCTCGGCGGCGGAAGGCGAGCGGGACAATCCGCCGGCTTGGGGCACCTATCACTACACAGCCAAGGAACACACGACGTGGCATGGTTTCGCGGAGGCCATATTCGATGCCGCCGAGCCGTTCCTCGGACGCAGACCCCATGTCGAAGCGATCCCGACAAGCGAATATCCGACCCCCGCTAGAAGGCCGGCGAACTCGGTTCTCGACTGCGCCAAGATCGACGCGGCATTCGCGCCGCCGAGACGGCCCTGGCGAGAGGGGCTGGCGGAAGTTCTCGATGAACTGCTAAAACGCTCCAAAGGTGAGAGCTGAACCCTCTCTGTTGGAATAGTGGGGTAGCCTGAATTGCCGCTTCTGCGATTGCTGCTTTTCTATGTCGTTGCCGTGATCATCGTCGCGAGCGCGGCGGTATGGGCGATCTTCGAGTATGACCTATTGCCGTTCAACGAGTCGCGGGCGGTTGTATCCGAGGCGGTTGCCTCAGAACCAAGCGCGGCATCGAGAGTTACCCTGCTCAACCGACGCGAGGCCGGCGTGCCGGCGATCATCGAGCATGACCTGACGGAGCGGCGATTTAAGAACTCTCCGCTGCCACTGTCGCTACCCATTGATTGTGAGCCTGGCGTCGACTGTTGGGTGTTTAACTTCGTCGATCTCGACCCGGGCAAGGGGAGGCGCGACTTCGCTTGTGGCCAGATGAGTTACGATACCCACAAGGGCACGGATTTCGCCCTGTCGCATTTTGGCCGGATCAACGACATGGTTCCGATCCGCGCCGCCGCGTCGGGCCGGGTGTTGGGCTCGCGTGACGGCATGAAGGATATCAGCGTGCGAGTCATCGGGCGGGCCGCGATCAAGGGCAAGGAGTGCGGCAACGGCGTGCGGATCGACCATGGCGGTGGCTGGCATACGCAATACTGCCATATGAAGCGTGGGAGCGTGCTGGTTAAGTCCGGCGATCTGGTTCGCGCCGGTGACCGTATCGGAGCGGTCGGGTTGTCGGGCCTCACCGAATTCCCCCATCTTCACATTACCGTTGAAAAGGACGGCAAGGTCATTGATCCGTTTGTCGGTCTGTCCGGCGGAAAGGAATGCGATGTCGGCGTAGCGCCGTTGTGGCGAGGCGAAGTGCTCGACAAACTGCGCTATCTTTCGGCGATCCCCTACAATATCGGCTTCGCGGACCACGTGCCGAAGGTGGACGAGGTTCGTGCCGGAAAACTCGACGCGACATCCTTGTCGGCTTCCTCCAAAGCCCTGGTGTTCTGGGCGGAGATAGCGGGTTTGAGGCCCAAGGACGTGGTCAAGACACGCTTTTTCGGCCCGGACGGCGCCTTGCTCGCCGAAAAGGAACAGACCATGGCCAAGCATAAGATCAGGATTTTTTCGGCCGTGGGCAAGAAGTCATCCGCGAGCTGGCCAACCGGTGTCTACCGCGGCGAGATCACGGTTCAGCGCAAAACTCCAAGCGGGCTGAAGGAATCCCGTCGCGAGGCTCGTCTCGACGTCTTTTGAATCCCGCCCGTCATCATGTCGGGTCTGGGTTCCGTCTTAGTCTTTCTGGGTGAGGATCTCGCGTTGGGTCTTGCCCTTGTATTCCGTCCGGAACAGACCTCGGCGTTGCAGTTCCGGAACCACAAGATCGACAAACTCCTCGATCGCGCCCGGTGAGTGGCTGGCCGACAACATGAAGCCGTCGCCGCCGACTTCCTCGAAATACGCCTGCATCTGATCGGCGATGGATTTCGGCGTGCCGACGAATTGCGGCAGGCTGACGCTTTGCCCGTGACGCGCCGCGACCTCGGCGACGGTCATTGGGGTGCCGTCGGGTTTACGGAACCGGGTGCGCATCCGATAGAGTTCGGGTTCGTCGCGCTCAGCCATGATCGCGTCCGGCGGAAGCTTTGAGAGATCGAAGTCCAGATGCGCCGACAGGATCGCCATGCCGCCCTCGAGCGGCACCAAGGCGTTGTGCTGTTCCTGGAGTTCCTTGGCGTGCGCCTCGGACTCGCCGATGAAGGGCTGCATGCCGAAGAGGATCTTGCAGGTTTCCGGATCCCGGCCGATGTCGTCCATCTGACCCTTGATCGACTGGAAATAAGCGGCGGCGTCGACCGCCCGCGGTTGGATGGCGAATATCGCGTCGGCGTATTTCACCGCGAAGTCCTGGCCCTTGGGCGAGGTGCCGGCTTGCAGGATGGCCGGCCCGTTCTGCGGCGAGCGCGTGACGTTGAGGGGGCCGCGGGACTTGAAGAACCGGCCCTCGTGCTCAATCCGGCGTACCTTGTCGGGATCCGCGAAGATCGCGTTCTCGCGGTCCATCACCACCGCGTCCTCGTCCCAGGAATGCCAGAGCTTTTGACACACTTCCATGAATTCGTGGGCTCGGTCATAGCGGGTATCGGTCGGCTGACGTTCCTCGCCGAAATTGGCTGCTTGATTGCTGTTGATCGAGGTGACCACGTTCCATCCGGCCCGCCCGTCGGTCAGGTGGTCCAGGGTCGCCCAAAGCCGCGCGGCGTAGAACGGGTGACTGTGGCTGACCGAAAAGGTCGATGCCACGCCGATCCGTTCGGTGGCGGCCGCCATGAAGGACAGAAGCGGGATCGGATCATGCTCCGGCGCCTGGGTGGCGTTGCGCAATGCCGCTCCCATGTCGCCGCCATAAGTGTCGGCGATATAGTTCAGATCAGCGAAGAAGACGGTGTCGAACAAGCCGCGCTGGCACACTCTGGCGATATGCTGGTAGAGCTTTGGGCGGCTCCAATCATAGCCGGCGGCGGCGGTCTTGGGATGTCGCCACATGGCGAGACTGTGATAGGTCGGCCCATGCACCAGGAACTGGGCCAGATGCATCATGCGTCGGGTCGGTCTTGATTTCGTTTTGGAGGAGACCATGACTCTACTTTCGGTACGCGTGTCGAATTGTCGAGGGTTTAGAAGGACGGTTTCATCCGAAGCCATTTCATCCGATCGCCACTTTTGACGGTGATGTCGACGACATCGCCGTCCCTCAGGATCTTTAGTGGCACGTCGACACCAACCTCGCCAAGCGCCCAAATCAATTTGAAGAATCGATCCATCTCGCGGACCGGCGTTTCCGCGACACCAAGAAGCGTATCACCCTTTCGAATACCGGCGGTCTCGGCGGGGCCGTCGGTGGCGACCCGATTGACCATGAGCAGGCCGTTCACTTCGACGGGATAAATGCCGACCCATGGCCGGGTCGTGCCCGTGGAATGTCCGAAGGTCAAAAGGTCGGAGAAGATTGGTTTCAATAGATCGATCGGCACGAATAGATTGCCCGGAGGTCCCCCCTCGCCATCGGTGATATCCCGCATAATCAGGGAACCGACGCCGAGAAGCTTCCCATCCTGACCAAACAGTGCCGCGCCTTGGAAGGATCGAAGTGGCGGCGTTGTATAGATCGCGCTATCGAGAAAATACTCCCAGGGACCGGCGAAGGAACGCCGGCTGACCACCAGGGCCATCGTCGCGCTGTCCTCGCCACCGCTGGCGGCCGCGACGACGTAATCGGCTTCCGCCAGATCGGCGGAGGTGCCCAGCTTGGCCGGCTCCACCCCAAGCGGGGCGGAGGCGCGTATTAGCCCGAACCCCGTGGCATGATCATAGGCCACGTGCGAGGCCGGAACCGGATTGCCGTCACTGTTCATGACCTGGATTTCGCTGGCTTCCATGATCAGGTAGCCGATGGTCAGAATGAGACCGTCATCGCCGATCAAGATACCATTGCCGGTGCGTTGCGTACCGAGAACCCGCGCGGTGCGCGCGTTGGCCGGGACGGCGCTGGTGATTGTGACCACTGATTGCAGCGGATCAGGCTGAGCCTGGGAATGGGAAGCGGGCTGGACAACTGTCAGCAACAGCGCAAATCCGATGGCGGCCAGAAGACGCGGCGCCGAGAATGCGGCCCAGGCTTGTGGTAGGATTGGACGTCTCATGATCTTCTCCCGATCGAGGCCCCCTTCACGCGAGGGTAAGCCGCGCGGGCAGGCAAGCCAAGCATCGTCGGCAAGGGTATCGTCGACAAGGTTGGCGTCGCGTTAAACGCACGATCTCGCGATTTGTGCTAATATCCGGGGATTCGGACACATTGCTCGAGGTCGTGGCCATGTCCCAGGATTATGTGAGGCTCAAGGCCCGCGAGGCGTTAAGCGCCACGGGCGGCAACCGTCGGGAGGCCGGTCAGCTGCTGAGAGTATGGTCGGAAACCGATCCGGATCTGAAGAAAGCGCTGGTGGCGCCTTTTCTCGGTAACCTCTGCGCGTTGGCGGTTCAGCGCGCGGCCTCTACCGGCGCGCCGCGACAGCCACGGGCGGCGGCCCAGGAAGATTCGAAGGCGCTGCTTTCGAATATCGGATCGAACCTGGCGCAGACCATGTCGACAACCCGACAAAACCAGGCGCCACCTCCGCGTAGCAGCGCCCGGCACCGCCAAGCGGTCGCCACCTTGGCGGCGGCTTTCAAGAAAAAAGACTAGCTTACGGAACGCCCTTACGCGGACCCTACTGGGGAACGGCGGCGACCATGTTCTCGTATAGTTTAGCCAGATACGCGGGATCGGCGCCAGTGTCCTGGCTGGTTGTGGTACGGATTTCAGCGGTCTCCGCCACGCCCGCCGCAACCATCTCGCCGGTCGGCTCGTCTGGCGCGATGACACAACCATTCTTCTGCAGGCTCGCCAGCATGTCCTGTGAGTGTTTGCGGAACCGTTGGAATGACGAATCATACATGGACGAGTCCCGTCGCGCCTTCGGATTGGAGGCACGCGCCAAGGCCATCGAGATAATGTCGAGGATCAGATTGGGATTATGGCTTTCCACCCACTCGTTCAGCATCACGCCGAAAACCTGGGTAATGTAGTTGGCCGCGCCGCGCTGGCCCATGAGACCGGAACCCAGCGAGCTGTCGGCGGCGTTGACCATCTTGTCGGTCGGGGTTTTCGGGACAATCTTGAAACCCGCGAGCTCCAGCGACTGAATGACATCCTTGCCGTCGGCAATATAACGTTCCCATTCGTTTTCAATCAGGAATGACCCGAGAATGTCGACTTGATCGTTCTGGACACGGTTCAAGAACCGCGCGAATTCCTTGGCGAGATGCTCGACGACCGAGAATTCCTGCGGCTGGGGCTGCCGACTTCGCATTCGGCGAATCCTTTCATTTGCGAGTTGAAATCAGTTCGGGCGACCGTCTCTTCGAACCGGGCCCCGAGGCCAACTCGCTCACGTTATTTTTATCGCGTCATTCTGTACGCGGGATCTGGGTTCGCGGATCAATCGCTATTTTGCCCGACCATCGCTTAACTAAACATGATCAACAGTTCGGAACAAGCATTCATCTCGTCCGCTAAGGCCTGAATCTATTACAATTATCGTCGAATTGAGCGGATCGCCGGGGCCGTGCCGGATCTTGGATCAACCGTCTCGGTTCAGCAGGAACCTGGGCGGTGGCGAAAGGCGGGTCCCGGATGGAGGCCGGCTTCGCGTCGACGGCTCCAAATCGCGCCAATCGCGTCCGGTTGATCCGAGCCGTAGACGGACGACGTCGCGAGCACGGTCATTGGCGGCGAAGCCGATCATGTTGCGTTGCCAACCCGGCAGGTCGTTGAACACCGAACCGGCGCGATCAAGATCGATGGCCTTGCCGGAAGTATACGCCCGGCGGACCTCGCGCGAGACGACATCCGACGGTCCGAGCTGTTCGTTCACGGTATCCGACAGGATCCCCAGGGCCCTGCGATCGGTGGGGTCAATTTCCGCCATTGTCTGTCCTACCTGTCCTCCGGCGCGAAGAACGTCATCTTAGCCTGTCCGTCTCGGCCTGTCATCGGGCGGGCCGTGGAAAATGGAGCGGTGCTAACGATATTTCCGGACGGCAACCGAAAGAGACTCGACGACCTGCTGTTCGAGAGTCGCTCCGTCGCCGGTTATCCTCTGCGCCAGCACCACGAATATAGCGTCCACGGCGAGCCGGAAGACTTGCATCTGAACCGCCGATAGCGCGGTTTTCTCCCGTAGGAAAACCTCCATCAGATGGCCGATCTCGCTAATGAGTTGATAGCCGATGGTACCGCCCGCGCCCTTGATCTCAAGGCTTTCGGCCCTGGCTTCCCGGGTGAACTCCGCCATTGTCATGCCGTTTTGCTCCACGGAGTCGCAGGCTTGGCGGATTGTTGTCAGGCGCTTGGTGATATCAACGACGAACTTGTCACGTGAACGATGGACGACAGCTTCGAGCTTGGCGACGAGTTGCGGCGGCAAGGTGAGGTCGACACCCTTGGTTTGATTGACCGCCTTGCGCTTGAGATCGCTTCGCGGAGGTATTATCTGCGCTTTTCGAGCCACCGGGACCTACGCGCCTAGGAACCGGAACGACGGTCCGGACCATCATAGGGTGCCTGACGGCGTCGCCGGTCCGGGCCGAAATAGTCTTCGGCGTTCACATAGGATCGTGGTCGGGCGATCACCGAGACCAGACCGCGGTAGAGGCCCTCGACATTGAAGGGCTTGGTCAGAAACTCGGACACACCCGCGTCCCGCACGGCGGCGACGATCGCCGGTTCGGAATTCGCCGTCAGCATGATGATCGGAATCTGGCGATCCGGCGAATCAATGCCGTTCCGCAACCGGTCGACGAATTCGATGCCGTTTTCGGGCTCGGTCAGATATTCGGTGATGATCACGTCAATATCCTCCGAGCGCAGAAATTGCAGGGCACGGTCGGTGGTTCGGGCGATTCGAATGATCTGCGTGCCGAGCATGACCAGAATATCCCACACCAGTTCGGCGGAAAGCGGGTTCTTGTCGACAACGAGAAAGTTCACCGTGCTGAAATCGATTTTCTCCGCCATGAACCGCTCCATCAAACATCCCGGCCACGCGAATTTTTTTCGTCGCGTCGTGATAAAGCCCGCGTCTCAAGGATAGTTTGCTGAAAAATGGTTGTAAATTGAACAGGACCTCACGGCGTTGACGTTGCAAGCTCTCGCGGATTTGGCGCGTTGTTGTTCGCGTCGCGACCTTGCTCGATCCGGGAGAAAGATCATGTCGGTCGACAAACCAAGACTGCACATTAAGAACAATCGCGCCGGCGAGGAGGTGTTTCGGATCACGCCCGAACGTTTGGAAGAGGCGCGCCGGCGGCATCCCAGGATCGCTCCTCATGTCGAGAGTTTCATCGACTGGGACCTGGACAACTTCGAGGCCTCGATCGCGACGGCGCAAGCGCTCGTAACCTGGGAGTTGCCGACCGAGGACTTGGCTCGCCGGGCGCCCGATCTGCGCTGGATTCATATTATCGGCGCCGGCGTCGAGCATCTGAGACCGCTGGACTGGCTGCCGCGCGGCGTGACCCTGACCAACAATCGCGGTGTTCACGCGGCCAAGACGGCGGAATCCGCGGCGATGGCGGTTCTCATGCTACACAATAACCTGCCGAAATACGTGACCGACCAGAGGTTGCGGCGCTGGGAGCCGGTGTTCGCAACGCCGATCGCCGGCAAGATGGTGGCGATCATCGGTGTCGGAGAGATGGGCGCCGCCGCCGCGCGCCGGTTCAAGGATCTCGGCTTGCGGGTTCTCGGTGTCAGGCGAGGTGGGCGAGGGCGACGATGGGTCGACCGAATGGCTGGGCCGGACCAGCTTCACGCGGTGCTCGCCGAGGCGGACTTCGTTCACGTTACCCTGCCGCTTACCGATGAAACCGAGGGGATGATCGATGGCGCCGCGCTTGACGCCATGAAGCGGGGCGCGGGTTTGGTCAATTTCGGCCGGGGCCCCGTGATCGACCACGCGGCGTTGGCCGAGCGTCTGACCGGCGGACAACTATCGGGCGCGATCCTCGATGTGCATGACCCCGAGCCCCTGCCGCCGGAATCACCGCTTTGGGAGGTCCCGAACCTGATCCTTACCCCGCATGTGTCGTCGGACGACGACCAGTCCTATATTCCACTGACCTTGGATCTGGTGTTCGACAATCTCGCCAGGCTGCGGGACGGCAGGCCGCTCAGGAATAGGGTGCGACCGAAACTGGGATACTAATCGTCCATTAAAGATAAGTGCCGGCAAGCGTGTAGAGCGCGCCGCCCATTCCGAGTTTGAAACGGGATACGCCGGGCATCGACAGGCCGTCGACACCGCCTAAGTCGAACCACCGCACGCCTCGGCTCTTCAACTCCTTGACCGCGTGCCAAAGCAACAGATTGTTGGCGTGCCGCCTTCGGCCCTCGGGGCCGGTCCAGGCGATATAGTAGGTCGCGCTCTGGCCATGCCTGAACACCAGGATAGCCGCGACCGGCTCGCTGCCCGAGAAGGCCGTGAAGGCCAGGGTCGCCTGTTTGTTCCGTTGGGCGAGCGAGATCGCCAGCACGAAGGGCGAGGCCGGCGCGCGCAGGCGCTTGCGGCGGCGATGACCCTCGTGCCGGGTCAAAAGCCATTCCAGCGCCGCGCCGCCATGGCCCATCCGCACCCGCAGATTGGCGGTCTCGGAGCGGACGAGCTGATTTCGCCAGTTCTGTTTCAGTCCGGCGCGTAGAGCGGCCTCGTCCTGGGAAAGGTCAAGCCAGATGGAGCTGTAGCCGGTAATCAGACGACGTAGCCCCATGCTCCGAAGCAATTGGTGGGCCTCGTCGGTTTCCTCCAGTTCCGGGGTCCAGAGCAGCAGGTCCAGTCGAGAGAGGGAATAGCGCGACCGGATCAACCATAGCGCCGTAACCCGTTCACTCTCGCTCGCGCCTTCCAGGAAAAGCGGGCCTCTGACAATCTTCACCACTCGGACCACGCCGCCGACCCGCCATTCCAGGATCTGCGCAATCGCGACCGGATTGGTGCCCCGATACACCACCGCGTGGACGGGAAGATAAGGCGTCACGCCGACAAAGGCCTCGCCATAGGCCCAGCTCTGCTCGATCACCGAACGCGGCATCGATTCAATCCAGGCATCCCATTGCCGGGCCGTGGCGCCGTTCCAATAGATCCGCAAACCGTCACGCTCGCCGCCGAACTCGCCGGGCCGATCTCTTGAGGATGTGGAGGTTTTCGCGTCGCGAGCCATGTGTTTGTCCCGGGGCAAGCCTTGGCTTGATGATTGGCTTGATTCCGTCTCTAATTCAAATCTTTAACGCCTGCGGGGCGGATTGACCGCCGGGATCGGGTATCTGGACGAGAGATCGAGCACGAACCATGCTGCGACAGTTTCGCAAGTTTCCCCGCATTCACGGGATTGTTGTGCCGGGACGGCGCTTCACCGCCAGCGCGGCCTATTACTTTGCGCTTTTCATCGCCGCGCCGCTCCTGGGGGTCGCGGTTTTGCTGGATTTCATCGGCTGGCTGATCACGGTCAAACTGTTCGGCGCGTCGTGCTATGGCGTGATGTGTTTGTTTAGCTAGGGCCGACGAGGTAACCGCGCGACCGCTCACTGCTCCACCGACGCCCTGGCGAAAGGCCGGTCTCACCCCCGGTCGTCGCGCTGGCGAAAGGCAGGGCCTGACAAGAGCCTAGT
>JAYOIK010000052.1:0-37987 GCA_038118725.1 Alphaproteobacteria bacterium | reverse complement strand
ACACAACGGTCAAACGCGCAGGCACGGTCAAATCATGCCGCAAGGATCCAAAATCGGCGTTCTTCGAAGTGTCCAGGCTCGATGCACGCCTCTCGGATGGGTATTCTTCATTTGGATAGCTCTTTTAGCTGCCCCAACTTCCACCAATGCACAGGGGTGGAAGGAAATCAACGCCACCGAATCTCCAATATACTTCGCAAACAAACAAGTAATAAAATATCTTGGAACCGGATGGTCGGAAAATTACTCTAGCAAAAGATACTTAATAAACGCTGAAACATCACCTGGCCCCAGAGGCATGGTGTTCATGTCAATTCTTGCGCCAAACTATTTTTTCTCCACGATCTCCACACCGATAGATGTTGCCTCACAATTTAACTTCCTGAAAAACAATACCAATATAGTAGGATCACAGAAAAGCCATACTCACCCTCTTTAGATTCGCTATGTGCTTGCCAAAAATGGACTTCGAGATTGTATTCTTTTCGTTGGAAAGTCCGGGCAAGGCGGCGGGGACGGACAAACTTCCGAGGGCACCTCGGTTGTTAAAGGTTATTACTGTTCAGACCCAGACGAAGGTATGACCGAGGTTGATCTTTTGCGAGTCGTCGATCAAATCGGCACGAAGCAAATAGGCGACCCCGCCCCCGAACCTAGAATGGTTCACGTCGCAAAGACTGAACAGCCAAAGGCACAAAACGGATCACGCGCCCCTTCCATCGAAAAGAAACTCGGAAACCTCAAAGCGCTGTGGGAGAATAATCTCATAACGAAGGAAGATTACGACCGAAAACGCAAGGAAATTCTTGATAAATCCTTTAAATAACCCGGTGCCAGCACGTGGTTGTCCTAGCCAAGCCGAACGATCTGCTTGCCGGTATTCTCGCCCTTCAGAAGACGTTCCAGCGCCATCGGAGCGGCCTCCAATCCGTCGGCCACGTCCTCGCGGTCGCGGAGCAGCCCGGAGCGGTACCAGCCGGTCAGTTCCTCGATGATCTCGCCATAGCGGTCGAAGTGATCCAGAACCAGAAAGCCCTCGATGCGCGCCCTTTTCACCAACAAGGCCCGGTTCATTCTGGGTCCTAGGGGGATCGGAAAGGACGGCATGCCGATGGTGCCGCAGATCGCGATCCGCGCGCCGACATTGATATGCTCCATCACCGCGTCGAGCTGCTCGCCACCGACATTATCGAAGCAACAGTCGATCCCATCAGGCGCCGCCTCGGCGATCGCCGCCGAGAGGTCCTCGCATGACCGATAGTTGATGACCGCGTCATAGCCGAATTCCTCGGTGCAGATCCTGGCTTTCTCGTCCGAGCCGGTGACGCCGATGGTCCGGCATCCCTTGATCTTGGCAATCTGCCCCGCCGCCGCGCCGACCGATCCCGCCGCCGTGGTCACCAGCACGGTCTCGCCCTCTCTTGGGCCGCACACGCCGAGCATGCCGACATGCGCGGTCGCCCCGGTAATCCCGAGCACCCCCAGCGCCGTGGAGATGGGTGCCTGGGCAGGATCAACCTTGCGCTGGATTTCGGAGCCGTCCGCAACCGAATACCGTTGCCAGCCAAGCCAACCAGCGACGATCTCTCCGACCGCGTAAGCCGGATTGTCCGAGGCCACAATCTCGCCCACCGCGAAGCTACGCATCACGCCGTCCAAGGGCACCGGGTCGGAGTAGTTCGCCGCCTCGGCGATCCAACCGCGCATGGCCGGGTCGACGGAAAGGCAGATATTGCGCACCAGAAACTGGCCATCCCCCATCGCCGGCATCGGCGCGTCCATGGCCTCGAACAAGCCGGCGGTGACATCGGGATCGGGTCGGCGTCGCAAGAGGATTTGGCGGTTGGTATTGGGCAGGGCCATGCGGGCTCCAGACTTGCAATGGGTGTTGGTTGTGGCGCTTGGAAACAGGCTACCCGCTTGCCGGTCTCATCGCCATCATCTTGACACTCCGGCGCGCCGTCGCGATGCTGCCGACACGAACCTGGGCGCCTGCTTTCAATGGTGTGCCAGGCCCAACCAGACACTGACGTTCCAAAGAAGGATGAAGCCATGAAACTGTTGCGTTACGGGCCCTTGGGCCAAGAAAAGCCGGGGATGCTGGACAGTGGCGGCACCATCCGGGATCTCTTGGGCGTCGTCGGTGACATTGATCCCTCGACGGTGGATGATGCCAGCCTCGCCAAGCTGGCGGCGCTGGATCCGGCGAGCCTGCCGGCGGTCGGGGGCAACCCGCGTATCGGCGCCTGCGTCGGCGGCATCGGCAAGATGATCTGCATCGGCCTCAACTACTCCGACCACGCGGCCGAGACCGGCGCCACCCCGCCGCCCGAGCCGATCATCTTCATGAAGGCGAACTCGGCGATCTGCGGGCCGAACGATGATGTCCGCATCCCCCGTACCTCGGTGAAGACCGACTGGGAGGTCGAGCTCGGCTTCGTGATCGGCAAGACCGCCAAATACGTCTCCGAGGCCGACGCCATGGATCATGTCGCGGGTTATTGCATCGTCAACGACGTGTCAGAGCGCGCCTTTCAGGCCGAGCGGTCGGGTCAGTGGACCAAGGGCAAGAGCTGCGACACCTTCGGCCCCACCGGCCCGTGGCTGGTCACCAAGGACGAGGTGCCGGACCCGCAGAACCTTAAGATGACCTGCGCGGTGAACGGCAAGCTCTATCAGAACGGCAGCACCTCGACGATGATCTTCGGCGTCAAGTTCCTGGTTCACTATCTCTCGCAGTTCTTCACCCTGGAGCCGGGCGATGTGGTGTCCACCGGCACGCCCCCGGGCGTCGGTCTCGGCGTGAAGCCGGAGCCGGTCTTCCTGAAGGCGGGTGACGAGATGCACCTGACCATCGAGGGCCTGGGCGAACAGACCCAGAAATGCGTCGCCGACTGATCGCGACGCTCCGAAACGGGAGGCATGAATGGCACTTGAACTGACGATCCAGGATTGCCTCCCCGAGGACTGGCAACGGGCTAATCTGGTCGGCCGGGCCTGGCTGCCAGAGGCGGCGGGACCGGCGGTGGTCGTACTTCGTGGCGACCGAGTGGTCGATATCTCCGGCACCATCGCCACGGTTTCGGAGTTGATGAACGATTCCGAGCCGCTGGACCGTGTCCTGGGCGCCAGCGGGACCGATATCGGTGGCATCGCCGAGATCCTGGCGAATTCCGCCCATGACGGCCATGATCCTGAAAAGCCTAAATTTCTAGCACCGGTGGACCTGCAGGCGATCAAGGCCTGCGGCGTGACCTTCGCCGAGAGCATGCTGGAACGGGTGATCGAGGAGCGCGCAAAGGGCGACCCTACCGCCGCCGACGGCATTCGCGAGGAGATCCGCGTCGCGGTCGGCCTGGACCTAGGTCAGATCGTTCCCGGCTCCGACGAGGCGATGCAATTGAAGGACATGCTCATCGACAAGGGCATGTGGTCGCAGTATCTCGAGGTCGGCATCGGCCCGGACGCGGAAGTTTTTACCAAGGCGCAACCCATGTCGGCGGTCGGCATCGGCGCCGAGGTCGGTCTGCATTCCAAGTCGGTCTGGAACAACCCGGAGCCGGAGATCACGCTGGTTGTCAACGCGCGCGGGGAGATCGTCGGCGCCACCCTCGGCAATGACGTCAATCTACGCGATATCGAGGGGCGCAGCGCGCTTCTGCTGGGCAAGGCGAAGGATAATAACGGCTCGGCGGCGGTCGGCCCGTTTATCAGGCTGTTCGATGATCACTATACGATCGACGACGCCCGCGCGGCGGAGTTGTCGCTTACGGTCCAAGGCCTCGACCAATTCACCATGCGCGGGCGCAGTTCGATGTCCAAGATCAGCCGCGACATCGCCGACCTGGTGGCCGAGACGATTGGCGCGCATCACCAATATCCCGACGGCTTTGCTTTGATGACGGGCACCCTGTTCTCCCCGACCGATGACCGCGACGCGCCGGGACAAGGCTTCACCCACAAGGTCGGCGACGTGGTCCGCATCGCCACGCCCAGGCTCGGCGCCTTGGTCAACCAGGTGAACCTGTCCGAGAAGATCCCGCCCTGGACCTTCGGCACAGGCGCCCTGATGCGCAACTTGGCGGCGCGCGGGTTGATTTGAGAGAAGCAGCAGACTCTCTTCGAGGCAAGTCTAAGGCGCCTATGAATCTAGGCCACGTTCGCTAGTCGCCCCGGCGGAGGCCGGGGCTTTTGCCGCCTCTGCCCAACACCATCGGATCGCCGCGATTGGCGCATCTCCCCAACCCGCGACCAGCCTCGCCACAAGCCCCGGCCTTCGCCGGGACGACGGGAATTGAGTGGCGCGGAGGAGTGAAGTCGCGGGCGCGGCCGTGGCGCCCCAACCAAGTTCAATACCCTTCAAAAAAAATGGGCCGGCCCCATCGCCGGAGCCGGCCCTTTGCTTGAAACACTCTAGGCGTTCAATTCACGCCTGAGACTGGTGCCGTCGGGTGGAGGCATGGAATCACCCTCCGCGACCGCGCTGGGATCCTCCTTCAAGGATTTGACGATGCCGTAGGTCATCATCAGCATAATCACGCTGACCGGCAACGCCGCCGCGATGGAGGCGGTTTGAAGCGCCTTCAATCCACCCGCCAACAGCAGCACCGCCGCGACCACGCCCTCGCCCAGGCCCCAGACAATCTGGAAACGCTGTGGCGGGTTGTCGGAGCCCATGGACAGCATCGTGGTGATGACCAGGGTGCCGGAGTCCGACGAGGTAATGAACCAAGTCGCCAGCAGGAAGGTCCCAAGCGCCGCCATCGCCCGGTTCAGGCTGGCCATGTCGGTCACCCGGTCGATGGTCCCATAAAGGGCCGCCGGCAGGTTCCAGTTCCGCACCAGATCGGCGATGCCGGCCGTGCCGACTTCGCCCGTCGCGTTCAGCTCCATATAGATGGCGTTGCCGCCGAAGATGCAGAGCCAGAAGAACGCAATGGTCGTCGGCACGAACATGACGCCTACCATGAACTCGCGGATCGTCCGTCCCCGGCTGATCCGGGCGATGAACATCCCGACAAAGGGCGCCCAGGAGATCCACCAACCCCAATAGAAGATGGTCCAGCCACCTTGCCACTTAGCGGCGCCTCCATCGTTAAAGGTATGGAAGCCCATCGGGATCACATTCCAGAGATAGTCCCCGATCGAGGTCACGAAGAAACCCAGAAGCCACTGGGTTGGCCCACCGAACAGGAAGAACGCCAGGAACACGATGGACAGATAGATGTTCCATTCCGAGAGGATCCGGATGCCGTTACCCACGCCGGATACCGCCGACAAGGTCGCGACCACCGAGATGATGGCAATCAGAATGATCTGAGTGGTCACCCCCGGATCCACGCCGAACAGATGATTCAACCCCGTGGCCATCTGGCTGACACCGAGACCCAGCGAGGTCGCGACGCCGAACACCGTGCCGAACACCGCGAGAAGATCGACGGCATGCCCGACCGGACCATAGATCCGCTCGCCGATGATCGGATAAAGCGCCGAGCGCAGGGTCAACGGCAGTTTCTTGCGGAAACCGAAATACGCCAGACACAGGCCGATCATCACGTAGACGGCCCAGCCGTGGAAACCCCAGTGGAAATAGGTAACGCGCATCGCGGCGATCCCGCGCTCGACCGTCATCTCCGTGGCGCCGCCGATATCGGCATGGGGGTTATTCGGATATCCCCACGGCGAGGTGTTGTCGAAATAGAAGATCGGCTCGGCGATGCCGAAGAACAGCAACCCGATCCCGACACCCGCCGAGAACAGCATGGCGAACCACGAGAAGTTGCTGAATTCGGGCTCCGAGTCGTCGTCGCCCAGTTTGACCGAACCGTACTTGCTGCACATCAAGTAGAAACAAACGAACAGCATCACCGTAACGGCGCTGATGTAGTACCAGTTTAACGCGGCTTCGATCCAACCGCGGATAGCGGAATAGATTTCGTTGGCGAATTCCACGTTCAGCGCCGTGAAAACGACGAACGCGACAATCATACCCTTCGCCGCCAAGCCCATTCCGGGGTGCAGACCATCCCAGATTCCGGATGTGGCGACGAGACCGGATCGCGACTGTTGGTCACCTTCAGCCATGATCTTTCCTCCTCACAATTGATTTCAACCGCCGCGTTCTCCGCGATCTTGAAACCGTTGACTAGCGTTGACTATTCGCGCGCCTTCGTCGCCTCGTATTCGCATCGGCAACAAACAATCGTATCTCGTCACGAACACGATGGAAGAGTGAGCGCAGTCAAGTGCAATGATTGTATAAGAAATTATCGTTCAATGTATAACCAGTGGAGATTTCACGAAGCGAAAGCGGCGCAAGGAGTAGCGTAAGTCTCAAGCAAATCTCCGGCCAACGCACTCCAACGTTCCGGGTGCGTGGTACGGCTGGTAACCGCCGCCTGCCTTGGGACAATCGGTCTACCGCGACGGGTCTAGGATTTCGGCTCCCTCGAGCCGAAAGAGCGGCCCGGCGTTCCAGGATAGAGCGAGAAATGAGTGTGCGCGCCCAACCAGTCGGCCTCCAAGCTCTCTCGACTCAGCAGAACCGTGGTGCGCCCAGGACGGTCAAAACGGCTCCCATCTTGGTGATAACCGGTGGAAGTCCAGGTGGTTATCAGCATTCCCATCAAGCGGTCCGGCGAGACACCGATCCGCATGTTGTCGAAATCCCAGGCAAAATCATCAATGGTCGGCCAAACCGAACGCCATTGGTTTTGTTCCAGCGCGTCCCGCCCCTCGACTATGTCAATGTGAGTACCGAAAGACGCCACGTTCTCGGCGAACAAACGCCTGGCGGGGACGAAATCCACGTTCTGGACGCACGGTTGCCATTGCGCGAGCCATTCCTTGATCGAGGCGACATCCTCGGAAATCGGATTCCAATCGAAGTTCATCTGTTTTCTCCCTTGGCCCTGCCGAATCGGGTGCCGCCACAACCCACCCAACCGGTATAAAGCGGCTTCCGGGCCTCGGCAATCCGATCGTCCTAGCCGGCGGCGATTTCGCGTATCAGATCAGCACCCTTTCGCGCCGTGACCGGCCAAGCGTAGTTACCGCGAACATGACCGGAGATTTCCTGGCCCCGCCAACGCGCCTCGTCCGGGTTATTGACCAGGTGGCGCATGACGCGCCGGAACTGCCCCCAGTCGGGTTCGGCCCATTCGCCTTGATCACCATCGCGGCGGATGAAGAATGGCGTTTTCACCTCGGTCATCTCATAGTCGAGAAAATAGGCCTGTCCGGCGGCCCATTCGGCGGGCGCCGAGTAATTCGTCGTCACCAGCGGCAATCCGCACGCCGCCGCCTCCATGTGACACAACCCCCATCCCTCGGCCCGGCTCGCGCCAAGAAAGGCATCGCAAGATCGGTACAGTTTCGCGACATCAAGATGCGTCGGCACGGGTGGAATGAACAGCAGCCGGCCCGGGTCTCTGAGATTGAGCGCCCGTATCGCCGCGCGAAGATCAAAACCCTTTTCGAAGGGATTGTAGCAGGAGACCACGAACCAGACGTCCTTCTCGCCGGCGAATTCGTCGTCGAAGGCCTTGATCATCTCGCCGGTGGCCTTGCGCTCCTCGAACTTGCCGACATTCACGAATTTGAAGCCCGGCAGATTGGCGATGTTTTCGATCCTGGGACCGTCCGGCCGGAAAACCACCGCGTCGACACCCTCTGGCATGACATCCACGCGCGCGACGTCAACGCCGTTATCACCGAGCACGCCGCGCGCCCAATACGAGGGAACCCAGATCCGATCAACCATCGTCAACGGCTTGGCCCAGGTATCCGGCAGGCGCGTGGTGTCCCAAACCGTATAGCCGACCCGTGGGCCCGGCGCGTCCTCGAGAATGTAGAAAGCCGACCCCAGGGAAAGGCCGATGGACACCACCCTCTCGGAGCCATAGCGCCTGGCAAGCAGCTCGCGATCGCGCAAAACGTCGTTGTCGTCATGCAGCGGTGAATTCTGCTGCCACTGGGTGCAGGTCACCGGCAGATGCCGGGAGAGCCCGCAAAAGAACTCGCGCGCATGGACGCAATAGCCGAGATAGCCTTGCGTGCTGGTTACCGCGTGAACAACCGGATCGCTTGTCGGAATCGCCATCGCCTCGCCGGTCTTCCAAGTGGGCCGGTCTTCCAAGTGGCCCGCCCATGCTCTAAATCAAGGGAGACATAACCTCCACGCCACCTTGCGACAAGGCCACCATGCCCTATGCATCGTTACGCGAGTTCATTGCCCGCCTGGAACGCGAGAACCGCCTGGTCCGCGTAACCGAACCGGTCTCGCCGGTTCTGGAGATGACCGAGATCCAGACCAGGCTATTGGCGGAGCAAGGACCGGCGGTCCTGTTCGAGAATGTCCGGCGCGAGGACGGCACCCCATACGACATGCCGGCGCTGGCCAATCTCTTCGGCACCGTGGAACGGGTCGCCTGGGGCATGGACCGGGAACCCGGCCAGCTCCGCGAGGTCGGCGAGACATTGGCTTTCCTGCGTCAGCCCGAGCCGCCGGGCGGCTGGCGCGACGCGGTCGGGATGTTGCCATTGCTCAAAACCGTGATGGCGATGAAGCCACGCACCGTCTCCTATGGACCGTGCCAGGACGTGGTGCTGATGGGCGAGGATATCGACCTCTCGACATGTCCGATCCAAACCTGCTGGCCGGGCGAGCCGGCCCCGCTGATTACCTGGCCGCTGGTGGTCACCCAGGGACCGACGGACAAGCGCGAGGATGCCTTCAATCTCGGCATCTACCGGATGCAGGTCACCGGACGAGACCGAACGCTGATGCGCTGGCTCAAGCATCGTGGCGGTGCCCAGCATCACGCGCGCTGGAAGGCCAGCCGACCCGAGCCCTTCCCCGCCGCCGTGGTGATCGGCGCCGATCCCGGCACCATCCTGGCCGCCGTGACCCCGGTTCCCGACACCCTAAGCGAGTATCAGTTCGCCGGCCTTCTACGCGGCCAACGCGTTGACCTGGTGGATTGCAAGACCGTGCCGCTCAAGGTTCCAGCGGAGGCTGAGATTGTCATCGAAGGCCATGTCTCGCTGGAAGAGTATGGCGACGAAGGCCCCTATGGCGACCACACGGGATACTACAACTCGGTCGAATCCTTTCCGGTGTTCAAGGTCAGTGCGATCACCATGCGCCGAGACCCGATTTACCTGACCACCTTCACCGGCCGCCCGCCGGACGAGCCCTCGGTGCTCGGCGAGGCGCTGAACGAAGTGTTCATCCCCCTGCTTCAACAGCAGTTCCCCGAGGTCACCGATTTTTGGCTCCCGCCGGAGGGATGTTCGTACCGGATCGCGGTGATCTCCATGCGCAAGGCCTATCCCGGACACGCCAAGCGAGTAATGATGGGCGCCTGGTCCTATCTCAGGCAGTTCATGTACACCAAATGGCTGATCGTGGTGGATGACGACATCAATGCGCGCGACTGGAAAGACGTGATGTGGGCGATCTCGACCCGCATGGACCCGGCCCGGGACATCACGGTGATCGAGAACACGCCGATCGATTATCTCGATTTCGCCTCGCCGGAACCGAGCCTAGGCAGCAAGATCGGCCTCGACGCCACCAATAAGTGGCCACCGGAGACCAAGCGCGAATGGGGTACCGAGATTCGGATGGACCAAGACATCATCGATCTCGTCGACGGCAAGTGGGACCGCTATGGCCTGCCCGGAAGTGGTCGAAAAATCTGGAAGAACCAATAACGAAAACCCTGGAGGGAGAAGCCCATGATCGCCATGTGGATCAAGGTTCGAGTCAAACCGGAACTGCGTCAGGAATTTCTGGATGCCATCGAGGTCGATGCCCTGGGCTCTGAGCGGGACGAGCCGGGTTGCGCGCGTTTCAACGTTCTCCAGGACGTCGACGACGAAAACGTCTACTACTTCTATGAGGTTTACAAGGACAAGGCGGCCCAGGAAGCGCATCGCGCCGCGCCGCATTACGCGGTCTGGAAGGCGGCGGCGCACACCCTGGACGGCCCGACCGAACGGGTGGAGACCCGTACCGTCTTCCCTGCCTCCCCCGACTACTGGTTTCCGGCGTAAGCGCGCCAGGCGCTTGCCCCAGGCGCTTGCCAATCGCGGAAGGGCCGCTTATCTCAACCAGACGCCTTCACCCGGAGCTCAAATGACCCAGGCCAACAAGATCACGGACAATCAGATCGACCTGCTGCAAGGCCTTATCGAGAAAGCCAAGAGTCAGGGCGCGACCGACGCGGACGCTATCTTTGTCGATAGCCGCTCGGTCTCGGCCGCCCAGCGTTTCGGCAAGCCGGAATCCGTCGAGCGATCCGAGTCCCACGATCTCGGCCTCAGGGTCCTGGTCGGCAAGCGCCAGGCCGTGGTCTCGACGACGGACCACAAACCGGACGCGCTGAACGAGCTGGTCGAGCGTGCCGTGGCGATGGCCAAGGTCACGCCGGAGGACGCCTTCGCGGGCCTCGCCGATCCCGGCGATATCGCCAAGATTTATCCTGCGATCGACATGCACGATCCCACCGAGCCACAGCCGGAACGGCTCGTCGAGCGGGCCACGGTCGCCGAGGAAGCCGCGCTCGCCGTCAAGGGCGTCACCAACAGCGAGGGTGGAGAGGCCGGATGGTCCTCCAGCCGCATTGTTCTGGTGGCAAGCAACGGCTTTAGCGGCACCTATCAGCGTTCCAGTCATAGCGTCAGCGCCGTCGTCCTGGCCGGCGAGGGCCAGGCGATGGAACGGGATTACGACTATACGCACACGGTTTACGAAGCCGATCTGGAAGACGCCGCGGCCATTGGCCGCCGGGCCGGCGAACGCGCGGTACGGCGCCTCAATCCCAAGCGCCCATCAAGTGCCTCGGTCCCGGTGGTCTATGACCCAAGGGCGAGCCGTAGCCTCGTCGGACATGTCGCCAGCGCGCTTAACGGTGCCTCGGTGGCCCGCGGCACCAGCTTCCTGAAAGACGCGATGGGCACCGCGATCTTCGCCGGCGGCATCAACATAATCGACGATCCCCATCGCGACCGGGGGATGCGATCCAAACCCTTCGACGCAGAGGGTCTAGCGCCGGAACGCCGTGCGATCATCGAGGGCGGCGTGGTGCGGTCCTGGTTCCTGGATCAGGCGACCGCGCGACAGCTCGGCTTGAAATCAACCGGCCACGCCTCGCGTTCTACCGGCGGCACGCCGAGCCCGAGCCCAACGAACCTGTATCTGGAATCCGGAGACATCTCGCCCGAGGAACTGATCGCGGACATCGCCTCCGGCCTTTACGTGACCGAGCTCATGGGCATGAGCGTCAATATGGTGACCGGCGATTACAGCCGCGGCGCCGGCGGGTTCTGGATCGAGAACGGCGAGATCACCTATCCGGTCAGCGACGTCACCGTGGCGGGGAACCTGAAGGATATGTACGCCGCGCTGATCCCGGCGAGCGATCTTGAGATCAAACACGGCACCGACGCCCCCACCCTGCGCATCGACGGCATGACCGTGGCCGGGCCTGGTGATTGACCGGTAGATCAAGCCGCGAGCCTTCCTCTCCCCAAGCTCGCTGTTCCGTGATCCGATGTTCCTGGAAAGTGAGTGATCCCACCCCATATTCCTGGTCTCGAACCCCAACCCAAGGACAAAGACGATGCCAGGATATCTATGCACATCCGCGATGGTCCTGGCCGCCGCCGGGTTCGGAGCATTCACGATGGCGGTGGCACCATCCAACGACAACGACGCGGCGCCTCTTGCGGCGGTCATAAACCAAACGGACGGCGTCGCGATCGACGGTTACGATCCCGTCGCCTATTTCGTCGATGGCGAGCCGGCGCGCGGCACGCCCCGTTTTGAAATGGAGTACCAGGGCTCGATCTACCGATTCTCTTCCGAGGAGAACCTGGAGGCTTTCTCGCGAGATCCCTCGGCCTATCTTCCGCAACTCGGCGGCTACAGTGTTTTCGGGATGGCCAAGGGCAAGCGCTACGACATCAACCCCACCGCCTTCGACATTATCGACGGCAAGCTTTACCTGAGCCGCAACAGGAAAGTTCGGGAGTTGTGGCAGGTTAACCCCGAAGGCTTTATCAACCGCGCCGAGGAGAATTGGCGGGCGCTTTACGCTCCCTGAGTAGGGGTGCCGCGCGCGGGCACGGGCGTCCACGGCGATCGTCTCGTCCCCACGCGTCGCCGGCCGTCAACGGTCGTCACCCCGGCGACCCCAGCGACAACAAGCGCGCCGAGATCATGGTCCGAAGCCGCTCGGCGTGCTATGGTCCCTCCACTCGATAACCAATTGAATCTTCGGGGGACCGGGCTTGGGGAAAGCCGATTCCAGCCAGGGTGGCCGAACGCGCACCCGGATTCTCGTCAAACGCCTCTTCGGTGAGCACATAAGGCCCCATATCGGCCTATTGCTGCTTGCCGTCGCCTTGATGGCCGTGGTCGCCGCGACGACGGCCGCGCTGGCGTTTTTGATGGAGACCATCCTCGACGACGTGTTCACCGCGCGCGACCGCTCGAGCCTGTACATGGCCGCCGCCGTGGTCATGGCGGTGTTTCTGCTCAAGGGCATGGCGACCTACGGCCAGAACGTGCTTGTCAGCTTTGTCGGACAACGCATTCTGGCGGATTTGCAAAAGCGCATGTTCGCGCATCTCCTGCGCGCCGATCTCGCGTATTTCCATGATCAATCCAGCGGGGGCCTGATCTCCCGCTTCATCAACGATGTCGAGAAGATGCGCGGCACGGTGGCCAGCGTGTTCACCGCGATCGGCCGCGACAGCCTGACCATAATCTTCCTGGTCGCGGTAATGTTCTATCAGGACTGGTTGCTCGCCGTGGCCTCGTTCTTCGCCTTTCCCACGGCGATTTTGCCCCTGGTCAAAATCGGCAAGCGGATGCGCAAGGTCTCGGCCAATACCCAGCGCGAACTCGGCCAGTTCACCACCCTTTTGAACGAGGTGTTCCAGGGCGCGCGGCACGTCAAGGCCTACGGCATGGAGGCCTATGAACGCGAACGCGCCGATTCGGTCATTGAACAGATCTTCAGCCTGGTATTCCGGGCCGCGCGCACCAAGGCGGCGGCCTACCCGATCATGGAAACCCTTGGCGGCACAGCCATCGTGGTGGTCATCTGCTATGGCGGCTGGCAGGTGATCGAGGGCACGCGGTCGACGGGCACCTTCTTCTCCTTCGTCACCGCGCTTCTGCTGGCCTATGACCCGGTCAAGAAACTGGTCAATCTGAACGCCCAACTGCAAGAGGGCTTGGCGGCGGCGGACCGGGTCTTCGAGATCCTGGATGTCGAGCCCGCGATCCTCGACCGCGACAATGCCAAGACGATGGAAACCGCCAGGGGCGACATCGATTTCAAGAACGTCACCTTCTCCTACGAGGACGGACAGCCGGCCCTGCGAGGTGTTTCGCTTGCCGTCGAGGCCGGTAAAACCGTCGCGTTGGTCGGGCAATCCGGGGCCGGCAAGAGCACGGTGCTGAACCTCATCCCGCGTTTCTTCGATACCGATTCCGGTCAAATCTCGGTGGACGGCAACGACATCCGCGACCTCACCATCGCCTCGTTGCGCGCCAATATCGCCCTGGTGAGCCAAGACGTAACCCTTTTCGACGACACCATCGAGGCGAACATCGCCTATGGCCGCGCCGGCGCCACGCCCGAGGAGATCCGCGAGGCGGCGCGCAACGCCTCGGCGCATGGCTTCATCGAGGATATGCCCGAGGGCTACGCCACGGTGGTCGGCGAGCATGGCGTCAAGCTTTCCGGCGGCCAGCGCCAACGTATCGCCATCGCCCGGGCGATGCTGAAGGACGCGCCGATCCTGTTGCTGGACGAGGCGACATCGGCGCTCGACACCGAATCCGAACGCGCGGTCCAGGCGGCCCTGCGGACCTTGATGGAAGGCCGGACAACGATCGTGATCGCCCATCGGCTATCAACGATCCAGTCCGCCGACATGATCCACGTGGTTGAAGCCGGTCAAATCGTGGAATCGGGAAAACATTTGGAATTGCTGGCCCGGGGTGGGGTTTACGCCAATCTGCATCGCCTGCAATTCTCGGACGCGGACGGCGCCGCGATCGAACGGCTCTCCCAGGTCGGAGGCTGAACCGAGGCGATGCTAAAACGCATGCTGCGCAGCGAGATTGGCCAACGCCTCCTGGGCTGGATTCTCGCTCGTTTTATACAACTCACCGCGTGGTCGATTAACTGGGAAGGACCGAACGCCGAAGTGGCGCCGCAGGTTCGCGCTCCCGGTCAGCCGGTGATAGCGGTATTCTGGCACAGCCGGATCATGCAAATGACCGTGAGCTGGCCGAGAAACAAGCCGCTGGCCATGCTGCAATCCCCTCACCCGGACGGCCAGGTCATCGCCAACGCCATTCAACGGCTAGGTTTTCAAACCATCTGGGGCTCTTCGACCAAGGGCAAGGGCGGGGCCGCCGGGTTGCGAAATTTGATCAAGGCGCTGCGCGGCGGCATATCCGTGGGCATCACGCCGGACGGCCCCCGTGGTCCTCGGATGCATCTTAGTCCCGGAGTCGTGGCGGCGGCCCGATTGAGCGGCGTTCCCATTGTCCCCAGCGCCTGGAGCGTCAAGCACCGCAAGGTTTGCGATACCTGGGACAGAATGCTGATCGCCCGACCCTTTACCCGCGGCGTGATAATCTGGGGCGCGCCCATTCACGTTCCCAAGACATTGACCCCGGAAGCCTTCGAGGAGTATCGCCAACTTATCGAGGCGCGCCTGATCGAGGTGACCGACCGGGCCGACCGCCATTTCGGACACGAGCCCGTCGCGCAAGCCAAACCCGGAGAGGTCAAGGAAAGGCGGAAGGACCGATGATGCTTCCGCTCTATGAAGGTCTGATGACCTTGGGCGCCCCGGCGATCAAGTTGTTGCTGTCACGGCGGGTGAAGCGTGGCAAGGAAGATCCGGCGCGGCTATCCGAACGCCGCGGTATCGCGGGCCTGCCGCGCCCCGCGGGCGCCCTTGTCTGGCTGCACGCGGCAAGCGTCGGAGAAAGCATGGCCGCCTTGGCGCTCATTGACCGTTTACTGGAGCACGCCACCGATCGCCATGTCCTTGTCACGACCGGCACCGTCACGTCGGCGGCCCTGCTGGCCGAGCGCCTACCCGAACGGGCACTGCATCAGTTCGTACCGGTGGACCGGCCCGCCTGGGTGGATAGGTTCTTGGATCATTGGCGCCCGGACCTGCTCGTGATCATGGAATCCGAGTTCTGGCCCGGACAGATATCGCGCACCAAGGCGCGTGGGATCCCGATCGCCCTGGTGAATGCCCGGATGTCGGCGCGGTCGTTCTCACGTTGGCGAAAGGTCAAAAGCGCGGCGGCTTCCCTGTTCTCGCGGGTGGATCTGGTACTGGCGACAAATCCGCGGCAAGCGGCGCGGTTCACCGAACTTGGCGCGTCGCGGGTAGCCGTGGCCGGAAACCTCAAACGCGCCGCGAACCCGCTCCCCCTCGACGCGAGCGAAGCAGCCACGTTGGAGGAGCAGCGCGGGAGACGTCCGCTGTGGTTCGCCGCAAGCACCCACCCCGGCGAGGACGTTCCGGTCCTCGACGCGCATGTCACGCTCCACGCTGATATGCCCGAGCTCCTGACGGTTATCGCGCCCAGGCATCCGCACCGCGGCGAGGAAATCGCTCTCCTCGCCGCCGAGCGAGGCCTCTCAACCGCCAGACGATCGCTAGGCCAGCCCATCGACGCGAACACCGACATCTATATCGCCGATACGCTGGGCGAGATGGCGCTGTTCTTTGATCTCGCGCCGATCGTGTTCGTCGCCGGCTCGCTGGTTCCGGTGGGCGGGCATAACCCAATCGAACCGGCGCATTTCGACACAGCCATCATTCTCGGCCCGCTTATGTCGAAGAATCAGGAGACCGCGTCCGAAATGATCGCCGCCGATGGCGTCGCGCCGCTGAACGGCGCGGAGGATTTGGCGCCGACCTTGGCCGCGCTCTTCAACGACGAGGCCAGACGCGGCCAGCTCACCCGAAACGCGCGCGCCTACGTCAAGGAAGGTATGCGGGTGGTGGAAGTCGTTCACGACCACCTCGAGACGTTGGTGTCCCGCTCCACGAGCCGGAAAATCTCGTGAAGACGCCGCGGTTCTGGGCGGAGGACGGCTTTTTGGCGCGGCTATTGACGCCATTCAGTCTTCCCTATTGGGCGGCGGCGGCGGCGCGCCATTGCTTCAGCTCGCCGCAAGACGCGGGAATTCCAGTGATATGCATCGGAAATCTCGTGGCCGGCGGGGCCGGCAAGACGCCGGTCGCGCTTTCGCTTGGCGCTCGATTGAGCGCGGTGGGATACGCCATCGCGTTCCTGACCAGAGGCCACGGCGGCTCCCTCACGGGACCTGTTCGGGTCCAACCCAACACACACCAGGCCGACGAGGTCGGCGATGAAGCCCTGCTCTTGGCCGAAACCGCGCCGACATGGGTAGCGCGCGATCGCGTCGCCGGCGCCGCGGCGGCGCGAGAGGCGGGCGCGGAACTGATCATCATGGATGACGGGTTTCAGAACCCGGCTTTGGGGAAGACTCTGTCGTTGGTCGTGATCGACGGCGGTTTTGGGTTCGGCAACCGACGGCTACACCCCGCCGGCCCATTGCGTGAACCGGTCGAAAGCGGTTTGCGGCGCGCCGACGCGACCGTGCTGATCGGCGAGGACAGAAAGCACATCGCGGCGACACTTCCACCAGATCTACCGGTGTTAAGAGCCGATGTCGTCGCGGAAATCGGTAAACACCTGAAACCAGGGGATAGGGTTCACGGCTTCGCCGGTATCGGCCGGCCCGAAAAATTTCACGAGAGCCTGAAGGGTCTCGATCTCGACGTGACCGGATTCCAGGCTTTCGCCGACCATCACGCCTTCTCAACGACGGAAATGGACAACCTGCTCGCCGCGGCATCGAACACCGGCGCTCAACTCGTTACCACCGCCAAGGATCATGTTAGGCTCCCCAAATCCTTTAAGGACAAGGTGGAGCGCGTTGATATCTCCCTGGCATGGCACGACGACGCGGCGCTCACGGCGCTTCTGGACAAGAGGTTGAGTCATGGTCCGGGTTGACGAGCGCCTGACCCCATCACCGTGGCACAAGCGCTTCATCACCTGGCCGGCGGCCGGCGGCGCGACCTGGCTCGGCATTCGGCTGATGGAGATGCTGTCGATCGATAGCGCCTCCAATCTCGGCGGCGCGATCGCCAGGACCATCGGCCCACGATTGTCGGTCAGCAACCGCGCCAGGCGCAATCTGCGTGACTGCTTTCCCGAATGGGACGAAGCGCGCATCGAGGAAGTGGTGCGCGAGATGTGGGACAATCTAGGGCGCGTGGCCGGCGAGTTTCCACACATGCGTCACCTGGATCTCAGCGGCGGCGATCCCCGCGTCGAGGTCGTCGGGCGCGAGCACATCCATGCCTTGCGCGACGACGGCGAGGCCGGGATCTTCTTCTCCGCGCATCTGGCGAATTGGGAGCTGCTTCCCCGCATGGCGGCGCCGAACGGGGTAAAGCTCCATAATGTCTATCGCGCGATGAACGCCCCCTTGGCCGACAAGGTGCTGCGCCAATCCGCCGGGCGTCACGAGGACGAGTTGATCCCCAAGGGTCCGAGCGGGGCGATGCGGCTGGCGCGGATCATGCGCAATCGTGGGCATATCGCGATGCTGGTCGACCAGAAGCTGAACGAGGGGATCGACGCGCCGTTCTTTGGCCGCCCGGCCAAGACCGCGCCGGCGCTGGCTGTTTTCGCGCTGAAGTACCGTTGCCCCGTGGTTCCCGCCCGGGTCGAGCGCTTGGGTGGCGCGCGGTTCCGGGTCACCTTCTGGCCACCGATGGAGCTTCCCAATACCGGCAACATCGAAGCCGATACACTCAGTCTGATGACCGTCGTCAATGGCTGGATCGAGGGATGGATCCGCGAGACACCCGGTCAGTGGCTATGGCTGCACCGGCGCTGGGGCAAGTGAAGAGGGACTTAAAGCTTAAATGAAGAGCGCCTTGGCGACGATCCAGACACCGACGATGATCAAGGCGACGAAGAAGATCTTGCGAAACAACGCCTCCGGTAATCGGTCGCGGCATTTCTTCCCCAGGACCATGCCGAGCATGGCCGGCACCATTACCCCCGCCGAAAGCGCCATCAAATCCAGCGGCAGGGTGGCGCGTCCGCCGAGCGAGGCGGCGAGCGCCAGGGTCGTGACGACGAAGGAAAGCCCCAGCGCCTGGACCAAACCGTCCTTGCCGAGACCCAGCGCCTGAAGATAGACCGTGCCCGGCATCACGAACGTCCCGGTCAGCCCCATCGACGTCCCCGCCAATAGACCAATAACCGGCGACATCCAGGTCTCGTGACGTCCCGGCGATGGTACACGCGGAGTCGCCAAGGCGAAGCTGGCGTAAAGAATCAATATCAACCCCAGGCCAACACTCAGCGCGTCGCCGTCAAACGCGACCAGGATCGCCGTCGAGAACCAGATGGCGACGCAGGCAAGCCCGAGCAGTAACCATAGGCGCCGCGCGAGCTCTAGAAGCCGGCCACCGGTAAGGCCCTGCCAGATATTGGTCACTAGTGACGGGACCAGCATGACGATGATCGCTTCCTTCAAGCCGATCACCGGCGCCAGCATCGCGAGCGAGACAATCGGCATGCCGAAGCCGATGACGCCCTTGACCGCCCCGGCGAGCATGTAAACGGCGGCTATATATCCGATGAGCGCGATGGACAGGGCCGGGTATCCTTTCTTTCGAGTGCTCGTTAAAGCACGATGGAGCGGATCAAGATCCACCCGCCCAGAATCAACAAGGCGATAAAGAAGATCCTGCGGAATTTCGCTTCAGGCAATTTGTCGCGGACCTTGCGGCCCAGCACCATGCCGAGGATCGCCGGCGCAACCGCCGCCACCGATAGCAGGCCAAGATCCGTCGGCATGAAGCCGCGACCGTTCAGAGATAGCCCCAACGCCAGGGTGGCGACGGTAAAGCAGATCCCCATCGCCTGAACCAGTCCGTCCTTCCCAAGGCCGAGCGCCTGGAGATACAGCACGCCAGGAACCACGAACGTCCCGGTGAACCCCGTCGAGATACCGGTCAGAAATCCGACCACCGGCCCCATCCAGATCTCGCGTTTTCCGGGGGGCGATATCTGTGGCGTGGCCAGACTGATCGCGGCATAGATGATCAGGACAACACCCAGCCCGGCGGAGAGCAGCTTGGCGTCGCTTCGCATCATGATCCCGGTGGCGAACCAGGTGGTGGCGCACAGAACGGCGAGCATCGGCCATATCCGCCGCATGATCACCAGCAACTGGCCGCCCGTGATACCTTGCCAGACATTGGTGACAAAGGACGGCACCAGAAGCAGCACCATGGCTTCCTTCAGGCCGAACACGGCGGCGATCAGAGCCAGGGAAATCGTCGGAAGGCCAAGGCCGACCACCCCCTTAACCATCCCCGCCAGAAGATAAACCACGAGAACATAGGCTATGAGTTCGGGGGCGACGGTCATGCGATGTCGTTCCAAAGTTTGGTCAAGGGACTACGTCGGCGCGCGACCGTGGTCGATGCCATCAAACCCGATAATCATCCATCCCGGCGCGCTCCAACTGACGCAGCAAGGCAGGCCACTCCAAACCAACCTCGATGAAGCCGCCCTTGCCGTACATCTTCCGGCCCTGGTCGATGGATTTCGCCTGGGTCGCCTCGGATAGCGGCATCAGTTCGGCCCCACCGGACAGCGCGTCAATCTGTTGGCGGCACGCGGTTTCGATCCGGTACATCCACACGAAAGCTTCTCCGACCGTAGCGCCGACCGTCATCAAACCATGGTTCCTGAGGATCAAAACCCGCTTCTCGCCGAGATCCCGGACGATACGGGGCTGCTCGTCCGCGTCCAGGGCCGGCCCCTCGAAATCGTGATAACCGGTCCACCCCATCACCGTCAGCGCCTTTTGGCTGGCCGGCAACAAGCCCTGTTTCTGCATCGCGACGGCGGTTCCGAAACGGCTATGGGTATGGATCACGCAGTTATGCGCCGCCTCGGACAGATGGATCGCGCCATGGATAACGAAGCCGGCTGGGTTCAACGGATAATCCGCGTTACCGATAACCGCGCCCTCGCGATTCACCTTGATCAAGGAGGACGCCGTGATCTCGTCAAAGAACATGCCGAAGGGGTTGAGCAGGAACTCATCCTCGGTATCGGGCACGCGTAACGAAAAATGCGTGTTGTTGAGATCCGTCCACCCATAGAGCGACGCGAGGCGGTAGGCCGCAGCCAAGTCGCATCGCGCGTGCCACTCCGCCTCGGTCATTCCCGCCGGAATATCGCTTTTGGCCGCCTCGACCTTGTCGAGCATCATCGCCTCCTTGTTCTTCTCGCCGCTAACATTCGGCGTCCTAGTCTATACAATCACCGATGCGAGGGAATGCTCCCAATTTCGCGGTGAGATCAAGGTGGCGACGATGAGTGGATATGACCTGGCCTACGTGGCGCTCGCGGTTCGCGACATGGACGCGGCTTGTGGAATTCTAGGCGGCGATCTCGGATTGGAGCGCCTCTCCCTGGAGGGGCACGCGGGGCCGATCCCCGCATTCGGGGTCGGCGCCACGGCCGTCGCGCTTTTCGAGGTCGGCGATCCCTTCCTGACGGGCGATAGGGCCGGCGTCGACCACATCGCCTTCGCCGCCGAGGACCCCAGGGCCGCCGCCGATGCCTCCGGCTTCACGTCGGATAGCCGTGTCGGCCATGGGCTATCCGGCGGCGAGCAGGTGGTTATCCCGAGATCCGCCACCGAGGGTCTCGCGACCCGTTTCACCACGCCTCTCGGGTTGACGGGCCCGTCGAACGGAAAGGTGGAACGGATTGACCATCTCGGCATCGCCTCCGCCGACAACCAGGCCGCGGAAGCCGTCTTCGCCGACCGTATCGGCCTTTCGGTCGAGAGCCGACAAACCGACATGGAAGTCAGCATCGCGGTGGAGAGCTTTACCTCGGACAAGTACGGCGTGATCTATCGCAATCGACCGCCGGAACCGGTCGGCGGATTGCGGGTCTCGTTCCTGACGACCGGGGATTGTGAGTTGGAGTTTCTGCAGAATTTTGATCCCAACCATGGTGTTGAGATGCGACACGGCACGGCGGGGACGACCAAACAGGACCAAGGCGCGATCGCGGGCTATGTGGCGAAATACGGCGCCGGTCTGCATCACGTCGCGCTGAAGACTCCGGATATTGACGCGACCTTGGCGGATCTCGGCGCCAAGGGTCGCCGCCTCATCGATACCAAGGGCCGACCCGGTTCGCGGCGCGCGCTAATTGGTTTCGTCCATCCCGCCGCGCTTGGTGGGGTTCTCATGCACTTTGTCGAACGCGAGGAGTTGCCCGATGCTTAAACGCGAGAGCCGTGACGGCGTGGAGATCCTGACCATTGACCGGCAAGGCTTTGGCAATTCGATCAGCAGCGGGCTGACCACCGAACTGCTGGAGGCGCTTGAGGATCTCGCGAGCGACACCGGGCTCCACGCGGTTGTGATTACCGGGGCGGGCGAGAAATTCTTCTGCACCGGCGGCGATGTGAAGGAATATCGCACCATCGAAACTCCGGAGGATCTCAACGCGCATTTCGAGCGCACGCGCCGAGCCATGGACCTACTCGAAGCGCTTCCGGTGCCGGTGATCGCCGCGGTCAACGGTTACGCGCTCGGCGGCGGCGCGGAGATCCTTCTTTGCTGCGATCACCGGGTCGCGGACGAGCGCGCCGAGATCGGTTGGCCGCAGTCGCGGCTAGGGATCATTCCGGCTTGGAACGGCATCGACCGTCTGGTCCGCGATTGCGGCCCCCGCGTCGCCTCGCGGCTGATGACCACCGGCGTTCGGATTCCGGCGAAGGAAGCGCTGGCGCTTGGCATCGTTGATCAACTCGCGGCGCCGGGCGAGGCCCTCAAGGACGCCCTCGCCCACGCCGAGTTGTTGCGCGCGGCGGCGCCGATGGCGCTCCGCTTCACCAAGAAAGTCATCAAGGCGACGGGAGATCAGCCACCCGAGGCGGTACGCCAACTGCAGCGCGACGGTTTCGCCGAGCTTTGGTTCAGCGCCGATCACAAGGAGGCCGAGGCGGCCTTCGCGGAAAAACGAGCGCCGGTGTTCAAGGGACGCTAGGCTTACCGGACGATTTTTAGGGCGCGCGATATCGGGAGGACCCCATGCGTATCACCGGCTGCGAGATCCGGCACTGTAACGCCGGCTGGCGGGATTTCAGCTTCCTCACCTTGAACACCGACGAGGGCGTGAGCGGAATCGCCGAGTACAACGAGTGCTATGGCAGCCCCGGACTTTCCACCGTAATCCGCCGCCTGGTCGATCGGATCGACGGCATGGACGCGCTGGGCCATGAACGGATCCACCAGTTTCTCTACGCCGTGACCCGCCAGGCACCGGGCGGCGTAAACCAACAAGCCGTCGCGACCATCGAGAACGCGCTTCTCGACATCAAGGGCAAGGCCTTGAACGTGCCGGTTTACGACCTGTTGGGCGGCGCGATGCGCTCCGAAATCCCGGTCTACTGGAGCCATTGCGGCACCTACCTGTTGGATCCGGCGATGGCCGAGTTGTGCGGTCAGGCGCCCATCCAATCGCCGGATGATCTCGTGGCACTGGGCAAGCGGGTCCGTGACGGCGGGTTCCTCGGCCTCAAGACCAACATGATCACCTTCGACGACGCCGGCGAGATCATCCGCCATCAGCCGGGTTTCGCGCGCGGTCCGGGCTGGCCGGACCTGAACCTGCCAGGACGCCTGGTGGGCGGGTTGCGGGACCAGTTGACCGCCATGGCCGAGGGCGCCGGACCCGATGTCGGCATCCGTCTCGATCTCAACTTCAACTTCAAGCCCGAGGGGTTCCGGCAGATCACCACGGGGCTTGATGATCTCGGCCTTACCTGGATCGAGATCGATCTTTACGACCCCGTCGCCCTCGCCGGTATCAGGGAACGTGTCGCGACGCCCATCGCGTCCTGCGAGTCGCTATTCGGCGTGCGGGAGTTCCGACCGTTCTTCGAGAATGCATCCATGGATGTGGCGATCATCGATATTCCCTGGAACGGGGCCTGGCTCGGCATGAAGATCGCGGCGATGGCGGAGGCCTATGAAGTGAACTGCGCGCCGCACAACTTCTATGGCCACTTGTCCAGCCTGATGAGCGCGCATTTCTGCACCGCCCTGCCGAATTTCCGGGTCATGGAAATTGATATCGACGACGTGCCCTGGAAGGATGACATCATCACCTGGAAGCCGGATATCAGGGACGGCTGTGTCCAGGCCCCTCCGGGCCCCGGCTGGGGCGCCGAGCTCAATCTGGATGTGATCGCCGCCCACCCACCGAAACTCGTAAGGGAAGACTGATCCATGCGTTTGGAAAACAAAGTCGCGATCGTCGTCGGTGGCGGACAAAGCCCGGGCGAGACGATGGGTAATGGTCGGGCGACGGCGCTATTGTTTGCGCGCGAGGGCGCCAAGGTGCTGGTCGGCGACAACCGTCTCGACTCGGCCGAGGAAACCGCCGCGATGATCCATACGGAGGGCGGAACCGCCGAGGCAGTCGCCGTCGATATCACCGACGAGGCCTCCATCGAGGCGATGGTCGCGCGCTGTCTCGAGCTCTGGAGCCGCATCGACGTGCTGCACAATAATGTCGGCGTTTCCATCGCCGGCGGAGATGCTCAGATAACCGAGATCACCAGCGAGGCTTTCGACCGGGTCGTATCCATCAACCTCAAGGGTATGGTGCTGACCTGCAAGCATGTGATCCCGGTGATGCGCGCCCAGAAGTCCGGATCGATCGTCAGCATCTCGTCGATCGCCGCGTGGAACGCCTATCCCCTGATCGGCTACAAGACCACCAAGCAGGCGGTGATCGCCATGACCGAACAGATCGCGATCCAAAACGCGCCCCACGGCGTGCGCGCCAATGTCATTCTTCCCGGCCTTATGGACACGCCCATGGCGGTGGACACAAGGGTGCGTAAACTCGGCAAGCCGCGCGAGGAGATCGAGGCGGGCCGCAATGCCCGAGTGCCGCTACGGAACCGCATGGGGACCGGATGGGACGTCGCCCACGCGGCGTTGTTCCTGGCTTCCGACGAAGCTAATTTCATCACCGGCGCCGCGCTACCGGTCGATGGCGGCGAAGCCCTGAACGTGGGCTAGCGCCGCACTGGAACGATTGAAGGCTTTAAACAATGTTCAAACCCTTGGACGGCGTGCGCGTTATCGACCTTACACAGGTCTTGGCCGGTCCCTACGCGACGTACCAACTGGCGCTTCTGGGCGCCGAGGTGATCAAGGTTGAACAGCCCGGTCAAGGTGACTGGACCCGTGATGGCGGCGCGCCGGAGGGCCTTGAAGACCAGAAACTGGGGACCAGTTTTCTTACCCATAACGCGAGCAAGAAGTCCGTCGCGATCGACTTGAAGACCGACGAGGGACAAACGAGTTTGACGGCGTTGATCAAATCGGCCGACATCTTCGTGGAAAACTTTCGCCCGGGCACCGCCGCGCGGCTAGGTCTGTCCTACGAGGACGTCCGGCGCATCCGCCCGGGGATCGTCTATTGCTCGATCTCGGCTTTCGGACAGGACGGTCCGATCGGCCACCGTCCGGCCTATGACCATATCGTTCAAGGCATGTGTGGGATCATGCGCACCACCGGCACGCCCGAGACAGAGCCGAACAAGGTCGGCGCGCCCTATATCGACTACGCGACCGGCATGAACGCCGCCTTCGCGATCGTCTCCGGGGTACTGGAGGCAAGGCGCACCGGCGAGAGCGTGCGGCTGGACGTCGCGATGCTGGACACCTCGCTTTTGCTGATGGCGTCGTTGGTAACCAACCATCTGAACACCGGCGCGACCTTCAAGGCCTCGGGCAACGAGGCGTGGAGCCAGAGCCCCTCCTCCGGCGCCTTCGAGACCACCGACGGCATCCTTATGATCGCCGCCAACAACGAGCGCCAATTTCGCGACCTGTGCCGGGCCCTGGACCTGGCTGAAGTTCTGGATGACCCCCGTTTCGATACCCCCGAAGAGCGGCGCGCGCATGTGCCGGAGCTTCGCGCCCTCATCGCCCAGCGCATCGGAGACGAAAGCGCAGATCATTGGGAAGCCGTCCTCGACGCCGCCTTTGTTCCCGCCACTCGCATACGGTCTCTCGAGGAAGTACTGGCGGAACCGCAGATCCAGGCGCGCGGGCTCACGCAACCGATCGAGATGCCCGGCGCCACGCGACCTCTCGCGGTGCCGACCCTCGGCTTCAAGGCGAACGGCGCCGCGATTGGGCCAAGCGCGCCTCCCGCCAGGCTCGGCCAGCACACCGAGGAGATCCTGGGCCGTGACAGCGAGTGATGATCTCGCGCTGAGCGTTCACCACATCGGTGGTCGCGCCGGTACGCGGTGCTACCCGATCCTGCCGATATTCGAGCGCGACGTGGTGAGCGTCCTCTACGAAGCCGACAAATCGAGCCTCGGTGGTATTCGCGCCGCGACCAAGGATCTGCCCTCGCGCACCGTCATTCTCGGCGATTGCCTCGCTGGAGAAGTCGGCCCTCGCCCGTTCTACCTCTACAGCAACCGGTATCTGAGTTCGCTCTATCCATTGTCGCCCGCCTACGCCAACGCCTTTTCCTTCGATGCGCAATTCGGTTGGGACGATGATCCCGGCGGCCGAAGCCTCGTGGAAACACTGACCTTGGAAACCATCACGCTGGACCAGGTCATGGAGCGCGAGGCGTCAAAAACACCGGCGCCGAACTTTCTGTCCCTGGACACTCAGGGAAGCGAGCTTGAGATTCTCAAGGGCGGCGAGGCAACGGTCTCGGGCCATGTCGTCGCGATCATGACCGAGGTCGAGTTCGTCCCGATCTACCAGGACCAGCCGCTGTTGGGTGATATTGTCGGGTATCTCGACGGCCAGGGTTTCGAGCTTGCCTCGCTGGAGATCTTTCCCACCGCCGGCGCCTCGAACCGCACGCCGATCGGTCTGCGCGGCAAGGGGTTTCCCCAAGGCGGCGAGGCCTTGTTTCTAAGGCGTCCCGAGAGGCTCACCGACAATCCAAACCAGGCGACACTGCTACTGAAGGCGGCGTTTATCGCCTTTGTCTTCGGGTTTTTCGATCAGACCCACCGCATCATGTCGACCCTTCCAGAGGCGGCGAGGGCTCTATTGTCCGACCCCGGGGACAATGACCCGGCCTACGTAACATTCCTGCGACACTACGCCGAGATCGCCGCCTCCTACCCTTCGATCCATCCCGTCGGCTATTCCGAGGTCTTTCCACCGAAAGCCAGCGTCAAGCGGTTCATGACGGGGATGGCGTCGGTCGATCACGACGCCCTGGCCGGCGGCTGGCTCGATGGCCGCGATCAAGCGAGCGCCATGGCGGATCTCTCGAAGCTTCTACCGGACGACTACATCGGGATCGAGGCCCTAGCCAATCAATTCCAACTCGCCGACCATGCCGAGCAATTGCGACAAAATCGCCGCGCTCAAGTCGACGCCGTTCTAAAATGGCTTCGCATGGAACGGACATCCGCAACGCCCGGAGAAAGCCAATGACCGCGCCCACCATCGCCGGCCCCATTCCGAACGAACCCACGGTCGTCGCCAGTGAACTCGTGGGCGAGGTGTTCACAAACGCCCTGCCCTCCGAGGACCCGGTGCTCTATGGCCGCGCCGATATCGAGCCCAAGGGCGGTTTCGAGGCCCGGAGCGCCCAGACCTTTCGGCTGACCTACACGGTGGGCCGTCACGGCATGGACGACACCGGCTCGCTCAGGGTCGTGATCCGCTCGGTCGGCGATTGGGGACGGTTTCAGACCACGGACCCCCAGGGGCCGAACTATGTTACCGCCAGCGCCAGCAACGGCGCCGGGCTCAGCGTCACCTACGCCCCGCGCGGCGGCCAACGCCCCCGCAACAAGGCTCTGACGGTCATGGTCACCCGGGGGTGCCTGCGCGAGGGCGATACGATCACCGTCGTCTTCGGCGATACCACCGGCGGCTCCCCCGGCACTTTCGTGCAGACCTTTTGCGAAGCTGGTTTCGAGTTCAAGGTTCTGGCGGATGTCTGCGCCACTGGCCACTACGTGCCGATCCAAAGCAGCCCGTCGATCTCCGTAATTCCCGGCCCACCCGCCGTCTGGCGCGCCGTACTGCCGACCCTGCGCCGCCCGGGAGAAAGCTTTCAACTGGGGATCAAGGCCGAGGATGCCTGGGGCAACCCAAGCGACCAAGCCTCCGCGAGCCTGCGCCTGCGCGCGACCATCCCCGTCGAAAACCTTCCCGAGACCGTGGACTATCTAGAGGGCAGCCGGGCCATGACCTTCGAGGATCTGCGGGTCGCGAGCCCCGGCCTGTTGCAAATCCGTGTCGAGGATGAAGACGGAAAGTTTCTCGCCGAGACCAACCCACTGATCATCCGCGACGGCGCGTTGGGCGGCTATTGGGCGGATCTACATGGGCAGAGCGGCGAGTCCATCGGCATCGGCGCCAGCCGGGACTATTTCAATTTCGCGCGCAACATGTCCTTCCTCGACGCGGCGAGCCATCAGGCCAACGACTTTCAGGTCAACAACGCCTTCTGGGCCTATATCAACGAGCTGACCGCCGAGTTTCACCAGGCCCACCGCTTCGTCACCTTCCCCGGTTATGAATGGTCCGGCAACACCGCTGTCGGCGGCGACCGCAACGTCTTTTTCCGCGAGGAAGGACGCCAGATCCGCCGCTCCAGCCACGCGCTGTTACCGGACAGATCGGACATCCATACCGACGCGCCCAACGCCGCCAAGCTGTTCGAGGCCCTGGCGGACGAGGATGTGGTGATCTTCGCCCATGTCGGTGGCCGCTACGCCGATATCGGTTTCGCTCATGACGGACGGCTGGAACACTCGATGGAACTGCATTCCGCCTGGGGCAGCTTTGAGTGGCTGATCGAGGATTGCTTCGATCTCGGTCACCGGGTCGGCGTGGTCTGCAACAGCGACGGGCACAAGGGCCGGCCCGGGGCCAGCTATCCCGGCGCCTCGCAATTCGGCGCCTATGGCGGCCTCACCTGTTATCTCGCGAAGGAGCTGACCCGCGACGGTATCTTCGACGCCCTGCGCCGGCGCCATCACTACGGCACGACCGGCAACCGGCTCCATCTTGAAGTGCATGCCGAGTTCGCCGGCGGCGCAGATCTGTTCGACCGTGACCCCGCCGTGTTCGAGACCACCTCGACAAGAGTGAACGAGGTGATGATGGGCGATATCGCCCGCACCGCCGACACGTCCGTGACATTGCGGGTTCACGCGCGCTCCGCCTCGCCGATCGAACGGATCGAGATCCGCAACGGCAAGGAGGTCCTCCAGACCGTGCGGGGCCATGACGCGGGCAATCTCGGCGCTCGGGTCCGTGTCTTGTGGAGCGGCGCTGAATATCGGGGTCGGGGCCGCGAGACCAATTGGGTCGGCGAGGCGCGCTTTCGGGGTGCCCGAATCAAGTCGATGGGCAAGGTCAATGCCTGGAACCACGAACGCAAGCTTGAACAAGCCGGCAACGATGTCGTCGCCTTCGATGCCATCACCACCGGCAATTTCGGCGGCTTCGACGTCTGGCTGGAGGAAACCGCCAACGCGCGGCTGGAGATCGAGAGCAATCTGGTGAACGAAACCGTCCCGCTGGCCGATATCGGTTTCGAGGACACAATCTTCGACGCCGGCGCGCTACGCCGCCAAATCAGGGCGTTTCGCCTACCGGAAACCCTGGAAAGCCGCGAGATCTCGGTCTCGGTGCCGGTGGACCTCAAGCCCGATGCCGACAACCCGCTCTGGGTCTGCGTGACCACCGAGGACGGCTTCCAGGCCTGGAGCAGCCCGATCTATGTGTTTGGGTGAGCTGACAACAGGCGACGGCTTCCATTGAATGTCATCCCGCCCTTCGCCTGCCCTCGTGAAAACGGGGGGGCGGGATGACGGTAGTGGAAATGATTGGGAAGCCGCCCCTCACCCATCCGTGCTCGGCGGCATGTCCAGGGTCGGGTTGCGGTCGAAGAAGCCGTTGGCCATTAGCAAGAAGCCGCATTTGACGACCGGCTGAACCGGGAAATCCTCCAGGCGCGGCAGGTGCAGGATGCCGAAATTGTGCCAGAGGACGAGGTCGGTGTTCTCGATGTTCCGATCCTTCTCGGTCCAGACCGCGATCCCGTCGTCGCCCTTGCTCTGATTGACGTAGCGCCCGGCGGGATAGCGCTCTCCCGCGTCATAGGCGGTGCCCCAGACATGGTGGTCAAGAAACGCCGCGCGCTTGGCCAGCAGGGTCTCGGCGTGGTGATAGGTGCGCACCATGCTCGGCGCCATCAGCTTGTAGGCGACGGGCTTGCCCATCTTGTTGAGCCGGTTCGGGTTGATGATCTTCCAGGAACGCTCGGTATCGGCGTTGCGGGAGCGCCGGGCCGCCTTCTCGGTCGCCAGCACGGCCTCTTCGGCCCGGAAGGCGTTGCCCATCGGATTGCCCTCGCCCATGGGCGGCTGAACCATGTTCACCTCGACCAGGGAGTTGGCGTCGCCGTCGATGGCGGTGTCCAGACGCGCGCAGAACAGATGCAGATGGTTCTGGGCCACCACGCCGTCCGCCACCTGGGTGCCGTAGCGCTCTCCGGCGACATCGTTCAGCCCGCCGACATACATGATCCCGGTAAGCTTCACCTCAAGCTCAATGGTGCCATCGAGATAAAGGTTCCAGTAGAAACCGTATTCATAGTTGCCGACGGTCGAGATCGAGGAGATGACCAGCCGTCTGGATCGACGAACCTCCACCTCCATCGTCACATAATCCGTGTGTTTCCAGAGCATTCCATCATCTTCTTCATGTAAACACACAGCATTTTCGATCACTGCCGGCGCGCCGCTTGTGTCGGTAACCACCCCGTCGAAATAGTGAATGTGACCCTTGCAGTCACAGCCGAGCTTCAAGGGGTTGGCGAGGCGGCCAAGACCGTATTCGCCGACATCGAAGGCATTCTTGCGGTAATGCCCGTAGCTGGGGTCGCCATAGGGAACCACCATCTCGGCGATCGAGGCGCGGTACAGCACGGGCCGGCTTTCACTTGCCTTGCCGCCTTCCCCACGTACCCGCAGGTCGTTCAGCACCAGGCCCTCGCGGGCATTGAACTCGATGTGGAAATCCCAGTTGAGCCAGCGGACGCGGTTGCCGTCGACGCTGAAACTGGGCCCGTCGGGCTGGCGGATATCGATTGCCTTCAGATCATCACGGCGTAGCTTGCCGATATCCTCGAAACGCGGGTCGTAATTGTGTTCCGCCATGGGAACATCGATCTGGACCCGGTCCAACACCCGCAGCACCTGCTCGGTATTGAGATCATAGATCACGTTCAGTCCCTCGACCGGATGGGCGTAGCCGTTGTCGTATTTGCTGTTCCGGTGAAAGACCCAGCAATGGACGATGCGGTGGTCGGCCTCGTCCTCGTAGCCGAAATTTCCGGCGGAGAACGGATCAACCTGGATATGGGTGAGGTCGGTGATCCCGCGCCGCGCCATCGCGGCGATGAAATCCGGGTCCTTGGCGACATTAACCGCGCATAATTCAATCTCATCGGGCATCACGGCGGTACGAGCGCCGGGAACCAGTTCGCGCGAAATCAACCGGTCTTCGGCCAGATCCACCAGACATTCATACACCGCGCCGGTGGCGGTATCATAAGCGCAGACGAAGGCCTTTCTGGGGAACGGCATCCCGGTGGACCAGGCCCGCACGAAAGCCTTGTCCGGATAGGACAGCTCCACCGTTTCGAACTTGACCCGGTCGTTGTGGAAATCAGCGGTTTTGATCACCGCGACCGCACGCTCGATCTCCTCGATCCCTAGCGGGTCAAGCGGATGGCTGATCGTCGAGACCGCCTTGTTCATGACGTTCATGGCTTTGCTTCTCCCGCGGATATTCTCGAGCCGATGGTTCACGCGCGCCCACACTAGCACGAAACCGACATCGGGAATCACACCGTCGATTGGCTAGAACAGGCTGTTTGGCGTAAACTGTGGGCCCAAGGACGGTGAAAGCCGCCGGGAATGGGACCGGGCATGGGACCGGGCATGGGAATGGAGGCCACGCGTCATGGCTGATGTAACCGCTGATCGTCAAACCGAAACCACGGGACCGGGCGAGGATTACACGCCCGCGGTTCCGATCACCCAGCCGCCGATTTTCGTCTGGCCGCCGCGTCCGGTCGCCTTCGTGAAGTTTCTGTTCGGCTATCCCGGATACTTCCTGCCACGCAATCTCGGTTTCATGGCGCTCGCGCTTGTCACCTGGTTTTACCTGACGCCGGAGATGGCGACGATGAAGACCTTCCAGATTGATTGGATGGCCTGGATTGTCGTGCGAAATGTCGGGCTGACCTTCCTGATCTTCGGCGGCTGGCACTGGTGGTTCTATATCCGCCGCTCGCAAGGCACCGCCTATAAGCACAACAAGCACTGGCCCGACACCAAGCACCGCCGTTTCCTGTTCGGCGATCAGGTCAAGGACAATATGTTCTGGAGTGTGGTCAGCGGCGTCGGCATCTGGAGCGCCTATGAAATCGTCACGCTCTGGCTTTTCGCCAATGAGTTCATTCCGTTCCTGAACTGGGAGACCAGTCCGGTCTGGTTCGTCTTCCTGTTCCTGGCGATCCCGCTTATCCGGGACGCGCATTTCTACTTCGTCCACCGGCTGCTGCACGTGCCGTTCCTCTACAAGCACGCGCATTATTTGCACCACAAGAACGTCAATATCGGCCCCTGGTCGGGCCTGTCGATGCACCCGACGGAGCATGTGCTGTATTTCAGCGGAATCCTGTTGCACTGGGTTCTGCTCTCGCATCCGCTGCACGCGATCTTCCACGTCCAGGCCACTGGCCTTACGCCCGCGCTGGGGCATGTCGGGTTCGACAAGTTCCTGCTGAACGGCAAGCACGAGCTGACCCTGGGTCAGCGCTATTTCCACTTTCTTCATCACAAATATTTCGAGTGCAACTACGGCGGCGACGGCTCGGTTCCGCTGGATAAATGGTTCGGCTCGCTGCATGACGGCACCGAGGAAAGCCATAAGCTCATGAAGGAACGCCGCCGCGCCGCGCATGGGCGGGGCTAGGATCGCCCGCCTTCGATAACACGAGGAGTCACATGGAAGTCCGTCCCTACAAAGCCGCCGAGATCGCTGGTCGCGAGTCCGTCATGGAAGGCGCGGATATGCGGGTTTCCGTGCTCACGCTGGATGCGGGTCAATGCATCCCCTGGCACTTTCATACCGAGATCACGGATTCCTTTGTCTGTCTGGAAGGTCCGATGGTCGTCGAGACTCGCGCGCCCAGAGCCGAGCATGTGCTACAGCCGGGCGAGCGCTGCGAGGTTCCGCCGAACGTGGCTCATTACGTTCACGGCTTGAATGACGGGGCGTTTAAGTTCCTGACCATTCAGGGCGTCGGCGTCTACGACAATATCCCCGTCGGCGGTGAACGCGCCGATTGACCGGGTGGGTCGAGCAAGAGGATAACCCATGAAATTCGGTTTGCATTTCGGATCGCGGGGAACCGCCGGCGAGCCCGATTCGCTGAAAGCCATCGCGCGCGCCGCCGAATCCCTCGGATACGAGCATTTCGGCATGAGCGACCATGTGGTCGTGGCCACCAACGTGGACAGCGCCTACCCCTATTCCGAGACCGGAAAGTTCTTCGCCCAGGATACCGGCGTCTCCCTGGAAACCATAACGGCGCTGAGTTTCGTCGCCTCGGCGACGGACCGTATCCGCCTGCTCACCTCGGTGCTGGTCCTGCCTCACCGGCAACCGGTTCTGGCGGCGAAGATGCTGGCGACCCTGGACGTGCTCTCCAAGGGTCGGCTTACCACCGGGGTTGGTATCGGCTGGATGGCCGAGGAAATCGCGCTACTGGGTGGGCCGGCGTTCAAGAACCGCGCGCCCGCCTCGGAGGAGTATATCGAGGCGTTTCGCGAGCTCTGGACCGCCGATGCGCCGCGCAAGCAAGGCAATCATGTCGATTTCGACAACCTGCTTTTCGCGCCCAAGGGCGCCCAGCACCCACATCCGCCGATCTGGGTCGGCGGCGAGGTCGAGGGAGCGCTCAAACGAGCCGGACGGCTCGGCGACGGCTGGTATCCGGTCGCGGCGAACCCCCGCATTCCGCTGGACACACCGGAGCTCTACGCCGCCTCCCTGGGCCGGGTCCGGAGCGCGGCGGAGACGGCGGGCCGCGATCCCGGCGCCATCGACGCGGCGATCCTGGCGATCAAATGCCGCATCGGGCCGGAACAAGAGGGCCGAGACGGCGCGCGCATGACCTTTACCGGAAGCGCTCAGGCCATTGTCGACGATATCGAGGCCTATCGGCGTGTCGGCCTACAACACTTTCTGATCGGCGGCGATGGCGACGACTTGGCCGGAACCATCGAAAGGCTGGAGGAGTTCGCGGGCGACGTCATGGCGAAGATCGACTGACCACCCAAGCCTCGAGAACAAGCACGACGCCGGCGAGGGCATCCCAACCCGAGCTGTGACCAATCCGATCAATCTCGTCGATCAAGCGGCCATATCCAACGGCTTGCCCGGTTAGCATCGCCGTCAGCAATCGATGGATCGCCTCATGACCGAACCCGTCCCCGGCGGCACGCAAATGCGCGCGGGAGATCACGCCGGTCAATGCCAGATCGGGCCGGATCCGGTCCCATAGCCGCCCCGCCACCGGGCTCTCTCCGATGGCATGAGCGGCGATCATCGCGCCACCGAGCAAGTCGTCCCCGGACGGCGTCAAGCCTGGCCCGAGGCCGATCAACCGCGCTACCTCCAGCGGGCATGTCGCGTCCTGGTTCCGGAAAGCATCGATCAACCAGGAGCGCAGCGCGCCGATTGATGGTTCGGCGACGTCGAAACCCCTCCCCGTCTCCCCCGCGCCACGCGACCGCGCGATGGAGCCCCCCAAACCTTCGATCGGGATGCGCCCTGTCGCGGCCTCCCGAAAGCCGGCCAATCCTCGCGACAGATCCTCCGGTCGTAAGGGCGATAGCCGTCCCTCGGGTCGCCAGACCGGCGCCGAGCCGATCTCGAAGCGAAACCGGGATTTCACGATCAAACTTCTCTCGCCAGCCAAGACCGGATCACCAACCCGTGGACCGGCGCTGTTCCAATGCGTCGATCCAGGCGCCGAGGTCGCGAGGTTCAGAGGGCCGGACGCCAGGTCAACACCTCCCAGGAAAACGAGGGCCGGACCGAACTGGATGTAGAAACCACCGTCGAACACGGCGGCGACGCGACCCGTGCGCGCGGTCGATAGGGTATCGGCGGCGACACATCCGATCCGGGTGGCTTGAAACTCAAAAACCTCGAACGCGGTCGTCGGCGCGACCCGGGCGGCGGCGCCACCCATCACGCCGTCCGGTTACGGGCAAGGATTTCTAGTGCCCAGACCGCGGCATCGGCGTTGGTGGGCGCGACGATCACGCCCTCGCCCTCGAGTGCCGCGACCTGAGCCGATCGTCGTTGCGGGTCAGCGTCCGTTCCAGTCACCGAGGCAATGATGATCGGGCGACCATCCGGCGAGACTTGCCGCGCGGATCGGACGATATGCCCGGCGGGGTCGGCATGCGTGCCGAGGCCGATCACCAGGTCAAGCAGGACAACGGCGACTTCAGGGTCTTCGAAGGTCGCGGCGATAGGCGCGTCACGCACTTCCGGATCGATCATCGGATGCGGTCGCCCCCGTGTATAGGCGTCATCTCCGAGGTCGAGGAGCGTGATCATTCCCTCCCCGTCCCCCACGGGAGAAACCCCGGGGATCGGCGCGTTGGACGCCACATCCTCGCCGGCGCCAAGCATGATCGCCTGGGCCTCGGCGCAAAGCGTGCCGCCCGAGAACAGGCCCCGGATTTTGCGTCTCTTTCCGTTCAGGGGCACGGTCGGACATACCGCCGCCGCGTCCGGTTCAGTACCCACGGCCCTCATCGCCGCGTCTTTCAAGGTAAAGGTCTGCACCACGTCGGACGATACCGTGACTGCCTCGGCGCCGATGAAGCAGACGGTCACGGGTTTCTCGACCGCGGCGACCCGGGCCGACACCGCCTCCATCACCGACGGCGACGGCGGCTTGGAAATCAGGACGATATGTTTGGTTGAAGCGTCATTGGCGAGAGCGTCCAGAGCCATCAGCGTCGAAATTCCGCCGACCGCCTCGCCAAGATCCCGCCCACCCACGCCGATCGCGTGGGAAATGCCGCCGCCATGACGCGCGATCAGACAGGACACCTCCTGGATACCGGTTCCCGACGCGCCAATGATCCCGACATCGCCCTTGGGCACCCGATTGGCGAAGGCGATGGGTGTGCCGTTGATGATCGCCGTGCCGCAATCCGGCCCCATGACCAGGCGCCCGAGATCACGCGCCTCCCGTTTCAGGGCGACTTCCTCTTCAAGCGGTACGTTATCGCTAAAGATCATCGCGTGAAGGCCGCGTCGGATCGCCTTTCGAGCCTCCGAGACGGCGAAATCACCCGGCACCGAGATAAGCGCGAGATTGGCCCCGGGCCGTTGTTCGAGCGCGGTACGAATGGTCCGTGGACGCCAAGCCGCGCCGTTCGCGGCGGCGGATCGCGGTTGGTCCAGCAGCCCCTCGGCCATCGCAAGCGCGTTTTCGGCGGCATCGGCGTCCCGCGCGCGGATCGCGATCATCAGATCGCCGCCTCCGACGCCAACGGCCTCGCCATCCAACAATCCGGCGTCTCGCATGATCTCAAGATTGGCCGGCGTCGCCATCATCAACGCCGCCTCCTCGACGCCATCCAGCGCGACGATAGTTCGGGAAAAGCGCATCAGCGCGACCGAATCCAGATAGAGACCCTTTCGCGCCCGATTGATGACCACCGCGCTCATGCCACCCCCATTTTCTCGGCATAGGCCCGAAGTGCCTGGTGGAAACAGGCGAGCGGCGCGCGGACGACCCCCGCCCCTACTTGTCCGATGCCGGGCTCTCGATGCGCGATACCGGTATTGATCGTCGGTGCCAGCCCGGTCTCCACCACGCGCCGGATGTCGATGCCGCTGGGCACGCCCTGATAGTCCAATGCCGGGATCGTCCATTCCGGGTTTTGCCCCGACGTGATCTCGGCCATCGCGCGGGTGAAGTTCGCGGCCTCCGAGGCGTTTCCGGCCCCGACGAAGCCGGCGACCGCCGGCGCGGCGCCCATGGCGAAACCACCGAGCCCGACGGTTTCGACAATCGTCGAATCTCCCATGTCAGGATTGGCGTCGGCCTCGGTAAACCCGGGAAAGTACAGGCCCTCGGGCATCTCCACCGGCGCCGTGAACCAGGTATCTCCGGTGCCACTGACACGAATACCGAACTCGGTGCCGTTGCGGCTCATCGCGGTCACGATCGAGGACGCCTCGATCCCGCGCACCGGATCCATGATCGCCTTGCCCATGGCCATGGCGATATTCAGGAAGAACTGATCATTGCCGCCGATAAAGGCCAAGGCCTTGGAGAGCGCGCCTAGGTCGGATGCCGTCTCGGCCATGGCGGGTGACAGGGCCCGTAGCATCAGACCGGTGCAGCCTACGTTTCGCTGATGCATCTCATCGCCCATTGTGAGCCCGCGGGCCACCAGGCTCTTGAGCGGGATACCGTCGCCGGCCCGCAGCGCGCGTCCCATCGCCGGGCCGAAATCGTCCCGCAGCCAGCGCAGCCGGTCGAGCACTTCGGCGTCATTGCCACCAAAGCGCATCACCTTGCCGAGACCCTCGTTGATCGTGCAGTAGGCGCGATTGCCAAAGGCCCGGTTCTCAACCACCATGACCGGTTGCCCGATGGTCGTCATGCCGGTCATCGGACCGACGGCGTCGAAATGGTGATTGGGCTGGAAGTCGAAAGCCCCCTCGCCCGCCATCCGCGCGGCTGTTTCCAGATCCGGCGCCCAGCCCTCGAACATCGCGATACCGGCAACCGCGCCGCGCATCGGTCCGCACATATCCTCCCATTTCACCGGCGGACCCGCATGCAGGATCATGTGATCCTTCAAGGCGGGCATCGCCTCCGCGGCTGGGATCACATCGACCAGAACCGGCTCGCCCACGAGCATCCGGCGAAGAGCTTCGTCATTCGCCTGGTCAATTCGGTGCGCGATATCACTCATGCGCCGAGCTTCGAGAGCAGTTTGGCCATTTCCACGTCACCGCCCGCCGGAGGACTCCAGTCGACATGCACCACCTCGCCCCCGTCGGCGAGGAGTTCCTCGGCGAAGCCTTCCAGGCCGACATTGATAACCTCGAGCGGGCTATCCAAAAGATCGCTGAATCTCGTCTCGGTCATGCCTGCTATAACTCCCGTCCCGCTTGGCGCCGCTCTGGCATTTAGCGCCGTTATCTTCGATGATGTCATCAGGAGAGTCACCCGATGGATGTTGCATCTCATTCATGGCGGGCCGTCGCCCAAGCGGACGACGTGTCCGAAGCCGAACCGTTGGAGATAGCGGCCGGAGGACGTGCCGTGATTTTGCTTCGGATCGACGGAGAAATCCGCGCGCTGCAGGGCAATTGTCCGCACGCGGCGGCGCGTCTGGCCATGGGACGAATAGAGGATGGCTGGCTGCACTGTCCCCAACACAAGGCCAAGTTCCGGCTAACCGACGGCGTTTGCGGACCCGGCTGGGGGCTTCCGGCGCTCCAGGAGTTCGCGGTGAAACTGGAAGACGGGAGCGTGTTCCTGTCGGAGCCTCTCGTGACGCTCGGTACCGAGGGTTGAGGAACGACCTTCCGCCTAGGTCGTACACTCATTAACGGGATTCCCAAAGGTACGCGAATCAGATTCATATGTGGACGCCCCCTTGGCAAGGGCTGATTGTCTCGTGCGCGGATCGGTTGCTTT
>JAYOIK010000051.1:0-39114 GCA_038118725.1 Alphaproteobacteria bacterium | reverse complement strand
GCTAAACAAAAACGCCGCCTGATGACCCCGTCACCAACTTTCGGGCATAGCTCACCGTTTTCGCAGTGATCGGCACTCTCTACGGCAGTGATGGTCGGGTATCCATGGGCCTCCCGGACCTGGGACAACGCACCCCGCTACATTTCGGTCAAGGACCGGGACTGAATGACTACACGTTAGCCGAGAAGTGGGGTTTCAACAGCATTAGCCTTACGGTCGACCAGATGCCGTCTCACGATCACGGTAGGATGCAGGGGAACCCTGAACCAGTCGCCAGCGAGTCAGACAAGCCGGTTAATGGTGTTTCCTATTATTCCAATTCAGCCAGCGCGAACAGATTCTACGCCCGACCCGCCCTGGGTCCAACTACGATCATGGACGTCAGAGCGATAACGCAGACCGGCGGAGGTCAGGCCCACGAAAACCGGCAACCCTATCTTGCTCTGAATTTCTTTATCGCCATGGATGGAATATTCCCCTCAAGAAACTAGGGCGCAAGGCGGCGACGCAAACCCTCTCGGAAGACAAAGGGGCCTGCCCATCGGTTTGGGTTTGGCCCCTCTTTTTCTCGAGAGCGCCGCTTAAGAGCGCGGGCCTACCGGTCCTTGGGGTGATTCCGGCCATCAAACTGGATCACCGTTAGTGCTCCGCGCAGACCCCAATAATCATCCAGACAACGAGCATTGACTGTCTTGCGCTCCGGATGTGTTCGGGGCGTCCCAAAAACATGGATGCCGCAGCTCGGACAAAACTCGTGCCGCGCCTCTCCGCTACCGAATTGGTAGAGCGCCACCTTGTCCGCCCCCCGAGTGATTCGAATCTGGTGATTCTCCGCGGGCGTGTGAACGATGCCCTTTTTGGTACAGATCGAGCAGTCACATTCGAGAAACCGGTCGATCGGCTCGGGGCGGTCGAGTTCGAAGCGAACATCACCGCAATGACAGCTCCCCTTATAGGTCGGCATCTTTCGAACTCCTTCCAATCTCCGATCAGCTCGTCGCCGCTCCGTCGAACCAGCGCAGGGACATGCAAGACAGCCCGGCATCGATCTTGGCGATCTCCCCAGTCGCGAGCTGCTCGACCGCGAAGCCCGCCTTCCGCAACAGATCGATGGTACCAGGGAAATCCGCGCCCACGAACAACGTCCCGTTTACCCTCAGCGCGTTGGCCGCGCCCTCCTCCCCCTCGGGAGTCACAATGACCCGGTAGTCATCGAACACGCCTGACGCCGCCAGTCGCGCGGTCGACAATATGGTGCCCTCGTCGACCAGGGCACAGTCGGACTTAAAATGCAGCACGCCCTCGGGGGTGTGAAAAATCTCGCCGCGTCGGTCGATCCGCTCCAACAATCCGATCAGTTCCTCGGCGCCCCGTTGATTGGTGCGCGCCGAGAGCCCGATCATCACGCGGTCTGGCGTGACCAGAACATCACCGCCATCCACAAAGCCATGCTTCAGTTCCAGAACCCGGGGAAACCGTTCCCGCAACACCGGAGCGATTGCATCGACCTCGCCCACGCGACTGGCCACGCCCGGCCGAAGCAGGATCGCGGCCTCGCCGAACACCAGCGCCGGATCCTCGACGAAGATAGAATCTGGAAAATCCTCGCGCGGGTCGAGCACCGTCACCACGACCCCAGCCCGCTCGAGCGCCGCGACATAGGCGTCGTGCTCGGCGCGAACACCCGCGACGCTCGGCGCGCCCCTGTCAACGGCGCGCAAGCCGTTCACCACGGAATTCGCGGGACGGCGAACAATCGCCGCGTTGAAGTCGAAAACCCGTGGCTTGGCGGCCATCGAGTGTTGCCTGCTCGAGCTAGAAATTCACGCGATCGCCACCCTTAAGGCCGAGCATCTCCCGCGCCTCGGTCGGTGTCGCCACTTCCAGGGACAGGTCCTCGACGATCCGGCGGATCTTGGCGACCTGGTCCTTGTTGGATTCGGCGAGCTTGCCCTTGGAGATATAGAGGCTGTCCTCCAACCCGACGCGCACATTGCCGCCCAGCATCGCCGCCATGGTCACGAAGCTCATCTGGTGACGGCCCGCGGCCAGGACCGACCACTGATAGTCGTCCCCGAACAGTTTGTCGGCGATCCGGCGGGCATGCATGAGGTTTTCCTCATCCGCGCCGATGCCGCCGAGAATGCCGAAGATCGACTGCACGAAAAGCGGCGGCTTCACCAGGCCTCGGTCAAGGAAATGAGCGAGGCTATAGAGATGACCGATGTCGTAGCACTCGAACTCGAACCGCGTGCCATGCCCCTCACCTAGTTCCTTAAGAATATATTCTATATCCTTGAAGGTATTTCTAAAAATGAAATCCCGTGAATTTTCCAGATGCTGACGTTCCCATTCGTGCTGGAACTCGGTCATCTTGTCCAGAATGGGGAACAGTCCGAAATTCATCGAGCCCATGTTGAGCGAGGTCATTTCCGGGCTGGCGGCCAGCGGCCCCTCCAGACGCTCCTGCAAGGTCATGCCGTGGCCGCCGCCGGTGGTGATGTTCACGACCGCGTCGGTGCTCTGCTTAATGCGAGGGAGAAACTCGTTGAACACCTTCGGGTCCGGCGTCGGACTGCCATCGGGATTGCGGGCGTGGAGGTGAATAATCGAGGCGCCCGCTTCCCAGGCGCCGATCGAGGCCTCGGCGATCTCGTCCGGCGTGATCGGCAGATGCGGGCTCATCGTCGGCGTGTGGATCGAACCGGTGACGGCGCAGGTGATGATGACTTTATCCTTGGTGGCCATGAGAGCTCCTCCAGGCGGGTGTTCGCGGACTAGCCCCACCCTATCGCCTTCACGCGCGCCATAAAAGACCCGCCGCGCCCGGCGCCTCGTCGATCACGCATTCGCTTTTTCTCGCGACGGAAAATCCCACCACCGCCGTTTAAGGATCAGACGACCAACACCGGTCGTGAACTCCCCCGCCTTCTCTTATAGGAGATCAAGATGAACCTCTTTGGAAAATCCGCCTTGGTTGTCCTCGCGGCCTCTCTGCCCGTGGGCTTTGCCCTGGCCGACGCGAAGTCACACGCGCGAAACTCGCACCACGCCACGCTGATGATGGAGATGTTCAACGCCGCCGACTCGGACGGGAACGGAACGGTCAGCCAGAAAGAGCTGCACGGCTATCGCCTGGGTCTGTTCAAGGCATCGGACAACAATGGCGACGGCGCCTTGAGCGTGGCGGAACTCGACGCCATGATCGCCAGGTTCCGAGTTGATCGGATGCAACGTTTGCTCACCCGAATGGACACCGACGGCGACGGCATTGTGGGCGCCGACGAGTTCGCGCGTCACCGTGGCCGCTGGATGCGTCATCTGGACGGGAACGGCGACGGCAACATCGAAAAGGCCGATATCGAGCGCATGGCCGAGGTATCGGCGAAACACCACCGCAAGCATTGGCGACAACACGGTCATCATGGTCACCACTGACCCGCATGGAACGGTTAAGGTGGCGGGAACACGATGCCCGACGGGACCACTGACATGACCAGCGCCCGGGCCGCGGACGCGGAATTGATGCGCCGGATCTCCGACGGCGATCCGGCTGCATTCCGCGCACTCTCGGATCGCCATCTCGGGCGGTTGTTTGCCCTCGCCTGTCGGCTATTGGGTGAGCCAAGCGAGGCCGAGGACGTGGTTCAGGAGTGTTTCCTTCGGGTCTGGCGGCAAGCCGGGCGCTGGAAGCCGAACGCGACCGTGGCGACCTGGCTGCATCGGATCGCCTACAATCTCTGCATCGACAAGCTCCGCGCCCGCCGCCCGACGATTCCCATCGAACAACTGGAGCCGGCCAGCGAGGAAGCGCCGGCGGATCAGCGCATCCAGGATAGCCACGTCGTACGCCGCCTTGATCGAGCGCTCGCGGAACTACCGGAACGCCAGCGCGGCGCTATCGTGCTCGTACATTACCAGGAGCTACCCGCCAGAGAGGCCGCGAGCATCATGGAGATATCCGTCGAGGCCTTGGAGTCCCTGCTATCCCGCGCCAGGCGCGCCTTGCGGGCGGCCTTGATCGAGGAAGCCGCCGATTTGATCGGAGTATCGAAATGAGCGACATGACCGAAACCCGCTTGCTGAAGATCATCGCCGGTTACGGCGCCGATCCCCGACGCTGGCCCGAGCAAGAACGCGCCGCCGCCTTGTCGTCGCTAGAGAACGCGCCCGAAGCCATGGCCGCGATGGAAGAAGAGGCTGGGCTGGACGCGCTTTTGGGTCAACACGAACTCCCGCCGCCGAGCCTGGCCCTGCAAACCCGCGTCGCCGCCATCCCCGAGAAGCAACGAGCCTCCCTATCCGAGACCCTGCGCGGCTATTGGCCTTTCGGCGCGATCTGGCAACCGGCATCCGGTCTGGCGCTGGCGGCGGTCGTCGGCGTGATGGTCGGCATCGGATTGCCGCCGGAAGACATTACCGCCTCCGCCGCCGATGGCGAGGCATTCGCGGCCGTCATCACGGCGGCCGGTGGAGACATTGAGGAGAGCCTGCAATGACTTGGTCACGCACGAAAACCCTGTCCGTCGCGCTGTTCCTGTCGCTCGCCCTCAATCTGCTGATTGGCGGAGCGATGATTGGGCGCTGGGGTTGGCACGGGGATCATCACGATCGCGGCGGCCGGCATTGGGGCGCGCGGTTTTGGCTTGAGCGGGCTCTAGGCGAGGAAGCCGCGCCCAAGGTTGAAAAACTGTGGGACGCGCATCGCCAACAACTGAAGCCCCTGCGCAAGGCCTCGAAACAGGCGCGCATCGAGGTCCAGGCCGCGCTATCGGCCGAGAAATTCGACGCCGAGACCTATGCGAAAGCGCTTGACGCCAGTCTGGAGAAAAGCATGGCCATTCGAGCCAGCCATCATGCCTTCATGACCGAGCTCGCCACCACGCTAACGCCCGAGCAACGCGCCAAGCTCGCCGAATTCGCCGGTCGCAAGCGCTGGCGTCGGCATCACGACTGAGCCGGGCCCCTGATCAGAACCGGTCAACGCGGTAATCGGAGACGCGGATCCCGCTCTCTCGCCCGCCAATCATGTCCGCGAGCAATCGCCCGGTGACCGCCGCCTGGGTCAAGCCGAGATGCCCATGCCCGAAACCGTGGAAGACATTGTCCGCGCCCGACGAGGCCGAGATCACCGGGATCGTATCCGGTGTCGCCGGACGGTGGCCGGACCACTCGGTCTTACCCTCGAGAACCCCTTCCCGTTCCAAGGCCGGGAGCACGCGCCGCGCCTTGGTCAGCAGGACCCGCGCCCGCGCCATGTTCGGCTCCGCATCGAGACCGCCCATTTCCACCGTCCCGGCGAGACGCAGCCCCATGGACATGGGCGTCATCACGAATTGGTCCTCGCCCATGATCAACATGCGCCGAAGACCTATATCGGCGGCGGGCAAGGTGACGTGATAGCCGCGCTCGCTCTCCAGCGCGACCTTGTCGCCCAGCCAACCAGCGATCCGCCCCGACCAGGCGCCGGCACAAACGACCAGACGGTCAACGGGGCGCGGGCCGTCCCCTGTCTCAAGCGCCGTAACCCGACGCCCCGCGCGATGAATCCCCGTGACCTCCCGCCGGATAATCTCTCCACCATCGGTGACGAAGCGCTCGGCCAGGCCGGTGACAATACGTTTCGGGTCAAGCACATGCCCCCAATCCGGCAGCAGCACGCCGCGATGAAAACCTGGGCCGATATCAGGCTCGAATTGGCCGATCTCCCGGCCGCTGATTTCATGGGTTTCGACCCCGCGCTCGCGTCGCAGCTTCCAGGACAGGGCGTCGGCCCGATATCCCTTCTCCGTGCGGTACAAGGTAAGCGCGCCGTTAGTTTTGACTTGGTCCTCCAGGCCGGACGCCTTCAGAAGGGGCGTCCAGTCCGCGCGCGCGCGATCGTTCAGCGCGGCCTGGGCATCGGCGATCTCGTTTACCCGCGCCATGCGTCCAGCGCGCCAGAACCGCCATAACCAGGGCGCCAGACGCGGCAGATGCGCCGGGCGGATCGCCAGCGGCCCTTCGGGATCGGTGAGCCAGCCCGGCACTTTCCATATCGTGTGGGGCAGCGAGACCGGTTGCATCTCGGTCACCGCCATGCCACCGGCATTCCCGAAGGATGTCGCCTCACCCGGCCCGAGGCGGTCGATCACGCTCACCGCGTGCCCGTCGCGTTGCAGGGTCAAGGCCGTCGCCATGCCCACCACGCCCGCGCCGATCACCGTGACATGGTGCGATTGATCCGTCATTCCTGGTCCTCGCTAGAAAGTTTTGGCTGCATTCAAACCGGCGGATACAACGGATCTAAAGACTTTCACGCGGCTCGTCATCCCGTGATCCTCTTATAACATCGCGTCATTCCGCCAAAGGGCGGGATGACGTGGTTGAGCTACGTGAACCGTCCCACCTCCGCCGTGGACTCATCGACCGAATCCCCGTATCTGAACCCCATTCGAACAGCAACGGAGAGAGCGACGTGGCGGGGACTTCCAACGCGGGGCATTTCGGCGACCAGTTGATCAAGCGGGTTCGGGAACTCGGTAATCCGCTTTGCGTTGGGCTGGATCCTTATCTCGACAAGATCCCGCCACTGTTTCGCGACGGGCCGATGACGCCGGATGACGCGCGCACGGCGCCCGCGGTCGGAGCGTATCTGGCGGCTGTCCTGGATCGGCTGGAGGGACGCGTCGCCATCGTCAAGCCGCAGTCCGCGTTCTTTGAGCGCATGGGCTGGCGTGGGATCCAGATGCTCGATCAAATCGTGCGCCACGCCCATGATCGGGGCCTGATGGTTTTGATGGACGCCAAGCGCGGTGATATCGGCTCCACCGCCACCGCCTATGCCGAGGCCTATCTGGCCGACGACGCGCCGCTGCGTTCCGAGGCGCTGACCATCAGCCCGTTTCTCGGGCGCGACACGCTGGAGCCCTATCTCAACGTCGCTCGCGAGAACGGCACGGGCGTGTTCATCCTGGTCAAGACCAGCAATCCCGGCTCCGGCGACTATCAGGATCTGCAAATCGGCAACCAGAGCCTGTCCGGGCGGATCGCCGAGTCCCTGGGGGACCTCGCGTCCGACCTAGCGGGCCCGGAAACCGGCTGGTCGTCACTCGGCATCGTCGTCGGCGCGACCTATCCCAAGCAAGGCGAGGAAATCCGGGGGATATTGCCGAATGTGCCCTTCCTCATACCGGGCTACGGCGCCCAAGGGGGTGGCGCGGATGACGCGGTTCGGAGTTTCGTCGCCGGCCCGAACGGTCCCGAGGGCGGGATCGTCAACTCCTCCCGCGCGGTCCTGTTTCCAGCCGACGGTGAAACCGAGAACGCCAAGACCTGGGAAGCCGCGATCGACGGCGCGGTTGACCAGGCGGTGAACGGCCTGCGCGAGGCCCTGGCTCGGCGGGCTTAACAACGCCGAAATTGTCGGTATCCCCGACATAGGTCGGGGCCGGCGCCTGTAGCGGTAAGCATTGACAGCTAGTGGAGCAATTCGGAGCGACGCTGACCGTGATCAACCAACCGTCACCATCCACGGTTTCGGGTGTCGACCCCGACCCGCGTCGGGGATACGGCAGAAGTGACTCCCGGAAACTACCGCCTCGGCTAAACCCACCGATCCTTGGTTTCCCAGAACGTCTGGGGATGATGTTCGAGCAATAGGGCGATGCGGTTGAACTCGGCGAGTTCGGCCTCGGTGATTTCATCGTCCGCGGCGATGACCAGATAAGCTCCCCGAAGCAATGTGCGAGACGCCTTATAGTCGAAGGCGAAACGCGCGATTTTGTTGTTCAACACCCTAAGAACCTTGGCCCGGTCCTCCTCGCGAATGGCATGGACATAGTCGTCGAAAATCGCCACCGACTTGTACGGATCAAACACGCGCAGCGCCGGGGTGGTCTCGATGATCCGCTCGACCTCGTACTTCTCGGTGAGCCGAAGCTCTCCGCCCGCCAGCGCTGTCAACGCGCAGACCGCCATCATCGCCTTAAGGAACTCCCGATTTCGATAGCGGGCAAGCTCATCCCTCAGTTTGGCGCGCAGATCCATGGCCATCGGGGTCTCCGGGCTGGTCGGTATCATTTGCTTGGATGCTATCACCCGGCCCGGTTGCTCGCGACCCCGCAATCCGCGCCGCGTGATTTAGGTTGACGCGGCGGCGACTTCGCCCCCGTATGGGCCAATCCAATTCAATATCCCCACGAGTCCTCGAATGTTTGAGTTATGGATCCCGGTCACCATCGCGGCGGCGTTCTCTCAGAACGTGCGCTCGGCGCTACAGAAGCACTTGAAATCAAAGCTCAGTACCGCCGGAGCGACCTCGGCCCGTTTCGTTTACGCGGTACCCTTCGCGATCCTCTACGCGTTGTTCCTGCACAAGGGCATGGATTTCACCCTGCCCGAGCCGAACCTGCGCTTCGCGATCTACGGCGTGATCGGCGGCGTCACCCAGATCGTCGCCACGGCGCTTTTGGTCTATCTGTTTTCGTTCCGAAACTTCGCGGTCGGCACAACCTATTCCAAGACCGAAACGGTGCAGGCCGCCATATTCGGGCTGGTGATCCTCGGCGACACCCTCACCACCGGCGCCGTGGTCGGCATCATGGTCAGCCTTGTCGGCGTGATGGCGATCTCCCAAGCACGCCAAGAAACCGGCATGAAGGGGCTTTTGACGTCGCTGACCCAGAAGACCGCGCTGATCGGCATCGCCTCGGGCGCGGCCTTCGGGATCTCCGCCGTCGCCTATCGAGCGTCCTCCCTGGCGCTTGGCGGCGAGGGTTTCCTTATGCAGGCCGCCTTCACGCTCGCCTGCGTCACCGCGGTACAAGCGGTCATCATGGGCGTCTATCTGCGGGCGCGCGAGCCGGGAGAGATCACCCGCGTCCTGCGAAACTGGAAGATCGCCGGCCTCGTGGGCCTAAGCGGCATGCTCGGCTCGGCCTGTTGGTTCACCGCGATGACCATCCAGAACGTCGCCTATGTCCGTGCGTTGGGTCAGATCGAGTTGGTCTTCACCTTCGCCGCGTCATATTTCTTCTTCAAGGAGAAGACCAACCGAATGGAGTTTCTCGGCATTTTGGCAATCATCGCCGGGATTATCGTGTTGCTGCTGTGGCGGTAGATGTGATCCATCGAGCCGAAACGACGTAACAAGAGCATGGAGGTTGCGCCATGCCATTGATCGGAAGAATTTTCATCCTCGCGCTCGGCCTGTTTCTCGCCGGGGTCGCGCAAGCCGGGAGCGTACCTGTGTTCAATTTCACTTCGATCGAGGGCCAGCCGCTCTCGCTGTCCGAGTACCGCGGCAAGGCGGTGCTGGTGGTCAATACCGCGTCGCGCTGTGGCTTCACGCCTCAATATGCCGGTCTGCAGAGCCTTTGGGAGAAGTACCGCGACCGTGGTCTTGTCGTGCTCGGCGTGCCGTCAAATGATTTCGGCGGCCAGGAGCCTGGTTCCGAAGCCGAGATCAAAAGCTTCTGCGAAGTCAATTTCGACATCGATTTCCCGATGACCGCCAAGGAAGTGGTCAGCGGCAACGGCGCTCATCCGTTCTATAAATGGGCCGGCGAGGAGCTCGGCGCGCTGTCGGTGCCGCGATGGAACTTCCACAAGATCCTGTTGGACACGGAAGGCAAGGCGGTTGACTGGTTCGCGCCGACCACCGCGCCCGACGCGGACAAGCTGACCGCCGCGATAGAAAAGGTGTTACCGGATTGAGGGGTTGAGAACGCCGCCCTCCCCCCGCGTAAACACCTTCCACGAGGTCCTGGAACCCGCATCACGCCGTGAAATGCGCGGCATCCATGATCTTGGGCGTTTCGGGAATCAACGGCGCGAAGCCCATGCGATCGAGGACATCGCCCTTGACGTCCACGCCCGGAGCGACCTCGGACAGCACGAGGCCTTCCGAGACCAGGCGGAACACCGCCCGCTCGGTAACATAAACGACCTCCTGGTCGGATTTCACCGCTTGTGGGCCACTGAAAGTGATCTGCTCGACGGCGGAAACCATTTTTTGAACCTCGCCGGGACGGTCGACAATGAGGCGGCCGTCGCCAATCGATAATCCAACGCCCTTGGCCTCGAAAGTGCCACAGAACACAACCTTACGGGCGTTCTGGGCGATATCGATAAAGCCCCCGGGCCCCACCGTCACGCCCCCCAGTTTGGAGACATTGACATTGCCCTCGGCGTCCAATTCGCCCATGCCGAGAAAGGCGATATCCAGGCCGCCGCCGGAGTAGAAATCAAACTGAGACGGCGCGTCGATCATCGCCGTCGCATGACGCGCGTAACCGAAACTGGTACCGTCCAGCAAGCTGCCGCCATAGGTTCCGTGTTCGATCGTCTGACAATAGCGGGCACTGTCGCCGCGCGCCGCCACGATCTTGGCAATCGCGTCCGGAATGCCGAAGCCGTAATTGATCACCGCCCCGTCACGGAGTTCCGCCGCCGCCCGTCGCGCGATGGCGGTCCGAACATTGAGCTCTATTTCGCCGGTTTCAGGCGGCTCTCCCCAGGACTCCCCGGTCAAGGTCGGGTCGTGAAAGACCTCGTGGCTGAGCGGCTGATCCGGCGCGACCACGACCGCGTCGACGATGGCTCCGGGAACCCGCACCAGATTAGCGGAGATCCCGCCCCGAGGTACGGCGTGGCGCACCTGGGCGATCACCTTGCCGCCGGAATTCCTGGCCGCCATGGCAAGCGCGTAGACGTCCAGGGTCGCGGCTTCTTGCGCCAGGCTGATGTTCCCGTCGGGGTCGGCGAAACTGCCACGAATGATCGCCACATCGATGGGGAAAGGTCGATAACGTAGCCACTCGCGACCGTCGATCTCGACCCGTTCAACCAGATCCTCCTTGGCGCTTGCATTCATCCGCCCCCCGCCAAACCTTGGATCGATGAAGGTTCCGAGCCCGACATGGGTAGTCAGCCCGGGCCGCTTGGCGCCGATCTCGCGCCACTGCTGCATAACCACGCCGCCGGGCAGGACATAGGCCTCGATCTTTTCTTCCTTCGCCAGCGCCTGCATCCGGGGCGACCAAACCCAATGGCCGCCGATTACCCGGCGCACCATGCCCTCATGAGCGAACCGATTGAGGCCACGCGCCGCCCGGTCACCAATCCCGAGCGCGTGAACCAGCGTTAGATCCCTGGGCCCTTTTCCGGAGAGAAACCGCGCCTCGATCGCACCCATGACGGTGTCGGCTTCAAGCAACCCACCGCCACCGCCGACGAGGCCGACCGTCGCGCCGTCCGGCACCAGCATCGCGGCGCCATCGGCATCCATGAACTTGTTCTGTCGGGTCATCGTCGGGGGACTTTCATGCCACGGGTGAAAGCCGGAATGGCTCCGCATTCAAATGCCACAGCGGCGATGGAGCAAGAAGCGAATAAACACGGATGAGTGAACCGGCCTCTGGACAGGACCCTTCGCACAACGAAAACTGACGGCGTCGACAAGACAACGTGGAGAGTCGGAAATGACATCCAAACCTTGGCCCAGGGTCGCGGTTCTCGGCGCCGGCGCGATTGGGGGATTGTTCGGCGCGATGCTGCGCGAGGGCGGTCTCGACGTCACCCTGATCGACCGCAAGGAAAGCCATGTCTCCTCGATCCGCACCAACGGGTTGAGGATTGTCGGCCATGGTGGTGATCGCGCCATCTCCGTACCCGTTACGACGGAGCCCGCGTCCGTGGGGCCGGTGGACGTGGTGATCGTCCAGACCAAGGCAATGGACACCATTCAGGCGGTACGCGCCGGCGCGGGGCTATTCGGTCCGGACACCGTCGCGATCAGCTTCCAAAACGGGCTCGGCAACGAGGAGAATATCGGGTCCGTCATAGGGTTGGAACGGGTGTTGGGCGGCGTTACCGCTCAAGGCGCGACCGTGGTGGAGCCCGGCGTCGTGCGCAACTTTGGCAATCTGCCTTCCTATGTCGGCGAGTTGGAACCGGGCCTGTCCGAGCGCGCAAGCCGGATCGCCGCCGCGTTTAGCGCCGCGGGCCTCGAAACCCATGCGAGCGGTGAGTTGCGCCGGGTCATGTGGAAGAAGTTCCTCGCCAATGTGGCGCTCAGCGCGGCCTCGGGCGTTACCAATCTTACTTCCCAGGAGATGATGGCGATCCCCGAACTACAAGCGGTCTGCATCGGCGCGATGGAAGAAGCCGCCCTAGTCGCCGGCGCCGAGGGCATTGCCTTGAGCAACGCCGAGAAACAGGAAATCCTCGCCCCCCTGGTGAGCCCGGACGGCACCGGCGCCAGCAAGTCCAGCCTTTGCGCCGACCTGCTCAACGAACGGCCCACCGAGGTCGACACCATCGCCGGCGCCGTCGTCCGACTGGGCCAGACGCATGGCATACCGACACCGATCAATCAGACCCTTGTCGCGGCGGTCAAGGGCAAGGAATCACACTATATGAAGTAACGAAACAGTGTCTGGCGAAACCCAACAGGCGCGTCAATCCAGATAAAAGACACCCTGTCCGTCGTCCGATTTTCCGGATTTTCCCTCGGCCTCCTGCTCGGCCTTTTTGCGGCTTCCCTTGGGCAGATTCACCGTCATGATCCAGTCGACCGCCTCGTCGCCAAGCGGCAAGATCAATCGCTCCCAAAGAACCACGTCGACATTCAACGGCGGCGCGTGCTCGCTATAGAGCGGCGCTCGGCAATCGATGGCCATCTCATACAAATCCAGGAACAGCTTGGCGACGGGGCTCGGAAAATCGCTGGTCCTCTTGCCGGTCATGTCCTGCCCATACCGTTCGGCGATTTCGCCACCATAGATCCGGTAGACATAGTCGAACTCAAAAGGCGTGGGTCTTTCGATCTCCAGCAACATGACATTGCGGAGCAGCGGCAGGAACTCCGGTTCCTCGATGATGTCCTTGCTGACCAGACCATGCTTGGTGACCAATTGGTTGGTCTTCCAACGGTTGAACAGCGCCTTCAGTCGCGGGTCGGGAATATCGGCTTCCTGTGGAGCAACAACAACCTTCACGTCTCTGGGCAGACCTGGATAACTCTTGCTTAGCACCTCGCGTCGCATAAAATCCGTGTCCACCCCTCGTTGGTCGGCCCCGTCGAACCTAATAATACAATTATGTCGCTATTTTCGCGAAACACAATCATGAGTGTGCCAATGCAACGACGCGAGATTTTCACGCCGCCCGACGCGTCCCCGACCAAGCTAGGCGAGATTGCCTTCGAAGCCATCGCGTTCATCCGAGGATACCAGGTTCGACGGTCGTTCCGTCACTGGCCCATAGCCACCACCGCCCCCGGTTCTCACTACCAGCCGATCACCGGGTCCCAGCGGAAACTGTTGTTTGGAAGCCAACGGGATCTTCTGACCACCACGCTCGACGAAAGTCTCCGCCTTCGCTCCCGGCGCGCCGCCGAAGACGCCTTCCGGTGCAATTCGGAACCGGTCCCCATAGGTCGCGAAGGTCACGTCCTCCTCCAGAATCCGATAGATCCGCTGAAAACCCATGCCGCCACGCTGACGCCCGGCACCGCCGGACGCCGATCGCAGACTGTAGTCGTCCACTCGGAAGAACGGATAATCCGACTCCATCGCCTCGATCGGGATGTTCGAGCAGTTCGAGAGCATCGAGTCCACCGCGTCACAGCCGTCGTTCTCCGGCCCGGCGCCGAACCCGCCGCCGAAAATCTCCAAATAGATATTGTAACCGGCCTCGCCGCGATGGCTCAGACAACTCACCGTCGTGGTGTCGAAACCCGGTGCTATCACCCGGTCCGGCACCGCCTTGGCGAGCGCGTTCATAACCGAGTTCACAACCCGATAGCTTGGCAGTAGACGCGCGCGCACCGGCGCCGGCGGCCTCGGGTTGAGGATCGAACCATATGGCGCGGTCACCGTGATAGCCCGCTCCGCTCCCTCGTTGAAGGGGATGTCCGGATCGGTCAGAACCGCCTTGATACAGGCGATCGCCGAGGAAATGGACGATGCGTAGGGACTGTTCATATTGGTGCGGACCTGCTCCGCCGTGCCGGTGAAATCGACGGCGATCGCGTCACCATCAATGGTCAGCGTCGCGCGAACCGGAACCGGCTCCTCGCCGCGGCCATCATCATCCAGCCAGGCCTCGCCGGTATAGACGCCATCCGGCGCGGCGGCGATCGCGGCGCGGATCCGGCGTTCGGAATAGTCCAGCATCTCGTCCATCGCGGCGAAGACCGTCTCGACACCGAATTTTCGGCAAAGATCCTTCAGTCGCTCCCCCCCTACCGCGTTTGCCGCGAACTGGGCGTTCAGGTCGCCAATCGTCGCCTCCGGCATGCGCACATTCGCGCGCACCAAGCGTTCGAACGGGCCACCCTTCCAATCGCGTTCCACCGAATAGCGGCTCGGTGGGAACGTAATGCCTTCCTCGTGCACGTCGCCAGCATTGGGGTTGAGACCAGGCGCGCCGCCGCCGAGATCGATGTGATGCACCACCGTCGCGGTGACGCCGATCAGGGTTCCGTCGAGAAAGATCGGCGAGAACAAGAAGATGTCGGGAAGGTGCTGACCGCCAGCGTAGGGATCGTTGTTGATCAGGAAATCCCCCTCCCTCAGGGTTTCCAACGGGTGCAATTCCAGGCACGCCCTAAACGTATGGGTGACCGAGCCGAGCTGAATGGGGATCAGATCGGCCTGAGCGACCACCCGACCCTCGCGGTCCATGATCGCGGCGGAACAATCCTGAGCCTCCCGCACGACGGGAGAATGCGCCGAGCGGATGAGTTTCACCCCCATCTCATCGGCGGCGGCGATGAGGGCGCGGGTAATGACGGCCTGATCCACGGGTGATACGGCCATGTCAGTTCTCCGTTTCCAAGATCACGTTACCGGTCCCGTCGAGACGGGCGCCCCAGCCCGGCGGGACATAGATCGTCGAACTTCCGTCCTCGATCAACAGCGGGCCGGACATGGCGGACAAGGTCAATGCCTGGCGCGACAGCAATGCCGCGTCCATCACCTCGCCGCGCTCGACAAGCCGGACGCGCCGGTCGCTCGGATCGAACGCGGCTTCGGACATTCCGGCTATCGCGGTTTCCGGCGGCGGCGCCTTGGCGCCAACCCGGAACGAGACCACCTCGACCGGATCGCCATGCGGCTTGGCGAACTCGAAGATCCGGCGATGCGCGTCGGCGAACAATTCCACGAGGTCATCGGCGCTCAACTCGGCGAGCCCGCGGTCGCCGAGATTTACCGAGACCTCGAAGGCCTGGCCGACATAGCGCATCTCCAATACCCGGTCGAAACGCGCGTCCGCCTCGATCCCCAGCGACGCGAGATAGTCTCGCGCCTCCTCCTGAAGCGTCTCGGCCGTGGCGCGGATCTCGGTGATTGTCTCGGTATTCACGCGCAATCTGCGGGTACGGGCGCGATAATGGATATGGTCGGACAGCAACAGCCCCGCCGCCGACAGAACCCCGGCATTCGGCGGCACCACCACGGTGGCGATGTTCAGATCCTCGGCAACCCGCGCGGCGTGCAGGGGGCCGGCGCCGCCAAAGGGCACGAGAACATAGTCCCGCGGATCACGCCCCCTCTCGGTCGAGACCTGCTGAATGGCGCGCACGATATTGGCTTCGGCGAGCCGGATCGCGCTATCGGCGATCTCTTCCAGCGACAGGCCGAAGCGCTCGGCCAGCGGTGCGAAAACCCGCTGAGAGGCCGCGGCATCCACATCCATGCGCCCTCCGAGAAAGGTATCGGGACGCAAGGTTCCGCGGATCAAATGAGCATCAGTAATCGTCGGCACCTCGCCTCCTCGGCCATAACATGCCGGACCGGGTGTCGCGCCGGCGGATCTTGGCCCGGCGCGAAGCAGGCCACCGTCATCCGCCCAAGCGATCGAGCCGCCGCCGGCGCCGACGGTCACGATATCCACTACCGGCGTCTTCACCGGCAACCCGTCGATCTTGGTCATCGCGGCAAGCTCGGGCTCACCGTCGGCGATCAGGGCCACATCGGCACTGGTCCCGCCCATGTCCAGCGTGATGAGGTTCCGGTACCCGGCACCCTCCACGCCACGAACCGCGCCGACGACGCCCGCCGCCGGACCGGAAAACAAAGCGGTAATGGCATTTCGGGCCATCGCCTCGGCCGGCATGCGACCGCCATTGGACTGCATGATGCTGAAACGCCCGGCGAAACCGCGTGCCGCGAGAGTGTCCGAGAAGCGAGTAACATAGCCTGCTATGACCGGCTGAACATAGGCGGCCAGGGTTGTCGTCGACGCGCGCTCATATTCCCGAAACTCGCGGGTAACCTCGCTGGAACAGGTGACCGTCATTTCCGGCGCGACGGCGCGAATGATGCGCGCCAGGGCTTCCTCGTGCGAGGGATCGGCGTAGGAGTGCAAAAAACAGATCGCGGCGGCCTGATAGTCGCCTTGCGCCAGGGCGTACCGAACGAGCTGCTCACAAGCGGTTTCATCAAGGGCGCGAACAACGCTCCCATTCGCCGCCAGACGCTCGTCGACTTCGAAGGTATCGTGCCGAGATACCACCGGTTCTGGCTTGCGGTATCTCAAATCGTAGATTGAGGCCCGATCATGCCGTTGCAGCAGCAGCACATCCCGAGTGCCCTTGGTCACGAAGAGGCAGACGCGAGCCCCCTTTCGTTCCAGCACGGCATTTGTGGCAACGGTTGAGCCGTGCACCAGCTCGGTGATCTCGCTCGGATCGATCCCGGCGGCGTCGATCGCGTTCATCGCCCCCTCGTCCGGACGCGCGGGGGTGCTTGGCACCTTGGATGTCCGCACGCCGGCATCGTCGACGACGACGAGATCCGTGAAGGTTCCCCCTACTTCAATTCCTACCCGCATAGAGTCCTCGTCGCCTTTAGTTATCACGCCCGTTCGCGCGGTCCCAGACCACCATGTTTCACCGAAGTTTCGCAAGAGGTGTCGGATAAAGCATGGATTTAACGCTCCGACCAAGTTTGCCGGACATAAGCGTCAATCCTTGCTAAAATGTAATCTTTACGCTCTCGGGACGACGGGACAAGTCATGCACGAGGCTGTCACCGCATTGGTCGTCGATGACGAACCGATCCAGCGCCAGATCGCCGGGCGGCTCTTGCGGATTCTGACCGTTGGCGAAGTGATCGAGACCGATGACGGCGCGCAAGCACTAGAGTTGATCCAAACCCGCGGCGCCGATATCGATCTGGTGATTTGTGACCTGGACATGCCGAAAATGGACGGCATGGAGTTCATTCGCAGGTTATCCGACATAAGCCCCGCCCCGGCGCTCATCATAAACAGTTCCCATAAGGCCGATATCCTGGAGAGCGTCGGGCGAATGGCCAAGGCCTATGGGTTGAGGGTTCTGGGAAATCTCGAAAAGCCCCTGACGCGCCCCGACCTTAGCGCCTTGTTGGCGCAGCTTCACCTAGAGGAAGGTTCCGTTGCCGGCCCCGCGGGCGACCATGCCGAGGTCGACCTCGCGAGATGCCTGGCGGAAAATCGTTTCAGGCCCTATTTCCAGCCAAAAGTGCGCTTCGCCGATTCACAAGTCACCGCCGCCGAGACCCTGATCCGTCTGGATCTCGGGGATGGCCAGGTTCTGGCGCCGGGCCAATTCATGCCCGCCGTGGTTTCGCAAGGCATGATCACCGATGTGACCTTGGCATTGTTCGAAGCCACCTTGGAGGCCATGACCGCTTGGAACCATTCCGGGTTTCATCCCCATGTCTCGGTCAATCTTTCGCCGGAAAGCCTGGATGACTTCAATTTCGGCGCGCGGCTGCACGCCTTGGTCACCGACGCCGGCGTGCGCTCAAAGGATATCACCTTCGAGATCGTCGAGAGCGAGATCGCCCGTGACTTCCGCCGCTCGCTTGAGAATACCAGCCGATTGCGCATGTTGGGGTTCGGCCTGTCGATCGATGACTTTGGAACCGGTTTTTCGTCGCTTGAACAGTTGAGTCTACTGCCCTTCACCGAGCTCAAGCTGGACCGTTCCTTCGTCACCGGGATTTGCGACAATCCGCAAAAGCAAGCCATGGTCAACTCAACGGTACGGATGGCCAAGGAACTGGAGCTGACCGTCGTGGCCGAGGGAATCGAAACGGACGCGGAAGCTGAGTTCGTGGAAACGGCGGGCTGTGATTTCGGGCAAGGTTATTGGTTCTCCCGACCAATCCCGAGCGACGACTTCAGCACCGTTTTGGAAAAGCACTCGGCCTAGACCGCGAACGGGCGTCGGCCGGTCAGTCAAGAACCGGAAGCGTCTCCGCGGCCCTGCGCGAAAGCAGCTCCGGTGGGCCGTCACGGATAACCAAATTCTCCTCGTGCACCATCACCCGACCATCGGCATAGGTCATCCCCGGCTCCAGGGTCATCACCATGCCCGGGACCATCACGGTTTCGTCTCCCCGCATGTTGGACGGCTGTTCTGTAAGCTGGGTTCCGAGTCCATGACCAAGACGCCCGACGGCATTACCGGTTGAACCGCCGACATCCAGGACCGCCGCCATCGCGGCCCAGAGATCCGCCGCCGTCGCGCCGGGCCTGGCCGCCGCCAAACCGGCCTCGGTGGCCCTGTAGACCACGTCATAGGCCCGCCGGGCCGCGTCATCGGCGAAACCGAAAGCGAAGTTACGGTCGAAATCCGAGTAGTAGCCGTCGAACACGCAGCCGGTATCCATCATCAGCACGTCACCCGGCTCGATGACACGGTCGGTCGGCGGGCCAATCACCTCGATCGGGCCGCCCGGGCCGGAACCGCCAACGAGGTAAGGCACCTCATCCACCCCGCGTTTCAGGAAGTCGATCCGCGTGGCGCGAAACACCTCGCGCTCCACGTCACCGGTTCGGGCGATCGCGCCAAGCCCCGCGAAACCATCCGAGACCAGTTGGCAGACATATCGGGTCTTTTCAATTTCCAGCTCGGACTTGACCATCCTGAGCGGTCTGACGATCGGGCTGGCATCCGCGAAGGCGACGCCCGGCAATCCGGATCGCAAAGCATCAAAATCCGCGAGCGGCATGCGCAGCAGGCTCTCATGTCCCATGGGAAGACCCACGGCCCCGCCGGACTTGGTCAGGTCGCGCAGCAGGGCGGCAAGGTCGCTGATCCCGTCATCCGCCGGCCTCGGCGCCGGCCAGACGCGTATATCCTCGATCCATGTGGTCGCCATCCGCTCGGCGCCGATCTCGGGAATAACCGCGATCGGCTTGCCACGCGCCGGAACCACCAGGAACCACGGGCGGGTCGGGCTTTGCCAGAAAGGCGTCATGAAACCCGAGAAATAGCGGACGTCCGGCTCGGTCGTCAGCAGCAACGCGGCCACACCCGCCTCGGCCATGGCGGATTGCGCGCGCTCGACCCGACTCTCGAACTCGGCATCGGGAAAACCCCGCGCCGGCGCGGTTCGACTCACGCGGGGTCGTCCTTCGAGAATTGCATCAGCAGGACGGCGGCCCCGTCCGCCCCGGCCGTCACGCTTAACGGCGCCTCGTCTCGAAAGCGGTAAAGTCCCGACAAGCGCGGCAGCGCGCGGCCCTCTTGTTCGAGCGAGCCGGCAACGATGATCGCGTATTGACCGCCCGCCCGAACCGGGGTCTCCAAGGCAACCGATCCGCCCGCTCCGATGGCATAGAGATAGGCACAGGTGCCGTCTTCCAGCGGCTCCATGATCTCGGAACACGCGACATCGCCCAGATCCCGCAAGCCGTCTCCGCTAGGCACATCGATATCGCCGGCCAGCCGGTGCTTGCGTTTGACCGGTTTGAGTTTCTCGCGCGAGGCCGGCATGTATTTCGCCCCGGCATCCCAGCGCGAGCGCAGGGTGAAGTAGAATATCCCCTCATCACCCGCCGTGATCGGCCCATATGGTGTATGGCCACCGGCATAATGCACGGAGAGCGGCGTCGCCGGCTTCTTGCCCATATGGCCGCCGCCATCGACGATCACCTGGAATTGCTCATGGTCATGAAAATGCGGCGGCGTGATCGCGTTTGACGGTTGCTCGACCAGAAACCCCTGGGGCATGCCGTCGTCATTCGCCTCGTTGCCGGGCTCGTAGCGGCCACGGGTCGGGGCGGTGCCGACATAGGGACTGAGATAGTAGGTGCGGCCCTGCACCTCGATCGGCTTACGGGCGGCCCGCGCGTCGTCGGCGGAAGTTATGAAAGGCATGCTCGCGGCTCCGTCGCAAAAGAACACTCGGACATGGTAGCCCGCGCGCTACACTATCGGAAGCCCGGGACCATCGAACGCCCAGGCATGATCAGAGACCCGATCACCTGTCCGATTGCCAAGCCCGGGCGCGGCCTCTATAGCAGGACTATGTCCGATACCACCGCCCCACTCGGGCGCGATCTCAAGGTCATGGGTCTGGTTGGCTCCGCGCACGCCGCGAGCCACTTTTTCCACCTGATCCTGCCGCCGCTATTCCCGATCCTGAAAGACGAATTCGGGGTCGGCTATACCGAGCTCGCCCTGCTTACGACGCTATTTTACGCGGCCTCCGGCTTCGCGCAGACGGTGGCGGGTTTCCTTGTCGATCGCTTCGGAGCGCGGCGCGTTTTGCTGTGCGGTCTTTCTCTCCTGTCGCTCAGCGTTATCGGATACGGTTTCGCCACGCACTATTGGATCCTGGTCGTGCTGTCGATCATCGCCGGGCTCGGCAACAGCGTGTTTCACCCCGCCGATCTGTCGATCCTGACCAATAAGGTGAGCGCGCCGCGACTAGGGCGGGCCTATGCCACGCATGGACTGTGCGGTAATCTCGGTTGGGCCATCGCGCCTGTCTTCGTCGGCACGATCGCCGTTCTGTCGGATTGGCGGGTCGCCACGATCGCCGCCGGCCTGGTCGGCATGGCGATTGTCGCGGCCTTCATTTTGTGGGGCGCCGAACTCAGCGACAGCGAACGCGAAACGGCGACGGCGCGCCCAACCGATCGCGGGGAAGCCCTCGCGAGCAACATTAGACTGTTGTTCAGCCCGACAATCGTATCGTGCTTTATGTATTTCGCGTTCCTGGCGGCGGCCCTGATAGGCGTCCAGGCCTTCGGTGTCGCGGCGATACAGCAGCTTTACGCGATTGAATACACAGCCGCGACCGCCGCCCTGACCGCATTCCTGGTCGGTGCCGCGGCGGGCATTTTCGCCGGTGGCATTCTGGCGGACCGAACCGACAGACACGAAATCATCGCAATGGCCGGCGTCGCCCTTTCGGCGGTGGTACTGACCTTGCTCGGCGCTCAACTGGTCGCGGTGGCGCTGGTCGTACCGGCGCTGGCTTTGGCGGGTTTCTTTTCCGGTACGACCGGCCCCTCGCGCGACATGCTGGTGCGCAAGGCGACGCCAAAAGGCGCTACGGGAAGGATCTTCGGCTTCGTCTATTCCGGCCTGGATCTCGGCTCTTCGCTGATGCCGCTCGCGCTTGGTATCGTCATGGACAATGGCAACGCGGATTGGGTGTTCTACGCCTGTGGGATCATGTTGGTGGTGACCATGGCAACAGTCACCCGGGTCAAGGCGCGGGCTGTCGAGGCGAACAAGCCCGCCTGATCCACCCAGCTCTATCGAAGCTTGCGTCGATGCAATGCCTGGGCGATTTCGTCGAGCTCGATCTGCTCGCGCCGGGCTTCCTTCAAGCGCTCCTTGGCGTCGAATTCGTCCCGCACGATCTCGGCCTTCCGCAACTCCTGGAAAGCCTCCAGCATTTCCTGATTGGCCTCGTCCACCGCCTCTTGTCGCACGGTGATCTCGGCGGCGATTTGCTCGCGACGAATGATCACGGAGTTGGCGAAGGCATTGTAGCTCATGGACGCCTCGATCGAGGTCGAGGCGATACGCTTTTCGCTCTCCACCTCTTCCTCAAGCGCCTCGCGCTTATGGATCAGGGCATCGACCTCGGCTTGGGCCTCGGCCAGGGCCCTGCGCTTCTCGTCGAGTTGCCAGTCGCGCAGGCGCACGAGTTGATCATACTGGCTCACCGCGCCCGGCTCCACCGTCTAGCCCTGGCGGTCATGCGGGTGGCTCCCCCTCTTCCGGCATGGCGTGGACCTCGCGCACCTCGCCGAAGTCGGCCTCCTCGTCCCCAACCGACCCATCTTCCGGGCCGATCATCTCGAGGATGGAGGACAGCGCGGCATAGCCCGCGTCGAGCTCGGCGTTCTCGTTAGTGCCCTGGGAGAGGAACTTCTCCAGCGAGGGATAGTAGCGAATTGCTTCATCGATCCTCGGATCGCTGCCCCGTCGATAGGCGCCGAGCCGGATCATGTCGGCCATGCCCTCATAGGCCGCCATCAACGAACGCGCCCGGGTCACCACCTCGTTCTCGCTCTCAGTGTTACAGTCCGGCATCATCCGAGAGACACTGCGCAACACGTCGATCGCCGGATAGCGTCCCCGGTCCGCGATAGCGCGATCCAATACCACGTGGCCGTCGATGATGCCCCGCACCGCGTCGGCGATCGGCTCGTTATGGTCATCACCCTCGACCAGAACCGTGAAAAGCCCGGTGATCGTCCCTTCCGCCGGCCCAGGCCCGGCGCGCTCAAGCAATTTCGGCAGCTCGGCGAAGACGGTCGGCGTATATCCCTTCGAGGCAGGGGGCTCGCCGGTGGCCAGGCCAATCTCCCGCTGGGCCATGGCGAAACGCGTTACGCTGTCCATCATGCACATGACGGTCTTGCCGGCATCGCGGAACGCTTCGGCGATGGTCAGAGTCATATAGGCCGCTTGCCGGCGCATCAGCGGCGACTCGTCCGAGGTCGCCACCACGATGACACTGCGCGCCAGGCCTTCTTCTCCGAGATAGTCCTGAACAAACTCCTGCACCTCGCGCCCGCGCTCACCGACCAGACCGATGACATTCACCTCGGAGGCGGTAAACCGCGCGATCATCGACATCAGCATCGACTTGCCGACGCCGGAGCCGGCGAAGATTCCCATCCGCTGCCCCTTGCAAACGGTGGTGAAGGTGTTGATCGCCCGCACGCCTAGATCTAGCTTGTCGCCGACCCTTTGGCGCGTGTGGGCGGCCGGCGGAGCGGCGCGAATCGGATAGGCCTTGGGACCGTCCGACAACCCACCCTTGGCGTCGATCGGCTCTCCCATCGCGTTCACCACACGACCGAGCCAGGCATCTCCGGGATAGACCACGAGGTCCGCGTCCTCGATTTCGGCGCGGCTGCCGATACCGATGCCCTCAAGCTCTCCAAACGGCATGGCAAGCGCGCTGCCGTCGCGAAAGCCGACGACCTCGCAACTGACCCGCTCGCCGCGACGGCGTTGCAAATGAATGCGATCTCCGATCGATAGGGCGCGCTCGACACCGCCGATCTCGACCATCATTCCTTGCACCGCGGTCACCCGGCCGTAGAGCCGAAACTCCGGAATTTTCTCGATATCCTGGGCGAGATTGCCAATGACACCGACCATGTGAAGATCTCCCGGCGGTTCCCTCGTCCGTCCTCCGTGGCGCTACATTCGGCCACCGTTAACGGAACGGTAAAATCCAATCCCAAGAGTTTACCATTTTCCGCGATGCCGGACCCCGCTCCAATTTCCCCACGGTCACGGCGTCCTCCGGCAATTGTTACCAAGCCTAGAGGTTCGTTAAGAGTTTGTTCATCTTTTACCGTCTAGGGTATCCTCGCAGCGTTGCCAGGGAGGTAAACGTCATGCGAGCGCTACTCGTAGAGGATGATCAAACCACCGCGCGAAGCATTGAGCTGATCCTGAAATCCGAGAACATCGTCGTCGATGTCACGGATCATGGAGAAGAAGGGCTGGAGGTCGGTCGGCTCTACGACTACGACATCATCCTGCTGGATCTGATGCTGCCCGACATGGATGGTTACGAGGTTCTGCGCCGCATGCGCGAAGCCAAGATCGAAACGCCAATCCTGATCCTTTCCGGACTCGCGGAGCTTGACCACAAGATCAAGGGGCTGGGTTTCGGCGCCGACGACTACCTGACGAAACCGTTTGATCGGCGCGAGCTAATCGCTCGTATTCAAGCCATCGTCCGGCGTTCCAAGGGGCATGCCAGTTCCATCGTCACCATCGGCGGCATGTCGGTCGATCTCTCGGAGCGGACCGTCACCGTGAACGGCGAGTCCGTCCACCTGACCGGCAAGGAGTTCGGGGTACTTGAATTGCTCACCTTGCGAAAGGGCACGACCCTGACCAAGGAGATGTTTCTGAATCATCTCTACGGCGGCATTGATGAGCCCGAGCTGAAGATCATCGACGTGTTCGTCTGCAAGGTCCGCAAGAAACTTTCGACCGCGTCGGGCGGCGAGAACTATATCGCGACCGTATGGGGCCGCGGCTATGTCCTACGCGACCCGCAAGGCGACAAGGACGCGGCATAAAGAATCAAAGTGCCGGTAGCGACACGCCCTTTTTCTCGTAGTATTGCCAGTCTAATCACCGACCGGAAGCCAGTCCAAGGTTAACCCGTCCTTGACACAAGGCGCCCTCGCCCAAGATCATTGCGGGTCGAATCCCGGGGAGCATTGAGGAATGGCGCAATGTCGCGCTTGGTGTCTTACTTTTGGTCTATTGGCGCCAGTGGTTCTCACCGGATGCTTTGGCGAGGACGAAGAAGCCAAAGGCCCGAAGAAAGATTACATCCTGGTCCGCAATGACTCCTCCACCGAAGCCCAGGTGCGCATGAAGATGTGGAAGGCCGAGGCCAAGCCAGTCAGTTCGGGCAAGGAAGAACGTCTCGAGTTCGTCTCGAAGTCGAGAACCGTCCAGGTCGAGGCGAAAAGCCGTAAGCAGTGGGACAACTGCTGGGTCACCATGCAAGTCGGTCAAACACTCGTGGTTTATGACGGCCAGGAGCAGATCGCCTGCCGGGCCGAGTAAGGCACCGGCGCAGCCACCCTCGAATAAGAGAGTTCCACCATGGCCGATGGCTTTCAACTACTTGTAGATCCTCCACTTTTCGTCACCAACCAGAGCGAAATGGACGTGACGCTTACCTGGCAAACCACGGTGCCGGGAAACAAGCTCTCCCCGCCTCGCCAGGCCAGCATTCCACGCGGCGCGGTCGACCATCGGGTGGATCCAGGACTTTTCTGGATCGTCCATGAAGGTTTCAACACCCTCTTGGCCGAAAACGTCGTCTTCGTTTCGGTTCTGAATGACGATGGGGCCTACGGCGAGCAAATCGCGGTTCACGCGGATATCTTCGCCACCAATTCCGAGTTTCACCACCTCGCCCTTGCGGTGCTCATCGACGGGGACGGTTACCTTTCAGCGACACCGTGCCTCGACAAGTGAGATACCGCCCGTCATCTATCCGACAAGATTGACGTCCCGACCCAGATGCCGGAAGCCACGCGCCCCCGCGCCCTCGGCGATCGCCTGGCGCATCGCCGGCGGATCGGTAACGACGAAGCCGGACAATCGGTGAATGCCGTGTTCCAGCAGCACCGGCGAGAGCGGCGTACCCGGGCCGACCAGACTGACATGGGCACCGTCAACCAATCGCAGCAAACCGGCGAGGCTCGCGTTGACCCAGGTCGTGGCGGTAATGATCAAGCGAGCGCAGCCGGGAATGACATCCGCCGCCGCGCTCGCCGGCAGGTCGTTCGGGCCCGGGTTTCGCTCCAGAACCACCGCCCCGGGCAGCCTCTCATCAAGCTTTGGGAAACGACCGACGACAACGGTCCGTCCCTCAGCCTCCCCTGAGATTTCCAAGCCGTTTCCGTCGGGGCCATGAAGGTCAAAACGGTTAACGCTGGCGTTGATCGCGGCACAGCCAATCGCCCGCTCATAGGGATTACTTGAACGCGCCAGCGCCGCCAACGCGCGCAAATCGCGCCCCGTGTAGCTCCCGGTATCGGGCGTAGTCGCGGCGCCCTCGAAGCCTTTGGCGGGCGTGGTCACAAGCCCGACACCCTCGTCGCCCTCGACCAGGGTCCAGTTATAGCCAACGATCACCGCGCGCGACGGCGTATCCGGCACCCCCGCGATCAACGCCTCAACGCCGACCACCGCGTCGATCGAAACATCTTTCATATCGTCCTCGCGAAGCATGGCTAGGCGCTCAACGCTGAAACTGGATAATCGCCATGCCGGTGACCACAAGGCCCGCGCCGGCCAGTTTCGGCAAGGTCAACGCGTTCTCACGGAACCCGGCGACGCCAAAATGATCGATCAACAGCGACGCCGTCATGATCCCCATGATGGTCACCGACACATAGGCGGCCGCTCCCATTCTAGGCGCGAAGAACAAAGCACCGAACACCGCGAAGCCCCCAATCAGACCGCCACACCATGCCCACCACGGCGCGGCGGCAATCAGCTTCATGCTGGGCGGTTGGACGCGCAGCAAGACCATGACGACAAGGATCGCCAGCGTGGCCACGACGGTGTTGGTAAGCGCCGCCGGCAGGGGATGCCCCAAGGCACGCGCCAAGCTAGCGTTTATCCCGGCTTGCAGGGGCGCGCCGCAGCCGATGATCAGCGCGGCTAGAAAATACCCGATATAGGTCGCCGACATGGGCGGTCTCCGAGAGTCAAGGAACGGCGGCGCGGATCGCGGTTTTACGAGCGCCTCGTCATTCGGGGATCAACAGCGGCTTTAGAGCCTCTCCACGTTGGATCAGTTCAAATCCCCGGGGCCCATCGCTCAACGGTAGGTGATGGCTGGCGATCGACCGTATATCCACGGCCCCGCTGTCGAACAAGCTCCATAGCCGATCCCAGCTGTCCCAGATGCGCCGGCCATGGATGTTGTGGACGGTCGGGCACTGACGCAACCAGACGGTGAGGTCAATCTCAATGGGGTGCGGCGGAGCGCCCACCAGCCGGAAGTCACCGCCCTTGGCGAGGCTTTCCATCGCGTTGGAAAAGCCTCCAGGAGTCCCGGAGAACTCTATCGCGACCTCGACCCCTCGCCCGGAGGTGACATCGCGGGCGGCGGCTGGAATGTCGGTATTGGTCGGGTCCAGCACCAGGTCCGCGCCCAATTCCAAGGCCGCCTCGCGCCGCAACGCCATGGGATCAACCGCGATCACCCTTTCCGCACCCATCGCCCGGGCCACCGCGACGGCCATCAGCCCAATCGGACCGCAGCCGTTCACCAACACCGGCAAGTCCGCGGCCCCCCTACCCTCGCCACAGGCATGGACGGCGATCCCCAGCGGCTCGAACATGGCCGCGACGGTATGCGGGATCTCCCTGGGATGGACCCAGGCAATCTGCTCGGGCACGACCACGTGCCGGGCGAAACACCCGTCGATGTCGATCCCCGGATAGCGGATCTCGGTACAGAGATGGGCTCGATCAGTTAAACACTGATGGCAAGTACCGCAATAGATGTGACTTTCCAAGGATATCGCGTCGCCAACCTTGACCCGCGTCACGCCGGCGCCGACCGCCTCGACGACTCCGCTGGCTTCATGCCCCATTACCGTCGGAAGCTTCATCCGCCGAGCCATGCGCGGCGCCCATTTATGGATCTGCATATCCGTGCCGCAGATGCCGGCGGCCTCGACACGCATCGATATCTCGCCCGGCCCAGGCTCCCGCGGTGCCTTATCGATAAGCGCAATACCGCCTTCCTTGGCTTCGGTCTTCGCGAGCGTCAGCATGGCATTCCTCAGATCTGGTAAAGGTCGACGGTCCCGTCGATAACATCTTCCATCAGCGTGATCTTCTTGTGTTTGATGCGGAGCGTGCCAGCCTCTTCAACCAGCGTGTGATCATACCAGCCGCCGCGCCAGGACTTGCCACGACGCGGCTCGAGCGAGAGGACGGTGAATTTCGAGGACACATCAATCTCGGCACCGCGATCCTCGACCACGCGGATATTGGTGACCGCGTGCGAGGTCCGCGCCAGCGGTAGCGAGGCGTAGGCGTCGTCCGACGCGATCCGATGCAGCCGCGCCTCCAAGGCCGGCTTGCCGACGAGATACATCATGTTGACCGAGATTTCAGGATCCTCGACCAACACTTCCTCGCTGTCCCAGGCGGGCACCCAGATCACGCAATCCTCGACATAAAGCGCCGACCACTCGGCCCATCGCTGGCGGTCCAACAGGTCGGCCTCCAGGTAGAGGAGGGATTGAATGATTTTAATTTTCATTTATTATCAACTCGTTATTCTATTTTATTAACCTTATCTATCAGAAACATCATCGCATCACGCGCGCCCATTCGCGGTAAAATCCGTGGAACAATGTTTCACTGTCCCAGTCGGGATTCGAGGTCACGGGATTGGCGCCGAGGCTGGCGGTTGCCGTGTCGGCGCCGCGGATGGATTTGCTCACTCCCCGGTCCATCTCGTTCCACGGCGCGAGCCGTCCGTTGGAGCCTCGCTGGACGTCCTCCAGCGCCGCCATGTCATCCGGGGTCGCCATGCCGGTAACCATGAAGAAGTCCTCGAACTTGCGCAGCCGCGCCGCCCGCGCCTTGCGGCTCTCCCCCTTCGGCGCGATGCAATAGGTGCGCACCTCGGTCCGGTCGACGGTATGGGGAATGATGACCCGGATCTGGGTCGAGGACTGGTCCATCAGGAACACATTCGGGAACAAAAACAGATTGCGCCCCTTGCGCAGCATCCAGTCCACCTTGCTCTCGCTATAGGTCTGGTTCAGCCAATCCAGCTTTTCGGCCAACGGCGCGACCTCGGGATTGCCACGCTGGGCCCATAGCAGCATATGCCCGCCGCCGAGATCGTAGACTCCGGTCTCAACCTCGCCGGTGATCCGCGCCGCCTCGGTCTTGCGCATCTCGCCCCTATCCCCCATCGCCTCGCGCTTGGCGACGGCACGGGCGAAGACCCGGTGGACGGTCGAGACGTGATAGCCGTCGACGCCGTTCTCGGCCTGCAGTTTCCAGTTACCATTAATCATGTATGACTGGTTGCCGGGCACGATCTCCATGCCGTCGGGGGATTGATCGGCGACAAGATCGATGAAGGCGCGGGACTCGCCCAGCGCCTCGCCCAGGCTCGGCACATCCGCCGAAAGCGAGGCATAGACGAAGCCCTTGTAGCTCTCGACCTTGGGGATCGCCTGAAGCGAAAAGCGAGCCCGGTCAACACCCCCGGGCCAGCCGCCGGCCTCGTTCTTGATCAGGGTGCAGGCGCCCTTGGTGTCGTAGCACCAGCCGTGAAATCGGCACATTATGGTTTTCATGGTGCCCCGCCGGGCGCGGGTCAGCACGGCGCCTCTATGCGAGCAGGCATCGATGAAACCGCCGATCCCGCCCTCGGCCTGGCGGATCAGGAAGATCGGCTGCCGCCCGGCTTGGGTCGCGTAATAGTCGCCATGATTGGGGATTTGGCTTTCGTGGCAGACATAGATCCAGCCGCCTTCGAAGATCGCCGCCATCTCCGCCTCGAACACATCCGGATCGGTATAGGCATCGCGGGCGACGCGAAACACCCCTTGGCTCTCGTCGACCATGTCGGTGGCAAGGCGTTCTGGGCTTTCGATGTTCATGGGACGATCTCCGTGGACGGACTCTGGTCACGATAGCGCGTGGAACCGGCGTCCCCAAGGCCATTTCCGTTCCGCCGCGCGCGTCCTATTCTTAACCACGAGATACCGTCTTGGAATAACCGAAACACATGCCGTCGCGATCCATCCCGCGGCGGGCAGCTACGGAGGCCGGCCATGTCGCGATCCCTGGAAGGCATGACGGTACTGGATCTCACCCACGCGCTGTCCGGCCCATTCGGGACCATGCTGCTCGCCGAGCTCGGCGCCGATGTCATCAAGGTCGAGCCGCCCGGCGGAGACCATTTCCGGCCCAGTAACGGCGGCGCCACCTTCGCGGTGGTGAACCGCAACAAGCGCGGGATCCGCATGGATCTGAAACATCCGGACAGCGCCCAGGTCATGGAGCGATTGATCGACCGGGCCGATATCCTGGTCGAGAACTTCACGCCGGGCACCGCGACCCGGCTCGGCTATGGCCCTGAGGCGGTCCATGCCCGTAACCCGGGGATCATTTACGTCTCAATCTCCGGTTTTGGCCAGGACGGCCCATATCGGGATTTGCGGGGGTATGACGCGGTTGCCCAGGCGATGTCCGGCATCATGGCCGCGACCGGAGAGCCCGACCGCCCACCTGTCCGGGTCAACCCCTCGATGATCGACATGGGAACCGGCATGTACGTGGTCATCGGCGTGCTCGACGCACTCAGAACCCGAGACAAAACCGGCATCGGCGCCACGCTCGAATTCAATCTGCTGGAGTCCGCGATGTCCTGGATGTCCCAGGCCATAGCGCGTTACTCGCAAACCGGCGTGGTTCCGCCGCGCACCGGCTCGGCGCTCGCCAGCTTCTCACCCTATCAGGTCTTCAATGCCAAGGACGGCCAAATCTTCATCGGCGCCTCCACCGAGAGATTCTGGCATCGGGTTCGCGAAGCGCTCGACCTCCAGGGTCTGGCTGATGATGCCCGCTTCACGGATATGAAGGCGCGGGTCGCGAACCGCGAGGCCCTCACTGGGATTATCGAAGGCGTGTTGGCTGGTATCTCCGTTGACGACCTTCTTGATCGCCTGCGGTCCGAGGGCGTTCCCTGCGCGCCGGTTCTGGCGGTCGACGGCGTGGTCTCGGACCCTCATGTCGCCGCCCGAGGGGTCTTGCGCGAGGCGGAAGACCCGGAAATCGGCAAACTATTACAGGCCCGCATGCCGATCGGGGATGGCCGGGCGCCAAACCCAGCACCGAGGCTTGGCGAGCATGGCGCGGAGATCCTCGCCGAACTTGGCTTCTCCCAGGTTGAACGTCACGCGATGCTATCGAACGGCGCGGTTTTACCGCTGGAGCCCACACGCTAACGCCGCGCGAAACCGTTAGGCGCTCAAGCATGCGAGGGTGTAATATAAACATATTCACCCGATATATCGCGGAGCCCGATCATGGAGTACGTCATCGTTGAGTTTGCCGAGGATCGTGGCGTTTTAATCGACGACAATGAAAATGGACGCACCAATCAAACCCTCATGGTGGAGGCGGGAACACACGAATTCACACTTTCAGACGCGGCGGATTTTACCCCGGAGAAGCGGGAAATCCTTGTCCAATACACCGCCTCCGACGATCCATTGAAGATAGGCTTCGAAAAATCCGTCTAGAAGCCCGACAGCCATCACGTTTTGGGAATTTGGGAAATGATACGCCTCGTTCGACAACTCTCTCGCGATGCCAGGGTGGCGATGATCGCCATGGTCGCGACGGCAACCGTTTCCGCCTGCGCCGAATACCCAGAGAATCAGCCCCTCGAAACGTTAAACGAGCAAACCGGATACCGCTTTCACGCCCTTGAGGCTGGAGGCAATTCCGAGAGCTTGTTCGTTATCCTGGCCTTTTCCGGCGGTGGTACGCGGGCCGCGGCGCTTTCCCATGGCGTTATGGAGAAACTTCGCGATACCAGGATCACCTGGGAAGGCAAAAGTAAAAGCCTTCTGGACGAGGTCGACGTCATCTCCTCGGTATCGGGAGGCAGCTTCACCGCCGCTTACTATGGTCTATTCCGTGACCGGCTGTTCGACGAGGAGAACGGGTTTCTCGATAAGTTTCTCTACAAGGATATCCAGGCCGAACTGCTGAAGCAGCTTATCAATCCGGTCAATCTCGCCAGGCTCACATCATCCACTTTCGGACGGATCGATCTGGTGGCCGAGTATTACAACGATGCCATCTTCGAGCAAAAAACCTTCGCCGATCTCGGCGCCCAGGGCCGCCCCTTCCTCATGATCAACGCGACAAACATGTCCCAGGGCGCCGGTTTTACCTTCACGCAGGATCAGTTCGACGTCCTCTGCTCAACGCTTGACCCCTTTCAGGTCGGGCGTTCGGTCGCGGCGTCCTCGAACTTTCCGGTCGCGTTTACCCCGCTACAGATCAACAATTGGGCGAACCGCTGCGAGTGGCCCACGCCGACCTGGATCAAAACCGTGAAAAAGGATCAAGCCTTCGGCAATAATCCTCGGCGCAACAACCGAGCCAGACTCGTCGAGAGCTACCGCGATTTTGAGGAGCATCCCTACATTCACCTATTGGATGGCGGGATAGCGGACAATATCGGCTTCCGAGGCCCACTCGCGGCGATTCAGTCGAATGACACGCCCCTGAGCCTGCCAAGAATGATCAATCAGAGAGGAACGGACGGTCGGCCTCGGGTTCAAAAAGTCGTGGTTATTCTCGTGAACGCCAAGAACGCTCCGACGATTTCCTACGACAAGGAATCGAGCCCTCCTGGCCTGTTCACCGTGCTGAACACGATCGCGATCGTCCCGATGGACAACTATTCCTTTGATACCGTGGAGCTCTTGCAAAAAACCTTCAACGATTGGCGAAAGGACCGGCGCCACCTCTACAACAATGCCCGCGACGCCTACACACCCTGCGCGCCCGTTCCGAAAGAGCTTCCAACGGCGGGCCTGCAACCCCTCGACCTCTACCCGATCGTCGTCGGCTTCGATCAGATCGAGGATGGCGAGGAGTATCTCGGCCATGATCGCGATTGGTATCTGTCGCTGCCGACATCCTTCGTCCTGGAACGGGATCAGGTCGACAAGGTCCGCGCATTCGCGGGCGCCCTGTTGGACAATACCGACACCTTCAAGGCGCTTCGCAAATGCCTTGAATAATCTCTAACGCCTGGCGATGGCGATCCCGCCGCCGCTTCTCGGATCCGCGCCACCGCGCCAGCCCCGATCGTCTCGGGAGATGACATGGGCACGGGCCATGATCGGATCAAAGCTGTATGAGGATTGCGTAACCGCGTGGCCCATCGCTTTTAGCTTGGCGACCTCGGAGGCCTCCACACGCGCCTCGACGAGAACCCCGGAGCCTTCGGAGTGAATGCGCGGCACCGTTACCGCCTCGACCGGCGACATCCGGTAGTCCACGATATTGAGGATTGTCTGCAAAACCGCCGAGATGATCACGCTGCCGCCCAGCGCGCCGACAACAACCACGGGTTCACCATCCTTCAGCAGCATGGTCGGCACCATCCCCGTGGTCCGCGCCTTGCCCGGCATCATCGAATTCGCCCTGCCCGGGATCGGGTCGGCCAGTTTCATGGAGTTGTTGTAGACAAAACCCAAACCCGGCGTGACCACGCCGCTTCCGGTTCCAAGCGTATGGGTGACCGAGACCGCGTTGCCGTCCTCGTCGCGAACCGAAAGATGGGTTGTACAGGACGGCGGGGACGCGGGCGTTCGCGGCGGCGGCGCGGCATCACGGATCGCGGCGGCGTGTTGGGCGGCGCGATCGGCGGAAATCAGGAACTCCACGTCCACCGGCGTGAAATCCGGGTCGGCGAGATACTGGTCGCGGTCGTGATGCGCGTAGTCCATCGCCGAGGCGATCAAGTGCAAGCTTTCCGCCGTGCCATGTCCGAGTGCCCGGAGATCGAAATGCTCGAGAATCTGGAGCATTTGTATAAGGATCGCCCCGCTGCCCGGCGGCGGGTTCGAGGCAACGGTGTAGCCACGATATCGCCCGAAGACCGGCGCGCCGGCGCGGGGTCGATATTCCGCCAGATCCTCGGCCGTGACGAAGCCGCCATTCGCCGCCATATCCTCGACGATCCGGGACGCCAGGGAACCGCCTTGGATGCTCTCGGCCCCTTCTCGCGCGAGAGTATCGATCGTATCGGCCATGTCCGGATTGCGAATGATCTCTCCGACATCCGGTAGCTTGTCACCCGCCCGCAAGTAGATGTCGGCGCAGGCCTTGCTCGCCTTCAAGCGCGTGATCCCGTCTGGAATTCCCGGCCCCAGCGGCCGGGCCCAGAAGTCACGCACATGAGCCGCGAGCGGATAGCCGTCCCGCGCCAGACGCGAGGCCGGCGCCAGAAGATCCTTCCACTCCCAAGTGGCCAGCCGGCGATGGGTCTCGGCGAAACCGACGACCGTGCCCGGCGTCATGATCGCGCCATAGCCGAGCTCGCTTCGGTAATCCTCGAACAAGGTGTAGCCGCTGACCTCGGAGCGGCCCGCCAGATCCTTTTCCCACATCCCGGAAACCACCTTGGATCCCGCCCGGTTATGGAAGTCGATCATCCCGTGACCGGCGCCCCTTGTATCGAAATACTGGAGCGTTCCCATGCCACCGATACCGCACATGAAGGGGTCGACGACCATCTGCGCGAAAGCTGTCGCGATCGCCGCGTCAAACGCGTTGCCGCCCTTCTCCAGAACCTCGGCGCCGACATCCGCCGCGCGGGGCTGCGGGCAAACAACCATCCCCTTCATCATTTATCTCCAGCTAGACCTTGAGCATCAACGGCGCGACGATCGCCGCCAGAACCGCGCCGATTTCCAGATGCTCTTCGCGATAATGACCGGCCTCGTGCAACAGATTGAAGGTTCCAAGCGTCCGCCCCGGCAACCGCACCGGAAGGTTGATCGCGGAGCTCAATCCCATCGCGATTATTTGTTCATGATCCGGAAACGCCCAGCGGATCGCCGCCGCGTCGTTGCCGATAAACGGCTTGCCCTGGGTCAGAAGCAAATCACCCCACGGCGTCGGCCCCATGTGTTTGGAACCCTCGACCGGGTAATCGTCGGGCCGGCTCGAATAACACCGCGTGACGGTTCCCGAAGCGGCGTCGTGGATCAGGATGGTGAACAGCCGGTGACCGATCACCTCCGCGAGCGCCCTGTCGGCCACCCGCCAGACCGCGTCCGCCTCGTCCCGTGTCGCCACCGCCTCGGCTAGGGTCCTGGCTGCCTCAAGCAACGCCAAAGTCGATCACCGAGCGGATGACCTTTCCGGCCTTCATATTGGCGAAGCCCTCGTTGATCTGCTCCAACTTGATCGTATCGGACACCCAGTCATCCAAATGCAGCCGACCCTGCATGTAGAGCTCGATCAATCGCGGCATATCCACTCGGAAACGATTCGAACCCATGGCTGAGCCCTGGATCTTGCGTTCACGCAGAAAGTCGAAGCCGTGCAGTTCTATCTTTTCGCCAAACGGCACCATGCCCACAATGGTCGCGGTGCCACCCATCGCCAACATCTCGAAACACTGCTCGGCGGTCTTCTTGGCCCCCATGCACTCGATCGCGTGGTGCACGCCGCCCTTGGTGAGCTCCATGATCTGCTCGACGGGGTCACCGTCATTCGGATTCACAAGATCGGTCGCGCCGAGCTTCGTCGCCAATTGCAGCTTTACCGGATTGGTGTCGACCGCGATGATCCGGCCCGCCCCCGCGATATAGGCCCCATTGATCGCGGCCATGCCGACACCGCCGCAGCCGACGACCGCGACTGTCTCGCCCATCTTGACGCCGGCGGTGTTGACCGCCGCGCCGAAGCCGGTGATCACCCCGCAGCCGATCAGGGCCGCGCGATCAAACGGCATATCCTCGCGAATCTTCACGATGGCGTTCTCATGCACCAGCATCTGCTCGGCGAAGGAGGAAAGATTGAAGCCGGTGTGCAATTGTTCCGGTTTTTCCCATTCCAGGCGCTTGGCCTGGCCCGGCGGCAGCTTGACGTCGGTATTGGCGCAGATCATCGGCCGGCCCGTGGTGCAGTTCTCGCAGATCCCGCAGAACACCGAGAGGCAGGTAATCACATGATCGCCGGGTTTCACATAGGTAACCTCGGAGCCGACTTGCTCGACGATGCCCGCCGATTCATGGCCCAGCACCACCGGCAACGGATGCGGGTAAAGACCTTCGATGAAATGCAGGTCCGAGTGACACAACCCGGCGACGGCGGTGCGGATCATCACCTCGCGCGCCTGAGGCTTGCGGACACTGATCTCCTCGATCACCAGCGGTGTATTCGGCTCATATAGGACGGCGGCTTTCATCGGATAAAGTCTCCCTCGCGGTTTCGCTGGAACTGTCCCAGACCGCGCATGACCTTGTAAAGGTTGGTTTCGCTTTTCACCCAATCCCTGTCGAAAGCCAGGGTCTGGTCACGCTGATGGAGGCCCTGGATCAAGTCCAGGGATTCGATCGGACGGCTTTGCATTCTCGTATGAACCGTGTTGCGCGCCGCTATAATAGGAGTTCAAACGTCCCGATTTAGTGGGTGAAGGGATCCATTCATGGCCAAGACGCTTTTCCATAAAATTTGGGACGAGCATGTCATCCACGAGCGCGAGGACGGCAATGTCCTGCTCTATATCGATCGCCACCTCACCCATGACATGCATCACCGGCTCTTCCCCATGATCAAGGCTCAGGGGTTTAGCGTAAAGGAACCGGACAAACTCTTCGGCGTGCCCGATCATAGCGTTCCCACGACCGCCAAGACCGTCGACGATATTCCCGAAGGCGAAATGCGCGACACCGTCGCCGGCCTTGAGCGGGCGGCGGAGGAGCACAAGTTCCATCATTTCGGCATGACCGACGACCGGCACGGCATCGTGCATGTTGTCGGCCCCGAGCAGGGCATCACCCTGCCCGGCATCACCCTGGTTTGCGGCGACTCCCACACCTCCACCCATGGCGCGCTCGGATGCATCGCCTTTGGCATCGGCGCGACCGAAGTGCAGCACGTGCTGGCGACGCAAACCCTGTGGCAGCGCAAGCCCAAGACGATGCGGATAACGGTGACCGGCACCCTCGGTTTCGGCGTCAGCGGCAAGGACGTGATCCTCGCCGTGATCCGCGCCATCGGGGCCGCCGGCGGGACCGGCTACGCGATCGAATACGCGGGGTCGGCGATCGACGGCATGTCGATGGAAGGCCGCATGACCTTGTGCAACATGACGATCGAAGCCGGTGCCCGCTTCGGCCTGATCGCGCCGGACGACGAGACCATCGCCTACTGCAAGGGGCGCCCTTTCGCGCCGACGGGCGAGAAATGGACCCAAGCCGAGGCCTATTGGCGCGAACTTCGCTCCGACGACGACGCGGTGTACGACCGGGAGATCACCTTGGACGGTGACGCGATCGCGCCGATGGTCACCTGGGGCAATAGCCCGCAATGGGCGCTCCCGATCACCGAGGCGGTTCCCGATCCGGCGGAGGAGAGCGACCCTCTGGTACAAGCGGACATGCGAGCCTCGCTCGATTACATGGAGCTGAGGCCGGGCATGGCGCTTTCGGAGATCAAGATCGACACGGTCTTCATCGGCGCCTGCACCAATAGCCGTATCGAGGATATGCGCGCCGCCGCCGCCGTCGTCAAGGGACGCAAGGCCAAAACCCGCACCCTGGTGGTGCCCGGCTCCGGCCTGGTAAAGAAACAGGCGGAAGCCGAAGGGCTCGACGCGATCTTCATCGAGGCAGGCATGGAATGGCGTGAGCCCGGATGTTCGATGTGTATCGCGCTCAACGGCGACATGCTGGCGCCGGGGGAACGCGCGGCATCGACCAGCAATCGAAACTTTCGGGGCCGCCAGGGCCCGGGCAGCCGGACCCATCTGCTGAGCCCGGCGATGGCCGCCGCGGCCGCCGTCACCGGACACCTGGCGGATGTCCGCGAATTGATGAAGGAGGACCGGCCATGAGCGGGAAATCGAAACTCGAGCCGTTCACCACCTTCGCCTCGGTGGCGGTGCCCATCGATATCGCGAATTGCGACACCGACCAGATTATTCCGGGCCGGTTCCTGCGCAAGAATTCGGCCGACCCCGACTACCACCGGATTCTCTTGCACGACCTGCGTTTCAACGCCGACGGGAGCGAGAAGGACTTTGTCTTCAACCGCGCGCCCTATCGCGAGGGCCGGATTTTCGTCGCCGACATCAACTGGGGTTGCGGCTCGTCGCGCGAGAACGCGGTCGCGGCCCTGACCGCGAACGGCGTGCGGTCGGTGATCGCGCCGAGTTTCGGTGATATCCACTACAATAACTGCATCAAGAACGGCGTGCTGCCGATCCAGCTCTCATCCGAGGATTGCGCCACCCTACGCCGGCAGCTTCGCGAAAGCCCCGGCGCGGAGATCGCCGTGGATCTGGAAACCCAGAGCCTGACCGGTCCCGACCAGACCCGCTATGACTTCACGATCGATGCCTTTGACAAGCATCGCCTACTCAACGGACTGGACGATGTCGGCCTGACCTTGGTTCACGGGGACGAAATCGAAGCCTTCAGAACGCGCTATGCCGCGAAACATGGCTGGGCGAGTTGATGGCACTGCTCATCACCGACTTCATGCCGTAACACTCCTCGACAATCCCTAGGAAACAAGGAATTCCCCCATGAGTAAACGCCTGCAAGACAAGATCGCGATCGTCACGGGGGCCGGCTGCGTTGGGCCGGGTTGGGGCAATGGCCGCTCGATCACCTACCGTTTTGTCGAGGAGGGCGCCAAGGTCTTCGCCGTCGACCGCTCCAAAACGGCGCTGGAAGAGACCGTCGAGCGCACCGCCGAGTTGGGCATGGAACTGCCGACCCATATCTGCGACGTCACGGACAGCGCCTCGGTCAAGACGATGGTGGATGCCTGTATCGCCAAGTACGGGCGCGTCGATACCCTGGTCAACAATGTCGGCGGCTCGGCCGCAGGAGGCCCAGTGGAGCTTTCCGAGGAGGTCTGGGACTCCCAGGTCGACAGCAACCTGAAGAGCGTGTTCCTGACCTGCAAGCACGTCCTCCCCCTCATGGAGGCACAAGGCGGCGGCGCGATCGTGAACTTGGCCTCGACCTCGGGCATCCGCTGGACCGGCTCGGCCCAGGTGGCCTATGCCGCGACCAAGGCCGGGGTGATCCAGCTTTCCAAGGTCGTCGCCATGCAATACGCCGCCAAGCGCATTCGGGTGAACAGCATCGTGCCCGGCCAGCTGCACACCCCCATGGTCGAGGCCCGGCTCGCCGGTCAACGGGCCGGCGGGGATGTCGAGAAACTTCTCGAACAGCGCCTCGCGCGCATCCCCCTCGGCTTCATGGGCGACGGCCGCGACACCGCGAACGCCGCGGTCTATCTCGCCTCCGATGAAGCACGCTGGGTCACCGGCACGGAAATCATTCTGGACGGCGGGATGTCCGCGCGAGCGGGGTAGGTGGTGGATGAAGCGGATTAGTCAGCGGACTTTTTTTCTATGCAATAAAAGACTTCAACGCGACGCGCCAACGGACTTTCCGTGTTCTCCACCAATGCCAACTCCGACTGTCGCCGCGCGATCGCGGTCAAGTCTACCTCAGCAAAATCCGAGTGCCTCTCGATCTTAGCCCGGATTTCCCAGATGACCATCTGGTTTACGC
>JAYOIK010000050.1:14900-39163 GCA_038118725.1 Alphaproteobacteria bacterium | reverse complement strand
TTTAGACTGATGACGTCCCTTGAAATTCCAAACCCTCGTCCATCAATTGCGCTTCAAGTAACGCGGCAAGGTAAACTTCCATGTCGGTGAAATCGAGATGACCGTCATCCCAAGCTTTATCTGATGCGAGCAGCGCGGCTTCATACCCATCTCTGTTATCCCTTATACGTTCAGGGACAATTCGCCTGCCAGGCAAAAGCGCTCCGGAACGGACGCAAAGCAAAAAATAGCATGCGGCGCGCGCCGTTCGGCCATTGCCCTCAATGAAAGGGTGGATCCAGTTAAGCCGCCACAAACCGTAGGCCGCCAATTCGGTGGGTGTCCAGATGTACCAGTTCTCTTGGACCGTGGATATGAAACGGTCCATCCAATCGTCGACATCTATAAAATGCGGTGGTTTGTGCCCACCGACATATATCGGCTCCCGACGGAATCTCCCGCCAAACTGTGATATATTCGCAACAGCGACGTGATTTAGAGCCCACAAAAGGTACTTATCGAAGGCCACGGGACCTTTCAGCAAACCAATTTCTATACAATTTGTCAGAAGTTCCTACTGGCGATTCAGGTTTTGTTCCTGAATGCGGTCATAAAGCTCCTGGTTCTCTTCCTCCAGGACGAACATTTCTGTTCTTTCTCTATCTTAAGCAGGAACCTTCAATGTTGCGTTGTGACCACGCGAATTCGTTTTACAGACGCTCTTGCTGACTCTTTCGTTATACGAGAGCCTTTCGGAGCATTGCCATAAACGAAACTCGCGCGTTGTTCCAAAAGCATATCGTCCGTTAGATTGACCGTTTTCGCGCGCTCTAGAAGTGCGTCCAACGTGGGACGTTCGGGCGCGCGTTTGAGGGCTGATTTTCTTTCCACCACGACGATTCTCCCCTCAAGTCTGGAAACGAACCGAATCAGTCTATCGCATCGTGATTCCTAACCCTAGGACATAAGTGTCACGGCTTCCAAAATTTCCACCAGCACTGTTCAATTACGGCTCAACGGCCGTAGCTGTTGTTTGTCCAAGGGAGGAACTGGTTGTCATCAGGTACTTTGGACTAGGAGTGATAAAGCTCAATTCGCGGATTTCGCGACATTGCCCGTATGTGATGTTTTGATTTTTGCCTGCCGCAATGATACCAGCATCGCCGTCGATAGCGGTCCTGTCAGGCATTGGTGGAACGTTCGCCAGAACCGCTAGTATTTGGAGGAATCATGCGCATCGGTAACCTGGACAGCGACGAGCGGGTCATCGTCATCGCCGAGATCGGCAATAATCACGAGGGATCCTTCGACGTCGCGCTCGAGATGGTCGACCGCGCCGCCGAGGCCGGCGTCGACGCGGTCAAGTTCCAGACCTTCAAGACCGAGACATTCGTCGCCCCGAGTCAGGTGGAGCGCTTTGAGCGCATGAAGGGCTTCGAGCTTACCCAGGATCAGTTCGCCGCCCTGGCCGAGCGGGCCAAGGGGGCTAGAATCAAATTCATCTCCACGCCGCTGGACATGCCGAGCGCGATCTTCCTCGACGGCATCGTCGATGCCTTCAAGGTCGCGTCCGGAGACAATACCTTTTATCCGCTGATCGACTTCGTCGCCGGAACCGACAAGCCGGTGATCATCTCCACCGGTTTCGCGAACGAGCAAGAGATCGCCTTGGCCGCGGCTCTGGTCGAGAAGGCCCGCGCGGGCCGCCCGAACGGCGCGGAACTGGCGCTGCTGCACTGTGTCTCGGCCTATCCGGTCGAGCCCGGCGACGCGAATCTTGCCGCCGTGCATCGCCTCGCCAATCGCTTTGGCGATATCGCATCGATTGGATATTCCGACCACACGCTCGGCACCCAGGCCGCGACATTGGCGATCGGGGCCGGCGCCCGGATCATCGAGAAGCACTTCACTCTTGATCGGAACTATTCCGACTTCCGCGATCATCAACTCTCGGCCGATCCGGCCATGATGGCGGATCTGGTGAAAGCGATCCGCGAGGCCGAGACATTGATGGGCGACGGAGATCTCGCCCCCCGCCAGGTGGAACGCGACAGCGAGGTGCCCGTGCGCCGCTCGATCGCGGCGGCGCGGGATCTGCAAGCCGGCCAGGCCGTAGGCCCCGGGGACATCATGTGGATCCGGCCCGGCGAGGCATTCGCCCCGGGGCGAGAGGCCGAGGTGCTGGGCCGCAAGCTCGCCAAACCGGTGGGCGCCGGCGAATTGTTCCGGAAAGCCGACTTCAGCGCCTGACAACCAGGAGACCGTGGCCGGCCCAATCGCCTTTCGGGTCCATGGCTCTCGGTCTTTCAGATAGAGATCGCATCCATGTGTGGCATTGCCGGGGCCATCGGCCCAAGAGAGATATCACCCGACCGGATCGAACGCGCCTGGCATCTGATGCGCCACCGCGGCCCGGACGGGACCGCCAAGCATGTCGAGCGGGTGGCGGGAAGCACCGTCACCCTCCTCTTCGCGCGACTGGCGATCATCGACACCGACCCCCGCGCGATGCAGCCGTTTCACGGCGACGGCTTGGTGATCGTCAGCAATGGCGAGCTCTATAACTACCTGGAGCTGCGTGAGGAACTGCGCGGCCTAGGCCATGTCTTCAAGACCGAGGCGGATACCGAGGTCATGCTGGCGGCCTGGCGGGAATGGGGCGAGGACGCGCTGGATCGCATGGAGGGCATGTGGGCTTTCGCCCTGATCGACCGGCACGAGGACCGGGTGGTCCTGTGCCGCGACCGCTTCGGCGAGAAGCCGCTTTATCTTTGGCGGCGCGGCGACACGCTGTATTTCGGCTCCGAGCCCAAGTTCCTGGCGGCGCTGGCCGGCGCCAAGCCGGATGTGAACCTGGAGCAGATCCAGCGCTTCCTGGTGAACGGTTACAAGTCGCTCTACAAACAGCCCCGCACCTATTTCAAGGACGTCATGGAGGTTCCGGCGGCGCATTACATCGCGCTGCGGGGACCTGGCCCGATAGAGCCGAAAGCCTATTGGACGCTTTCCCACAACCCGACCGCGATGACGGCGGAACAGGCGCTCGATGGCGCGCGGGAACGGCTCGAGACGGCGATGAAGATCCGCCTGCGCGCGGATGTGCCGGTCGCCTTCTGTCTATCCGGCGGGATCGACTCGACGACGCTGTCGGGATTGGCGGTCAAGCGTTTCGGCCATGATCTGCACGCCTTCTCGATCATCGACGATGACGAGCGCTATGACGAGCTCGACAATATCGACGCCCAGGTCGCGTTTCTCGGCTGCGCCAGCCACAAGGTGCATACCAGCACCGAGGGATTTTTCGAGCGCATGCGGGATCTGGTCGGCTATCACGACATGCCGATCGCGACCCTGACCTATTACCTGCATTCCTTCCTGTCCGAGGCTATCTCCAAGGCCGGATATCGCGTGGCGATCTCGGGCTCGGCCGCGGATGAGCTGTTCACCGGCTATTACGATCACTATGCGTTCTGGCTGGCGGAGATGAGCACCCGGCCCGAGTTTCCTCGGCTGGTCGAGGATTGGCGCGGCAGCTATGGCGCCTATGTTCAGAACCCCGTGCTCCAGGACCCGCTGGTCTTCGCCAAGACCCCGAACGAGCGCGGCCACATCTATCTTAACGCCGAGCTGTTCCAGCAATGGCTGACCGAACCCTTCACCGAGGCGTTCGAGGAAACCCGCTACGGCGACAACATGCTGCGCAACCGCATGCAAAACGAGCTGTTTTGCGAGACCGTTCCCGTGATCCTGCACGAGGATGATCGCAACTCCATGCGTTACTCGGTGGAGAACCGCTCGCCCTATCTGGACCGCAACCTGGCAGAGTTCATGTTCCAGGTCCCGGGCGAGCATCTGATCAAGGACGGCTACGCCAAGTATCTGCTGCGCGCGTCCGGCGAGGGGGTGGTGGCCGATTCGGTGCGCCTCGATAAACGCAAGCGCGGGTTCAACGCGCCGATCGACAGTCTCGTGGATCGCTCTGATCCGGATACCCGCGAGCAATTGCTCTCGGACGGTCCGATTTTCGACATCGTCAAACGCGAGGCGATCGAAAGCTTCATCGATGGTAGCATGGCGGATAACAGCTTCTCGAAGAACCTGTTCAGCTTCATCTCCTCGAAGCTGTTCCTTGAACACCACCGGGATTGGCAACCTTGAAATACTGTGTCCGCTGCATCCTGCCCGACACCCGGCCCGGAATTTTCCTGGACGAAGAGGGTGTTTGCTCCGGCTGTCGGGGGCATGACGACAAGGAGCGACACATCGATTGGCCGGCCCGCGCCAAGGCCTTCGACACCGTTGTCGCCGAGGCCAAGGCTCGCTCCAGTGGCTATGACTGCATCGTGCCGGTCAGTGGCGGCAAGGACAGCTGGTACCAGATCATTACCTGTCAGAAGCACGGCCTCAAGGTGCTGGGTGTCACCTGGAGGACGCCGGGCCGCACCGAGATCGGCCAACGCAATGTCGAGCGGATGATCGAGAAACTCGGCATTGACCATATCGATTTCACCATCAACCCGGATGTCGAGCGCCGTTTCATGATCGCCGCCTATGAACGCAAGGGCGCGACGGCTATACCGATGCACATGGCGCTGTTCGCCATTCCGACGCGTCTCGCGGTTCAGATGCGCGTGCCGCTGGTGGTCTGGGGCGAGAACCCACAGCTCGAATTCGGCGGCGACGAAGCCGATCGGCTCGCCACCGAGCTGGATCTCGACTGGATCGCCAAGCACGGGGTGACCAACCAGACCAGCCGCGAGGACTGGATCGGCGCCGAGGGGCTGAGCGACACGGATCTCGCCGCCTATCGACTGCCGCCCGCCGAGGATTTCGAGGCCTTCGCGCCGAAATCGATCTTTCTCGGCTCGTTCTTCAAGTGGAACTCCTTCGACAATGCCAGGATCTCCGGCGAGCACGGCTTTGAAAGCGGGGCCGGGCATCTGAAAACCGGGGTGTGGAGCTTCGCCGATATCGACTGCCATTTCATCGCGCTGCATCACTTTCTGAAGTGGTACAAGTTCGGCATCCTCAGGAGCTTCGATAATCTCTCGGTCCAGATCCGCTATGGACTGACCAGTCGGGACGAGGCGATCAAGACCTTGCGCGACGGAGGCTTCCAGATCCCCAGCGAGGATATCGCCCGGTTCTGTAGCTTCGTCGGCAAACCCGAGAGCTGGTTCTGGGAAATCGCCGAGAGCTTTCGCGACCAGACCATCTGGCGCCGCGACGGGGATATCTGGAAAATCCCCGGATTTCTGATCGAGGATTGGGAGTGGACGGCGGCATGACCGAGCAAGCGCCGCCCTGCCGGTTCTGCGCCGGGGATCACGACAGGATCGCCGGCTACGACGCGCCGCCCGAGGGCGAGACCGATTTCGGCATCACGCCGTATCGCCGTGTCCTCTGGCAATGTCGGCGCTGCGGCCATGTGATCAACACCCATGGCTTCGATCTCGAGGCCAGCCTCTATCAGGGCGCCTATGCCGAGGCGACCTATGGCGAGAAGATGCGCGCCACCTTCGCCAAGATCATGAGCCTGCCGCCCGAGCGATCCGACAACCGGCTACGGGTCACGCGGATGAACCTGCTCGCCGATGCATTGGGATGGGAGGGACCGAGAACCTGTCTCGATGTCGGAAGCGGCCTTGGGGTATTCCCCGCCGCCATGCGCGAGACCGGCTGGGATTGCACCGCGCTGGACCCGGACCCGGCGGCGACCAAGATGATCGGCGAGCTTGCCCAAGTGGACACGCTCACCGGCGACTTCATGGTTGTCGACGCGCCCCGGCGCTATGATCTGGTGAGCTTCAACAAGGTTCTGGAACATGTGCGCGAGCCGGTCGACATGCTGGGCCGCACGGCCGATTTCCTGACGCCGCGAGGCGCGGTCTATGTGGAATTGCCGGATGGCGAAGTGGCCCTCGCCGATGCCGGGCCGGACCGCGAGGAGTTTTTCGTCGAGCATTTCGACGCCTATTCCGCCGCCTCGATCGCGCTGCTGATCCGCGCCGCCGGTTTCGATACCCTATCCGTGGAACGGATTCGCGAGCCCAGCGGCAAATATACCTTGCGCGCCTTCGCCATACCCATGAACCGGGGGGCGCGGTAATCATGGTCACCATGACCCACCAGCCCTTCGACAGCGAGATTCTCGGCGGCTCTGTGTATCGCGCAGAACTGGAAGAGGTTGTGCAGATCCCCTTGCTGGAGGCGTTTATTCCCGATGACGCGATCCTGGTCTCGGCGCGGGTACGACCGGACTGGGTGAATGTCATGGCGGTGACCAGCTTTCGCGAGATCGAGCGCCTGGTCAGTTTCGAGCGTCCGCTCACCGCCGCCGACGGCGAGTCCTTGCCGGAAGGCATCCGGCTCGGCGGGGCCGGTGACGCCGAGGCCTGCGCCGAGATCGCCGGACGATGTTTCAGCCACGACCGTTATCACGCCGACCCGATGCTGGACAATGCCGCCGCCGACGAGAGTAAGCGGGCCTGGGCGCGCAACAACCTGACCGGACGCGGCGACGCGAGTTTCATCGCGGAGTTCCGCGGCGAGGTCATGGGCTTTAACCTCTGCCGCAAGGGCGAGGACTGGGCGCTCATCGACCTGATCGCCGTGGCGCCGGAGGCTCAGGGCCTCGGCATCGGCAAATCCCTGGTGCAAGCCGCGATCCGCCACTATGCCGGGAGGGTCCCGGTTTTGCGGGTCGGCACCCAGACGACGAACGAGGCATCCATGGCGATTTACGCGGCCAACGGCTTTACCAAGACCGAAGAGATGGTGACCTTTCACTGGACGCCGTCCAACCGACCTCCGGCGGCGGCCAACGAGGACCATCAGAACGGGGAACGGCGATGAGCGCGCGCCTGCGCGCCGGTGTCGTCGGCCTCGGTGTCGGCGAACAGCATCTGCTCGGCTATAACGCCATCGAAGGCGTCGAGGTCACGGATATCTGCGACGTTGATCCCGACAAGCTGCGCGAGGTGGGGGATCGCAACGATGTCGCCGGACGCCACGCGGATTATCGGCGTGTCACCGAAAACCCCGATATAGACGTGGTCAGCATCGCCAGCCATGACGATCACCACGTGGAACAGGCGATCAGCGCCTTTCGCCATGGCAAGCACGTGATGCTGGAAAAGCCGGTCGCGCTGAACCGCCCCGACGCCGAGCGTCTGCTGCGCGCCCAGCAGGACAGCGGCAAGCTGATGACATCGAACCTGATCCTGCGCCGCTCGCCCCGCTTCAAGGAGTTGAAACAGTGGATCAACGCCGGTGACTTCGGCGAGATCGTCGCGATCGAAGGAGACTATATCCACCAGATCCTCTGGAAACTGACCGAGGGCTGGCGGGGGAAGATGGATTTTTATTGCGTCACCTATGGCGGCGGCATCCATCTGATCGACCTGATGCGCTGGCTGATCGGCCAGGAAGTGACCGAGGTGACGGGAATGGGCAACAAGATCCTCACCCGCGGCTCGGACTACAAATACGACGACGTGATCATGAACCTGCTTCGCTTCGAGGGCGGCGCGCTGGGCCGGACCATGTCCAATCTCGGCCCCCAGCGCACCCAGATGCACGCGCTCGCGGTCTACGGCACCAAGCGGACCTTCGTGAACGACAAACCACACGCCAAGCTATTCGACGGCGACCAGGACGAGAACGAACGGGCGGTCGAGACGCCCTACCCGGCGATCGAGAAATTCGATCTCCTTCCCGACTTCATCGCCGCGATCCGCGAGGACCGGGAGCCGAATGTTTCCGTGCGCGATATTTTCCGGGTGATGGATGTCTGTTTCGCCTGCCACGACTCCCTTGAGGCGCGGCGGACGGTGCCGGTGTGTTATTTGATCTAAGGGCGTGTGAATGGTCGTTGAGGAGCCTCCTCGGCGACAACGGGAATGAAAACCAACCGAGGAAACCATGAGTGACGAGATGATCCCCTTCGGCAGACCTCTGCTGGACCAGAGCGAGATCGACGCGGTTCTGAAGGTCCTGTCCGGACCGATCCTGGCGCATGGCCCGGTTTGCGTTGAGTTCGAGCAGGCCTTCGCCGAACGCGCCGGGGCCGAGCACGCGATCACCGTCTCCTCGGGGACCGCCGGCCTGCATCTCTGTCTGTTCGCCAATGACATCGGGCCGGGCGACGAGGTCATCGTGCCGGCCATCACCCATGTCGCCACCGCCCACGCGGCGGAGTATTGCGGCGCCAAGCCGGTCTTCGTCGATGTCGATCCCGTCAGCGGCAATATCATCCCCGACGGCGTGGCGGCGGCGCTGAACCAGAACACCCGGGCGGTGATGGTGGTGCATTTCCTTGGCCTGCCCTGCGACATGGACCCGATCAACGCGGCGGCGGACAAGGCCGGCGCTTTCGTGATCGAGGACGCGGCCCTGGCGGTCGACGCGACCTATGGCGGCGCCAAGGCCGGAACCCTGGCCAAGGCCGGATGCTTCTCGTTTTATCCGATCAAGCACATGACCTCGATCGAGGGCGGGATGGTGACCACCAATGACGCGGAACTCGCCAATCAGATCCGCAAGCGCAAGGCCTTCGGCTATGACCGCAGCCACGAAGCCCGCGTCAAGCCGGGGATCTACGACGTCACCATGCTCGGCTATAACTACCGGATGAACGAGGTCGAGGCGGCGGTCGGTCTGGCGCAACTGCATAAGTTGGAAGAACGCCTGAAGATCCGCGAGCACAACTACCACGCACTAAAGAACGCGCTGGCGGACCTGGACGAGGTAACGGTCTTCGAGCCCAGCCAGGGCAAGGCGCAATCCTGTTTCTATTGCCTGAACGCGGTGCTTCCCCGCGACGGGAGCATCGATCGCGACGCGGTCGCCGCCGAGCTCAAGGCCGCCAATATCGGCACCTCGGTGCATTATCCCGGCGCGGTGCCGCTGATGAGCTATTACCGCGAAAAATACGGCTACAAGACCGGTCAATTCCCGGTCGCCGAATGGCTCGCCGCGCAAACCATCTCACTGCCCGTGGCCCCGCATGTCCCGGACGACTTCGCCGAGCGCATCGGCCAGGCCATGAAGGACGCGATCCACAAGACACGCAAGGCCGGCTGATACGGTTTCGTTAACCGCTCGTCTTTCCCCTGTCGTCCTGGCGCAATGCACGTCCTCGGCTCGAGCGGATATTCCGGACCCAGTTTCAGTTATGTACGCAACCATCGCGAGGTCCTGCCTTACGCCAGGACGACGACGAAAATTTTCGCGATATCCATAGCTTTCGCTGGGACGTCGACGGCGTTATTTGTATGGATATGCACCCATCCCGTCGCATCGCCGACCACGTGGTGGACAACCCCGGAACCCCACCAAGGACCCAGACCATGACCCTGCATCAACCCTATGATCCCGCCGTCCTGCCCGCCGGAATTCGCTCGCGGCACGTGGACAATTCCAACGGATTGGTCATGCACGTCTTGGAAGCCGGGTTCGAGACGCCGAACCGTCCGGCGATCCTGCTGCTGCATGGTTTTCCGGAACTGGCCTTCAGTTGGCGCCGGATCATGCCGACCCTGGCCGAGGCCGGCTATCACGTCTTCGCGCCGGATCTTCGAGGCTATGGCCGGACCCTGGGCTGGGGACCGGTGACCTATGACGACGATCTCGGGGATTTCCGCCTGTTGAACACGGTTCGCGACGCCCTGGGGATCCTGCGGGCCATGGGGCACGAGACCGCCGCCGCCGTGGTCGGCCATGACTACGGCTCGTCGGTGGCGGCCTGGTCGGCGCTGGTGCGTCCGGATGTCTTCAAGTCTTGCGTGCTGATGAGCGCGCCCTTCGACGGGCCGCCGGACCTGCCGGTGGCCAAATTCGACGGGAACGCGGAGAGTCCGCCGGCGGGTCCCGATATCCATGAGGCGATGGCCGCGCTGGCGAGGCCACGCAAGCATTATCACTGGTACTATTCGACCCGCCCCGCCAATACCGACATGACGGAATGCCCCCAAGGGCTGCATGACTTCCTGCGCGCCTACTACCATCACAAGAGCGCGGATTGGAAAGCCAACAAGCCCTACAAGCTGGAAGCCTGGCGCGCCGATCAGCTTGAGAAGATGCCGACCTACTACATCATGGATCTCGACGACACGATGCCCGAGGCCGTCGGCAGGGAGATGCCGAGCGCCGCCGAGATCGCGGCCAATACCTGGCTGCCGGACAGCGATCTCGCGGTCTATGTCGAGGAATACACCCGCAACGGCTTCCAGGGCGGGCTGAACTGGTATCGCCGGGGCACCACCGGGTTCGATAACACCGAGCAGCAGATTTTCGCCGGACGGACCATCGATATTCCCAGCTGCTTCATCTCCGGTACCAGCGACTGGGGCGTCTATCAGCGCCCCGGCGTGGCAGAGAAGATGAATGGGACCGCCTGCACCAACATGCTCGGCTTTCACCTGATCGAGGGCGCCGGACATTGGGTCCAGCAGGAACAACCCGAGGCGACCAGCCGGCTATTGCTCGATTTCCTGAAGGAAGCCGGAACCGGACTGAAATAGCTCAGCCCAGCGCTTCGCCTTCCAGGGTGATCCGGTGCATCAGCCGGCGCTCTCCATGGTAGTCGTTGACCGCCTGGTGCCAGGTCGCCCGGTTGTCCCAGAACGCCATCGAGCCGGGCTTCCACTGGAACCGGCAGGTGAATTCCGGTCGGCTGGCATGGGCATAGAGATAGTCGAGCAACGGCTTCGACTCCTCGTCCGTCCAGCCCTCGAATCCCAAGGTAAAGCCGGCATTCACATAGAGCGCCTCGCGCCCGGATAGCGGGTGGGTGATCACCACCGGATGCACCGCGTCCTGGGTGGCGAGTTCCGGGTTCTTGATCCGTCCCACCGTGTCGTCATCGCGCTTGGCCCGACTTGCGCCGAAGACATGGCGGCTGGAATGCCGCGCCCGAAGCCCGCGCAAGGTGTTCTTCAGCCCCTCGGACAGAGTCTCGAACGCCAGATACATGCTCGCGAATTGGGTGTCCCCGCCTCTTGACGGCACTTCATGGGCATAAAGGATCGAGCCCATCGCCGGCTCGATGTCATAGGTGTGGTCGGTATGCCAGCCACCACCGATATTGTTCTTCTGGTCCGGCTCCTTCAGCACCATGGCGATCTTGGGATGTCCCTCGACATGGGTGAAAAAGCGGTTGATGTTGATCGGCGCCCAGCGCTCGGCGAAGGCGATGTGCTGCTCCGGCGTCAGTTTCTGGTCGCGGAAGAAAATCACGCCATTGTCGCGGAACACGTCGCGGATCTCGGAGAATTGGTGATTCGTGAGTTCCTTGGAAAGATCCACGCCATGGATCTCCGCGCCCAGGGCGCCCGCGACCGGGCGGACCTCGATGGTTTCATACGTCTGGGGCATGGCGGGATTCCTTATGAGTCGTTCACGTACAGTTGGGTTTAAAGCACCCAGGCCGACCGGGGCAAGACCGGAACGCGCACGGGTTCTTGATCCCGGCGCGCCACCATTTAACTTCCGCGTCGATGCCGATCGGCGCTAGCATCACGTTCCGAGGCGGACCAAGGCGCGCATGAAAGCCATCGCGAGAATTGCGGTTATCCTAGGTTTGGCGGCGCTGATTCTCGGCCCGCTTGCTCCGGCATTGAACACGGCGTCAGGCGCCCAAGCGGCGAGCGAGGCCAGGTGTCGGGCGGCGAGCTTGGGCGAGGCCAAGGCCTTGGCCATTAAGGCTTCGGAGTTTCTACTGAAAGCAGGTCCGGAAAAGGCGTTTCGCCGGTTCAGCGATCCGGACGACGTGTTCATCGATCGTGACCTCTATGTCTTCATTCTCGATCTGAACGGTCGGATCTGGTTCAACGCGGTTTTTCCGATCGCGCCGGGGAGCAGCATCCTGGGCTCGCGCGATTCCAGCGGTCGCTACTTCGTCCAGGACATGGTCGCCATCGCCAGGACCAGGGGTGAAGGCTGGGTCGAATATGAATGGCTGAGCCCCTGTACCGGCGAGATGGCGCCGAAATCCGCCTATGTGGTCCGGGTCGGCCCCTTGCTTGTCGCGGTCGGCGCCTATGGGGTTGTCAGCCTCTGACGCATCCCCGGCGGTTTCCAGATTTGCAAGATGGCGCCGGACAACGCAAACTCCCGTAAATTGAGCAAAATTCGTGATTTCTTGGAGACGAGGATGTCCTTGTTTGATCTCAGCGGACGGGTCGCGGCGGTGACCGGCGGCAATGGCGGCATTGGGCTCGGCATGGCGGAAGGCCTGGCCGGCGCCGGCGCGTCGATCCTGGTGGTCGGGCGCAACGAGGCGAAGAACACCGAGGCGGTGGCCAAGCTGCGGGGGCTCGGCGCCAAGGCCGAGGCCTTCGTCATGGACGTCACCGAGGCGAATGCCGGCGCCGACATGGTGGCCGCCGCGGAGAACACCTTCGGACGCCTGGACATCCTGGTGAACAACGCCGGCAGCAACATCCGCAAGCCGCCCGAGGACTTCACGCCCGAGGAATGGCGCTGGGTGCTGGAAACCAACCTCACCAGCGCTTTTCTGTGCAGCCAGGCCGCCTATCCGGCGATGCAACGCGCCGGTGGCGGCAAGATCATCAATATCGGCTCCATGTATTCCTTGTTCGGCGCGCCCTTCGTCGCCGCCTACGCCACCAGCAAGGGCGGGATGGTGCAGATGACCAAATCGCTCGCGGCCGCCTGGGCCAAGGACAACATCCAGGTTAACTGTGTTCTGCCGGGTTGGATCGACACCGAGTTGACCCAGCGCGCGCGAGAGCAGATCGACGGGCTATACGAACGCCAGCTCGCGCGGATGCCCGCCGGACGTTGGGGAACGCCAGAGGATCACGCGGGCGTCGCCGTGTTCCTCGCCAGCGGCGCCTCGGATTACATCACCGGCATATCCGTGCCCGTCGATGGCGGCTTCTCGATTTCGGGCTAGGCCTTGAATAGGATCAACCAGGAAATCCATCGGGAGACATGGGATGCGGGATGACGCTCCCGAATTGGCCGGGCCCGCCACCGCCAATGGAGTCGATCCCGATGGCGTCGAACCAAGTGGCGGCGACCCCAATGGCGATCTCATGAAACGGCTGGAGGAAATCGACACCGCGACGGCCACGCTCACTCAACACGCCGAGCGTTTGGAAGACACCGAGACGATCGACGATCTGAGAGTCATCCGGGACGCTTCCATCATGCTCCGCGCCCTGCTGTCGGAAGATCTTCAGACGGCATTGGGAGACCGCGACCCGGCGGCCGTCAGCCGGGTCCGGCATGAAATTCATAACCACTTGAATCACATCATCGGCCTCTCGGAGCTCATCGCCGAATCCGACCTTTTTGGCGGGGACGCCGAGGCCGCGCCGAGCCTTGCCACGCTGCGGCGTTCCAGCGGCGGATTCCTCGATTTGGTTCACGAAAGACTGGCCGCGCCCGCGGTATCGGAGAGCAACGAGCCGGACGCCACGCCGGCTTCCCCGGCGCCGGAACCGCCACCGACGAGCGAGGCCGAACCGCGGCCGTTCACCACGCCATCATCTCCAAGCCGGGACTTCGAGGCTTTCGTGTTCACGCGAACGGAACCGAGGAACAAGGCCGAGGACGGAACCGCCGGCGCCGAACCCGAGGATCTCGCCGAACCGGAACCGGTCGTCGAGAGACGGGTCGAGCCCTCCGATATCCTGGTCATCGACGACGACAAGGTGAACCGGGAGACCCTGGGACGATGGGTGGAACAACTGGGGCACCGCGTCTATCTCGCCGATGCCGCCGCGACCGGGCTCTCGATGGTCACCGAGGGGCATTTTGATCTGATCCTGCTTGACGTGCTGATGCCCGACATGAACGGCTACGAGTTTCTCGGGATCGTCAAACGGGACCCCGACAGCGCCGAGATTCCGGTGATCATGATTTCCGGCCTGGACGAGATCGACAGCGTGGCGCGTTGCATCGAGCTCGGCGCCGAGGATTATCTGGCCAAGCCCTTCAACACGGTGCTGCTGCGCGCCCGCATTCACGCATGTCTCGAGAAAAAGCGGCTGCGCGACGAGGCCTCGCTTCGCTATGGCCGACTGCGCCGGGATCTTGCCGCCGCCCGCGCCCTGCAAGCCAGCATGCTGCCGGCCGACATGCCGGTATCGACCCCCGAGCTTCCGGTCACCGCCGACGCCTTCACGGAGGCCGCGCGGGATTTGAGCGGAGATTTCTACGACATCTTCCCGCTCGGCTCCGGCGAGATCGGGTTCATCGTCGGTGACGGCGCCAAGAAGGGCGTGGCCGCGGCCTTGTTCATGGCCCGCGCGATGAGCCTGATCCGTATGTCTACCGCGCGGTGGAGCGACACCATGCGCGCGCCACGGTCTCCCGCCGAGACCCTGAACGAAGTCAACGCGGCGCTGGCCCGTGGCAATGTCGAGCTGATGTACGCAACCATGTTCATGGGCGTGCTCGGCACGGCGAGCGGCACCCTGCGCTATTGCGCCGCCGGGCATGTCCCGCCGCTTCGTTTCGGGCCCAAGACCCCGGCGGCGGCGCTGGAGGTGCAGGCCAGCCTGCCCCTGGGCATGGGCGAGGCCCCCTACTACGAGGATCAGGAAGTCCAACTCGAACCCGGCGAGGCGATCTTGGTGTTCACCGATGGTGTCACCGATGCCCTGGACCCCGCCGCCGAGGCCTATTCGAACGAACGCTTGCGGCGCGACTTGGACGGTCTTTGCAATCGCTCGGTCAAAAGGATCATCCAGGGCATTCGGGATCGCCTCGGGACGTTCATGCAAGGAACCGCGCATCACGACGACATGACGGCGCTTTGCCTGCGCTGGGATGGCCCTCCATCAGCCTGACCCCCGGCTCGCGGGGAGGTTTTGACAACGCGAAAGGACGACGGAAACCGCGATGACGCCCCCGACCGACACGTCCGAGCCCCCCCCCCGCCCCAACACAACGCGCCCCAACACAACACGCCCCAATCCAGCGCAAACGGGCCGGCGCGCCGGAAAACCGCTTTCTCGGTGCGCAACAGTCTATTCGCGATCACCGGCGTTTCGCTGGCCCTGTTTTCGTGGCTGATCATCAGTTTCTGGGTCGACGCCTTCATCCAACGCCGTGACGCGGAACGGATCCTGAAGAGCGCGGATCTCGGCGGCTATCTGATCGACGGCGCCAATGCCTTGGCGACGGAAAGACTGTTGACCCATGTCGCGCTCAACACCCCCGAAGCCGCGACATCCGCGATGGTCGAGGATATCGCCGCGGCGCGCCGGGAAAGCGACCGGGCGCTCTCGGTCGCCCTCGGCGAAATCCGCGGCGCGCCGCCGATGAACGCCGAGGTGGAACGCATCGGTCAGGCGGAACGCCATGGCGCCCTGATCGAAAGTCTTCGCGCGCGCGTGGATCAAGCCATCGCCGAACCGATGGGCGAACGCGACAAGGCCGCGGTCGAGACGTTTTTCCCCGGCATCACCGCCGCGATCATGGATCTTGAAAGATTGAAGGTCGCGATCCGCTATCGCCCCGCCTCGACCGACGCGGGCATAGAAACCCATCTCGACGTCGATCACGCGATCTATGTGATGAACGAATTCGCCGAACGCGAACGCGCGCTTATCGCCGGTAAGATAGCCAGCGGCGATACGATGTCCTCGGAGGATATCGGCAAGCTCTCGAACGCCGGGGGCCATTTCGACGAAGCCTGGCGGATCATCGAGAGCTTCTCCGGTCAAGGCCGCGCGGCGGAAACCGTCATCGCCGATACCGCGCTGGTCCGAGGCATGTATTTCGGCACTTTCGACGATATTAGCCGCGCGGTGATCGAGGCGAGGCGAACCGGCGCGCCCTATCCGATCGGCCTTGATGCCTGGATCGATCGATCGAACCTCGCGATCTCGCCGATCCGCGAGTTGGGCGGCATGGCGTCGACGGTCTCGACGGAACTCTCCGCGCGCAGCGCCGAACACGGTTGGCGCCGGTTGGTGATCGACACGGTGATTCTGGGCCTCGTGATCGTCATCGGCGCCTTGATGATATGGATCGTGCTGTTTCGCATCGTCCGCCGGCTGGAGCGCATCACCGGCGCCATGACAAGCCTCGCCGCCGGCAACGAGGTCGCCGAGGTGCCCGAGACCGGGCGTGGTGGCGAGATCGGGGAAATGGCCCAGGCGGTTCAGGTCTTCAAGGACACGCTGGAGGACCGGATACGCCCACGCACCGCCGAGGCGACGGCCGCCCGCGACGCGGCGATCGAGGCTAACCGCGCCAAGAGCACCTTTCTGGCGAATATGAGTCACGAGCTTAGAACCCCGCTGAACGCGATCATCGGCTATAGCGAAATCCTCGCCGAGGAAGCCGAGGAAATCGGCGAAGGCGTGTTTCTGGAGGATCTTGAGCGCATCCAGACCGCCGGGCGGCAATTGCTCGGCCTGATCAACAATGTCCTCGATCTCTCGCGGATCGAGGCCGGCAAGACGGACTTGGACATCGAGACCTTCGAGGTCGCCGATATCGTCAAGGATATCAGCGCCGTGGCCGGTCCCCTGGTCAACCAGAACAAAAACGCGCTGGTTCTGGACATAGCCGACGATATCGGCGTGATGACCAGTGACCAGACCAAGGTTCGCCAGGCCTTGATCAACATCGTGACCAATGCCTGTAAGTTCACTTCCGAGGGAACGATCACGCTGACGGCGCGGCGCGGAACCTCATCCGACGGCCCCATCATCGATTTCGCGGTCACGGATACCGGCATCGGCATGACGCTGGAACAACTCGAAAGGGTGTTCAACGCCTTCACCCAGGCCGACAGCTCGACGACGCGCGAATACGGCGGCACCGGGCTCGGCCTGGCGATTACCCGAGGCATCTGCATGATGCTGGGAGGCGGTATCCAAGCCGAGAGCACCCCCGGCGCCGGTTCGTGTTTCGTGATCACCCTGCCCGTCGATATCTCCCGCGCGGTCGAGACGATGCCCGCGTCGGACACCGCCGAGACGACCGCGCCGCGTTGGGCCAAGACGGTTCTGGTTATCGACGATGACGCGGTGGCGCGGGATTTGTTGCGGCGGCACTTGACCCAACACGGCTATCACGTGGTCGGCGCGGACGACGGCGAGACCGGGATCGCGAAGGCGCGGGAGTTGAAGCCCGACGCCATCACGCTGGACGTCCTGATGCCGGGCATGGATGGCTGGACCGTGCTCTCGCGCCTGAAGGAGAACCCGGGCACCGCCGAGATTCCGGTGATCATCGTTTCCATGGTCGATGATCGAAAGGTCGGCTACTCGCTCGGCGCCGTCGATTTCATCAACAAACCCATCGATCGCGAGCGCCTGATCACTGTACTGGCGAGCCATTGCCCGGGCGCCGACGCGCCACCGCGGGCCCTGATCGTCGAGGACGAGGAGAACGCCCGCGATACCTTGCGCCGGGTCCTGCAACGCGAGGCCTGGGAGGTCACCGAAGCGGTGAACGGCGCGGACGGTTTGGAACATCTCGCCCGAGAGCGACCGGACGTCATTCTTCTCGACCTCATGATGCCGGTCATGGATGGGTTTGAATTCCTGAGGCGGATGCGCGCCAACGACGCCTGGTCGAGTATCCCCGTGGTTGTCGTGACCGCGAAGACCCTGGACGAAGCGGACCGAAGGGCCTTGGACGGACGGGTTGAGCAGCTCATTCAAAAGGGTGACCATCTGGACGTCGTCCTGACGTCGCTCGCGCGGCTTCTCCCCAGGGACCGCGAGGCCGGGGAGACCCGCACCGCCGGTCCAAAGTGGTCGCCGGGAAATGTCGATTACAAATTAAATACCATCGAAGCTCGAATTCGCGCCCTGATAGGTGCTAGGCTGGGTGAACACGCGAATTCGAAAGGGCCCGGAATTGCGAGAGGCCGGATCAAAGAAACGAGAACCCATCACCGGAATCGATCACCCAATCCTGGTCATCGAGGATAATGAGCTCAACCGCGCCGTTGCCGGCCGACAGCTTGGCCGCCTCGGCCTGGATCACATCTTCGCCGAGGATGGCAAGATCGGCTTGGACAGGGCGACGCAAGAGACCTTCGCCGCGATATTGACCGATCTCTCGATGCCGGTCATGGACGGGTTCGAGTTCGCCCTCCGGTTTCGGGAATGGGAGACCGGACAAGACCCGACGGATCACCCGCGCACTCCAGTGATCGCGGTGACCGCGAATGTCACGCCCCAGGACATGGCCCGCTGCGAGGAAGTCGGCATGGACGACTTCATGGCGAAACCGGTGACCCTGAAAAGACTGGATGAAATGCTGCGCAAATGGCTGGCCGCCCCCGCCGCGGGCGGTGAGGCCTAGACAATCACGCGCGCCGACAAGGACATATCCCGCATCACCTCGGAAATCCGACCGTGCCTCAAATTGTTCGACAACCCGGATTTGAATTCAACGCGCTACGCGTCATCGTGGTCGAGGACAACGAGACCAACCGGCGCATCATTTGTCGAATGATGCGCCAGCTACAATGCGCGGTGGTCGAATCCGCCGCCGACGGCTACCAGGCGCTGACGACGATACAAACCTCGCCGCATGGCTACGATCTGATTATCTCGGATTTTCAGATACCCGGGATGAACGGTTTGGAATTGCTGAAACAGGTTCGCCTCGGCGCGCCGGGGATCAACCGGGATATCGGCTTCATCATGCTGACCGGTCACGCCGATAACTTCATCGTCGGGACCGCGTTCAATCTCAATGTCGACAGTTTTGTCGTGAAACCGGTGACGCCGAAAGCGCTTCGCGCGCGCATCTCGCATGTCATGTCCACCACCAATCAGATCAAGCGCCCAATCGAATACAGCGAGATCTCGGTCAATCCCTCCGAGATTGCCGCGCCGAAAAGCCCGCCTCGGGAGATGGCGTTCGTCACGCCGCCGTGGGAATCAGAAAGCGTGGACAACGCCGGGATCGTCGAACGCGACTTGTCCGGTGTCAAACCCGGCTCGAAGCTGGCGGCGGATCTGTATTCCGGTTCCGGCGAGCTTTTGCTCCCCAGCGGACAAACCCTGGATGAGCAGACCCTGGATCGTCTGCGCAATCTCGCGGAACTGGACGCCACGGTGTCACGCCTGATGGTGCGGGAAGCCGCGCGCTGATATAGACTCTTCCGGAATCATCACTCTGGACATGATAGGGAGCCGAGCCATGAGCGGGCAGGGGAACGGACAGGGAAAAATCGCGATCATCACGGGCGCCGGAACCGGTGTCGGCAAGGCGGCGGCGGTCGCCCTGGCGGCCGAGGGTTGGACGGTCGTCCTCGCCGGGCGCCGGGCCGAGCCGCTGAACGAAGCCGTCACGGAGATCCAGGCCGCCGGCGGCAACGCCGAGGCGGTCCCCACCGACGCCACCGACCAGGCATCGGTCCAGGCGCTGTTCAACGGCGTGAAGGAGCGTCATGGCCGGCTCGATCTGCTGTTCAACAACGCCGGCACCAATGCCCCGGGCATTGCGCTCGAGGAACTGAGCCTCGAGCAATGGCAGGGGGTGGTGAACGTCAACCTCACCGGCGTTTTCCTGTGCACCCAAGAGGCCTTCAAGTTGATGAAGGACCAGACGCCGCGCGGCGGGCGGATCATCAATAACGGTTCGATCTCGGCGCATGTTCCGCGGCCGAACTCGGCGCCCTATACCGCGACCAAGCACGCGGTAACCGGCCTGACTCGCTCGACCTCCCTTGACGGTCGGAAATACGATATCGCCTGCGGTCAGATCGATATCGGCAACGCGCTCACCGAAATGGCGGCGCGGATGACCAAGGGCGTGCCCCAGGCCGACGGAACCACCAAGGTGGAACCGGTGATGGATGTCTCGAATGTCGGCGCGACGGTCGCCTACATGGCCGGATTGCCGCCCGAGGCGAACGCCCAGTTCGTCACCGTGATGGCCACCAACATGCCCTTCATCGGTCGCGGCTGACCCGACGCCATCATCTCCATTGGAGTGGTTGGCTTGGAAAAACCGCGATCACACTTGCAATTTCATCGCGAAACGCGGCTCGGCCGTCTTGCATGATCAACGACCGTGGAGAAGATTAAGGATGTTTTCCCCTTTTCACCGAGTGCCGTCTCAACATCGCTAGGAGTGGCGGATGACCCCGGATCTAGATGTATTGATCGTTGGCGCCGGCGTTGCCGGGCTTTATCAGATCTACAAGACCAGAAAGATGGGATTGCGGGTCAAGTGCCTGGAAACCGCGCCCCAGATCGGTGGCACCTGGTATTGGAATCGCTACCCCGGAGCACGATTCGACTCGGAGAGTTGGACCTATGGGTACTCGTTCTCCCGGGAAGTGATGGAGGAATGGGATTGGACGGAGGATTTCGCTCCCCAGCCCGAAACCGAGAAATACCTGAACTTCGTCGCGGACAAGTTCGACCTTAAATCATCGATCGAGTTCAACACCCAGGTCAGCTCCGCGAAATACAACGAGGAACATGACTTCTGGGAAATCCGAAGCAAGGACGGAAAAAGCTACACGTCGAGATTTTTCGTTCCCGCCGTGGGGATCCTATCCGCCGCCGTGATGCCCAACATCCCGGGCGTCGAAACCTACAAGGGTATCTCCTATCACACCCATAAATGGCCACAAGAAGATGTCGACCTGACCGGCAAGAAGGTCGGCATCATCGGCACCGGCGCGACGGCTGTTCAGATCATTCCCGAAATCGCCAAGGTCGTGGATCATCTGACCGTCTTTCAGAGAACGCCGAACTGGTGCACGCCGCTGCACAACAAGAAGATCTCCCCGGAACGAATGCGAGAGATAAAGAACAACTACGACGAAATCCTGGCGCTGTGTAAAACGACGCCGGGTTGTTACATTCACGCCGCCGACCCGCGCGCGGCGCTGGAGGTTTCCGAGCAAGAACGGCTTGCGTTCTGGGAACAACGCTACGGGGAGCCGGGTTTTGGAATCTGGCAAGGTAACTTCAAGGATATCCTGACGGATCGTGACGCCAACTCGCTGATCAATGATTTCCTCGCCGAGAAGATCAGGGGCCGGGTTCACGACCCAGTTGTCGCCGAGAAGCTGATTCCCAAATGCCACGGTTTCGGGATGCGACGGGTCCCACAGGAATCCGGCTACTACGAAGCCTTCAACAGGCCCAACGTTGAATTGGTGGACATCAACGTAGATCCGATCAAATCGATCTTCGAGAACGGCGTCCGCACCGAAAACAAGGATTTCGACCTCGACATTCTGATCTACGCGACGGGTTTTGACGCCATCACCGGTGCTTTCGAGAGAATTCACATCGAGGGGTTGGGGGGCCGGCTCCTGAACGACCTCTGGAGTGACGGCCCGGTAACCTATCTGGGTGTCCTGGTTAAGGACTTCCCGAATATGTTCATCTGCATGGGTCCCCATTCCGGCCTCGGAAACTATACGAGAACGGCGGAATACAGCGTCGAGTGGGTCTCCGATCTGATCGGCTACGCGCTGGAGCAAGACAAGAAGAAGGTCGAGACGACCGAGCGGGGCATGGACGAGTGGACCGACCATGTGCTCTCGCTTGGGGAAGGCCTGCTGATGAACGAGGTCGGCTCCTGGATGACCGGCGTCAACAGAAACCTGGAGGCCAAGCAAAAACCGAAAATCATGCGCTATAGCGGCGGCCACCCGGCGTATCGAGATTTCTGCGACAAGGTCAAGGCGGACGGCTATCGCAACGTGGTTTTCAACCCGTAACGGTTGGCGGTGTTTTTGACCGCGAGGGTGGATAGTCGTCGTTGAATGACATGCGCCGGCCCGGCTGGTTCGGAGAGCCAAGGTTCGCCGAGGCATTTTGATCGTCGAGAACGGCAATAATACCTTAAACTCCCCCATTCAAGACTCGTCATCCCAGCGAAAGCTAGGACCGAAGCCTTGAGCGGGCCCACGCGATGGCCGGCGGGGGCAAACGCGCGAGGCCGAGTTCGCGATGATCCGCTATCCGTCACGGGGATGTCTCCCAGGCGTCGGTCCCAGCTTCCGCTGGGATGACGAAGGGAAGGGCCTCCCGGTTTGCTCTCCCATCTCCCGGGCACCTCTCGGCTCGCCCCTAAAGCCGGACCACCATGCCCTCGGCGAGGGATTGGCGGCAGGCCTGGATGGCCGGGACCGCGCCCGTCAGCGCGCCGGCGCCGATGACGACCGCCATCAGTAGCCATTCCCGGGTGCTTAAGGCGGTGATCTCAAGGAACAGTCCGAACTCAGCCTCGATGATCGGCTGGGCGACGGCAAGCGAGCCGTAGAGCAAGGCGATGCCGGCGGCGACGCCGATCGTGGTCAGGATGACGGCTTCCGAGACGACCAGGGCCAGGATGTGAACGGGACCCGCGCCGACGGATCTCAGGATGGCGAGTTCGCGCCGCCGCTCCCCGAGACTCGCGAGCAGCATCAACATCATCGCCAGCAAACCCGACAACACGACAAACCCGGCGACCACGGACAACGAGGTCTCCGCCGGCCCCATCAGGTCCCAAAGCTCCTGCAGGGCGATGCCCGGCGCGATGGCCGACAGCGGCTCGCGCCGGTAGTCGTTGATCGAGCGTTGCATGTCGAAAATCGCGAAACGCGACTTGAGGCCGACCAGAAAGGCGGTGATCGCCTTGGGGCGCAGGCGTTTTTTCCGGATTTCCTCGACGCTCGGCGCGAGACCCGGCACCCGGGCGCCGCCCCGCCAATCCACATGGATTGCCTCGATTCCCTCCAGGCTCACATGCACGGTCCGGTCGACCGGCGTCCCGGTCTTGGCGAGAATGCCGACGATGCGAAACGGTCGGTCCTCGTGGGTCTGGAAGCCCTCCTTGCCGAGGCCATGGGCAATGACGATCTTCTCGCCGATACCGTATCCGAGGCTCTCGGCCACGTCGGTGCCGATCACCGTGTCGAACAGATCCGAAAACGGCCGGCCGGTCTCGAATTCCAGGGACCGGTCCGCGCCGAATCTGAAATAGCGGAAATAATCCCCGTTGGTACCGAGCACACGAAAGCCGCGATGAGAGTCCCCAAGCGACAGCGGAATGGTCCAGGCGACGTCCGGGCCCGACGCGATCGTTCGGTAAGCATGCCAGGAAATGTTGTTGGTCGCGTTACCGATATGGAACACCGAATAGAGCAGCAGTTGGGTCGAGCCGGTTCTCGCGCCGACGATGAGATCGGTGCCGGAAATCGTGTTCGCGAAACTGGATTTGGCGCCGGTCCGAACCTTCTCCACGCCGAGCAACAGCCAAACGCTGATCGAGATCGCCAGCACGGTCAGCAGCGCGGTCACGCGGCGATTGAGCAGGCTGCGCAAGGCCAGGGAGAGAACCGGCATCAAACGCTACTCCCCCCGTTCGGCATTGTTGATATCGGACAGGGCCAAGGCCCGGTCGAAGTGAACGGCCAACCTCTCGTCATGGCTGACGAAGATCAGCGTGGTCCCGAATTCCCGCGCCTCCTCGAGAAGCAGAGACAGAAAGGCTTGGCGCGCATCGTCATCGATGGCGGAGGTCGGCTCATCGGCGATTACCAGTTCCGGGCCGCCGATCAGGGACCGCGCGGCGGCGACACGCTGTTGCTGGCCGACGCTCAACGTCGCGACCGAGCCGGACGTCAGCGCCGCCGCGCCGATATTCATGCGTTCGAGAAGCCGCCTCGCCTCGCTCTCCAGCGAACCGGAGCGCTCGATCGCCCGCGCCGCTCGCCGCTTGGAGAACCGACAGGGCAGCACGACGTTTTCGATCAGGCCGAGATAGGGCACCAGATTAAACTGCTGAAAGATGAAGCCGATATGGTCGGCGCGAAACCGATCCCGGCGCGAACCGGACAGGTCGGTGAGTTCGACATCCAGGATCGAGACACACCCGGATCTCGGCACGGTCACGCCGCCGATCAGATTGAGCAGCGACGTCTTGCCACTTCCGCTCGGTCCTCGCAGGAACAGCCGCTCGGCCTTGGCGACGTCGAACCGAGGGATATCCAACACCACCGGACCATCGCGGCCCCATCCGAAGGTCACGCCCGAAAGCGAGACAATGGTGTCGCAGGGTGCGTCCCGCTCCATCCCCGGGCCTTAAAATGTCACGCGGGCTGCTTCCGGATGAACCTCCCGCGCTTTCTGTCCGCGCGGCGAGATGACCCTCACCTTGATGGCCTCGGTTGCGGGAAAGGCCTTGAAAACCAAAAGTTCCAATCCGTCCAATGCTTTCGGGTTCGCGCAATCGAGGGTGTAGTGGGCATGAAACTCGGCGTGCTCGTCGCCGTGTTCGTCCCCGTGCCCATGCTCGTCTTTGTGCCCGTCTTTGTGCCCGTG
>JAYOIK010000050.1:0-14800 GCA_038118725.1 Alphaproteobacteria bacterium | reverse complement strand
GTGCCCGTCTTTGTGCCCGTGGGCATGATCGTCACCATCGTCATCCAACAGTTCCGACTCAACGGACACTTCGCCGACGGAACAGCCCGCATCCTTCGGGAATTCAAACAAAAGAGCGGAATTCTTCAGTTTCTCGGCGGCTTCCCGGACGGCATCCTTTTGTTTTTGCGTGCTCGGCGCGTGTTCGAAGCCGACAACATCCCGGCCCGACAATTCCAGCTCCATCTCCACCCGCGTGCCTTCGATAACAATGTCTAGGCCGCCTATCCCGTGCACATGCGCGCCGTGGGATTGGCCGAGAGCCGGCCCCATCAGCAAACCGGAAATCGCAACGGCGCCTAGCATCTCGGCGCGAGAACGTTCCATCATTTCCGTTACTCCAATCACCGGGATAACACCGGATCACTTATAAGGCTCTATATGCACCACCCGCATCGCATAACCCGAGGCCACGTTGGCCTGCCCATCCACGTAGGATAGCGACCGGCTGGCCTGTTCGATGCGCAAATGCCCGGTGATCCAAACCGGCTCATACAGATTCTTGACCACGTATTTCTCGTCCAGGCTCGCGAACACCATCTGATTGGCCGGCGGCGGCGGGGAATGGATGCAGGCGCCGACATAGGGAACCAGCAGGAACTCGGTCACGCCGGTATCGACATGTTGAAGCGGCAAGGCATAGCCGGGCATCCGCACGAGAGAGCCCTCCAACTCGTGCACGACTTCCTGGTCCCGGCGCTTGATCTCGGCCTCGATCCGCTCAAGCTCGGCGAAGAGCCCGTCGACATCCACGTCCAGATCCCGCAGTTCCTTTTCCGTGGCCAGCAATTCCTTGTGCTCGGGGCTTGCGATCTCCATCAGGTCGACCCGCAGATCGGCCCGCCCCCGGAACACGATCTCCAGCAGATCAAGAATATTGTCGCTGTATCCCTCGAACGGGTCCTTCAGCGGCGCGCTCTCCGGCACGAGGTCGTCCCAGGTGATAACCCGCGCCTCGTTGCTGGCCTGCAACGCTGGGGCAACAATCAGGAACGCCGCGACGAAGAGGATTTTCCGAAGCATTTTCCGTGCCTTGGCTGTACGAACTCGAGATCATTATGCCAGCGCTTCAGGCATTGAGGTCTAAATTATTTGTTACCGAAATATTGCCGTCGGTTCCCATCGGATCGCCCGACGTTCACCGCCAGCCCTCGTCGCCCTGACGAAAGTCAGGGCTCTTGCCAAGCCGAGAATGCATTGTCGTCGGTTTCCAGGCGATCACCCGACCGTCACGCGGGTGTCTTCCTTGGCGAAAGCCCAGACCTTCGTCAGGGCGACGGGGGCGTTGCGACGGGGCACGGGTTCCGGTTGACGCGATTCAGTATCAGCCCGTGCCCTCACGCCACCTCCCGATAGGCCTTGGCGAGAAATCCTATCCCCTCGCGGATGGCGTCCGGGCCGACGAAGCTGAAGGCCAGGCGCGGAAAATTCCCGGGGTCCTCATTCGGAAAGCATACCCATCCGGCGCTGACCTCGACGCCGTGCCGCACCGCGGCCGCCGCTACCGCCTCGCCCGAGACGCCTTCCGGGAGCTCGACCCAGAGGAAGTAACCGCCCTCGGAGCGGCGCACCCTTACCTCGGGAAGCGCGCGCGCGAAAGCCTCGACCATGCGTCCCCATGGGCCCGCATATGCTCGGAAACTTCCTTGATATGCTCCTCCATCTTGTTGGAGCGCATCAGGCTCGCCACGATCCTCTGGTTGAAGGGCGAGGAGCCGCCATCGGATTTTTGCATCGCCATGCGGCGCACCACCTCCGGCTCGCCCACCACCCCACCATTATCAAGCGGGGCGTCGCCGTGCCTAGGCCGCCGGGTCGATCAACGTGCCCATCTTGTCGAAACAGGCGGGCCAGAAGGCCGACAGGAGGCCGACCGCTTCCGTCTCGGTCGCTTCCGACCGGGTGCCGTCGGCGCCGTACGCCGCGCCCATGGTGAAGCGAAACTCGGTTCCGTTTTCGTTTTCCACGAATTCGTAGGTTTCCGGCCAGGCGACGCCTTCACGGGCCGGGTCGTTGAAACGGGTGGAGAAATAGTCGAAAGGTTCCCAATCGGTGATCGAGTAGTAGAAATCCGCCAATTCATGGGCGCAATGATAGCCCGAGCCGACGCCGATCCGTCCGGCGTCCTTGTTGTCGACCGTGACCGCCTTCATGTCGACCATCCACGCCTGCTTGAGGTCCGGCGCGGTCAAGGCCTCCCAGGCGACCCGGATCGGCATGTTCAGCTGACGGCGATAGGTCCACACCCCGTCCGCTTCCTCGAGGAAGAAGCGTTCCCTGCCGGCGCGAAACTCGGACCAGGCCTTGGCCAGGTCATAGACCTGCATTGATACCTCGCCGAAATGCTCGATCGGCTGGGAGAACGGGGTCAACGCCGTCTCGATCCCCATGGCCGCCACCGCCGCGTCGCTGAACAGCGCGTAGCTGCTTATCCCGGTGGCCTCGCTCACATTGGTCTTGGCCATGCGGTGAACCAGGATGACATCGGCGCCGGAGATATCCTTAATCGGGCCGATCTGCATCTCGTTGAACTCACCGTGATGGGCGAGGATCTTCAGATCCAACAAGTGAACATTGGCGCAAGCACGGCACGGGCATGTGGTGTTGGAGATGATGTTCTGACGCCTTGTCGCGAAGGCGTTTTAGAGATTCTCGCAGATCGTCAAAAACGTCTCGCCGGACGGAAACTCGCGCTGGGTCGAATAGGCCAGCACCGCGTCGCCGTCCATTTTCCAGAAATGCAGCGGTTCGCCGACCTGTTCGACCAGGGAAGTCAACAGCGACTGCAGGATCGGATTGGCGTGATCCTGCTCGGACGTCGTCAGAAACTCGGTATAGCCGGAAATATCGGCGATCAACAGATAGCCGGAATGCGTCGTCATCTCAGCCCCCCTTCGATGGACGTGGCGGGATTTTACTATGCGCTTTCTCCGGAATGGAACAGATGATTAACGCGTTCTCGAGGGAACCGGCTTGTTCGGCGGGTCCCGGTTCGTTTGTCCCCTCGCCCGCCGCGATTTGTCGTGCGAGAATCGCGCATCATGGCTGATGAGATCTCGATCTATTACTCGCGCTGCCCGGTCCCCACGGCCTCCGGAGTGGCGTTTCAAACCGGGATGCTGGCCGAGGCCTTCGAGGGTTCGGGCTATGACATTCCGAACATCACCGAGCTCGACGACGCCGGCAAGGATGTCCAATACGCGCATTCCATCGACATGTTCATGCGCGAGGGCGGGGTCGCGCCGCCGGTCTGGGCGCGGGCGAACGGAGTCGATTCCGTGGTCCTCGGCATTACCTTCATGGAGGAATATCAGGGCGTCTTCGTGCGAACCGACGATCCGGCGCAAGGCGTCGCCGATCTCGCCGGAAGGCGGTCCGCTATGTCCGCACCCTCCTGCGCGCGACGGCCTGGGTCCAGGACAACCCGCTGGAGGCGCGCGCCCTGATCGCCCAGGAATGCAGCATCGACGACGCGGATATCGAGACCTATCTGGAGCCGAACTATCGCGACAAGTTCCTGCCCCATCTCGACGCGCCGATCCTTGAAGCCGTGGGCGTGGTGAAAGACTTCCTGCTGGAAAACGGTTTCATCGACCGGGATTTCTCGGTCGAGGATTGGATTGACCCCCGCCCGCTCGCCGAGGCCAGGCGGTTGGAGGGAGTTGGTTAGGCCTTGCGCACGTTGAATGGGTTCCGGCTGATCAGGCGCCAATCTCCATCCCGGTTGGCGACCGTGAAGATCGCGTCATAGGTCTGCATCAGGCTGCCATCGGAGTAATAGCGCGCGGCCTTGATGAGAAACGCGACCTTGTTCTCGTCACGGATGATTTCCTCGAAAGACCTCAACTCATTTGTACTGCCGACCCAGTCCGGGTTTGTGATTTCCCACCCGTCACTGCGATATTCCGGCACGTCTTCCTCGGAAAGATAGATCGCCGGAAGCGCCGGGCCGACCCCGACCTGATGCAAGGGCAGGTGAATCGTGTCACGAAACTTCTTGAGCTGGAGCGATCCGCTGGCGTTGATCGCGTCGCGCAGCGCTTCCTCCGAGCTGGATGCCATTCGAATGATCCTTCACATGGGGTTCACAAGGTGACGACCTGGATAGCACATCATGGCGCGGAGACCGCGCCCCAAGGAACAGGATTGTCGAATGGCACCGCCACGCGCCCATCACATGCAAGGTTCCCGGCGCGTCTGGGGCGATCGCGGGTTGCCGAGAACCGCCCGCGGTGAATACCTTCGGTCAAACGGATACCGATGAAGGGATCGAGCCATGGATGTCGGCTTTTTCATGATTTTCACCAGCTACGGCTGGGAGAACTGTTCGGACAAGCAGGTCTGGGACGAGGATCTGAGGCTCTGCGAGATCGCCGCCGATTCCGGCTTCGATTGCGTGTGGTCGACCGAGCATCATTTCGAGGACTATTCCTTCTGCCCGGACAACCTCCAGCTGATGACCCATCTGGCGGCCAAGCACCCGCATATCGACGTCGGCACGGCCGCGGTGATCCTGCCTTGGCATGACCCGCTTCGGGTGGCCGAGCAGGTCGCCATGCTCGACTATCTCAGCAATGGCCGGCTGCGTTTCGGAATGGGCCGCGGCCTCGCCCGGCGCGAGTTCGAGGGCTTCCGGCTTTCCATGGACGAGTCCCGCGCGCGCTTTGATGAATCCTCGCGGATGATCAAAAAGGCGCTCGAGACCGGCTACATGGAAAGCGACGGGCCGATCTACAAACAGCCGCGCGTGGCGATCCGTCCGGCGCCTCCGGGCCCGATGGACGGCCGTCTCTACTCGGTCGCGACCTCGGAGGAATCGGTGGATTCCGTCGCCCAGCTCGGTGACGTGCGGATGATCATGTTCGCCGACCGGCCCTGGGAGATGCGCGCGCCGGTGATCAACAAAGGTCGCGAGCTGCACCAGCAATATCATGGTCGTCCGGCGCCCGCGCCGATGCTGACCGATTTCGCGATCTGCACCCCGACCGACGAACAGGGCGAGGAATGGGCGCGCCAATACCAGGGCATCTTCACCGAAAGCAACTTCCACCACTATGAGTTCCTGGGAGAGCACTTCGCCAGCGTGAAGGGCTATGGCGGCTACCAGCAGAAGGCCGAATTCGCGCGCAAGACCGGCGGTGACCTGACCGGCGCGGTCGATAACTTCATGAAGGCCGCGAGTTGGGGAAGCCCGGACCGGATCCTTCGCCAGCTCGAGGAACGCCGCAAGATCGTCGGCGATTTCGAGCTCAACGTCTCCTTCCGCTTCGGCGGCACCCCGATGGAGGTGTCCGAGGCCGGGCTGCGGCTCTTCGCCAAGGAGGTTCTGCCGGTGCTCAAGACCTGGAAAGCCGAGGACGCGGCGGCGACCGCGGCGGAATGAAAACACGAAGCATCGACCGGGTGCGCGTCTCCGCGGACGAGCTAAGCCTTGATATCAACATCCTGGAGATGCCGGCCTCCACGCGAACCGCCGAGGAAGCCGCGTCAGCCTGTGGCTGCACGGTCTCGCGAATCGTGAAATCCCTGATCTTCCAACGCCGGGACGGCGACGGGCTCGTCCTTCTGCTGATCGCCGGTGATAATCAGGCGGATCTCGACCTGGCCGGACGGGTGATCGGCGCGCCCCTGGAACGCGCGGACGCCAAACGGGTGCGCGAGGAAACCGGCTTCGCCATCGGCGGCGTCGCGCCGATCGGGCATCTGAACGCGCCGGAGATTTATATCGATCCGGACCTGCTGGAGCATGATGTGGTTTGGGCGGCGGCGGGCGCGCCGAACGCGGTATTCTCCGTCGACCCCGCCAAGCTCGCCGAGGCCACCGGCGCGCGCGCCCTTGTCGAGCCCGGCTGACACCACGAACGGGCAAGATTTGCGCTGGCGCGACGCTCGCTTCCACGCCGTCGTCCTGGCGTAAGGCAGGACTCCGCGATGGTTCCGCTCTCGGTGACGGGTCAGATCGCGGGTTCGGCGCCGGGAGGCCCTACCGTTCGCCAGGGCGGCAATGTAGGCCCGGGCTACGCCGGAGGCCGGGGCTTTTGGCGAGAACGAAGCGGCTGTTTCTCCCATCCGTGACTTTGACCGACTTTCGCCGGCAAGCGCCGACGGCAAGAGCCCCAGCCGCCGCTGGGGCGACGGTCAAAGGGAAACCAGCCCCCTCCTCGCCTATTCCGCCGCCAGATGTTCCGCAGCGTTGAAATACGGCAGGTTGTCCCGCGCCGAGCAGCCGAGAACCGCGAGCCGCTCGGCGACCTTGACGGCCTTTGAGTATTTCCGCTCGATCTCCAGGCTCGAGCAGGTCTCCAACACCTCGCCGCAGAGATAGATCCCGTATTGCGCCTGAACCGTCCGGATGTGCCGGCCGGCCAGCATGGCGTCCGCGAGAGTGGAGATATCGAAGCCGTTCTGTTTGGTCATCTGGATCTTGCGATCCACGAGGAAACGCCGGATCTCGGTCTCGGCGGCCATCACGTCGTCCCAGAACTCGGATTCCGACTCCGTGCCCTCGGCCGAGACATCGGCGAAGGCCATGCAAAAGGCGAGGAAGATCTTCTCCTTGGGCTCGGCGAGTTTCCAGGCCGTGCCGCCCATGGCGCTCCACACCGATTGGTTCATCTCCTGGTGTAACGCGCGCGAGCGATCAAGGAACAGACGGCGCACGCTGATCTCGTTCGGCGCGTCCTCCATGTTCTGTTCCTGGAAGATGTCGGCGGCCACGTGCGAGCCACAGGCCGGGCATTGGGAATCCGCGTGCAGGGGCTTGCGATAGATGTGCGAGCAGCGCAGGCCGGAAGGTAGTTTCTCCTCGCACAACATATAGGAGAAGTCCTTGTCCTCGCGGGTCTGCTCCTGACCGATCCAGTTGAACCGGTTCTTAAAGCGTTCAAACGAGCGCCGGTGGCTCCACAACTCCCATTGCAGCTTTTCCACCGGCCCGAACGTGCTCCAGTTCGAGCTGACGTCGATGACGACGCATTGGGTCTTGTTCGGCGCCGCGCGCAGGCCGCGCCCGACGGTTTGGCCCCACAAGACCTTGGAGAGCGTCGGTCGCAGATGCACGATGATGTTGCAATGCGGATTGTCCCAGCCCTCGGCCAATACCCCGACCGACACCATCGCCTCGATCTCGCCGGTCTCGTGGCTAGCCAGCAGCTTCATGCGTTCGCGGATCGGGGTTTTCGCGGTGACGATCGCCGCCGAAACGCCGAGCGCCTGAATTCGAGCAAGCGTGGTCTCGGCGACGGAAACCTCCGGGCAGAACCACGCCGATATCGGGCGCGGCGCCACGTTGACGCGTTCCTCGGCATAGGCGAGAAGCGCATAGTCGATCATCGACGACTTCACGATCGCCGGCGCCAGGGTGGCGACGGGGAAATCTCCGGAGCTGATATCGATGCCGGTCAGGTCCAGATCATGCACGAAATGCGGCCGATAGATCGGCGGCACCAGAATGCCGTCGGCGATCAGGGTTTCGATATCGGCGCAATCGATGATCGCGTCGAAGGCAAGGCTGAGCTGATCCTTCTGGTCCCCGGTACGCCGCTCCGGCGAGGCGGTGAGGCCGATGAACCGGGCCTCCGGTTTGCCGCTTTCCTCGAACCGCTTGATGATCTGCTTATAGCTCTTGCCGTTCGGCGAGACCCGATGCGCCTCGTCGACGATGATCAGATCGGCCATCGGGATGGCCTCTTCCAGAAGATCCATCGCCCGCATATTGGTCGAGAGCAGGATGTCATGGTCTTGGAACGGTGGCGCGCTATCGCCGACCTCGAGTTTACGCACCCGATGGTTGGCGCCCAACGCCCGCTCCAGCTGTTCCAGCAGGACCAGCCGGTGGCACAGCACCAGGATCTTGCGTCCCTCATAGAAGGTCGAGACGATCTCGCTCGCCAACACGGTTTTGCCGGCGCCGGTCGGGGCCTTCAGAATAAACCGTCGATGTTGAGCCACGATGGAGGGGAAGCCGTCGATCAGTTCTTGTTGCCAGTTACGCAGACGCATCTTGATCCAATCGAAGGCAGGGAATGGGCCGACCGAGGAAGACCCCATTTATCGAAGCCGCGGCCCACCGCGACTCCAAACACCGAGTTTTAGCCGAAGCGATCGCCCGTGTCACCGATCCGTAATGCCCGTCGGATTGTCCGATCGGCGCTCCGCGCCGGATTGGTCGTCCCTTGCTTGATCCATGGGATATGTATATGCCCACGGCCCCACGCGAGCGATCGCCCGTATCCCCGACGTAGGTCGGGGTCGACGCCTGAAGCCTTGCTACCCGACGGATGGCCGAGCACGGTGATCTACCCGTCCAAATGATCGGGCTTTCCGTCACATGCCCGCGTCTCAGGCGTCGGCCCCGACCTACGTCGGGGATACGGGGATGAAGGCTCCGGACTGGCGCTAGGCCGGGCACCGATGGACCTCACCCGCGACGCTCGGCTTGCGGGTGGCGCCAAGGCCTTGGTAGCTTCGGGCCTCGAACGACCCAGCGAGGACGCCATGCACAGGATTTCAGAGAGTTTCGATCCCAGCTCCGTGGAGTGGCGCCGGGTGACCGACCCCGACTGCAAGGACTTCCTGGTGGATTTCGAGTACAGCCTGCTCGGCTATGACCTCGAGGCCGGTCGTCTAGACATGCTCCTGCGCTATGCCGAGGACGGGGGTCATTGCCGGCGTCACCGCCATGTCGCCTCGACCCTGACCCTGGTGCTCGACGGCGAACAATTCGTGACCGACCACCTTCCCGACGGGACCATGGGAAAGACCGTGCACCGCAAGAAGGGCGACGACGCGCTGGCGCCCGCCGACGCCCATCCGCATACCGAACGCGGCGGCGAGGCCGGCGGCACGGTTCTGCTGTCCATGAGCGCGCCGGACGGCATCCTGTTCGAGTATTTCGACGAGAACATGGAGAACGGCTGGACCCTCTCCATCGAGCAATATGTCGACAGCTGGAACCGCGGCGCCGTGCATGGCGGCGCGCCGGAAGACGCATCGAAGGCCGGCGGCATCGCGGCGGAATAACTCTTCGATAGTCCGACCATGTTCAGATCGCTAAACCCCTTGCCGAGAAAGAATTAAAATGATCACGCTCTACTACACGGCGCATACCTGCTCGCTGGCCTCGCATATCGCGCTGGAGGATGCCGGGGCGGAATACGAACTTCGGCGGATCGATTTCGCGACCACCGAGCAACAGTCGCCGGAATATCTCAAGATCAATCCCAAGGCCCGGGTACCGGCGATGGTGACGGAACGCGGGATCCTCACCGAGACGCCGGCGATGCTGGCCTTTATCGCCCAGAGCTATCCGGAGGCGAAGCTCGCGCCGTTGGACGATCCCTTCGCCTTCGCCGAGATCCAGGCCTTCAACAGCTATCTCTGTTCCAGCCTGCATGTCGCGCATGCGCACCGGATGCGGGGCCATCGTTGGGCGAGTGAGGAATCTTCCTTCGAGGACATGCGGCGCAAGGTGCCGGAAACCGTCTCGGCCGGGTTCGAGATGATCGAGAAAGAGATGTTCAAGGGGCCCTGGGTGATGGGCGAGACCTATACGATCGCCGATCCGTACCTGTTCACGATCGCCCAGTGGATGGAAAAGGACGGTGTCGACCCCGGTCGTTTCCCCAAGGTCGCCGACCATCGCGCGCGCATGGCCGAGCGCGCCAATGTCAAGGCCGCGATCGAGGTGGAACTGGCGCCGTGATCGCCGTCCCCGGCTATTTCCTCTATTCCGCCCGGCACTCCACGGTCTCGCCGACCTGAACGACATTCATGGTCTGGCCGACCTTGACCGACGTGATGCAGTCGTTCCAATCTCGGTCCAGACTGATCGCCTTGACCTGAACGACCTTGGATTCCGTCGCCGGAAACTCGATCCGCTCCACGGCCTTGAAAGGCAATGAGTATTGCTTGGACGACCGCGTGGTTATCTGGACCTTGTAGTCCACGGCGGCCTTGTTCGCGACCATGACAAAGTCGTTCACCGGCGCCTTGGCCTGTTCTTCTTCCTCGCCGAAACAGCCGCCCAGCAGGAGCGCGGCGATACACGAGCTCAGTATAAGGGTCTGGCGCATCCGGTTTCTCCCTGATTTTCAGTCCGCCCATCTGTTCTGATTGGACGTCGCCAAGATGGTTCGATGCCTGGCCCACGCCACGCCTGGGAGCGGCATGGAGACCCCACCCGGCGCATGGCCCGAACGGGCGGAATTATAATCAAGAAAATGTCCCCAATGGGAACATCTTTCGCGGCTTCGCGGTGATTTTACCTGGGATTGATCTGGAAATCGGCAACAGTCTCGGTGGAAACGCGCCAGAATGGGCGCTCCGGCTCTACCGCGCGCCCTGGCTCTCAACCAACGCGCTGCCGAAGGCCTGGAATAAGGTGCGGTTGATCGGGTTGATCTGAGGGTCGTATTCCGCGTGCCACTGGACCCCCAGCGCGAAGCCGGGCGCGTCGGCGATGCGGATCGCCTCGATGGTGCCGTCCTCGGCGATCCCCTCGTGAATCACCCGCTCGGCGGGCTTGCAGATCCCCTGACCGTGCAGGGAGTTGACGCGTATGGTCTCGCGCCCCAGGAGCCGGGCGAAGGCGCCGTCTCGCATCAACCTGACCTCGTGCCGGTCGGCGAAGACCACTTCCGGGTCGGGATGTACCTCGCCGTTCTCCAGCCGAGGGGCTCGGTGATTCATGCGGCCCGGCAACTCGCGGATCTCGGGATGCAGGGCGCAGCCGAAGGCGACCGCCATTTCCTGGAAACCGCGACAGACGCCGAAGACGGGGACGCCGCGCTCGACACAGGCCCGGGTAAGCTCCAGCGCCACTTCGTCTCGTCGCTCGTCATAGGGCTCATGGGCGGGGTGCGGCTCGACGCCGAAACGCGTGGGATGAACATTCGCCCTGGCGCCGGTCAGCAAGATCCCGTCGACGACATCCAGCAGCGCGCCGATATCGGTGATCTCCGGCGCGCCCGCGAACATCAGCGGCAGGGCGCCGGACACTTCGGCGATGGCGTTGAGATTGCGCTCCCCGGCCATCTGGGTCGCGAAACGACCTTCAACCTGATGCGTGGACGCGATCACGCCGACCACTGGCTTGGCCATCGAATTCCTCCCGTAACGGCCCCTTGATATGCCCCAAGCAAGGGGGGCGGCACAAGATCCCAGCCGTCATTTTGACGAGGGGACGGTCGGGAAACCCTCAAACCCGCGCGGTTATCCCGCCATCGACCGGCAATTCGACGCCGGTGATATAGGCCGCCGCGTCGGAGAGCAGGAACAAACAGGCATCGGCCATGTCGTCGAGCCGGCCCAAACGGCCGAGCGGAACGAAGCCGGCGACCCTTGCCTGGGCCTCGGCGTCGTCTTCCCAGCGCACCTGCATCGGCGACATCGTCGGTCCCGGCAGGATGACGTTGGAACGGATACCGTCACCGGCGAACTGGATCGCCAAGGATTTGGCCAGCCGGATCACCGCCGCCTTGGACGCGCCATAGGCGTCCTGGGCCGGCGCATCGCCACCGGTGGCATCGATGGAGGAGAAATGCACCATCGCCCCGCCGCCGCGCTGCTTCATCAGCGGCACGCAACACCGCGCGGTGAGCGCGAAGGATTTCAGGTTGATCGCCAGCACCCGGTCCCAGACCGCCATGTCGATATCGGTGACCGAGCGATCTTGGTCCAGCCAGAGCACGCCCGCGGTATTCACCAGATAATCGATGCCGCCAAATGCTTCCGCGGCACTGGCCACCGCGCTCTCGACGAAACCCTGATCCGACAGATCTCCCTCGAGATAGAGATGTCGTCCCGGACCGGCGTCGATCCCCGCCGGCTCCGGTTTCAGATCCGCCAGCGCCACGTGACAGCCGGCCTCGATCAGGCGGTTGGCGATGGCCAGCCCCATGCCGCCGCCGCCGCCCGCGACGAAGGCCGCCTTGTTCTCGAAGCTCATGCCGCGGCGCTGATCTTGATCCGCATCAGGCGGCGGGTCTCGTCCATGGAATAGGCCGCCTCGGCCTTGTGCCAGGTCCGCCGTTGATCCCAGATCACCAGATCCCCGACCCGATAGTCGTGCAGATACTGAAACGCCGGGTCGAGCGCGTGCTCGAACAACCGGGTGAGCAGCGGCGCCGCCTCGGCCTGGTCCATGTCGACGATGCCGTAGACATGCAGCGGATTGACATAGAGCGCCTTGGCCCCGGTTTCGGGGTCGGTCCGGACCATCGGATGGATCACCGGTGGATAGATCTCTTCCTGCTCGTCCGTCATCGGGATGATGCCGCCCTCGGCCGGGCCGGTGCCGAATTTGTGCTTGGCGTGGCGACCCTCGATCGCGGTTTTGAGATCGTCGGGCAGGGTCTCGTAAGCCTTGACCATATTGGCGAAAAAAGTGCCCGCGCCCTTGCTGGGAATCTCCAGGGCATGCAAGGCGGTATGGGCGCAGGGATGCTCCTTGAAGGTGCTGTCGGCATGCCAGGCGGCGCCGCGTTCCGCCGAGGCCTTGTCGGGCGCGCCGTCGGCTTTTCGGTTGGTCAGATAAACCACCTCGGGATGCGTCTTGTCTTGATATTGCGGGACGTGATGATCGATATCGAAGCCGCCGAAGATCTCGCCGAACCGGATCATTCCCCGGGGGTCAAGGGATTGGTCACGGATTGCCAGCACCGGATAGGCCTGATGCGCCGCGCGTAACCGCGCCTTGGTCTCCGCGCCCGGATCATCGTTCAGATCAAGGCCGGTGACCTCGCCGACAAAACCGTCGACAATCGGGTTCAGGGAAAAACCGTCGGGACCACTCATCACCACCTCCATCGATTTGGCGCGTCTCGCGCCATCAAGCTCGGGATTATCGCACGATCGGGTGTTCCGCCAAAATCGCCCAGCTTGTATCGTCTTCCCTGGCGCCGTGACTCGCCACCGACCGCGCATTCGAGGGAGCAAGGCAATGCCAAAGGGATATTGGGTCAGCGCCCATCGCCGTCCGGCGGATCCGGACAAGCACGCGGCCTATCGCGAATTCGCCTTCGACGCGATAGAGAAAGCGGGTGGCAAGCTTCTGGTCGCCGGCGGCCAAAGCCAGGCGCGCGAGCATGGGCTTGATCAGCGCACCGTGGTGATCGAGTTTGAAAGCTACGCCGCCGCGCTCGCCGCGTATGACAGCGAGGACTACCAGCGCGCCCTGGCGGCGCTCGGCGACGGCGCGGAACGCGACATTCGGATCGTCGAGGGCGTCTAGCACCGCTTGCATGACGCGAGGTTGCAATTGGAGGACCGCGGGATGTTGAAGATCCGCCCCATGGGCGCGCATACCGGTGGCGAGATCACCGGCGTCGACGTCAAGACCCTGGATGACGCGGGATTCGCGCCGATCTACCAGGCCTGGCTGGATTACGGCGTCACCGTGGTCCGCGACCAGGAGCTCGATATCGAGGATTTCCTCGCCTATGGCCGGCGTTTCGGGGTGATCATTCCACATCCCTCGAAATCCACCCGGCACCCGGACTATCCCGAGGTCACCATGCTCGGCACCAACAAGTTCCGCGCCGACGGAAGCCTCGACGAAGACGTCTACAAGCGCGGCGCCATCGGCTTTCACACCGACGGCGCCTATGACGAGATCCCGTTCAAGGCGACCAAGCTCTACGCGCTGGCGGTGCCGAGCCGGGGCGGCGACACGCATTTCTCCAGCATGTACCGGGCCTACGAGGAGTTGCCGGAGCGCCTGAAAACCCTCCTGGACGGTCGCCGAGGCGCCTTCACCTATGGTGGACGCACCGGGCAGACGGCCTTGCTCAACCCCGAGGACCGGAACGAGCCGCCGGCCTTTCACCCGATGATCCGGGTGCATTTGGAAACCCGCCGCAAGTCACTCTATTTCGATCCCGGCAAGATCCACTACATCGAGGGGCTGGAGCCCGCCGAGAGCGACGACGTGATCGACGAGTTGGTCGAACGGATGCTGGTTCCCGACGCCGGCTATACGCATCAATGGCGTGTCGGCGACGTGGTGATCTGGGACAACCGCTGTCTCGTGCACAAGGCCGCCGGTGATTACCCCCCGGAGGAAGACCGCATCCACTGGCGGCTCTCGATCAAGGAGCCGGTCGAAGGCGTGGTTTGAGTGCGTTTACCTTTGATAAAGGCGAGACGAGGAAATTTTCTAGTTCGAGGCAACTATTCCGGTCTCGCCCTCACTGGTCGCGCTCTTGAATTTTTTGTTCATCGGGTGACCAATAAAACATCATTTTAAGACCGTCGATCAATATAATTTTCTAAACTGTACCGAGATTTCACACTCACTCTCTTTTTGATTCGGTTTATTCTGCGCTCCACCCACCTTGGTACGCACCTCGATTCCATTATCTAAAAGCAGGTCGGTTGATTCGCCAATTTTTACACGTGTTGGTCGTGTTGCCCTTCCACTAATAAGGTCGGTGATATTAAGCACACAGCCCAGCGCGGTTTTCGAACCATCTCCAAACGTACCATAGTGAAAATCAACCTCGATTCGACCGCCAGGGCCGAAATTCTTCCGGTAATATCCGCCAGATTTTCCACCCGGACCGATTGAATATAGATAGGATGAATATTTTTCCTTTAAGAAATGTTGGAAGGGGTCTGTGTTTTCTCGCGACCTTAGCAAGGTATTTTCCTTTTCAATTCTATTTTTGGCATTTTCTGAATTGTTCAGTTTTTCATTCAAACTGGCCTTCTCGCTCTTTAATCGCTCGATCACCCCATCCAAGTTCGCCACCTTTTCCTCGCA
>JAYOIK010000049.1:26652-39555 GCA_038118725.1 Alphaproteobacteria bacterium | reverse complement strand
CGTCAGCTTCTCCGAAGAGGCGCGCCAGGGTGGGTTCGGATACTAAGTGGGTTAGGGATTAGCGATTTCCCGACCCGATTGCCGAGAAAATCGCCTCAGAAGCGCTTCAACAATCGGTCGATATAGTCCAGTTCCAGAACCGGGCGGCTGCGTTCGCCGGAGCGGCGACGGAGTTCGTCGAAGAGCCGCCGCGCCTTCCGCACATCGGATTCATCGGGGATGCCGAGCGTCGAGCGATCGAAGAACCCCTGACCGGAACGCCGACGGTTCAACGGGTCGATCTCGTCCTGGCGCCCATCCTGCATGCCTTGGGCCTGCTCGCTCGGCGTACCCTGGCCATTGGCCATCTGCTCGCGCATGAGCTCGTTAAGCGCCTCGGCGCCGGCCCGCATTTGTCCCACGGCGTCCGCCTGGGGGCCGACCGCGTCGCCGGGCTCCCCTTTGTTCAGGGCGCCGACCGCGTCCTTCATCGCGCGTTCGGCGCGTCCGAAACCCTCCGGGATCTGGTTGAAACCCTCGCTTAGCTTGCGCATGAACTCGCCGAGTTGTCGGCGTAGCTGCTCTTGGGCGCGGGCGAGTTGATCGGCGGTCATGCCGCGCCCGTCTTGCTCGGGCCCGCCTGGTTGCCCCTGACGTCGCGGTCCGCCGCGCTGCATGCCCTCGCCCCGTTGCCGGGGTAGACCCTCTCCAAAGCGTGGTGGTTGCTGCATGCGCCGATCACCCATCTGCCCCCATTGATTGGACTGCTCGCCTCCGTCGCGACCCTGCCTCCCACTGTTCTGGTGCTGCTTGTAGGTGTCGTCCATAAGCTGCTGCTGTTGGCGCGACAGCTCGCTCAACTGTCGCATCATCTCCTGCATGGCGCGTTGCTGAGGCGACATGCCCTGTTGCCCCATGCGCATGTTTTCCATCATTTCCTGGAGGCGCGAGAGCATTTCGCGGGCCGACTCCCTGGCCCCGCTCTTGGCCATGTCCCGCATCTTGTCGATCATGTCCTGGAGATCCTCGCGACGCATGGCGTCCGCGAGCTCCCGCATTCCCTCGGTTTGAGGCTGTTGTCCCTGCTGGCCGTGCTGGTTCTCCATTTGCTTGGCCATGGCCTCGAGATACTCATCGACGGCCTGTTTCAACTGGTCCATCAGTTGTTCGATTTTCTCGTCCGAGGCGTCGCCCGCGAGTGCTTCCTGCAACTGCCGCTCAAGCTCCCGCAGCCGTTGGGCGGCAACGGAGAGCTCGCCGTCCTCGATCCTAAGCGCGGTATCCCAGAGCATGGAACTCACCGAGGCATCCTCGGATCCGTCTTCGTTCAAGCCGAGCCGCGCCGCCGCCGACTTGAGCGCCAGGAAGGCGACCAGATCGTGATGGTAGCGATGCGGGCGCGCGGCGATGGTCATCAGAATTTTCGAGATGTCGCGCCGGTCCTCGGGCACGGCGGTCAGCCGTTTGCGCTGCTCGATCACCGCGCGAGCCACGGGATGGGTGAAGATCCGTTCCGGCAGGATCATGTCGATACTGTCCGAGCGGCCCTTCTGTTCGATCTCGTCGGTTGCCTCGAGATACACCCGGACATTCAATCCCGCCCAGGCATGGCTGGTCAGGTTGTTGAAGGACTTGCCGGATACTTCCTTTTGACCCAAGCCGGATAGCGGCATCTTGATGACCACCGGCTCGCCTTTCGCCGGCGTGTCCGGGCCGGTCAGGCGCTGGATCACGATCGAGGCCGTGGCGACGCCATAATCATCATTGGCCTGGTATTGAACCATCAGGCTGTCACGCCGCGTTCTGGACGGGATCTCGGTAAAGGCGATCCGAGGCGGCAAATCGGGGATGACGTTCAAATTCCAAGTCGTCAAGTCGGCGCCGGCTTGACGGATCACGAGGCTCGCGCCGTTGTTCAAGGTCATTTCCAAGCGATAGTTGTCGGCGCTGTTTACCTCGAAGGGGATGACCTCGTCGGTTCCGTCGCTGGACTGGATCACGAGCTCCGGCGTGCCCGCGCCACCGGTGACGGCCGCGAGGACCTTACTAGCGATGGGGATCGCGACGATCGTTCCATCTGTTTTCCCGTCGGTATTGGGATCGGCGGTTGCATCGATCGCCGCCTGCTCTTTCGCCAGGACGGCCTTGCCCGGTCCCGACGGTCGGGTCAGAAGTATTGGCGGTAGGCCTGTATAGGCGGGCGGGCTGACCCAGACGTCGACGCTGGCGGATCGCGCGCCGAGCACACCCTCGAAGCTCGGCTGCATCGCCGCCAGCAATCTGGCGCCAGGGTCTCGCCAACCGGCGGTCAAGGCGATGATGATCAAAAGACCGATGACGGCGCGAACCGCGAAGGGATCGAGCCGGGGTAGAACCGCTCGCGGTGATCCGACGCGAAGTGTTGACCGCTGGTCCAGGGCCCGGCGTTGAAAGGCTTGCCAGAGCCGGGCCATGCGCTGGTCAGACGGGTTCGCCAGTTCATCCGCCAGGGCGGTGAGTGGGCGATGGGAAAGCCCACTCGACGCCTCGATGCGCCGCTTGATGTCGTTGTCGTCCGGGGCTCGGAAGCGAAGTACCGCCGAACGCGCGTACCAAAGGAATGCGGCGAAAGACGCTAGAAGAATTGTCAGATGGATCGCGCCGCCGACCGGCCCACCGACCCATGCGCCGAGGCCTTGAGGGATCTCGAGTAAGCCAATTCCCACCGCCGCGGCGAGGATCGCGACAGCCGGCGCGCCGGCTGTCCAGAAGGCTTCCCATAACAGAACCAGCCGCGCCAAGGCGTGCTTGCGCCTATAGCGTCGAGACTTCAAGGGGTCGCTGTCATAGGCCATGGGGTTCGTCCACGCGCATGGTGTCGCCGACGGTCGCGGAGCCCCCCATGACTTCACATGCCCGCGCCAAGCGTCGAGATCACCCAGTGATCCGATATCATGCCAAGTGTCGCGTCGCGGGCGGGTGCGGGTCAAGGCAAATAGCTTCACGAAGCCGCGCGCCCGGGGCGGTCGGTTTCGTTTCCGCCGCGCTTGACGTAAACTCTCGGCTCAATCGTTCCAGGAGTTTCCGTGGTTTCCGTATCAGATCCGCGCCCGGCGGCGACGCCCGGCGATATTCCCAAGCGTTCCGCAGATAAAGCCCATCCGGTCAAACCAAAGGACAGCGCCAGCATGTTGGTGCTCAGGCGCGGCCCGCGCGGCGTCGAGGTATTGATGGGGCGGCGCGGCCGCAAGGCGGTGTTCAGCAACGCCTATGTCTTCGCCGGCGGCAAGGTCGACAAGGCCGACGCCGCGCCGGTCCCGGCGAGCCGGCTTGATCCCGATCTGGAACGCCGGATCTCAAGCAGCCCCGCGAAGGCCCAATCCTTCGCCATGGCGGCGGTGCGCGAGACCTTCGAGGAGACCGGCCTGATCCTCGGCGCGCCGGGAGATCTTGGCGAGACTGGAGACGCGAGCTGGGAGGAGATGCGCGCGCTTGGCCTGGCGCCGGACCTTCGCAAGCTCGGTTATGTTGGTCACGCGATCACCCCCGCCAGCCGGGCCGTGCGCTTCAACGCGCGGTTCTTCTGTGCCTGGGAGGAAGACATGGCCGGCGAGCTGGGCGGGAGCGGCGAGCTCGCGGATCTGGCGTATTTGCCGGTCGAGGAGGCGCTTAAGCTTCAGATGGTCGATGTCACCCAGTTCATGCTCGAGGAAATGTTGCGTCGCGAGGACAATGGCTTCGCGACGCCGACGTCTTATCCGTTCTTCGGCTATCGCAAGGACCGACGGTACCATCGCTACAAATAGATTTAGGAAACGCCGATAGGGGAGGCCACGATGCCGCGCGATATCACGGACGAGCAGATCGAGGCTTATCGCCGCGACGGCTTCACCGGCCCGGTTCCCGTCCTTACCGACGAGGAAGTGGCGCGATACCGCGCCGGTCTTGAGGCATTTGAGCGCGAGAGCGGCAAAAAGCTGGATTTTCCGGAACGCTCGAAATCCTACCTGCTGTTCGACTGGGCCGACGAGATCGTGCATCACCCCCGGGTCCTGGACGCGGTCGAGGAACTGATCGGCCCGAATATCCTGGTCTATCACCTGACCATGCATATCAAGGAGGCGGGGACCGACGCGATCGTGGTCTGGCACCAGGATGACGACTATTTCCGTCTCTCCCCCGCCGAGCAGGTCACCGCCTGGGTCGCGCTGTCCGACGCTTCGGAGCGCGCCGGCTGCATGCGCATGGTGCCCGGCAGTTTTCGCGAGGGCCGCATTCCCCATGACAAGCGACCGAGCCCCGACCACGTGATCCGGGCCGGCAAGGGGATCTTCGACCGCTACCGGGATAGCGACGGGACCCCGGTGCCGGTCGGTGCCGGCGAAATGTCGCTGCATCATACCCATACGGTGCATTCCTCTGGCCCGAACCGGGCGGATGACCGGCGCATCGGTGTTGGCATCAGCTATATTCCGACCCATGTCCGCCCGACCACGGAGCCGCGCACCAGCACGCTCCTGGTTCGGGGTGTCGACGAATACCGGCATTTCCACGAGGAGACCCGTCTGGAAACCGGTCTGACACCCGCCGCCCGCGCGGCGCACGCCGTCGCCTATGAGCATTACATGGCCGCGACGGGGATACCGAGATAGGGCGAGGGAAAACGACGGGAGAGCGGGCGTGACATTTGATCTGATCATCCGCGAGGCACGGATTTATGGCGGTGGCGAGGATACCTCGCCGCTTGATATCGGCATCACCGGTGATCGAATCACCGCGATCGAGCCGGCTCTCGCCGGGTCTGGGACGGACGCTGGCGCCGAGGTGATCGACGCTGGTGGGCGGCTGACCACTCCGGGTCTGATCGAAAGCCATATCCATCTCGACAAGTCGCGAATTCTCGATCGCTGTTCCGCCTCCGAGCGGGAAGGCCGGGACCATATGCAGCGGGTCTCGGCGGTCAAGCAGAGCTTCACGGTGGAGGATGTCCATGCCCGCGCCAAGACGACCCTGGAGCAATGCCTGACCCATGGGACCATGCATATGCGTACCCATGTGGAGCTTGACCCCAATGTCGGATTGCGCGGTTTCGAGGCGATCAAGGGACTGGCCAGCGACTATCGCTGGGCGATCGACCTCGACATCTGTGTCTTCGCCCAGGAGGGTTGGAGCGCGGTGCCCGAGGTGGACGCGAATATCGTCGCGGCGCTGGAGAACGGCGCCACGGTTATTGGCGGCGCTCCTGGCTATGACGTCGATAGCGCCTGGCAGATCGATCGGATCTTCGAACTCGCGCGGGAATACGACGTGGATGTCGATATCCATCTCGACAGTGGCCTCGCGACCGATGCCATGGACATCCACCAAGTCCTCGACCTTACCGAAAAGTTCGGCTGGGGCGGCAGGGTCGCGGTCGGTCACGGCACCAAGTATTCCAGCCTGCGTCCGGGAGATCTGGCCGCGCTGGGTCGGCGCATGGCGGATGTCGGCGTCGCCCTCACGGTCCTGCCGGCGACCGACCTGTTCCTGATGGGCCGCGAGCATGACCACGCGGTCCCGCGTGGCGTCACCGATGCCTGCGCGATGATCGGCCACGGCGCCAATTGCTGTCTGTCCAGCAATAACATCTTGAACCCGTTCACCCCGCTGGGTGACGGCTCGCTGATGCGGATGGCGAACCTGCACGCCAATGTTGCCCAGCGTGGCACGGAGGCGGATTTGATTCAGTGTTTCGAAATGCTCTCGAGCCGTCCGGCGGCGCTTCTGGGCCGCGAGGACTACGCGCTTCGGGTCGGCGGCAAGGCCGATCTGGTGATCTGGGACGCCGAGACCCCCGCCGAAGCCGTCGCGACCGTCGCTCCGGCCCTATTCGGCGTTAAGCGCGGTCGCCGCAGCTTCACCCGCGAGATCCCGGTGTTGCATCGACCCTGAGCGGAAATCCGGCGCCGGTGATCCGACCGCGTCCGCGCCCCGGCTATCCCGCCACGCGGTACCGGCCCTCGACCGTTACCTCGTCCAGGGCCACGGCGCGGCCTTGCTCGACCAGGTAGATCACCGTCGCGAAAAGCGAGCGGGCGGCGGGGCCGAACAAGGCGGGGGAGACGTCGGCGTAGACCTCGGGGACCATCCCCTCGATGGTCTCGATCCCGGCCTCGAGGCACGCCATGATCTTGTCCTCGCGCTCCTGGCGATGGGCGATGAAGGCGCGGATATAGGGATGCGGGTCGGTGATCGCCGGGCCATGGGTCGGATAATAGATCTCGTCGTCCCGGGCCAGGAGCTTGTCCAGGCTGCGCATGTAATCACCCATGTCGCCGTCCGGCGGCGAGACGATGCTGGTCGACCAGCCCATGACCTGATCGCCGGGGAATAGGATCTTGCGGGAGTCCCAGGCGAAACAGATATGGTTCGAGGTGTGACCGGGCGTGTGGACACAGGAAACCGACCAGCCATCGCCGTCAATCACGGTGCCGTCGCCGATCACTTCGTCCGGCCTGAAATCCATGTCGCCGCCCTGGATCGGCTGTCCGGCCTTGACCCTGCCGGCGCCGTGCGGGCCGAAACCGTAGGTCGGCGCGCCGGTGGCCGCCTTGACATGCTTGGCGGCGGGAGAGTGGTCGTTATGGGTATGGGTGATCAGGATATGGCTGATCGTCTCGCCCTTCAGCGCGCCGAGCAGGGCGTCCACATGCTCCGGCAGGTCGGGGCCGGGGTCGATCACCGCCACCTTGCCCTCGCCGATGACATAGGTGCCGGTACCGCGAAAGGTAAAGGCGCCGGGATTGTTCGCGGTGATGCGGCGGATACCCGGGGCGACATCCTCGAGAACGCCGTAGGGAACCTCGAAGTCTCGATTGTAGGGGACCTGGACCGCCATCACGCCGCCTCCTCGTCGACGATCGGGTTGCGCAGCACGCCGACGCCGGAGATATCGATCTCGCAGATATCGCCGGCCTTCATCCAGATCTGCGGGTCCCGGCGCGAACCGACGCCGCCGGGGGTGCCGGTTGCGATCACGTCGCCGGGCGCCAGCTCGGTGAAGGTCGAGCAATAGGCGATCACCCGGGGGATCGAGAAGATCATGTCTGCGACCGGCGCGTGCTGCATGACCTCGCCGTTCAAGCGGCACTCCACCGTGACCGCGTCTAGGTCCTTGATCTCGTCGGGAGTGACCATCCAGGGTCCGAAGCCGCCGGTGCCCATGAAGTTCTTGCCGGGAATGAATTGGGTGGTGTGACGCTGATAGGCGCGAACGCTCCCGTCATTGTAGCAGGAATAGCCGGCGACATGATCAAAGGCGTCGGCCTCGGCGATCCGCCGACCTCCCTTGGAGATGATCACCGCGAGCTCGGCCTCGAAATCCAGGGTATGAGTCTCAAGGGGTCGGATCATCGGCTGATTGTGGCCGATCTGGGCATTGGCGTAGCGGGTGAAGATGGTCGGATGCTCAACCTCGCCATGGCCACCTTCCTTGCGGTGGTCATGGTAGTTGAGGCCGACACAGAGGATCTTGTCGGGATCGCCGATCACTGGAAGATAGGTGGCGTCCTCGATCGTCGCGTCGGCGGGTTTGCCGGCCAGGGAGTCGGCGACCTCTTGCAGGGCATCCGCGGCGATCGCGGATTTCAGGGTCGGGTATCGCGCCGCCATGGTCGCGTCGAGACCAACCAGACCGCACTCCCGGACCAAACCCCAACTCGGTTTGCCGTCGACTTCAAAACTCGCGAAACGCATCGTCACCCTCCCGTTGAACGCGGCGCATCATAGGGTGGCGGGGAGGGGTCGCGCAACGCGTGATCGTCTGATGTCAGCCGGCCTCCAAGAGCGCCCTGCGGCTGTCCAGGAATTCCTCGAAGGCGGCGACCGCGACATCCAGATCCGCATCGGTCATCGGCAGGGACAGGTTCATCATTCCTCGGCGCGCGTGATAGACGCCGGCGTGGATCATATCGAGATGCATCAGATCGCGCTTGCGGTTGCCGATCGGATCGGGCTCGGGCCTGAGCACCGGGTCGGGACGGAAATGCACGGCGTTCATCGAGCCGATACCGCTGAATTGCATGGGCAGGTCGCGTTTTTCGATAGCCGCGTTGAGGCGGCCGCGAAACCCGTCACCCATGGCGTTGAGGGCGACGCAGGCCTCCGGCGTGTAAAGCTGGGTCAGGCCCGCGAGACCGGCGGTCATGGTCATGATGTTGTTGTTGAATGTCCCGGCATGCGGCCAGGCGGAGCCCGAATTCGGGTCGAAACCACTCATGATATCCGCGCGCCCACCGAAGGCGCCGAAGGAAACACCGCCGCCGAGATACTTGCCGAGGGTAAGCAGATCCGGGGTGATTCCGAGCGCGCCGTGCCGTCCGCCTGGAGCCAGCCGCGAGGTCATTACCTCGTCGAAGATCAGCAAGGCGCCGGTCTCCGCCGTCGCCTCGCGGAGCGCGCCGAGAAACTCCGCGGAGGCGGGAATGCAGCCGCTGGACCCCATCATCGGCTCGACGATCACGCAGGCGAGCTGGCTCCCCGCCGCGCGGATGGCGTCGCGGGCCGCGTCGGGGTCGTTGTACGGCACCAGGGTCACGTCGAAGGGCGCGTTCACCGGCGAGGGCGCGGCGAAATACAGCACCCCGCCGTGATATCCGCCCTGCATCGCCATGACCTTGGAGCGTCCGGTAAAGGCGCGCGCGGCACCGATCGCCATCAGATTGGCCTCGGTCCCGGAATTGGTGAACCGCACCAGTTCCAGGGCCGGGAACCGGTCCACCACGGCGCGGGCGAGGCGGGCTTCCATCAGGTTCGGCCCGCCCAGAACGATACCGTCGCGCACCGCCGTCTCGATGGCGTTCTGGATCACCGGGTTGTCATGCCCGTAAAGCCCGGCTGTGTACTCGCCGAGAAAGTCGACAAGGCGGTGTCCGTCCGCGTCGATCAGATGCGCCCCCTCGCCCTTGGCGAAGGCCAGGGGATAGGGCGCGTAATGCAACACCGTCCGTGTATTGCCCCCGGGCATAACCTCGGCGGCGCGTTGGTTGGCGGCCGCGCTGTTGGGGTTGCGGGCGCGAAAGCTCTCCTCGGCCTCGGCATAGGCGGCCTCGAGATCGACATTGGCGAGGGTGGTGGACATGGCTGGACTCCTCTTCTTCAAGCCGCCCGGTTCAAGCGGCTCGGCGTTCGGGGAAAAGCGACAATAGCCCCTCGGTCGTGGGCTCGGCGATCCCGCGTTCGGTGATCAGCCCGGTGACCAGGCGCGCCGGCGTCACGTCGAAGGCGGGGTTGGCGGCGGGGCTGTCTTCCGGGGCAATCAGTACCGTCGCGATCTCGCCGTTGTCCAGGCGCCCGGTCATGCGCTTGACCTCGTCGGCGGAACGTTCCTCGATCGGCACGTCGCGCACCCCGTCCTTGATCGTCCAATCGATGGTCGGCGAAGGCAGGCCGACATAGAACGGCACGCCGTTATCCTTGGCCGCGAGAGCTTTCAGATAGGTGCCGATCTTATTGCAGACGTCCCCGGTCGCGGTGGTGCGGTCGGTGCCGGTGATGACCATGTCCACCATGCCGTGTTGCATGTAATGGCCGCCGGCATTGTCGACGATCACCGTGTGCGGCACCCCGTGATTGCCGAGCTCCCAGGCGGTGAGGCTGGCGCCCTGGTTGCGCGGGCGGGTCTCGTCGACCCAAACATGGACGGGAATGCCGGCGTCATGGGCCATGTAGATCGGCGCCGTCGCGGTTCCCCAATCCACCGTCGCCAGCCAACCGGCGTTGCAGTGGGTAAGGATATTGACCGCCTCGTTCTTATCCTTGCGTGCCGCGATGGCCTCTATGACGGGGAGGCCGGAGGTCCCGATACCCTGGTTGATCGCGACATCCTGCTCGCAGATCGCCTCGGCGAGCGTAAGTGCCGCCGAGGCACGTTCAGCCGGGGCCAGGACGGAAAGCCGCTCGCGCGCCGCGTCGAGAGCCCATCTGAGGTTCACCGCCGTCGGCCGAGTCGCGTACAGCGTGTCATAAGCGCGCGACAGCCCTTGATCCGAGGGATCCTCGCGCATCGCCAGCCACATACCGTACGCGGAGGTCGCGCCAATCAGCGGCGCGCCGCGCACCAGCATCGCGCTGATCGCGTGTGCCGCCTCGACGAGATTGGTCAGTTGGGCGATCTCGAACGCGTGGGGCAGCTTGGTCTGATCGATGATCTCCACCGAGTTTCCGTCGGCGGCTTGCCAGATCGTGCGGGTGGGCTGGCCGTTGACTTTCATTGGGTTGGTCCGGTCAGTGGAGACTTCGCGATGGTAGCGCGAGCCGAGGTTTATTTGAATGGGGCTTCGACGCCAAAACCTTACTCTTTCGTCGGCATCGACGGGGTGGCGGGTTTGGGGGGCTGGTGCTAAACCCTGGTTCAGATCCACCAGCCTAGGACCGCGCCGATGATCCCCCGCTATTCCCGCCCCGCCATGACCAAGATCTGGGAGCCCGAGAACCGGTTCCGCATCTGGTTCGAGATCGAGGCGCATGCTTGTGACGCCCAGGCCGAACTCGGGGTTATTCCCAAGGACGCCGCCAAGGCGGTGTGGGAGCGTGGCGGCTTTGACGTGGCGCGGATCGACGAGATCGAGGCCGAGGTTAAGCATGACGTCATCGCGTTTCTGACCAGCCTCGCCGAACATGTCGGACCGGAAGCCCGGTTTGTCCATCAGGGCATGACGTCGTCGGACGTGCTGGACACTTGTTTGTCGGTGCAGTTGACCCAGGCCGCCGACCTTCTGCTGGAGGATCTCGACAAGCTGCTCGCGGCGCTGGAACGCCGTGCGTTCGAGCATAAGCTGACGCCCACCGTCGGGCGCAGCCACGCAATCCACGCCGAGCCCACCACTTTCGGCGTCAAGCTCGCGGGCTATCACGCGGAGTTCGCCCGCAATCGGGAGCGTCTGGTCGCCGCCCGGCGCGAGGTGGCGACCTGCGCGATCTCCGGACCGGTCGGCACCTTCGCCAGCATCGACCCCCGGGTCGAGGAACATGTCGCGACCAAGCTTGGCCTGGAGCCGGAGACCGTGTCGACCCAGGTCATCCCGCGCGATCGCCACGCCATGTTCTTCGCCACCCTCGCGGTGATCGCGAGCTCGGTGGAACGCCTGGCGGTGGAGATCCGGCATCTGCAACGCACGGAGGTGCGCGAGGCCGAGGAGTTTTTCTCCGTCGGCCAGAAAGGCTCCTCGTCGATGCCGCATAAGCGCAACCCGGTCCTGACCGAGAATCTCACGGGTCTCGCCAGGCTGGTACGCGGCCATGTGATTCCGGCACTGGAGAATGTCGCGCTTTGGCACGAGCGGGATATCTCCCACTCCTCGGTTGAGCGAAACATCGGTCCGGACGCGACCATCGGTCTTGATTTCGCGCTCGGGCGGCTGACCGGGGTGGTCGACAAGCTGATCGTCTATCCGGAAATGATGCAGGCCAATCTCGATAAGCTCGGTGGCTTGATCCATTCCCAACGGATCCTCCTGGCCCTGACCCAAGAGGGGATGAGCCGCGAGGACAGCTATGCCGCGGTCCAGCGCAACGCCATGCCCGTCTGGCTCGAGGGCAAGGACTTTCTATCGCTGCTGAAGGCCGATACGGCGGTGCGCGAGCACCTCGACGAGGCCCAGTTGGAGGCCTTGTTCGACATGGATTTCCACATGAAGCATGTCGACACGATCTTCACCCGGGTATTCGGGCGATCGGAGCCGGCCAAGGCGGCGGCGGAGTAGTCGTCGAAAGGCCTTTTCCGCCGTTACCAATGAGTGGCCGCGCCCGATCCCGTGCCCGCGTTTGACGGGCGGGCGGCGGCGGTGATCATGATGTTCCCGTGCAGGTGCAGAACCTGGCTGGTCAGGCCCGCCGCCTTGAACCAGGCGCGATAGTCGTCGGTCCGTCCCGGGCTGTTGTTCGAGGCGAAATCCGCCACATAGTCCTCGAAGGTATCGGCGGAACGCATGCCGAAGCCGTGCACCCGTTCGAGACGCTTCCAGAGCGCGATCTGCATGGGGAACAGCGACGGCTTGGTGAGCCGAATGCGGTCCATCAGCAGGATCACGCCGTCCTCGGCGATGTGATCGGCGATCCAGGCGATGGTGGCTTGCTTCTCCGGATCGCCGAGGTCGTGGAAGGTCAGACAAGTGACCGCGATCTTGTAGTCCCGGCGCGGTAGGTTGATCGCCGCCAGGTCCCGCAGGTCGCCCTGGATCCAGGTATAGTCACCCTGGCCCGCGAAACGTTCCGCCGCCGCGGCCAGTGAGGTCTCGTTCATATCGACACCGGTGATCGAGAGGTCACGGCGTTTTTCCGCGAGAAGATATTGCAGATAACCGGTCCCGCATCCGAGATCCAACACCGGGTCACCCGGTTCGGTGGTCTCGGCGATAAGATCAGTCAGGATATCGAGCTGTTCGGTTCGGGTCGGGTGTCGTTGAATGGGATCGTCCATGGGAGCGGGCTTTCTCGTCCGTGGCGACTGGGTCTTCGGTCGCCGTCTTCGTGGGTTTCACGGCAATCATGCCGTTCCTGGAACGGGAGGTGGGAAATTTTTTCCGGGTGCTAGGCATTTTTTTCTTGCGTTAAGATAAAACTTTACGTAAATTTGCTCCATACAGTCCTTTAGAAGGAAGGATACCTACCATGACCAGAATGGTTACGGAAAAAGCAATGGAATTGCTGTCGAAGTCGGTTTCGGACATCTCCGGCGAGGAAAGACGCATCGCGGACGCGCTTGTTCAGGCGCTAAGGTCGAGCGAACGCACTTTCGGATCGCCAATGCGTTTTGGCCTCGGGGATCTGGATCCGGCGGTGCGGCACCGAATTCACGGTCAGGCCGCGGCGGTGGCTAGCGGCCTAACGGTTCACTAACCATGTTCCTCCCGAGAAGATTTAGCCGCGGGTCAAGGTCCCCAGACCCGCGGCATCTTTTCCCGCGGC
>JAYOIK010000049.1:0-26552 GCA_038118725.1 Alphaproteobacteria bacterium | reverse complement strand
CCCGCGGCATCTTTTCCCGCGGCGTGTTTTTCCGCGCGGTCATTTCAGAACGCCGAGCTCTCGGTAGCACCGTTCGGCGCCTGGATGCAGGGGAATCGCGATCCCGTCGAGGGCGGTTTCAAGCTTGATGTGCTTGCCCTGCGGATGACCCTCGTCCAGCGCGAACCGTGCTTTCTCGCTCCACAGTGCCATGCAGATCGCGTGGATCAGATCGTCGGGCACGTTTGAGGACGAAAGCCATAGGGCGCCGACGGCAATCGTGGAGAGAGGATCGGCAAGGGCATAGGTCTCGTCGGGAATCTCGGCGCGACTGAAGAACTTGTGCTCGTCGAGTATTTTCTTGGTTTCGGCGTCGCCCAATTCGATTACCGACGCGACTTTGTCGCGGGCGAGGGTCGTTACCGCGCGGGCCGGGATGCCGGCAACCAGGAAAAACGCGTCGAGTTCATTCTGCCGCATTAGATGCGCGGCGCGGCCGGATGTGGCCTGGACGGTGATGACGTCGTTTTCGCCCAGCCCGTGGGCGGCCAGGATCACGCCGGCGGCGAACCGGGTGCCCGAGCCGAGAAGATCAAGCGAGACACGTTTGCCGCGTAGATCCTGGATGGACTTGATGCCGGCGTCTCGACGAACCACGACGTGCAGTGTCTCGGGATACAGGCTGGCGATGGCGCGAACATTGTCCAAGCGCGGCAGACCGGAAAACGCGCCCTTGGCGTTGACCATGGCCTGGGCCACATCGGCCTGGCTGAAGCCTGACTCGACCCTTCCGTCCTGGATCGCGCGCATATTCGCGACGGATCCATGAGACGACACCGTGCTGGCGAGAAGATTGGGAACACCACAGCCGCCGCCATCCTCGCAAGCGCGAGACCCGGGAGGCTGAGAGATGATATTGACGAGCAGCGCGCCGATCGGGTGATAGGTTCCGGCGATCGCGCCCGTGCCTATGCGAAACTCGATGCGCTCGTCGGCTCGGGCGAGACCTTGCGTGGACACCGCGAACAGAACAACCAAGCCGGTGGCTAAAACCTTGGACCAGATCCGAACCTTCATAGCGTTCTTCATCCCCGTTCCAAATAATAGCGAATCAATGATTGGGCCTCCTGAGAGTTCCATTCGGCGTCGCCGATCAACCGGCCGACCACCATTCCCTCGGGGTTGATCAGCACGGTAATGGGAATGCCTGGTCCCTTGAGCGCGCGCAACAAGGCCGCACGGGGATCGCTGGCCGAGGTGAGGGAGGTAACACCGATTTTCTCGAGGAACGGTCCGTGAACCTTGGCGCCACCGCGGTCGATCGAAACAAGCTGAACCGTAAACCGTTCATCGTCGATTGATTTTCCCAGCGCCGCGATCGACGGCAGCTCTCGGATGCAGGGCGCGCACCAGGTGGCCCAGAAATTCACCAGCACCAGCCGGCCGGCGTAATCCGAGAGCTTGATGGTTTCGCCTTCCGCGCCTATGAACGGGGTGTCTGGAACCGGTATCGGCGGATCGCTCGCGACGAACTTGATCATCGATCCCTTGATCGGCGGGCCAGATGTCGCGGTCGCGGCTCCGGTCTCGGTAAGGAACGTCGCTGAAACCAGCGTGATCAACGCCAGCGTCCGGACTAGAACCTTGAATGATGTACAGCGCACCGAAAGCTCCTCGCGATGACAACGAAGCCCAATTCGAACGACAGTCCGTCCGGCACCGGATCCAACGCACCCGCCAGCAAGATGTGGGGGGGGCGGTTTCGCGATGGCCCGTCCGAGGTCATGGACCAGATCAATCCCTCGATCGACTTCGATCAGCGCTTCTACGCCCAGGATATCGCCGGGTCCAGGGCCCATGCGGCGATGTTGGTCGTTCAAGGGGTAATTTCCGACAAAGATGGGGCCGATATCGCGCGCGGTCTAGACCAGGTCGAGCGGGAAATCGCGGAAGGCCGGTTCACATTCTCGCGCGCGCTCGAGGATATTCACATGAATGTGGAGTCGCGGCTCGCCGAGTTGATCGGCGACGCGGCGGGGCGCATGCATACCGGACGCTCGCGCAATGATCAGGTCGCGACGGATTTCAAAATGTGGGTCCGCGACGCCATTGACCGCTTGGACGATGGGTTGAAAGCGCTGCAGGCGGCGCTGATCGATCAGGCCGAGGCGAATGCCGACGTGGTGATGCCGGGCTTCACGCATCTGCAAGCCGCGCAGCCGGTTACCTTCGGTCATCACATGATGGCCTATGTCGAGATGATCGGACGAGACCGCGGACGCTTCACCGATTGCCGCGCGCGGCTTAACGAATGCCCGTTGGGAGCGGCCGCCTTGGCCGGAACCTCGTTTCCCATCGACCGCGAGGCGACCGCCGCGGCCCTCGGATTCGATCGCCCGACCGCGAACTCGTTGGATAGTGTTTCCGATCGGGACTTCGCGCTGGAGTTTCTTTCCACCGCCTCGATCACCGCGATGCACCTATCGCGTTTTTCCGAGGAGATCGTCAACTGGACCAGCGCGCAGTTCAATTTCATCTCGCTGTCGGACGCCTTCACCACCGGCAGTTCGATCATGCCGCAAAAGCGCAATCCGGACGCCGCCGAACTGGTGCGGGGCAAGTCCGGTCGGGTAATCGGCGCCCTGACGGCCCTGTTGATGATGATGAAGGGGTTGCCCCTGGCCTTCTGCAAGGACATGCAGGAAGACAAGGAGCCGTTGTTCGACGCGGCCGACACGCTGGATGTTTGCATCGCCGCCTGTGTCGGCATGGTGATCGACATGAAGGCGAACGCGCCGGCGCTGAAGGAAGCCGCTCAACTCGGTTTCGCCACCGCCACTGATCTCGCCGATTGGTTGGTGCGGAGCCTGGATATGCCGTTCCGCAACGCGCATCATGTCACCGGCGCGGTGGTCAAGCTGGCGGAGGATCGCGGATGCCGCTTGGATGAGTTGGACCTGCCGGCGCTTCAGGCCATTGAGCCCAGGATCACCGACGCTGTATATGGCGTCCTCGATCCCGCGCGCTCGGTCGCGAGCCGGACCAGCTTCGGCGGCACCGCGCCGGACAATGTCAAGGCCGCCGCCGCCGCCGCGCGCGCGCGGTTTCTCTAGCGAGAACACGGGAAGGAACGGGTCATGCGGAGGAGTTTGGCGCGTCTGACGGGGCTTGTGATGACGGGGCTGGTTGTCGCTGTTCTCTCCGTATCGCTCGCGGGATGTGGCAAGCGCGGCAATCCCAAACCGCCGGAAAACAAACCGGTAACCTATCCCAAAACCTATCCGACCAAGTAGTTCATCCCGGCCTTCACGCCGGTTTCCACGGGACAATCGAGCATGGATCATTTCACCACCCGGGCGGGTGTGCTGCACGTCGAGGATGTTGCCGTCCCGACCATCGCCGAAGCGGCGGGCACGCCGTTCTATTGCTATTCCAGCGCCACGATGCTGGACCGATACAACGCCTATGCGGGCGCGCTCGCCGGTCTTGGGGCGAAGGTCTATTACGCGGTCAAGGCGAACTCGAACCTGGCGGTGATCAAAACCCTGGGCGATGCCGGCGCCGGCGCCGATGTGGTTTCGATCGGCGAAGTCCGGCGCTGTTTGGCGGCGGGTATCACGGCGGACCGAATTCTATTCGCCGGCGTCGGCAAGACTCGCGAGGAGATGGCCGAGGCGCTCCGTCTGGGCGTGTACCAGATAAATCTCGAATCCCAGAGCGAGTTGCGGGCGTTGAGCGAGGTCGCGACCTCCGTCGGCATCGAGGCGCGCGCCGGACTTCGGGTCAATCCGGATGTCGACGCCCGCACCCACGCCAAGATCACCACGGGACGCAAGGAGAACAAGTTCGGCATCGATTTGGACGCGGCGCGCGGGATTTTCGATTTGGCGGCATCATTGCCGGGTGTGTCCCTTCGCAGTCTGTCGGTGCATATCGGCTCTCAGCTAACCGATATCCAACCCTACCGCGAAGCCTATGAGCGGGTTCGGGACATGACCTTGGAACTGCGCGCGGCGGGTCATCAGGTTGATCATCTCGATCTCGGCGGTGGGCTCGGGATCGCCTATGGCGCCGAAACCCCGCCGGACTTGAAAGGCTACGCCGAGATCGTTCGCGACAAGGTCGGCAATCTTGGCTGCGCGCTGTCGGTTGAGCCGGGCCGTTTCCTTGTTGGGGACGCTGGTATTCTGGTGACCCGGGTCGTCTATGTGAAGCAGGGTGGGGAAAAGCGCTTCGTGATCGCCGACGCGGCGATGAACGATCTGATCCGTCCCACGCTCTACGAAGCTTTCCACGGTGTTGTACCCGTTGAAAATCCGGATGCGCCGTTGCTTGACGGTGTTTGCGATCTCGTCGGGCCGATCTGTGAAAGCGGTGACTATCTCGCGCAAAACCGTGCCCTGCCGGCACTCGGGGAAGGCGACCTCCTGGCGGTGCGTTCGGCGGGCGCGTATGGCGCGGTCATGTCGTCGACCTATAACAGCCGGCCGCTGATTCCGGAGGTTTTGGTGAAGGGGGCCGCGTTCGATATCGTCCGTCGGCGGCAAACAGTCGAGGAAGCGATGGCCCTCGAAGCGATGCCGGCCTGGCTCGGCGAGGTTTGAGCCGACCGGCTCGGGAGCCGTCGGTCTATAGCGGATAATCAAAATCCCTTCGACGGACCAGGATACAACATTGATAGAAACTATATCCGGCGGCAATCGCGGCGGCGGCGGTGAGTAGAAGCGTGGACATCGTGTTTCTCCCTGATGTCATCGTGGCGATGACGGGGGCCATGCAAGCGTGATGCCACTTTAGAAAGGGTTGCTAAATCCTTGATAAATAAATATATAATAGGAAGATTGTCGCCGTGAAAGGCAATGGCGAGCTCGGTGAAAACTTCCACCGAGCCCACGTCTGTAGGTCAATTTTTCGTCGGATCAACTCTCTTTTAACATCGTGTTGACGCTGACATGCGGCCACCGGATTAACCCGGGTCCACCGTCGCGGCGGTCGAAGAAGTCTAGAATCACGGTTTGGAAGTACTGGAGACGCAGCTTCGGTTTACCGTTTTCGTCGGTCTCGTCGAGTTCCTGAATCCAGAAGATGGACTTCATCTCCGCGGCGTTTGCCTGTTTCGCGATGAACGGGATGTTGTGAATACCGCCGCTATTGATCGTGGTGTCGACCTCGAGCTTTGTCGTTCGAACGATGTTTACGCCTTGGTTCGCGGCTTTGAGCAGCTCGTTTGGATTTACCGGATCGAATAAATTCTCGAAAAGCTTGTCGTGGAAGTGCTTGTATGGACCCAGATAGGGATGGTTTAAATCCGTCGGCCCACCAATGGGTAATCCGGAGTAGTCTGGAATGACCGGCGGTCCATCCAGGACTTCGCTCGACCCTAGCGTGAGCAGGCTGTCGCCGTGCGGTACGGAAGCCAGTCGACCAATGTTTATTCCATCGGTTATCTCATTGGTCATATTGAGCCATAGCCCGGGCTCGTGATGGATGGCCTGGTTGAATTCTCCGGCTAGGCCGATTTCGGGAAAATCATCCGCCTTGATCTGGTTGACGGATTGAACGTAGTCCAATGTGACGACGTACTGATCGGTCTCCTCGACGCCTCCGGCGCTCTTGCGAATCCCGCGATTTGGGACGCGAGAATCTATGAGCGTGAACTTAAGCTGTTCGTTGTATTGATTGAGTAGCAAGCGGTAGTTGAAGGGCGCGGCGGCGGGGCCACCGAACGGAAGTGCGATCATATTCCAGCCACGACCAGGAAGGCCGGGCTCGTTGCTCCAGGTTCCCGGTAGCTGTGCTAGAGGACCGAGTTCCACGTCATCCGTTGATGCCTGTTCGATCCGTCGATCCTCGTTTCGCATTTTTTCGTAGATATCAAAAGTCGAGATGCGTCATCTCCATATTCTTATTATATAATCTTACTAATAATATTACCAATAATGTGAATGGTTGACGAATATAAATAAAAAAATCTTATATGACTCGGTTATTGAAAGATGTTTCTCTTCCAATGCGCAAGCCATTTGGTCCAAGGCTGATGGTGTCAGTCAAACCTTGAAGAACCGATTTTCCGGCCGCGGAAGCCCGAGATTCTCGCGAAGCGTCACGCCTTCGTACTCCTCGCGGAAGATGCCGCGCCGCTGAAGTTCGGGCACGACCTTGTCGACGAAATCATCAAGCCCGGCGGGCAGATAGGGGAACATGATGTTGAAGCCGTCGCTCGCCTCTTCCTCCAGCCATTGCTGCATCTGGTCGGCGATCGTGGTGGGTGTGCCGACCATGGCGAGGCCGGAAAAGCCGCCTAGGCGTTGAGCAAGCTGGCGGACCGTCAGGTTCTCTCGCCTGGCCAGATTGATCGCGCGTTCGCGACCACTTTTCGAGGCGTTGGTCTCGGGTACCTCCGGTAGTGGCGCGTCGGGATCGAAACTCGAGGCGTCATGGCCGAGCGCGATGGACAGCGAGGCGATCGCGCTGTCGTAATGCACCAGACTATCCAACAAGGCGCGCTTTTCCAGCGCTTCGGCGTCGGTTTCGCCGACGACAACCAAACAGCCGGGCAGGATCTTCAGGTGATCGCGTGGCCGCCCGAGCACGTCCATCCGCCCCTTAAGGTCCTGGAACAGCGCCTTGCCGTCCTCGATACGGCCAAGCCCGGCGAACACCATTTCGGCGGTTTCGGCGGCTAGTTGCTTGCCGGCTTCCGACGCTCCGGCCTGGACGATGACCGGCCAACCTTGGGGCGGGCGAGCGATGTTGAGGGGGCCGCGGACCGAAAGAAACTCGCCCTTGTGATTCAAGGTGTGGAGCTTGTCGGGATCGAAAAAAATCCCAGACTCGGGATCCCGTATGAAGGCGTCATCGGCCCAACTGTCCCAAAGGCCCGTGACGACGTCGAAATATTCCCGCGCGCGCCGGTAGCGTTCGCCGTGCTCCATGTGCTCTTCCATGCCGAAATTGAGCGCCGCGTCGGGGTTTGAGGTGGTGACCAGGTTCCAGGCAGCGCGCCCGCCGCTGATATGGTCGAGGCTGGCGAAACGACGGGCCACCACATAGGGCGGCTCGAAGGTTGTCGAGGCGGTGGCGATCAGACCAAGCCGCTCGGTCATCATGGCCAGGGCGGGCAGGAGGGTCAGGGGATCGAAGGAGGTCGCGGTCGCGCTGCGTTTCAAGGCCTCGATGGGCATGTTGAGCACGGCGAGGTGATCGGCCATGAAGAACGCGTCGAACTTGCCGCGCTCCAGGGTTTGCGCGTAGCGGACCAAATGCCTGAGATTGAAGTTCGCGTCGGGCGTGCCGCCGGGGTAGCGCCAGGCGGCGGTGTGAATGCTGACCGGCCGCATGAAGGCGCCGAGCCGCAGTTGTTTCTTGTCGGTCATGTGTCGCGCTTTTCTTGGACCAGGGTAAGGCCGCGATGGTGCCGCGCGCCGGAAATCCTGGCAACGTCTTTTGAATGGCCCTTTCAATGTTGAAGTTTCCGAAGGAGTTCCACCAAGACTTGGGGCGATTTGGTGAAGCTAGGCTTGTAGAAACAAAGAAAGTAAGCCTGTATTAAAGTGGGTTGTTTTTCAACAAGCTAGACATGTCATGCGCGCCACCTTAGAGATATACAAACAATTGAGATGGATGCCATGGAAGAGTCTCTCTCTTATTCCATGACTGGTCTTGCCGATTCAGCGCGACCGGCGCGCGAGGGGCATCGCGTCGACGATATCCATCGTCCCGCGGATGGGTTTAGGCTTGCGCGAACGCACTACCCTTTGCGCGATATCCATAAGTTCAAGGGCGTTGATCAACTCCGCAAACTCCTGGCCGCTTGGTACGACAGCTTTCACGATGACTGGCTGCCCCGAGAGATTGACCCCTGGACTCTGAAATCCATCGGGTTGCTCGGCGATGTCCATATCGTGGATACGCGTGGCCCATCGTCGGATTCCTGGTGGTTCCGGCTTTATGGGACCGGGTCGAGGTTCTATGGCGGGCGCGACTTCACGCGCGCGCGCATCTCCGAGTTCGACATCGGCACCTATGCGAACGCGACCCGTGATGATTACTCCACGGTGATCCACACGGGCTTGCCGAAGTTTCAATTCCTCCACACCATGACCAAACTAAGTGTGAGCAACCGGTACAGGCTGATCCTCCCGCTTTCATCGGAAGGCGACATGGTCGACAAGCTCTTGGTCGCGTGGTCGTACACTCGCGTTCATCCAATCGATTGAGGCCTGGGTCCATTCCTCGCGAGAATCCCATGGCAGGTAAAGTTTGTCTTGCTTGCGGGTAACCGGGAAGTACCCATCCGCCGCGAGTTCGCAGTTCGAATATCCATACGCGTTGACTGAGACTTTCGCGTCTCCGAGCACGCCGAAAACGAATCCGCAATGCCAGTCCGCGCTGTATCTGCGTTCCGCGGCGGCTCGGGCCATGCGGGGGATCAGATGCGCCAATCCCATGCCGCGGACGCTCGGGTGTAGCCAGAGACCGCCATGAAACGCGACCCGTCCAGCTATATGCGGCACATGCGAGGGAAGTAGCAGTTGCATGGGCGGCTCGCTCGGGTCGGTCTTGCGCCCCAACCACAAGGAACAAGTTCTGATGTCATCGCGGAAGTCGTTGGTTTCGACCAGTTTCGACGCGACACAGCCGACAACGTTGCCGACGTCATCAATTATCGCGCTCCAGAAGGAGTTGTTTCGGTCCAGATCGCAATAATCCGGATCATAGGCCGGATTGACGATCGTGGCGCCGTCGGCTGCTCTCATGATGTCGCCCCAATCGCGAATATCCTCGCCGATCCGAACAAACAAGTTTCTACTTTCGAGGAACATGGCGATACTTTGATTGACCTGTGTGGCGAGCCGAGCCTCGCTACGGGATTGGCGGATGGTCATCGGAAATCTCCCTTGGTTAACGTCGATCAACACGTTTTCGCGCGATGTGGATCAAACATATCAAGGAAAGAATCGCGAGAATGCGAAAAATTGAAAGCTTATTGCATTAATCGCAATAAAGTTGGGGGCAATATCATTGGAAATTGTTTAAATTTTTAGATATCGGCGAAGGTTCGCCAAACTGGTTTTTGAACTGGATTTGATCGTCTCGAGCCTATCGTGGAGTCTTGTGTGGTGCGAAAGGAGAGGTCCATGAATCATTCCGACGTCGCCGTCGCGGCTCGGCTGCTCGATGTCGTTGATCGGGATATCCTGCCGTTGACCAAGGCCGGCGTGGAACGCGGAAACAAGTTGTTCGGCGCCGCGATTTTGAGAAAGGCGGATCTGTCCCTGGTGATCGCCGGCACCAATGACGAGACCACGAACCCGTTACACCATGGTGAGATCGCGACCTTGAACCGGTTCTACGATCTGCCGGTGGCCGAGCGCCCCGCGACGGTCGATTGCCTGTTTCTGTCGACCCACGAGCCTTGCTCGCTTTGCCTGTCGGCGATCACCTGGGCTGGGTTCGACAATTTTTACTACTTCTTCGGCTACGAAGCGACGCGGGATGCCTTCAACATCCCGCATGACCTCCGCATCTTGAGTGAGGTGTTTAAGATCGAGAACGGCGACTACGCGCGCGAGAACGCGTTCTGGGTTAGCCGAAGTCTGATCGAGATGGCGGGTGACGATCCGGCCCTGGCGCGCCGAATCGCGGAGCTGCGTCATAGCTATGACGCGCTTTCCGCCACTTATCAGGCGAGCAAGGCGGACAACGATATTCCGCTTAGCTGATCAGTTTCGCCAAGGCCTTGATGCCGCGGTCGATTTGCGTCGCGTTGGCCAGCGAGAAACTGAAGCGCGCGGTATTGCCACCAGACCCGTCGGCGTGAAAGGCCCGTCCCGGGACGAAGGTGACCTTGGCGTCGGCGACGGATCGTTCCAGCAGTAACTTTGTGTCGACCTTCTCCGGAAAACTTACCCAGATGAAAAGCCCGCCCTCGGGCTCCGTCCAGGTCACTCCAGTGGGCATGTAGCGTTCCAGAGCGGCCAGCATCAGGTCGCGCCGCCGCCGATATTCTCCGCGAGCTTCCTCGACCTTGGCGTCGAACACCGTCTCCGCGAGGCGATGAATGATCATCTGGTTAAGCGGCGGGCTGTTTAGGTCGGAAGCCTGCTTGACCAAAACCAGTCGCGATATCAGTGCTTTGGAAGCGCATATCCAGCCGACTCTCAGACCGGGGCTCAGGGTCTTCGAGAACGTTCCGCAATAGATCACCCGCGAGGCGTTGATTCCGCCGGCCCGCGCGACGTCGATCGCCAGTATTGATGGTATGGCCTCGCCTTCGTAACGCAACGCGGTATAGGCCGCGTCCTCGATCACCGCGATATCGAGCTTGGTCGCGAGATCCAAGGTTTTTTCCCGAGCGCCAAATGTCATCGTCGCGCCCGTGGGGTTGGCGAAGTCAGGGACCGCGTAGGCGAACTTCACCGAGGCGCCGGGCGCAAAATCACCGGCCGCCGCGGCGTAATCCGCGGCGTCGATATTCGCGCCCTCCGGGTCAAGCCGGTCGTACCGTGGCTCATAGGCGTTGAAGGCCTGCAACGCCCCGAGATAGGTTGGCCATCGGACCAACGCCGTGTCTCCCGGCGTGAGAAGCATCCGGCCAAGAAAATCCAAAGCCTGTTGCGAGCCCGAGGTGACGAGGATGTTGTCGATGTCGCACGGCACGCCCAGCCCGGTCATATGGGCCGTGATCCAGGACCGTAATCCGGGATCTCCCTCGCTTACGGCGTATTGCAAAGCCGCGCGAGCCCGCTTCGGGTCGGCCATGATTTCAGCGCCGGTCGAACGGGCCTCTGCTTCGGGAAACAGCGCCGGGTCGGGGATGCCTCCAGCGAAGGAGATTATATCGGGTTGGTCCAGAAGCTTGAGAAGCTCGCGAATCTCCGAACCGCTCATTCGCTCGGCACGCCGGGCATAGCGCGGTTCCCAGAGGTTGGAATGTTGTTGCATGGGGAGCTCCCTTCAGTATCGTCGATATAAAGAGTCAGTATTATTGTCCTATTGTCAATAACTGACCTAAGGACGCGAAGCCGACGCGAGGACCGACTCCTTGAAGGTCAATTGACGGGGTTGATTGAAAATGATCAGAGTGCCGGGTGATCCCAATTGTCTCCCTAGGCCCGCCTGAAAGCCGCCGCCATGTCGCAAGAATCGCCGTTATCCGCGCTCGCTCCGGGCCACATGTTCTTCTTCGGTTTGGGATATACCGCGGAACGCCTTGCGGCCCGGCTTCTGTCGGCGGGCTGGCGAGTGTCCGGTACGGTCCGCGAACCCGAGAAGCGTGACGCCTTCGAAGCACGTGGGATCGGCGCAACTTTGTTCGGGCCGGACATACCTCTGGAAAGTCCGGATCGGGCCTTTGAAGGCGTCACGCATTTGATCTCGTCGATCCCGCCGGTTGAGGCGGGAGACCCGGCGCTGCTTGCACATGGCGAGGCAATCCGAGCGACCGAGACGCTGCGTTGGATCGGATACCTCTCCACGCCGGCCGTCTATGGTGACCGTCAGGGTGGGGTGGCGCGTGAGAACGACCCGCCCAATCCTGGTTCGGCGCGAGGCCACCGTCGTCTCGCGGCCGAGCAGGCCTGGAAGGAAGCGTTCGACGACGTCGCGCCGGTCCAGATTTTCAGACTTGCCGGCATCTACGGCCCGGGGACCCGCAACGCGATCGCGCAGGTGAAGGCGGGAAGCGCGCGGATCATCGACAAACCGGGGCAAGTCTTCAACCGCATCCACGTCGATGATATCGGGTCGATCCTGCTGGCTTCGATGGCGCGCCCCAGGCCAGGAGGGATCTACAACGTGGCCGACAACGAGGCTTGTGCGAGTGGTGATGTCATTCGCCATGCCTGCGCTTTGCTTGGGGTCGATCCACCGGTGCCGATTCCCTTTGATTCCGACTCGCTTTCTCCGATGGCCCGCTCGTTCTACTCGGAATGCAAGCGGCTCGATACGACGCGGCTGGTCGAGGAACTGAAAGTTCAACTCGAGTATCCGACCTATCGCGAGGGATTGGCGGCGATACTGACGGCGCATGAGGCGATCCCCGAATAAGTCCTTGACCCCAATGCCCCCGCATCCCACGTGAGAGCGCTTGTCCACGGTTCTTTGTGAATGCCCCTACACCTCGCTGATCTCGGAGCCCACCTCGCTTTCCGGGGAGGATTTGCGATGGTTCGATGATCTGCGCGCCTGGATTATCGATGACGGCGCGCGAACCCGGAGCACCGGGGCGATCTGGCAACGGTTTTGTGACCGGTTGTACGAGAAAGGCGTGCCGCTCGCCCGAGCGGCCACGCAGATAAGAACCATGCACTCTGTAACGGCGGGTGTTCAGCGTCTTTGGACGCCAGGTCACATGGTACGGCAACGAAACTGGGTCTATACCAACGACCAATCCTCTTATCTTCGCAGCCCGGTCCGCACGGTGCATGAAACCAAGCAATGGCTGCGCACCCGTCTGAACGTTAAGACCGCCCTTGAATACGAGATCTTTCAGGAACTGTTCGACGAGGGGATGACCGACTATGTGCGCATCCCCCTGGAATTCACCAACGGTACCTTGAATATCATCAGCTACGCGACCAAAGACCCGGACGGATTCTCGGACCGGGACATCGTCATCATGGCGACCCTGTTGCCGACCCTGCGCACGGTGCTGGAGCTGATGACCTATCACCGGATGATCGAGGACGTGACGTGCACCTATCTCGGCCGGGCGCCGGGTAGGCGGGTGCTGGATGGTGATGTACGCCGGGGGGAGGTCTCCTCGATCGACGCGGCGATTCTGATATCCGATATGCGCGATTTCACCATGATCTCGGATCTCGCGGATGATCGCGACACCGTGCGCATGCTGAACGCGTATTACGACTGCGTGATCCCCGCCGTCGAGCAGGCCGGCGGCGAGGTGCTGAAATTCATGGGTGACGGGGTGCTTGCCGTTTTCGAGGCGAGCGAGGAAGCCATCAGCCACGGCCAGGGCTGTAACACCGCGCTTCGGGCGGCGCGTCGGGCGCTGAGCGGGATCGACCGGTACAACGCCTCTCATACGCCGTCCAACAGCACAATGCGGGTGGGTATCGCCCTGCATTTCGGGTCGGTGGCGCATGGCAATGTTGGATCGGGCGAGCGGCTCGATTTCACGGTGATAGGCAAGGACGTGAACCTTGCCAGTCGGATAGCATCCAAGTGCAAGGATCTGGACACGCCCTTGCTGATGTCGGCCCCCTTCGCCGAACGGGTGCGATCACCCGTGCATGAACTCGGCGCCTTCGAGTTGCGCGGCGTTACCGAGTGGCAGACTTTGTACGGGATCGGCTAACCAGGTTTCCGCGCCTATCCTAAAATTCGATCCCCGCCTGGGCCTTGAAGCCGGAACGGAACGGGTGCTTGACCATGGTCATCTCGGTGACCAGGTCGGCGGCTTCGATAAGCGGTTCCTTGGCATTGCGCCCGGTCACGATGACATGGACGTCGGCGCGCTTGTTTTTCAGGGTCTCGACCACCTCGTCGATCGGCAGATAGTCGTAGCGTAGGACGATGTTGAGCTCGTCCATCAGCACCATGCCGTAGCTCGGATCGTCGATCATCGACTTGGCCTGCTCCCAGGCCGAGCGGGCGGCGGCGATGTCGCGGTTGAGATCCTGGGTATCCCAGGTGAACCCTTCGCCCATCGTGTTGATGGTGACCTGGTCGGGAAAGGCCTCCAGCACCTTGCGCTCGCCGGTTTCCCATTTGCCCTTGACGAACTGCACCACGCCGACCCGCATGCCGTGACCGATCGCGCGGCAGACCATGCCGAAGGCGGCGGTGGATTTGCCCTTGCCCTTACCGGTATGCACGATCAGCAGGCCGCCGGTCTTGTTCTTGGTGGCCATGATCTTGTTTCGCGCGGCCTTTTTCTTGGCCATTTTCTCGGCGTGGCGTTCGACTTTTTCCGGCGCGATTTCGTCGGCTTGGGTGGTGGCTGTATCATCGGACATCGGGGTCTCCCGCAAGCGTGTTGACGGCGGAGTGTTTCACAAGCCCGGCTCTCGGGCTATCAAGATGACATGACCGAGACGATCTTGCCGCCGAGCCTGGACCAGATCGAGATCATGGCGCGTGACGCGATGGCCTCGATCCCCGAGATCCTGCGCGCGAAGACCCAGGGTATCGCCTTTTCAATCGAAGAGTTTCCCTCGGACGAGATCCTCCGGGAGATGGGGCTGGAAAGCCCTTTCGACATTCTCGGATTCTATTCCGGCGTGCCGTTCGGAGAGAAGGAGCTCGCGGGACCACCGGGAGATCTGGATCGAATCTATCTGTATCGGCGTCCGATTCTCGATTATTGGTGCGAGACCGGCGAGGAGTTGGCGCATGTGGTGCGGCACGTCCTTGTGCATGAGATCGGCCACCATTTCGGGTTTTCGGACGCCGACATGGAGCGAATCGAAACCGCCGGGGTCGACACAGGTCGAGAGACGGAATGACAAATCCGGGAGTGCCGTCCGAGCCCTCCCATAAAGTTGGGCCAGGGAAGCCAGCACCAGTCATGATGCATGTTCTAGTTGTCTGTACCGCCAATATCTGTCGCTCTCCGACCGGCGAGGGTATCGTGCGACATCTGATCGAGGAGGCGGGCCTCAAGCGAGATGTCTTGGTTGATTCCGCCGGTACCAAGGCGGGAACCGGTACGCCGCCGGATATTCGCTCGCGATTGCTCGCGGAAGGCGGCGGATATTCGCTGGCGGGGATCTCGTCGCGACCGATCGCTCCGAGGGATTACAAGGAATTCGACCTTATCCTCGCCATGGACGACAAGCACCGCCGTGACATGCGGATGGATTGTCCGCTTGATCACATGGATAAGATCAGGCTGTTCATGGACTACACGCCAGGCATGGTGGGCACCAGCGTGCCTGATCCTTATTACGGCGAGGACAAGGATTTCGCGCTGGCCTTCGAGCTTATCGAGAAGGGCACCAAGGGACTGGTCGCGGCGATACAGGACCAAAAACCATACCTCGATTACCGTTAAGTCCCCTGGGAAATCCGTCTACTCGATGCTCAGACGGCATTGGCCGAGATCGCCGAAGTCGGCCACGATGTCTTGGCCGGCGTCACCCAAGAGGACCGGGGTCGCCGAGCCCGTGGTGACGATATCGCCGGCTTTCAGGCTTTCCCCCATCGAGATCAGGAAATTAGCCAGCCAGGCCAGCACGATCATCGGCCCGCCATCGACATTCCGGCCCGTGCCCTCGCGCTCCACCGCGCCGTTGACGGTTAGCGTCACCGCCAGATCCTCCAGATCCAGGCGGCGGAAATCCTGGTCGAATTCTCCATGTATCCAACAGCCGTGCGCGCCGTTGTCGCCGACGATGCAGCCGATCCCGGCCTCGTTCCAAACCGGAAAGGGCGAGGTGACGATCTCAATCGCCGGCGCCGCGCCGTCGACGGCCCGCGCGACCCGTTCCGGGGTATAGGGCGCGCCGGTAAGCGGCAGGTCTTCGCCCAGACGCAGGCCGATCTCCGGTTCGACAACAATGACATGGTAGTCCCGTGCCTGAATCCGATGCGGGGAGGCATGCCGGAACGCGGAGAGCAACACGCCGGCAAAGGCCTCTCTCGCGCCGAGCATCTCTCGCGCCGAGTCATTGGTTGCGCCGATTTTGTAGCCGATCCGATTCCCGCCATGCGCGGCGATTATCCGGTCGACCACCCCCACTTGAACCGCGTAGCCGTCCGAGGCCGTGACGGGGCGAATGGCCTCGGGTAGCGGGTCCAGGCTGATGCCATCGCGCCGGGCCTTGAACAGGATTTCGGCGGTGGCGTCGGCGGCTTTCAGATCGAGAGGCATCTCGGTTCTCCCGGCGGAACGAAGACAGATTGGACCCGTGCGCGGGAGCGAGGTTGTTCGACTGCTCCGGCGCCGTTATAAACGCGCGGTTTTGAACATACGCGGCCCGTCGGTCAAGGGCACGAGATTGGTGGATCCGAGGTGATGCGCATCATCCGAGGCAACGACCCTGTTGACCCGAGCCTGCGCGGCAGCGTCGCGGCGCTGGGCAATTTCGACGGCGTGCATCTGGGCCATCAGTCGGTTATTCGCGAGGCGGCCCTCATCGCCGAGCGCCTCGGCGCGCCGCTTTCGGTTCTGACATTCGAGCCCCATCCCCGCATGCTTTTCCAGCCGGAAGCCGCGCCGTTTCGCCTGACCAACAGCGCTTCCCGGGCCGAGGCCTTGGCGGAGATCGGGGTGGAGATCCTCTTCGAGCTTGCCTTCGACCATGACTTCTCCCAGCTCGCCGCCGAGGATTTCGTGCCCCAGGTCCTGGCCGGAAAACTGGGTCTGCGTCACGTGGTCTGCGGCTATGATTTCGTGTTCGGCCATCGCCGCCGCGGCAACGCGGACCTGTTGGAAAGCCAGGGCGCCGAACATGGCGTCGGGGTTACCCGCATGGACGCGGTCACCGAAGAGGACGGCGCCGCTTATTCCTCGACCCGCGCGCGGCAATGCATCGCCGAGGGCGACCCGAGGGGCGCCGCCGAGTTGCTCGGCCGGCCGTGGAGCTTTTCCGCCGTCGTGGAGAAGGGCGATCAGCGCGGTCGGACCATCGGCTTTCCCACCTGTAACCTCCGAGTGGTGGATCTGATCCAGCCGGCGCACGGTGTCTATGCGATCCAGGTTCGGGTCGGTGGCGAGGCGACCTGGCATGCAGGGGTTGCGAATTTCGGGCGACGGCCCACGGTCAATGATCGAGGCGCGTTGTTCGAGGCGCATCTGTTCGATGTCGACCGCGATCTGTACGACACCGCGCTGACGATACGCGTGATTGACTTTATCCGTCCGGAGATGAAATTTAGCGGCCTTGACGCGCTGACCGCGCAAATCGCCGCCGATGCCGCCCGGGCACGCGAGATTCTTGCCGAGTGAGAGGCCGTCCCGAACAGGGGCGCGGACGCCATGACCGTCGACTATAAATCAACGATCTTCCTGCCGAAAACGGATTTCCCGATGCGCGCCAGCTTGCCCAAGCGCGAGCCGGACATCATCGCGCAATGGGAGAGTATCGATCTTGAAAAGCGTTTGCGGGACGACCGCCGGGGCAAGGAGAAGTTCATCTTGCACGACGGCCCGCCCTACGCGAACGGCCATCTGCACATGGGACACGCGCTTAACAAGATCCTGAAGGATGTGATTAATCGCTCGCAGCAGATGCTCGGCAAGGACGCGAATTATGTTCCCGGCTGGGACTGCCACGGTCTGCCGATCGAATGGATGATCGAGGAGCAGTACCGGGCCGAGGGTCAGGACAAGGACGCGGTGCCGATCAACGAGTTCCGCGCGAAATGCCGCGCCTTCGCCGAGGGCTGGGTCAAGGTTCAAACCGAAGAGTTCAAGCGGCTCGGCGTGACCGGCGATTGGGACAACCCATACCTGACCATGAGCTTCGACGCCGAGGCGCAGATCGCCCGAGAGGTCGGCAAGTTCTTGATGAACGGTGGCCTTTACAAGGGCGCCAAGCCGGTCCTCTGGTCGGTGGTCGAGAAGACCGCGCTCGCGGACGCGGAGGTTGAGTACCACGACCACACATCCACGACGATCCATGTGCGGTTTCCCGTGGTCAAGGCGTCGACCCCGGCGCTTGAGGGCGCCAGCGTGGTTATCTGGACCACCACGCCCTGGACCATTCCAGGTAACCGCGCCGTCGCCTATGGCGAGGACTTCGACTACGCGGTTTACGAGGTTACCGAGGTCGACGGGAAAAGCACCGCCGTGGTCGGCGAGAAGATCGTGCTGGGCACCGCGCTGGTGGACGCGGTCAAGGCCGCCGCCAAGATCACCGACCTCAAGGAGCTTTCACGCGTCAAGGGGACCGAGCTCGCGGGAACCATCCTTGCCCATCCCCTGCGCGGCAAGGGCTACGAGTTCGACGTGCCGATGCTGCCGGCGGAGTTCGTCACCCTGGAAGCCGGTAGCGGCTTTGTCCATATCTCCCCCGGCGCCGGCCTCGATGACTTTCTGCTCGGCCAGGAACATGGCCTGGAAATCCTCTCGACCGTTGATGACGCCGGTAAGTTCCATGATCACATGCCCCTGGTCGCCGGCATGGACGTGATGGAAGACAATTACAAGATCGCGATGATCATCCAGGAGGCCGGAGGTTTGGTGGCGGTCGGTCGGCTGGTCCATAGCTATCCGCATTCCTGGCGCTCCAAGGCGCCGTTGATCTTCCGGACCACGCCGCAATGGTTCATCTCAATGGAGACCAACGCGCTACGCGACAAGGCGCTGACCGCCATCGACGACACCCGCTTCGTGCCCGTGCGCGGTCGCACCCGGCTGCACGCGATGATCGAGCAGCGTCCGGACTGGTGCGTATCACGTCAACGCACATGGGGCGTGCCGATCCCGGTTTTCGTGAACAAGCGAACCGGAGAGCCGCTGCGCGATCAGGCGGTGATCGACCGTATCGCCGATATCTTCGAGGTCGAGGGCTCGGACGCCTGGTTTTCCAGCGATCCCTCGCGCTTTCTCGGTAACGAATACGACGCCAATGACTATGACCAGGTTCAGGACGTTGTGGAGGTCTGGTTCGACAGCGGCTCGACCCATAGCTATGTGCTGGAGGCGCGTCCGGAACTTCAGTGGCCGGCCTCGCTTTACCTGGAGGGCTCGGACCAGCATCGCGGCTGGTTCCACACCTCCTTGCTGCAATCCTGTGGCACCAGGGGACGCGCGCCTTTCGAGGCGGTGTTGACCCATGGCTTCGTTCTCGACGAGGGCGGGCGCAAGATGTCGAAGTCTCTGGGTAACGTTACCGCGCCCCAGGACGTGATCGATCAGAGCGGCGCGGATATTCTGCGACTTTGGGTCGTCGGCTCGGACTACTCCGAGGATCTACGGATTGGTCCGGAAATCCTGAAGCGTCAGGTCGATCTCTATCGCCGGCTGCGCAACACGCTGCGTTACCTCATCGGGAACCTTTCGGGTTTCCAGGAAAGCGAGCGCCTCGAGCCGTCGGAGATGCCGGAACTGGAGCGTTGGGTTCTGCATCGGGTGAGTGAGATCGACGGGGTGGTGCGCCGGGGGATCGACGACTTCGACTTCCACCAGCTCTTCATCCAGGTGCACAATTTCTGCGCCGTGGATCTTTCCGCCTTCTATTTCGATATTCGCAAGGATGTCCTGTATTGCGATTCCGTCGACTCGATCCGCCGGCGCGCGGCGCGCACGGTGCTGGACACGGTGTTTGATGCCTTGACCGCGTGGCTGGCGCCGATCCTGGTGTTCACCGCCGAGGAAGCTTGGCAGGCGCGCGCGCAGGACCCGGAAAACTCCGTGCATCTTCGCGTAATGCCGACCATCCCGAGTGAATGGCGCGATGACGCCCTTGCCGAGAAATGGTCCCGAATCCGCGACGTTCGCCGGGTTGTTACCGGCGCCCTGGAGATTGAGCGGGCGGAAAAGCGCATCGGCTCTTCCCTGCAAGCCAAGCCGATGGTGCATGTAACCGACGCGGCGTTCGCGGCATTCGAAGGTCTAGACCCGGCGGATATCTTCATCACCTCGGGCGCGGTCTTGACCACCGACGCGGCGCCGGAGGGCGCGTTCCGTTTGGAGGATATCGCCGACGTGGCGGTGGTGCCGGACAGCGCCGACGGTGCCAAATGCGAGCGGTGCTGGAAAATCCTGCCCGAGGTCGAGGCCGCGACCGAACCGGTATGCGGGCGTTGCGCCGAGGCGGTCTCCGTCCATGCCGCGGCCGCGAGCTGACATGGTCTGGACAGCGCCGCGATGATCGCCAGGGTTTCCGTCATGGGTTTCGGCTTGGCCTTGGTGATCGCGGCGGCGGATCAGGCGACCAAGGAATGGGCGCTACAGACCTGGTTTTTCCCACCCCGAGTGATCGAGGTTACCGGTTTTCTCAATATGGTCGCGGTGTGGAATTCCGGCGTGAGTTTCGGATTCCTCGCCGGATATTCCGAGAGCATGCCATATATCCTGGCGGCCTTCGCGATCGCCGTGGCCCTGGGAATGTCTGTATGGTTGTGTCGGGCACGCACCCGGCTGTTGGCGACTGGTCTCGGTCTTGTGATCGGTGGCGCGGTTGGAAACATCATCGATCGGTTTCGTTTTCAAGCGGTCGTGGATTTCATCGACTTTCACGTCGCCGGGTTTCATTGGCCGGTCTTTAACGTGGCGGATTCCGCGATTACGGTCGGAGTCGTGTTTTTGCTGGTGGATAGCTTCGTGCGGCGCGAGGACTGAAAACGCGGTATAGTGCCTTGGCGCTGAATTTTCGAACCGGAGGCGTTTCGTGAACCAAACCCCTGTTAGATGCCGTGTCGCTCCGGCGCTGCTGTTCGGCCTGATGCTGATCGGACCCGGGCTTTCCGGTTGTGGCGAGGTACGCAATGCCCTTGGTTACAACAAGAAGCCGCCGGATGAGTTTGCGGTGATTGCTCGCGCGCCGTTGAGCGTGCCGCCGAATTTCGCCCTGCGACCGCCGGAGCCGGGCGCGCAAAGGCCGCAGGAGCCGCCGAAGCGGCATGGCGCCCGCGACCTCATCGTCAAGAATACTGGCGGGGCGCAAGGCGCGGATACGACTTCCGACGGCACGATTCGACGGCTTTTGCGGACTGGCGAGGCCGAGCCGGGCATTCGCGAGATCGTCAATCGGGAAACCGCCGCCTTCGTTTACGAGGACGAGTTTCTGATCGACAAGGTGTTGTTCTGGAAGCCGAAGGCTCCCCGGGGAATCGTCGTTGACGCCGAACAGGAGAAGAAACGGCTTCAGGAGAATGCCGCGCTCGGCAAGAAGATCGACGAGGGTGAGACGCCGACGATCAAGCGCAAGCGTGGTGGCATCCTCGAGGGGCTCTTCTAGCGGCCGCCTCGGTATTGGGATGCTTGGCGTGTTCGACGCTATTGCGTTCGCGAGCGCTGGTCACCATATCCGGCACGGACGCGGACCCGCGCTTGAGAGGCTAAGTGAGTAACCTGAGAATTCGCGCAACGTTCCGTTGGGTAGCCTTCGCCTTCGCGACGCTCGCCGTGATCGCGTCCTTGACCGGCGTGCCCGCCCGCGCGGCGGTGTTCGAGCCCACGCATTTCACCTTGGATAACGGTCTGGAAGTCGTGGTGGTAAGCGACCATCGCGCGCCGGTGGTCACGCACATGGTCTGGTACCGGGTGGGCTCGGCCGACGAGCCGCGGGGCAAGTCCGGTATCGCGCATTTCCTGGAACATCTGATGTTCAAGGGCACCGACAAGCTCGGCCCGGGGGAAGCCTCCAGGATCATTGCCCGGATCGGCGGCAACGAGAATGCCTTCACGAGCTACGACTATACCGCCTATTACCAGACCGTGGCGCCGGCCCGGCTCGAGACCGTCATGGAGATCGAGGCCGACCGGATGGTCAATCTGAAACTGGCCCAGGACCACGTGTTGGCGGAGCGCGATGTCATTCTAGAGGAGCGGCGCACGCGCACAGATAACAGCGACGCCGCCAAGTTTCGCGAGCAAGTCAACGCGGCGACGTACCTCGCCTATCCCTACCGCATCCCGATCATTGGATGGGAGCATGAGATCCGGCAATTGGACCAGGATGACGCGATCGCGTTCTACAAACGCTGGTACGCGCCGAACAACGCGATCCTGATCGTGGCCGGGGATGTCACCGCCGACACCGTCCGAACTCTCGCCGAAATGCATTACGGCCCGGTCCCACGGCGTGAGATCGAGCCTCGGTCCCGGGTGGATGAACCCCCGCACCTGGCGCCGCGACGGCTTTCGATGACCAGCGCCCAGGTCGGTCAGGCGCGCTTCGCCCGCCGCTATCTCGCCCCGAGTCACGGGTATGGCGCGCGCGAGCACAAGCTGGCTCTCGAGGTTCTGACCGAGATTCTAGGTGGTGGTACGACGAGCCGCTTGTATCGGTCGCTGGTGGTCGAGGGCAAGCTCGCGGTCTCCGCCGGCAGCTGGTATGGCGGCGACGATATCGGACCTTCGACTTTTGGTTTTTACGGCAGCCCCGCCGAGGGCAAGACCGTCGAGGATGTGGAAGCGGCGATCGATGGCGAGATCGAAGAGCTCCTGAAGGACGGGGTGAGCGAGGACGAAGTCGCCTCGGCGATCAAGCGTCTCACTCGGTCCGCCATCTTCGCGCGCGACAGCGTCACCGCTCCCGCGCGCATCATCGGCGCCGCCCTGGCCTCGGGTCTAAGCATCGAGGACATCGAATCCTGGCCGGAACGCATCGCGACGGTTACCGCCGATGATGTCCTCGCGGCGGCGCGGGCGGTTCTCAAACCAGAGCGATCGGTGACCAGCATTCTGTTGCCGGAGGGCGCGCAATGAGCCGATGGGAACTTATCGGCGCGGTTCTGGCCGCGGTCATCGCCTGGACGCCGGTCGCGGGGGCCTTTGAAATCACCAAGGTGACAAGCCCGGGCGGTATCAAGGCTTGGCTGGTTGAGGATCACAAGAACCCGATCATCACCCTGCGCATGACTTTTCTCGGCGGCTCCAGCGCCGATCCCGTGGGCAAGAAGGGCCTGGCCTATATGGCCTCGGGTCTGTTGGACGAAGGCGCCGGCCCGCTTGATTCCACGGCGTTTCAGAAGGCTTTGGCCGACGACTCGATCTCGCTCTCCTTCGACGCCAATACCGACGGTTTTTCCGGTGGTCTGACCACCCTGACCGAGACCAGCGACCAGGCCTTTCGCCTGCTTCGCCTGGCTCTGACGGAACCCCGGTTCGACGCCGAGCCTGTAGAAAGAGTTCGTGGCCAAATCCTGGCCGGATTGCGAAGCCGCAAGGAGAATCCCAACCGTATCGCCGGCCGGGTCTGGTGGAAGGCGGCGTTTCCCGACCACCCCTATGGCGAGCCCAGACGCGGGACGTCCGGCTCGCTATCCGGAATGACGGCCGAGGACCTGAAGGGATTCACCAGCCGCGTTTTCGCCAAGGACAAGCTTTTCATAGGCGTTGTCGGTGACATCACGCCGGACCGCTTGGGCACGATGCTGGACGAGGTTTTCGGTACGCTCCCCGTGACTTCCGGCATGCCCGAGATTCCCGAAATCCAGGTCGACTTCACCGGTGACATGATGATCGTGGAGCGTCCGGTGCCGCAATCCGTCGTGGTGTTCGGGCACCGGGGGATCGCGCGGGAGGATCCGGATTGGTATGCCGCGACTTTGCTGTTCGAGGTTCTCGCCGGTGGCTTCGGGTCGCGATTGACCGAGGAGATTCGCGAAAAACGTGGCCTCACCTACGGTATCTCGGCTTATCCGCTGCCGCTTGATCATTCCGCGCTGATTGTCGGTGGTGTCTCGACGGTCAATGACCGGGTCGCGGAAACCATCGATCTGTTGAAGTCAATATGGGCCCGGTTCGGCGCGGAAGGCCCGACCGACAAGGAAATTCGCGACGCCAAGGATTATGTCAACGGATCCTACAATCTTCGCTTCAGCAACTCCGGCGCCATTGCCGGCGTTCTGACGGCCATTCAGCGTCAGGATCTCGGCGTCGACTATATCGACCGCCGTCCCGCGATCATCGAGGCGATCACCGCCGAGGATCTGAAACGGGTCGCCAAGCGCTTGTTCAGGGCCGAGGATCTGACCTTCGTGGTGGTCGGACAGCCAACCGGCCTGACCGCGACCAGACAGGCTCCCGACCCGGAAGACTGAGCGCGCGGCATTGTCTCCAGACCTAGGGGATGCCACACTTGGACTGTCTCCCGTCATTCGACGGTTTCTGGAGGCATTTCCAACGCGCGTGACGCTCGATCGGTGGAGGAACTGGACATGACGGCGAACAAGGCCGCGCTATCGCGTTTCAAGGTACTAGATCTGACCCGGGCCCGCGCCGGACCCACCGCCGCCCGGATGATCGCCGATTGGGGCGCCGACACGATCAAGATCGAGCAGCCGCCGGCGTTGTCGGAGATCCCGTTGGGCGGGCCGCGCGACGGGTTTGATTTTCAGAATCTGCATCGCAACAAACGCTCGATGACCTTGAATCTCAAGGAAGCGCGGGGCCGCGAGATCTTCCTGGAAATGGCCAAGTCAGCCGACGTTGTGATCGAAAACTACCGGCCCGACGTCAAACATCGGCTCGGCATCGACTACGAGACCGTGAAGGCGGTCAATCCGAGGATCGTCTATGGCAGTATCTCGGGTTTCGGCCAGACCGGCCCCTACGCCAAGCGCGCCGGCCTCGACCAGATCGCGCAGGGATTGGGAGGGTTGATGTCGGTAACCGGGATGCCCGGCGACGGGCCGGTACGTGTCGGCATACCGATCGCCGATCTGACCGCCGGCATCAATCTGGCCTACGGCATCCTCGTCGCCTTGCTGGAGCGAGAGGTTTCCGGCGAGGGCCAATGGGTCAACACGTCCCTGCTGGAAGCGCAGATCATGATGATGGATCTGCAGGCCGCCCGCTATATCCAAGCCGGCGAGGTGCCGGGGCAAGAGGGCAACAACCATCCGACGAATACGCCAACCGGCGTGTTCCCGACCTCCGACGGCCTGATCAATATTCAAGCCTCGGCGGATCACCTGCTGAAGCGGATGTGCGAGACCCTGGGTTCGATGGAGATCTATGAGAACCCGGACTATAAGACCAATGAGTCTCGGACGGCTCATCGCGAACGGATCAACGCCGAGATTTCCGCCTATACGGTTAAGAACACCACCCAGCATTGGGTGGAGGCCTTCGCCGAGGCGGGCGTGCCGTGCGGCCCGATCCACGACATGGGACAGGTTTTCAACGACCCTCAGGTTCAAACCCTCAACATGGACCCGGAAGTAACGCATCACCGGCTCGGGAAACTCAAGGTCGTGGGTCAAGCCGCCAAGCTGATGCGCACACCGCAGAAGATGCACTCAGCGACGCCGGATCTTGGCCAGCACACGGACGAGATTCTCACGGACCTGGGAATCGCCGCGGACGAGATCAAAAGCCTGCGCGAGGCGAATGTCATCTAGGGTGGGTGACGCCGGCGACGGGGTGAATTGCGAGGCGTGATCGGCACGCGTATAAAGCCGTCGAACACGCCCGGCAATTCGCCTTGAGGCGCGCCGACAACAATCGAGGACGGTCATGAAGCTTTCCACCGAAAAGATCCTTGCCGAGGCCGATGGCGCGGTGGGGCGGATCACGATCAACAATCCCGAGCGTCGTAACGCGATCTCCCTGGAGATGTGGCAGGGCATCTCCGAGGCGTTCGATGCCTTCGGCGCGGATCCCGCGATCCGGTGCGTGGTGATGGAGGGGGCCGGGGACAAGGCCTTCGCGTCCGGCGCGGATATCTCGCAGTTCAAGGAAAACCGTTCAAACGCCGAGGCGGCGGCGGAATACGCCAAGATTTCCATGAGTGGTCGGCGCAAGATGTTGGATTGCGAGAAACCCTTCATCGCCAAGATCCGCGGTTTCTGCATGGGCGGCGGGCTGGGTATCGCCTTGGCGGCGGATATTCGCATCGCTTCCGACGATTCGACCTTCGGCGTTCCCGCGGCCCGCTTGTCGATCGCTTATGACCGGGTCAATCTCGGCAACCTCATGGCCTTGGTGGGACCCTCCAAGACCAAGGAGATCCTGATCACCGCCAAGCGCTACACGGCGGCCGAGGCCGAGGCGATGGGGCTGATCAATGCCTGTGTTCCGGTTGACGGCCTTGACGCCGCGGTCGCCGACATGACCGACCGGATCGCCGAGAACGCGCCCTTGTCGATGCGGGCTTCCAAGCTGACGGTCAATGAGCTTCTGAAGGATGACGCGGCTTTCGACTCGGACCTGGTGGATGCCTTGACCAAGGCTTGCTTCGACAGCCGCGACTATCAGGAAGGTCAGGAAGCCTTCATGAATAAGCGCAAGCCGGTTTTCGAGGGGCGGTAAGCGTCCTCCCGGACCTATTCTCCCGCGGCCATTTTGTTGATTGTGTTCGTGGTGCTGTGACCTTGCCGGAACGTGGCGAGCAGCACCCGGCCACCATTCGCCCGGACGAAATCGGCTCCCACCACTGTTTCCACGGTATAGTCGCCGCCCTTGACCAGAACGTCGGGTCGTACCGCTTTAATGAGCTGTTCCGGCGTGTCTTCTTCGAAAATCACAACGGCGTCGACATCGGCCAGGGCGGACAGCACGACCGCTCGGGAGTGCGCGTCATGCAGTGGCCGGTTCGGGCCTTTTAGCCGCCGCACCGATGCATCGCTGTTAAGACCGACGACAAGCCGGTCGCAAGCGGCGCGTGCTTGGCGCATGAGCGACACATGACCGGGATGCAAGATATCGAAGCATCCGTTCGTGAAGCCTATGCTCTTCCCCGCGGCTCGCCACGCTTCGATCCGTGCCATGACCGTGTCGTTCGACCACGCCATTTCTGTCGTGTCCGAGGAGACGGTCGTCGCTGGCGTTTCCGTTTCCACGCACTGGTACTCCCTGGGCGTTGATCCACCATATGATCGAAGGTGACCTTATCTCAAATCCACCCGCGCCGGACAAGCGAGACCGCCCGCGATTGGTTTAAGTGCGCGGGCGGGAGTCCGTCTGAGCTAAATAGTATGTTGATGTGCGG